>CAXTOP010000008.1:0-132635 GCA_964245965.1 uncultured Chthoniobacterales bacterium
GTGGATGATCGTCTTGGAAAGCATCCACCACCTTCACCCTTGAACACCCTCAAAGGAAAGCCTGTAGGGTCACGTCTAAACTCTTTGACATCTGATTTCTTGCCAATGGCAGAGGCCATAAAGGAGATTCAAACAGACAATATTCCGATGGTGCTACGTCAAAGAACCAGAACAATGTCAAAGAGTTTAGATGTGACCCTAGAACTTCCTGCAGCACGGGCAGGTGGATCTTTGCATCGTGAGCAGCGATCGCACCACCGCCGCCGCCGGGGATGTCTGCAACAAGATCGGCACCTACCTTAAAGCTTTGGCGGCACACGACAACAACATCCCCTTCTACGTCGGGCTGCCTTCTCCGACCATTGATTGGCGCATCAAAGACGGAGTTCGCGACATTCCCATCGAGGAACGTGAAACGAGTGAGGTGCGCGAGGTCACCGGGCGAACGGCCGATGGGACCATGGCAACAGTAGCCATTACGCCCGATGGCAGTCCACTGGCGAACTATGCCTTTGACGTCACCCCGGCGCGATTGGTCACCGGCCTGATCACCGAACGCGGCGCTTGCGCGGCGAACGAGGAGGCCATCGCGACCTTGTTCGAGGGTACCCCGCGGCGCAGGAGAGCTGGCGGAGGCGGCCCATCACGCCACCTTCCGACCAGAAGAACTGACTTCAGGTACCGGCGGCCAGTAAGCTGTGCGCGGTGCGTTCGCCCACCACCGGAAAAGGCAGATCTCGCAGGATTAGAACTCCAAGATCTTAGGAGAGAGACCATCCTTCTACGAGAAAGCAGGCTCGCCACGCGAATACCGGCTGCTGGGAAGAGACGTTCCCAGCAATCGGGTTGTATCAGTTGACAAATTTTGGGAGTGTTTAACGAGCAAAAACCGCCGCGTCGCGTGACGCTCCGAAATCCTGGATGATCTTCGTGCCGTCACCGGCGAGGCGCAGCTCGCCGACCACACGGTTCTGGTAGATGATCGGCACCTTCCAGAATCCTTCACGCGGCATCACTTCCGCACCTTGGCCGATGCTCAGTGCCTTGACGATCTCAGGGAGCTTCGCTTTGATCGGGTCGAGGTTCACTGGAGCGACTGGGGCCGGCGCAGGAACGTTTGCGTCGGGAGCCGGGAAAACAGGGGCATCCATGGGATCGTTCGCATCCGCCGCCGCGTCGGGCGCAATAGGTGCAGGCTGGTTCGGTCGGGCGGCCGGACCGCGCGGCTCGCGCGGGCCTGTCGCGGGACCCCGGGGACCGTCGGGCGGGAGCGGGAGGTGTTGACCCCGCGCTAGGAGCGAGCCATTGGCGGGATCAAATTCCAGGCGGGCGACTTCCTTGCTTTGGAACACCAGCGTCGCCTGTACCTGCTGCTCACCGCGAGGAGCGGTGCGCATCCAGACTTGTCCGGCGCTCAGGCCCGCGAGCGCGTCGTTGGCCGTCTTCACGGCGGCGGGGGCTGCCCGCGGGTCCACCGGAGGAGCGGGCGGTTGATCCTCTTCCGGACGAGGGGGATGCGGAGGGTGCGGCGGACGTTCGCCGCGCGGACCCGAGCCGGGGCCGCCTTCTTTCGGGCCGGGCGGCAGCGGGCGATCACGGTCGGCGGTGGGCGGTGCCGGGGGAGTGGGCGGGTTGTCCTGGGCGTGTGACACGCTCTGGTGACCGAGGCCGAAGGTAGCGGTGAGGAGACCGGCGGCGGCGACTGCGGCCAGCGGAAAGTATTTGCGTTTGATCATGGAATTGTCTGTTTGATTCGAATTTGGGTGGCAGGCGTCTTCAGGGCCTTTTGGTGAATGTTCCTAGAGAGTTCGTCTGCCGCATTCTCCTATTTGCAGGTGATGTGCCAACTCATTAATAAAACGATAAACTATTGCAGGAGAATAACTTGTGATAAAAAATTTCTGGTGGCACAAGTGTAATTTCTGCATGCTAACCGGACGTGCATCGTCCGGTAGCCGGACAACCCGCCCGTTGCCAGCGTCCAACCATCTCCAATAACCTTTGACGACTTTTGTTGTCCGCTTACCGGACACCGGTCGTCCGGCTTTCATCCGGCTGGCGTTCAGCTTCTTTCGCTGCTCTCCTCTGAGAACGGCCTTTCCTGGGGAGGGCACAACTCCTGCAAAGGGTGGCCAGCACGCACCGTCCCATAACGTTTTCCCATGAACCACTCGCTTGCCCATCCTGCCAACTCATTCCATCCGCTTGCTGTCCAAGTCGAAGGGGAGCAATCCAAGGATGGCAGCGGGGTAGATGCCAGCAAACGCGGCAGCGTGCGGGCACTCATGGCACTCAACTTCTGCATCGCCGACGTGCAAAACGGCATGGGGCCTTACGTGGCCCTCTTTCTCCAGTCCGCCGTGGGCTGGGGGCCCGCGCAGATCGGCACGGCGCTCGCGGCGGGCAACCTCGCGCAAGTCGTGGCCCAGACTCCGACGGGCGCGCTCATCGACCGCCTGCAGCAAAAGCGCGCTCTGCTGATCGTGGGCATCGTTTTCATCGCGGCGGCGTGCCTGGCGACCGTCTGGTTTACCAGCCTGCCCGTCGTCACCGCGGCCCAGGCACTCATCGGCACGGCAGGCGCCATCTTTCCGCCGTGTCTGGCCGCCGTCGCGCTGGGGCTGGTGGGCCGCAAGCGCATGGATCGGCAAATGGGCACCAACCAGGCGTTCAACGCCGGCGGCAACATGTCTGCGGCGCTGGCGCTGGGGGCCATCGGGTACTTCCTCGGGATGAGATGGATGTTCTACCTCGTCGGCGGGTTGTGCATCGCGGCGGTAGCCTGTGTTTCCATGATCCGAGCCGACGACATCGACTACGAATTGGCGCGCGGCGCGGACGGCGAACCGGACCAGGAAAAAGTGCGGCAAACACAGGGCAGTGTGCTCCAGGGAATCAAAGATCTGCTCAAAGGCTTCGGCGAATTGTTCAAGCAACGCGCGGTGCTCATTTTCATGGCGTCGGCCGTGATCTTCCATTTCGCCAACGCCGCGATGGTGCCGTTGGTCACGCAAATGCTCGCCAAGAATGCGGGCGCGCAGACGGCCATTCTCTACACGAGCGGCTACATGGTGGCCTCGCAGTTGGTGTTTCTGATCGTCGCGGCGGTCAGCGGACGGCTGGCGTCCAAAATCGGGCGGAAACCGCTCTTTCTTTTCGCCTTCGCCGCGCTGGCGGTGCGTGGTGTCCTTTATACGCTGAGCGATAAACCGGCGGCGCTGATCGCCGTGCAGTGCATGGATGGATTGGGCGCGGGCATCTTTGGAGTCGTCAGCGTGCTCATCGTCGCCGACCTGACCAAAGGCACGGGGCGTTTCAACGCCGCGCAGGGAGCCATTGCCACGGCGCAGGGCTGCGGAGCTTTCCTGAGCAACTACGTGGGCGGCGAAGTCGCCAAGCACAGGGGCAACGACTTCACGTTTTACATGCTGGCCGCCATCGCCGCCGGGGGCCTCGCTTTCTTCTGGCTGTTCATGCCTGAGACCAAGGAAAAGGTTAAAGATACGCTCGGCACAAATGGGATGAGCAATGGGGCGGTGCCTGCCGCCGCGTGATCCACGCTTCGACACGCGAAGTCACATGACCGTATGCACCTTTTCACTTTGCCTTCCGTTCCGCTTCCGGTGGCCGCCACCTGGCTCATCGCGGCCTTAACCATCGCCTGCGTTCTGGGCCGTCCGCGCAACCTGCCCGAAGCGATCTGGGCCGCCGCCGGGGCGATCCTCTTGATCGTCTGCGGCCTGCTGCCGTGGCGCGACGCGTGGCATGCGGTGGGCAAGGGATTGGACGTTTACCTTTTTCTCACCGGGATGATGCTGCTGTCCGAACTGGCGCGGCGCGAAGGGGTGTTCGATTGGTGCGCGTCCCTCGCCGTCGGTCACGCCAAGGAATCCCCCGTGCGCTTGTTCTGGCTGATTTACGGCGTGGGTGTGGTCGTCACCGTCTTTTTGTCCAACGACGCGACCGCGGTGGTGATGACCCCGGCCGTGTTGGCGGCGACCAAAGCGGCCAGGGTGGAAAAGCCGCTGCCGTATCTGTTCGCCTGTGCCCTGGTCGCCAACGCCGCGAGCTTCGTGCTGCCCATTTCCAACCCGGCGAACCTCGTGCTTTTCGGCGGCCACATGCCTCCGTTGGCCGAATGGCTCAAGCTTTTTGGCGTCCCCTCTTTGCTGGCCATCGCGGCAACCGGGGCCGCGTTGTTCTTTGTGACCCGTCAGGATCTGGCCGGGACCGTCGAGGAACCTTCCGAAGCCGCCAAGCTTTCCGCCGCCGGCAAACTGGCCCTCGGTTGCATCGGGCTGGCGGTGATCGTGCTGCTCGTGGCCTCGGCGTTCCGGGTGGATCTCGGCGCACCGACGCTGGGCGTCGCCGCCGTGGCGCTGGGCCTCGTGCTGATCAAAGATCGCGGGGCGCTCTGGGAAACGCCCCAGCATGTCTCCTGGAGCGTGCTGCCGCTGGTGGCAGGGCTGTTCGTGGTGGTCGAGGCGGTCAACCGCGTCGGCGCGCTGGACGCCAGCCGCCAGGCGCTGGCGGCGCTGGGCAAGTTGCCGCCGTGGCAGGGCGATCTGGCGGGAGCGTTCGGCATCACCGCGCTTTCCAACGTCATTAACAATCTGCCCAGCGGCCTCATCACCGGCACGGCGGTCGTGCAGAACCATGTCGCCGAATCGCTGCGAAACGCGCTGCTCATCGGCGTGGACCTCGGACCCAACCTGTCGGTGACGGGCTCGCTGGCGACGATTCTCTGGCTCATCGCGCTTCGCCGTGAAAAGCAGGAGGTCAGCGCGTGGTCTTTCCTGAAGGTCGGTCTCGTGGTGACCCCGGTGGCACTGGTGCTCGCGGTCCTCGCTTCCACCTTCCTTCCTGCCAGCCACTAATTTCTTTCGCCCGGCCTGTTTCCAGAACCGCCAGTCTCCCTGATCATCATCCAGCCAGCTTTTACCTCTCGCCCGTAGTCAAACGCACCAACCCATTCCGTCCATCCATCTATTCAAATCCAATGAACCCAGGCATCTATCTCTTCATTATCATCGGCGGCGTGCTCCAGGCCATGGGCAGCGCCATGAACGCGCAACTCTACAAGTCGCTGGTCAATCCGTGGCTGGCCTCGCTGGTGTCGTTTTCGTTGATCGTCTGCTTTTTCCTCGGAGCTTTCGCGGTGCTGCACAAGCCGCTGCCGAACGTGCAGCAGGTGCTCGACATGCCCTGGTGGGCACCGCTGGCAGGGGTCATCGGCGCGGTGGCCGTGTACGCGGGCCTCGTGTTGGTGGGCAAGGTAGGAGCGGGACCGTACACGGGGCTTAACGTGACGGCGGCACTTCTTGCCTCCATCGCCATTGACCATTTCGGCTGGCTCAACGTGGAAGTACACCGCGCCCACCCGATGCGTCTCCTGGGTGCTGCCTTGATGGTGGGCGGCGTGTCGCTCATCGCCAAGTTCTGAGCCGGCGTCTGGCGCGAGGTATGAAGTTTTCTCTGCGGACGGCGCTCACGGCGCTTTGGGCGTTGGTGCTGGCGCTTTGCCTGGCACTGGCGTTCCTGATGTACTCGCTTTTCGAGCAGGGAGCGGGCGCGCAGTTGCGCCAGGGACACGAAAAACTCGAGCACGCGGCGGACGATGCGGCCCGGCGCTACGATCGCTACCGGACGACCTTTGAGGATCGTCCGCTCCCGCTCGACGACCCCCAGACACGTTCCGACCTGGAAGGGATGCTCTCGGTGGCCTTCTCTGGTCATCCCGGGGTGGAGGGAGGGTTCTGGCAGGGACGGAGCGATTCGCTGGCCTATGCTTTTCCGACCCACGACGGACCCCGGCAGAAGAAGGATTTGCCCCAAACAGAACTGGGTCAGATCGAACAGGTCATCCACGACAGTCAGGACTCCCGCGCGCCTGCAGAGCGCCGCTACGGCGGGGAAAATGTCTCGGTCCTGCTCCACGCGGCCCCCTTGCCGGGGCCACCGCCGGACCTCTCGGTTTGGACCATGACCCGGGTTCCGCTGAGCATCGGGCAATCCTACGGGCGGTTGACCCTCGGCCTGAGCGCGCTGCTCCTGCTCGCCTTGGGCAGCGGCCTCTGGCTCCTGAGGGCGTTGCGCCGTTGGACCCATCGCCTTGGCACTCTGGAGGAGGCCATCGCTTCCACGCCGCTGGAGGAATTGCCGCCCCTCGCGCTGACCGGCGAGCGTGAACTGGACCGGATTGTCGCCTCGTTTAACCGGCTCAACGACCGGCTGAAAACCTCCCGTGAAGAGAGTGCCCGCATGGGACGCGACCTTGCCCGCGCGGATCGGCTGGCCGCGCTGGGCCGCATGGCGGCGGGTCTGGCCCATGAAATCGGCAATCCGCTGGCCGCGATGCGCCTGCGCAGCGAGAACGCCTTGGCCGCCGAGCCGGAACGCGCGCAGAACGCCCTGCGCGCCATCCTGCCTCAGATTGGCCGCCTGGAAGAACTTTTGGCTGCCTTGCGGCTGCTGACCCGCATGGTCGAAATCCGCCCCCAGCCCGTGCCTCTGCGCACGTTTTTGCAAGCCCGCCTGGAAGACGTTGCCCCCACGGCCGACCGCACGAAAATCACTCTGGCGCTTGACCCCGAGCCAGCCGCCGAGGTGCGTTGGAGCTTTGACGAAAAGAGCCTCGCCCGCGCCGTGGAAAATCTCCTGCTCAATGCCCTGCAACATTCACCTCCCGGCGGGCGCATCACGCTGGGGGCTGAGATCTCAGCGGACCGTTGTCGGGTGCTGGTCAGCGACACCGGCCCGGGTGTTGCTCCCGCCGACGCCGAGCGGATTTTCGAGCCCTTCGTGACGGCCCGCGCCAACGGTGTAGGGTTGGGCTTGAGCCTGGTGCGCGAGATTGCCGAGGCGCATGGCGGCACCACGCGCTGCCTTCCTCCCGCCGCAGGCAAGCCGGGTGCCGTGTTCGTCATCGAAATTCCTTCCTATGGCCAAGATCCTGATCGTCGATGATGATGCCGGGTTCCGGGAAGGCATCGCCGAAACGTTGACCGACCTCGGGCACCACGCCGTGCAGACCGCTTCCGGCGAAAGCGCGCTCGCCCGGTTGCACGAGACGGGAGGCGGCGAAGGATGCGGCGGCTTTGATTTGATGCTGCTCGACCTGCGGATGCGCGGCATGGACGGCCTGGAAACCCTGCGCCGCCTGCACGCCAACCATCCCGACTGCCGGGAACTGCCGGTGATCATGCTGACCGCCTACGCGGACAGCGGAAACACCATCGAGGCCATGAAGCTCGGGGCCTTCGACCATCTGACCAAACCCATCAGCCGGCAGCAGGTGCTCGGGGTGTTGGAGCGTGCGTTGGGCCGTCCGCGCTTGGGTGCCGGCAGAAGGGAAGCCGCCGCCGCGAGCGAGCATGATCAGCTCATCGGCTCCAGCCTCGCTATGCGCGAGGTGCACAAGCTCATCGGCTTGGCGGCCCCGAGTGACGCGACCGTGTTGGTGCAAGGGGAGACCGGCACCGGTAAGGAAGAAGTCGCCCGCGCGCTGCACCGCCACGGCGGGCGGGCGGGCAAGCCTTTCGTCGCGGTGAACTGCGCGGCGATCCCGGCGGAATTGCTGGAGAGCGAACTTTTCGGCCACGTCAAAGGTGCGTTCACGGGGGCGGTCAACCAGCGGGTGGGCCGGTTCAGCGAAGCCAACCGCGGCACCCTTTTTCTGGACGAAATCGGCGACATGACCCTGCCGATGCAGGCCAAGATTTTGCGCGTCCTCCAGGACCGGATCGTGACCCCGGTCGGGGCTAGCGCGCCTGTGCCGGTGGACGTGCGGATCGTGGCCGCCACGCACCGCGACCTGATCGCGATGGTGCGCGACGGCGGGTTCCGCGAGGACCTCTTTTACCGGCTCAACGTGGTGTGCATTTCCCTGCCTCCGCTCCGGGAGCGGGGAGCAGATATTCTGGTGTTGGCCGAACATTTCCTGCGCCAGTTGGCTCCGGCGGACCAACCAGCCAAAAGGTTGTCCCCGGCGGCATCGCAGGCGCTGCTCTCCCATCCCTGGCCCGGCAACGTGCGCGAGCTGCGCAACACGATGCAGCACGCGACCGTCATAGTGCGCGGGGTCGTGATCGACCGCGGGGATTTGCTGCTCGGAGCCGCCTCCGTTCCCGGTGCGGCGGACACCCTGGACATGCTGCTTGCTCTGCCCTGGAATGAAGCCATCGTGCGGCTGGAAAAGGCATTGCTCGCACGGGCCTTGCGCACGGCGAACGGCAACCGCACCGAAGCAGCCCGCCGGCTGGAGATCCATCGCCAACTCCTTTACGCTAAGCTCAAGGAACACGGGTTGGGCGACGAAGCGGCAACCAACGGAGGGTAATCTTCGCGGTGGCAGTGGCAAGTTGCGCCTTCAACCATGTCCCACCCGGTGGCGACGTCCGGCAGACTTGCGCTCCAAGCTGGCTGTCCGGGTTCGGCCGGCCGGCGGTGAGCATTGCCGGGTCATAGAGCGGTGCGGTTGGCTGGGAAGATGGCGGCAAGCTGTGCTGAGTGAAGGGTGGAGGTCAGCGGGTCTTCTCCACCGCGTATTTGATCGCCAATCCGGCATTGTACCTGCCGCTGCTGTGGCCGCCGCTGTCGTAAAGCCGGGAAGCTGAATCCACGAGCACGGCGTCAGCCCCGAGTAGGGCTGCTTGATGCCTGAGTTGGTCCTCCATGCGGGGCTCTTTGACGAACTCGTCTCCGAAAGCTGAGACAATACCCAACGCCATGTAGCGGCGGGCGGGACTTTCCGCGATGATCGCAACGGTGCGCCAATCAGGCTTAGGCGGGTAGGAATGCTCCGCCGTCGCATCCGCCAGACCCGTGACACAACCGGCGAGCGGCAACATCAGGGCAGCGGCTGGAAACAAAGGAGCCAGTGCGAACAAGCGAAAAGATGGCCTCATGCTGGAGGATTCGGATTGCTTCTAGAGGCAGGCTGTGTGCAACCGACGCCGATTCCGCCGGCTCCTTTTCTGCACCAGCGTGAACAGCAAGCACTCCGCTGGCACTGCGGTCTTGCTCAGAGCGTGTATAAATATCGGCAGCGTGGCTTTTTGTCTGTCATCCTGAGCGCAGTGAGTCCGCGAAGGCAGTGAACCAGAAAGACCTTCCTCCGCCGGAGGCAAACGGCCCTCCAACAAGGGTAGGCTACAAGCCCGAACGGTTGCCCGAGCTACCGCCGATCACTCGTCCGGCTAAAGCTTCCATTCGAAGCCGGGCGGGTTTTAGTTAAACTGCCCGACTCTGAATCCCTTGCTTCAGCACCTCGATGGCAACGTGGAGGGTGGTGAGGCAAAACCACAGCCTGCTCGTATAAGCAAGGTACATCACTCATCTGTTCTGGGGCTGTGCGCCCGTCGAGCGTTCGCCGGGCACATTAGCTGCGCCAGGGTTGGTGAATGGGTTGACTGGAGTCCCACTGCTTTCGGTGTCAGTACTGCTTTTTGCTCCCGTACAGGCTCCCAATGCCAAACTGCAAGACACGCACAGTGAACAAACAAACAACCGGTGCATCCATTTTATCCCATGTGAAACGCGACAGACATCCAGGGGCTTCCGAGGGGCACTCGAAATCATACCTTGTTTTTGTTGTACACATCAAAAACAACGGCGGCCAGGAGCACCAAACCCTTGACGATTTGCTGCCAATCGATCCCGACGCCCATGATGGACATGCCGTTGTTCATCACTCCGATGATGAAAGCTCCTACCACCGTCCCCAGAACCTTCCCTACTCCTCCGGAAGCAGAAGCTCCACCGATGAAGACGGCGGCAATGACGTCGAGTTCAAAACCCACTCCTCCCTTCGGCGTGGCCGTGTTCAACCGCGCCACGAAGATCAGCCCGCCAAGCGCTGCCAACGCGCCCATGGTGATAAAAGTGAAAAAGGTGAGCCGTTCGGTGTTGACGCCGGAAAGCTTTGCCGCCTTGGCGTTGCCGCCCAAGGCGTAAATCCGTCGTCCAATGGTCGTCCGGGCCGTCAGAAAGTTAAAGAACGCAATCAGTACCCCCATCACGATCAGAACGTTCGGAAGCCCGCGGTAAGAGGACAAGAGGTAGGAGAGGTAGAGAACCAGTCCCGCCACCACGGCTTGTTCAATGATAAAAATCACCAGAGGACCACCCTGGTAGCCGTTCTTTTGCCGGGACAATCTCTGCCGCAGACTGGTGTAAAACATCGTGGCAGCGACGAAGGTGCCGATCAGCATCGACAGGATGTGAAAAGAGGCGGACGTCGGTAAATCAGGAATGAACCCGGAGCTAAGCAGTTGGAAGTTTACGGGGAACGGCCCTACAGACTCGCCTCCTAAAAGATTCAGCGTCATTCCGCGAAAGACAAGCATGCCGGCCAGAGTGACGATGAAAGACGGGATTTTGAGGTACGCGATCCAATAACCTTGAGCTGCGCCGATGATGCCGCCCGCAATGAGACAGCAGATGGCGGCGAGCACAAAGTTCATGTGGTGGCCTACCATCAACACGGCGGATAACGCGCCGATGAATCCCGCGACTGATCCCACCGACAAGTCAATGTGGCCTGCGACGATGACCAGGAGCATTCCCAGTCCCATGACCACAATGTAGCTGTTTTGCAGCACCAGATTGGTGAGGTTCAGCGGTCTAAAGAGCGTGCCGTCCGTCAAAAACTGAAAGAGCACCATGATCACGATCAGCGCGATCATCAGTCCGTACTCGCGGATGTTGCTTTTGGTGCTGAAGCTGGTGGGTTTGGTCGCCACAGGCGGCGACGAAGGCTCAGGGGCGGCGGGGGGGCCAGAGGCAGCAGCGGGGGGGGGCGGCAGCGGTGATCATAGTTTCTTGCTTTTGTTTCGGATAATGGCGCGCATGATCTTCTCCTGAGATGCCTCGCTGGCGGGCATCTCATCGACGATCTTTCCTTCGTTCATCACATAAATTCGGTCGCAGATGCCCAACAGTTCCGACATCTCGGAAGAAATCACCAGCACGCCTTTGCCCGCGTCCGCGAGTTGGTTAATGATGGTGTAGATCTCGTACTTGGCTCCCACGTCGATGCCGCGGGTCGGTTCATCGAGAATCAAGACTTCCGGGTTGGTGAACAGCCACTTGCTCAACACCACCTTTTGTTGATTTCCTCCGCTGAGATTGCCGGTTTGCTGATAGACGGTCGAGCAACGGATGTTTGTCTTGCTCCGGTAGTCGTTGGCCACGTTCAACTCCTGCATATCATTGATCACACCCGCTTGGGAAACACCTTGCAGATTGGTCAGCGTGATGTTGTGCTTGATGTGATCGATAAGATTGAGGCCGTACGTCTTGCGGTCCTCGGTGACATACGCCAATCCATTTTGGACTGCCTTGGAGATGTTGCTTACATCAGCCTTCTTGCCGTGGAGCAGCACGTCACCGGTGATGCGTTGACCGTAAGCCTTGCCGAAGACGCTCATGGCGAACTCCGTTCGCCCGGATCCCATGAGGCCGGCCAGGCCGACGATCTCACCAGCCCGCACGTAAAGATCAATATCTTTGATCATTTGGCGATCGGACTGCAGTGGATGATAAACCGACCAGTTTTTGACTTCTAAAATCGTGTCGGCAAGATGAGGCTCACGTTTGGGATAACGGTCCTTCAACTCACGACCGACCATGCTCTTGACGATGCGGTCTTCGCTGATCTCCTCCGTGTCGAGGGTTTCGATCGTCGTACCGTCGCGGATGATCGTAATCTGGTCGGCGACCTTTTTGATCTCGTTTAGTTTGTGCGAGATAATGATACAGGTGATCCCCTGTGCTTTGAACTCGAGGAGTAAAGTGAGCAGCTTCTCGCTGTCGTTCTCGTTCAAGCTCGCCGTCGGTTCGTCGAGGATGAGCAGCTTGACTTCCTTGGACAGAGCTTTGGCTATTTCAATGAGTTGTTGCTTACCCGTCCCGAGGTTCATCACCAGGGTTTCCGGCGGTTCCCGCAAGCCGACTTTTTCCAGGACAATTTTGGCTTTCCGTTCGGCCAGTTCCCAATCGATCACACCGAGTTTTGCCGTCTCGTTTCCCAGGAAAATGTTCTCGCAAATCGAGAGGAGTGGAACCAGCGCCAGTTCCTGGTGGATGATGATAATCCCTTGCGCCTCGCTGTCCGCGATGTTCCGAAAGCGGCGTTCTTGCCCCTCGTATAAGATCTCTCCCTCGTAGCTGCCGTACGGGTAAACCCCGCTTAGCACCTTCATCAACGTCGATTTGCCCGCGCCGTTTTCACCGCAGATCGCATGGATGTCCCCGCGCTGCACGGTCAGGTTAACGTTATCCAACGCCTTGACGCCGGGGAACGTCTTGGTGATGGCACGCATCTGCAGGATGATGTCAGACATCTTGTTCGAGGGGTAAGATGCACCGCAAAACTGCCTCTGGCATGAACCTGGCACCGGCTTCGGTGCCAGGTTCAACCTAATCCTGTTTACTGTAGCTGCTCTGCCTTGTAGTACCCAGAGTCGAGCAGCACCTGCTTGTAATTCGTTTTGTCCACCAAAACCGGCTTCAGCAAGTAAGACGGCACGACTTTGGAACCGTTGTTGTACGTCTTGGTGTCATTCACTTCGGGTGTGTTCCCCTTCAGCGCGGAGTCAACCATGTTCGCGGCGACTTTGGCCAGCTCGCGCGTATCCTTGAAGATCGTCGAACGCTGCTCACCGGAAATGATCGACTTCAGCGAAGGCACCTCGCAATCCTGCCCGGTCACCACCGGCATCGCCATGTCCGGCTTGCCGTATCCGACACCTTTCAGGGAAGAAAGGATGCCGATGCTGAGACCATCGTAGGGCGACAAAACCGCGTCCAGCCGCTTGTTGGTGTAGTACGCAGAGAGGACGTTGTCCATCCGAGACTGAGCCGTTGCCGGGTCCCAACGCAACGTTCCCACGACCTTCATTCCGAGCTGGCCGCTTTGCACCACCAGCTTTTTGCTGTCGATGTAGGGTTGCAGGACGGACATGGCTCCGTCGTAGAAGAAGAAGGCGTTGTTGTCGTCAGGCGAACCTCCAAACAGTTCGATGTTGAACGGGCCCTTGCCTTCCTTCAAACCGAGTTCCTTTTCGATGGATTGGGCCTGCAGCACACCCACCTGGAAGTTATCGAAGGTCGCGTAGTAATCGACGTTCGGGGTGCCTTTGATCAGACGATCATACGCGATGACTTTGATTTTGGCGTCGGCGGCCGATTGCAGGACCTTGGACAAGGTGGTGCCGTCAATGGAGGCAATCACCAGAGCTTTCGCTCCCTTGGTCACCATGTTCTCGATCTGAGACAACTGATTGGGAATGTCGTCTTCGGCGTACTGTAAATCTGATTGGTAGCCTTTTTCGTCCATGGCCTTGACCATATTGTTGCCGTCGGCGATCCAGCGCAGCGAAGACTTCGTGGGCATGGCGATACCCACCTTGTCTTTCTTGCCTCCGGGTCCACAACTGATCAGCCAGAAGGGAGTGGTCAGGAGTGCTGCTGCGAGGCCTATCTTTGTTATTTTCATGTGTTTTGGGGGTGTGGGAAGTGTTTGTGTGTTTCCCAGAGATCTTCGTCGGAAAAGCTGTCGTGATCCTACCGGATTGCAAGGAGGAATAACGCGAATGATTTCGCGGATCACAGGAACGATACCCATAGCAATTTGCGTTGGAAAGCCGTGGGTAACGGTGTGTAGCGAGAGCGAACGAGGCCGGTGCGGCCGCAGGTGGTTACTTTCGTTGCGCCACTTCTGCTGGCTACCAAAATCCGGCAGCGCGGGGGCGTTGTTGCCGTGTGCTGAACCCCTGGCTCCACTCTACGATGTCAATGCACTATGCGGGGTTCTGCCACGATGACCGAGGGTCACCACAAGACTAGAAAATGGGCGATGTTATAGACAGTATCGCTTGGTCTCGGGGGAAGCTTTTTCTTCCTTGGGTCTGGTCCGCCTCCCGGCTGGCCACTGCCACGAACCCGGCGGGGCGGATCCTGCCCGGCCGCGATGACCATCACCCGGCAAAAGAAGGATCGGACAAACTGGAAAGATCGTTGTCCGGTGCGATGGACAAAGAACACCGCCATCTACGGGAGATGGCGGTGTTTTCGTTTAAACTAGCTGTACGCTCGCGGCGTTAGAAGTTGATTTCAGCCTGGGTGCCGAAGATATGCCCGGAATTGGTGTTCCGGAACGTATCACCAGCCACCACGCTACCCTTCAGGTTGTCGTTCCAATACGCGAACGTATAGAAGAAGCGCAACGACAGCGGATAATTACCCTCTTTGCCATAGTGGAACGTCGGGCAGATCGTGAACTTGAACAAATCGCCCGGGCCGGACTTAAACCCGGCGGCATCGCGGATTTTGTTTTCCGCGCGGTTGTCGATGTAGTTCCAAGTCCCTTCTGCCACCAGCGCAAACCAGGGGGTGAAGTTGTAGGTGGGCCGGAAACCGAGATCAACCCAGTCCTGGATGCCCTTCGACTGCACCGCCGCCGTCGGCACACCGTTCACGAGCACGGTCGTCGAACCCTTGCCGCCGAGAGGCAGGGCCGCGTCGGGAATCGGCACGTTGGGGCGGCCGCTATCCTGGTGCTCATAGACCGCGTAAGCTTCCAATTCAAACTTGTCCTTGTAGTAAAGGTCCACCTGATCGGACTCCTTGTACGAATGCGCATCCGCCAGGGTGTACGGGGTGTTGTTGTTCGCCACCAACGTCGAGGTGGGAACCCCGTAGTAAGGGGAGTTCCGCAGCTTGTCCGCGTTGGTGGTGTCGTACGCGGATCCGGTGCCGAAGCCCAGGAAGAGGTGGTTGGTCAACTTCAAATCGCCTTTGTTGAACTCGTGCTTGTAGTCATGGACGTAACCTCCGCTGAATCCATCCGTGGCCTGGAACCTGATGCCACCCGCGTAGTTCAGGTTGTTGTAGGCCTGCGCTCCCGGGACGCCCTGGAAGTCACCGCTGACCAGCGAGGTGCCACCGCTGGCATGCTGGTACTGGAACACAAAGGAACTCTGACCACCGATGAGCGGCGTGGTGATGTCGTGCAAGCGAACAAAAGCGGACTGTTTGCTCAGGTTGCCGTTGTCGGTGCGCACGTCACCGTACGTCGATCCTGTCGGATTCAGCGGATTGACCGAGGTGTTGGTGCCACCCGTCGGGCTGCCGGTCAGGTACGCCAAATCGAGTTTGGCGAAATCTCCCAGCCCGATGTCATTCAAACCGCCGCCGTCACCGCCGATGACATAGGTGCGTCGGTCAATGATGTTCACATAGAACTGGTATTCATAACCGCGGCGGCCCGCCCAAACTTCTGCGCCCGGCAGGAACGGAATGGCGTTTTTGGCGAAGGCATAAAGGTCGAGCGTGTTAAAACCAGCCGGCAGGTCGGCCTGCGAACGCTGGGCAAAGTAGCTGCTCAACGTGAACACACCGCCGAAGGTCACACTCGGGTCCTTGAAAGGACTGGTGATGATCTTCAAGCTGGGTTCGAGGTAGGTGTCGAGCTCGTTGCCCAAACGTCCTGCGTTGTTGTCGCTCACCAGAGGATTGACGAACGCGGTGTTGCGGCCGTCGTTGTTTTCACGCGGGCCACCATGGATTGAGGTGGCCTCGCCGGTGCGCATGTAGAAGTAGTTGATGTCGAGCGTCGCGTAAGGGCTGTCGTTCTTGGGCGCCAGGGTAACGCCCTTGTAGTCACCCGCGAAAGGATTGCCCTTGTCGGCATCCTGTTCGGCTTGTACGGACGCTTTTGTGGCTGCTGTCTGTGCGGCCTCATCTTTCTTGGCTTGGGCTTGGGCCCTGAGTTGCGTGCCGTTCACCTGCTTTTGCAGGTCGGCAACCTTTGTTTCCGCGCCGGCCGCGCGCTTTTCCGCTGCTTCGACGCGCTGTTCCATCTGACGCATCTGCTCTTGCATCTGATGAAGGTCCGGGTTGCCCTCTTGCGCGTGAGCCAGCGGCATCGCGGCGGCAGCGAGAGTGAACGTAGCAATGAGAGTGCTTACAGGAACTGATAATGGAGTTTTTTGCATGGTGGGGGTGATTCCTCTAACGCTGATGATTTAAACAGTGAGAAGGCCCCGGAAGGAAAGGTTTTTCTTACAAAAGAATAAAAAAACTTGAGCAAATGCACATCAAATACGGTCAGACGATCTTCGGCAAACAACGTCGAGCATCCCAAACGTCCCAGAAAAGCCTCTGAGTTGGGCTTTCTGTTGGCTCGAGTCGCGCCGTGCATTCACCAACCTAAATAGGTGCTAGCTTGCAGCACCTCGCAGTTGGATTTACCTTGCCGGAGGCTCTTGGTTGCAGGACGGGTGCCTTGCCTGCTGTCTGGTTGGCCTCTTCGCGGCAGGCGAAGCGCCCGCCCTGCAACCAGGAGGCAGACTCAAGGGAGCAGTGCTCTAAGTTAATCGCTCCTTAGATGGTACAAATTACCGTCACCACCCGTAGCAGACTCGCTAGTGTGCGGATACATCAGGTTCTGGTGGGTGAATGGCGCGCTCCGCTGCGCCGTTGATGCCACTGGCAGCACCGCTGTCTGAAGGGAGTATAAGAGGTGCCTGCGCCGCAATCAGGCAATGGCGCGACGGAGCGTGCCATCCACTCACAGAAGCTGCCCGGCTAGACTACCAGGTGCGCGTTGATCTCAGAAATCAGCGACACCTGAGTATCAATGGTGGATCCAGCGTTTGGGCAGCCATGTCCAATGCAGGGGCGATTGAGTTAGCTTCCTGCCTCCGAACCTTACTCCCACAGGAACAAAGAAAGTTTTCTCGTGCCTCAGGAGGCTGCTATGATCTGGTCCGCACGCTCGTTCCGGCCCCGGATCAGCTCAGCGTTTGGTTCGTCGGTTGCGGTCATCCAGGCTTGAGCCTGCTCTGACGTGCGGCCATGCGCGATGTGGCGAGCCAGCAGCCTTTGCCTCCGTAGTTCCTCGTCGGTATCGACGAACCACACTTCATCCAGGAGGCGTCGCACGGCGGCCCATGGTCCATCGAACAGCAGATAATTCCCTTCCGTGATCACCAACGGCACCGTGGAAGGTACGGCGATGGCACCGGCAATCGGTTCCTCGATTTCACGGCGGAAATCCGGTGCATAGATCGTTTCTCCAGCAATGGGATGACGCAGACGCTCCAGCAAGGCCACATAACCCGCCACGTCAAAGGTGTTCGCGGCGCCTTTGGTGTGGCTCAGACCCAAACGCGCCAGTTGTCTGTTGGCCAGGTGAAAACCATCCATCGGCACCACGACCACCGTGGAAGAATCATATTGGCTGGCAAGTCGCGCAGCCAGGGTCGATTTGCCGGCACCCGGCGCACCCGTCAGCCCGAGGATGCGCCTGCCTCCCCGGGCGAGCAGTTGCGCCAAACGTGTTTCTGGTTCCCGGCAAATGGGCGGTGGAGGCATCATTCCTTTCTTTACAGAGCCGAGTTTGTCCACGCACAGGCTAAACTCATGCGGCGATCAAACCCAAACTGCATCAAATTCAACTCACGCTCCGGGACAAGCAACGCTTCGTGGCAAGAAGGAACGGCTGCTCCCGCCGTTCGAGCTCGAAATCATCGGTCCCAGATAAACAGGCGAGCGGCGTGCGCGTTGGGATCAGAACTGCGTTCCTGATGCGGGGCGCTGTTGCCCACACGCTGGTCGTCGATGTCGGGTGCCGAGACCTCCTTGGGTTTGGCGGCCGCGGCTGCATCGGTCTGCTTCGTCTCGGTTTTTGCTTGCGCGGCCACTTTCGCGTTCGCCTTCCTAGCCCTGCTCCTCCTGGAAGTCTTGGCGGGCGCAGCCCCGGCGGTCGATTTTCTGATCTTGATGTCTGTCTCTCCGTCGTTGGGCGATTGCGTGACGCTCACCACGGGAACCTGGGACCCGGGCAGACGAAACTTGTCCGCGTTGGCAGGTGCGTTCCTCTCCTGGTGCGGTGCATCCGCACCCACCCGATCAGGGCCGTCGGCCTGCAACCACGGGACCATCGGCCCACCGAGGATGGAGCCGGCAAGCAGCAGGCAACAGGGGAGTTTTCGCGTGCGCGTGAATTTTTTCATCAAAGAAAGGGGATTAGAAGTTGTTACACCGGCCTGCCCATTCTACACGCGGGTTGGCCGGCAAAGCTATGCTTTTGTGCCTGCTGCCAGCTTCTGCAACGTGGCGTGGACACCTTCGTTGTACAGGGAGCGCAGCCACTCGGTCACCTGCGCGCGGAAGACGGGATGTTCCGCCACTTCGGCGCTGAATACCTCTCGCATGGCCAGCAGCGGACCCGGATCTTTGCCGCCAGCTTTTGCCCTTTCGCGAAGTTTTGCTTCCATCGGGTCAATGATGGGCAGCGGCTGTCCTGCGTCGTTCTGCCCCGACAGATAACGGAACCAGCCTGCCACCGTGTAGCTAAGCCGGTCGATTGGGCCGCCACGCTGCAACTGCTCCGCCACGGAGGGGAGAACGAACTTCGGAATCCGCGCCGAACCTTCCGTCCCGATCCGGGAGAGTTGATCGCGGATGGCTGGATTGGCGAATCGTTCCACCAGCGTAGCCTTGTACGCCGCCAGGTCGATACCTTCGGGTTGGGGCAACAGGGGCGTGACCTCGCGGTCCATCATGGTCTCCATCAGGCCACGGATCAACGGTTCGGCCAGGGCTTCGTGGGCAAAGGAAAGCCCCATCAACATGCCGCTGTAGCAGATGGCTTGATGACTGGCGTTCAGCAGCCGCAGCTTCATCTTTTCGTACGGCAGCACGTCCGCCGTCATCTGCGCGCCGACCTTTTCCCAAGCCGGACGCCCCTGCGAGAAATGATCCTCGATCACCCACTGCTTGAAGCTTTCCGTCGTCACTGGCCATTCGTCATCGATGCCGAACTTCTCGCGCACCAGCGCCCGGTGCTCGTCCGTGGTGGCCGGCGTGATGCGGTCCACCATGCTGTTAGGGAAGGCGATATTTGCTTCCATCCAGTTGCGTAATGTTGGGTCGCGCAACTCGGCGAAGGCAAGCAACATCTTTTTGGCCACGTCTCCGTTACCCTGAATATTGTCGCAGGACATCAGGGTGAACGGAGCCAACCCCCGGGTCCGGCGGCGGTCTGCCGCTTCCAGCAAATAGCCGAACGAACAGGACGGCTGGTGCGGATGCGCAAGATCCCGCTGGATGTCGGGGTGCTCCACATCGAACTCACCCGTGCCCTGATGCACGTAGTAACCGCCCTCGGTGATCGTGAGCGAAACGAGCTGGCAGCCGGGCGACGCCATTTTCTCCAGCACCTTTTCCGGATCGTCGGGCGCGAGGAGGAACTCGGCCATGGAACCGACCACCCGGGCTTGGTCCCCTGCGTTGTCGCGCTCGACCACCGTGTACAAACAATCCTGGTCGCGCATCACGTCGCGCATCCGAACATCGTGCTTGAGCAGGCCGACGCCGCAGTAACCCCAGTCGGAATCTCCCGCCAGGAGGTCGTCGGTGTAGATGGCTTGATGTGCCCGATAAAATCCGCCCACCCCAATGTGGACCATCCGGGTCACGATTTTTGCGCGGTCATATTGCGGCGTCCGCACGCTGGCGGGGAGCACTCCGAGCGTGGAGGAAGAAAGTTTGGTCGGCATGGATCAGAAAGGAGTTGGCGGGCACACTTTAACCCGCCATCAGTCATCGCGGAGCGAGGGAAGCATGGGCGAGAGCTTCGCCGGCTCCACGGAGAACACCACTTGGGCAGGTCAGGATCTAGCTATCCGACGAGGGCTCGGCAAAAGGAGTGCCGCCACCGGTCGTCCCGATGTGCAGAGTTTCGAGGAGATATTTTTCGAATTTGTCCCGGTAGTTCCGGGTCCATTCGTCACGGGCTTCGTCCCACGTCATCGAGTTCCCCTTTTCGCTCTCGGTCCACTTGTACTTTCGGATTTCCTCTTTGATCAGCATGGTGATCCGGAAAAACGGATCGGAGTACATGAACGGAGGAACTTCTACATATTGCTCGACTGCCAGAACGTTGCGCATAGGGATGTGCCTCCTTGTTTAGCGGATAACTTCCTCGGTTTCGGCGTCGAAGAGGTGCGCCTTGCTCAAATTTAGATAGACGTTGGCCGTATCTCCGTGCCGGAAGATGTGCTCACCGGGAATCCGTGCGATCAGGCTGCCGTTCCCCGCCTGGAGATAAACCAAGGACTCCGAGCCCATCGGTTCGGCGATGTCCACCGTGGAGTTGAGCGGTACGTGCATTTCGTCGAGCGCCGCATTGCTCAGATGCTCCGGGCGGATACCGAAGTAAACGGGTTTGTCAATGTACCGCCCGGCTCGGGTGGCCACGTCTCCGCGCAAAGGAATTTTCACCGAGTTCGGCCCCGTTCCTTCAATGAACACCAAACCGCCGTCTCCGCGCTGGATGGTGCCGCGCAGGAGATTCATGGGCGGGCTGCCGATGAAACTGGCGACGAAGACGTTCGCCGGCTGCCGGTAGAGGGTCAAAGGGTCCGCCGTCTGCATGATCAGGCCGTCCCGCATCACGCAGATGCGGTCGCCCATGGTCATTGCCTCGACCTGATCGTGCGTCACGTAGATCATCGTGGCGTCCAGTTGCTCGTGCAGACGGGAAATCTCCGCGCGCATCTGCACCCGCATCTTCGCGTCGAGATTGGAGAGCGGTTCGTCGAAGAGAAACACTTTTGGCTCACGGACGATGGCCCGGCCCAGAGCCACGCGTTGACGCTGGCCGCCCGACAACGCCTGGGGTTTGCGCTCGAGCATTTTGTCCAAGCCCAACGCGTTCGCCGCGCGCGAGACCGACTCCTGGATGAAACCCTTGTCCTTCTTCGCCAGCTTCAATCCGAAGGCCATGTTGTTGTAGATGGTCATATGCGGGTAAAGCGCATAGTTCTGGAACACCATGGCGATGCCCCGATCCTTCGGTTTCACCTGGTTGACGACCTGGTCGCCGATTTCAATGGTGCCGCTGGTGATCTTCTCCAAACCAGCCACCATTCTCAGTGTGGTGGACTTGCCGCACCCGGAAGGGCCGACCAGCACCATGAATTCGCCGTCGTTGATCTCGAGGTTGATATCTTTTACGGCCGTGAACGTCGGCTTGCCGCGGTCATCCACGTAGGTTTTGACCAGATTTTTGATTTTGACAGAACGGTTGTCCATGTAAGGGGAAGCTGCTATTTCACCGCACCAAACGTTAATCCACTGACGAGCTGTTTTTGCGAAAGCCAGCCCATCACCATGATCGGGGCGACCGCCAGGAGCGAAGCCGCAGAAAGCTTTGCCCAGAACAAGCCTTCCGGGCTGGAGTAGGAAGCGATGAACACCGTGAGAGGAGCCGCCTTGGCGCTCGTCAGGTTGAGGCTCCAAAACGCTTCGTTCCAAGAGAGGATGATCAACAAAAGGGCCGTCGAAGAAATTCCCGGCAGCGCCATCGGGGCGAGCACATCGCGAAACTCGCCCAGGAGGCTGGCGCCATCCACCCGCGCCGCTTCAAGGATGGCTCCGGGCACCTCGCAAAAGTACGTGAACGTCATCCAGACCGCGATGGGTAGGTTCAAGAGGGTGTAAATGAAGATCAAACCCCACACGGAATCGAGCAACCCGGCCGTCCGGAACAAGAGGTAAACGGGCAGCAACACGCCGACCGCCGGCATCATCTTGGTGGACATCATCCAAACCAGTGTCCCGGCGGTTTTGGGCGTGGGGAAGAAGGCCATGCGGTAAGCCGCCGGGATGGCGATCAGGAAGCAAAGCAACGTCGAACCCAACGACACGTAGATGGAGTTCAGCAGGTAGGCCGTGTAGTTGCTGCGGGCAAACACCTCGCGAAAGGATTCCAAGGTGGGTGTGAAGATCACATCCGGTGAATAGGCTCCTTGTTCCGTCTTGAACGCCGTGATGCCTATCCAGAAGATAGGGAAAAATACCAGCAGAGCGATCAGCCAGCCGGCGATGCCGATCAGCCAGGTCTTTAGTCGGGAGTCTTCCACGTTAGCGAGCGGCTTTGAGGTTGTTGGAGAGAAGACGAACCAGAAAAAAGGCGACAACGTTGGCCAGGATGACCGCCAGCAAACCTCCGGCGGAGGCGATACCGATGTCGAATTGCTGCAAGCCCAGCGAATAGACCAGGTAGGCGAGGTTGGTAGTCGCCGTCCCAGGACCGCCTGAGGTTGTCGTGTAAATTTCGGCGAAGATGGAAAGCAGAAAGATCGTCTCGATCATCACCACCACACCGATGGCCCGGCTCAAATGTGGGAGAGTGATACGGAAGAACATCTGCAAGCCAGTCGCGCCGTCGATGGACGCGGCTTCCTGCTGCTCAAGATCCAGAGACTTGATGGAAGTAAATAGGATCAAGAAAGCAAACGGCATCCATTCCCAGGAGACGATCAGGATGACGGAAAACATCGGATGATCGCCGAACCAATCGATGGGAGACAGGCCGACAGCGCGCATCGCCAGAGCGAGCAAGCCATACACCGGATGCAGCATCATGTTCTTCCACACCAGCGCACTCACGGTGGGCATCACGAAGAACGGCGCGATGACCAATAAGGTAGCGACATTACGGCCGAAGAACTTGTGGTCGTAGAGCACCGCCAGCAGGACGCCAAGACCTACCGTGATCAGCAACACTGATCCTAGTAAGACGACGGTGTTGAGGATGGCTGGAAAAAAGGCCGGGTCATCCCAGAGGTACTTGTAATTGTCGAATTTGGCGAACCCCGTGAGTTCGGGGTTCATGAGATTGTACCGGATGAGCGAAAAATAGATCGTCATTCCCAGTGGCACGATCATCCACAGGAACAGCGAACCCACCGCGGGCCACTGGAGAAAGGGCAGGGTGGAATCGGCTTCCTCCACCGCCGGAGGGAGGTCATGCGCGGCGTGGGTGGTCTTGACCTCACCCGAAGGAGTCTGGAGTTCTACGCTCATGCTATGGGGGAAACGGGAGCGGTGAGAACGGTTCAGACGCTTTCCGACCGGTGGGGGGTTGCCCAGTCGGAAAGCGCCGGATTTAGGTTGAAATGAGCGCGGCGGTTACTTCTGGTAGCCGCCCTGTTTGACCGCGCGGTTCGCCGCCGTCTCGGAGGCTTTCAAGGCCTGATCCACGGTGGAGGAGCCCGCCAGCACACTGGCGATGTTCTGGCCAACGGTCGTGCCGATGGACTGGAACTCGGGGATACCGACATATTGCAAACCGGTGTAGGGCACGGGCTTGACGCATGGATTGCTCGGGTCCGCCGCCGACATGGCTGCGAGTGTCACCTTGGCGAAGGGAGCGACCTTCGTGTAGGCCTCGTTGTCGTAGAGCGACTTGCGCGTACCCGGGGGCACCGTGGCCCAACCGGTGTCGTCCGCTACCATCTTGATGTACTCCTTCGAGCAAGCCCAGGCAGCAAACTTCTGCGCGGCGTCAGGAGACTTGGAAGCTTTCGGGATCGCAAAATCCCAGGACCAGAGCCAGTTGCCTCCGTTCGGAGCGACTCCCACGGGCGCTTGGGCAAAAGCCACTTTATCGGCAACCTGCGACTGCGACTTGTCGAAGAGGGTGCCCGCACCCGAGGTGGCGTCGATCCAGATCGCCGCTTTGCCGCTGGCAAAAAGCGTGAGGTTTTCGTTGAACCCGTTGGACGTGGCACCGGGAGGGCCGTCCTTCTTCATCAGGTCCACGTAGTAGTTGAGCGTCTTCTTCCACTCCGGCGTGTCGAGTGTGGCCTTCCACGACATGTCAAACCAGGTACAGCCCATTGAGATGGCCAGCGCGTCAATAAAGGCCATATTCTCGCCCCAGCCTGGCTTGCCGCGCAGGGTGATGCCATACATACCCTTGCTTTTGTCCGTGAGCGCGTCGGCAGCCTTCTTGATGTCTTCGTAGGTCGGCTTGTCCGCCATGGTCAGACCCTTGGCGTCAAAGAGATCCTTGCGGTACATGGTCATGCAGCTTTCGCCATAGAAGGGCAGCGCGAAAAGCTTGCCCTGGTAAGAGGCGCCATCGCGCAGGGACTTGAACACGTCGTCCACGTCAAACGCGGCTGGCAGGTTGCTCATTTCCTTGAGGAACCCGCGCTTGGCGAAGATGGGCGCTTCGTAGATCCCGATGAACACCAAGTCAAACTGGCCGCTGCCGGTGGTCAGGTCCGTGGTTACCCGCTGGCGCAGGACATTCTCCTCGACGATGACCCAATTCAGCTTGATGTCTGGATTGTCCGTCTCGAACTTGGAAGAGAGTTTCTTGAGTTCGATCATCTGCGGGTTATTGACCGCAGCGATGGTGACTGTCTTTTGTTGAGCAAGGGCACTGGATGCGGAAAGCAAACAGCCGGTTAGGAATAAAGCAGGAAAAAGGTGCTTGATCATGGGGTAGAAGTGTCCCCATTCGCGCGCCGGACATATCGCCGCATCACTACTCTGACGCGTCAACCCGGCGCACAATCTGGGGGGTATCGACTAGGTGACTCAGATTGCAGGAAGTCGTCAATAACAATCTGCACTTTTCAGCTACTTGCGCCGAAATTTCTGCGTGCGAAGGATAGCCAGGCACCTTGCCAAACTACCGCCATGTCTCCCCCTTCCGCTGTTCCGAACTTGCCCGCCACGATGCGAGGCGTCCTGTTGCCAGGCAAATCCCGGGTCGAATTCCGGGACTTTCCCGTGCCGTCGCCGGGACCGGGGCAGGTGCTGATCCGAATGCGCGCCTCGTCGATCTGCGGGAGCGACATCCGCGCGATCTACCGCGAGCACCTGGGCCACGGACCGGAAGGCTACCAGGGGGTGATCGGAGGCCACGAGCCGTGCGGCGAGATCGTGCAGGTAGGGCCGGGATGCCACCGGTTCGGCGTGGGTGACCGTGTCATCCTCTATCACATCAGCGGTTGCGGCTGCTGCAACGATTGCCACGAGGGCTACATGATTTCCTGCACCTCGCCGCAGCGCGCCGCCCACGGCTGGCAACGGGACGGTGGGCACGCGGACTTCATGCTGGCGGAGGAAAACACCTGTATCCCATTGCCCGGGCCACTGACCTACGTGGACGGCGCGCTCGTGGCGTGCGGATTCGGCACCGTGTACGAGGCGCTGCTGCGGCTCGAAGTTTCCGGGCTGGACCGTTTGCTCATCACCGGGCTGGGTCCGGTGGGGCTGGCGGCAGGTCTGGTCGCGCGGGCGATGGGTGTGCAGACCATCATCGGCCTGGACGTGACGCCGGAGCGCCTGGAAATGGCCCGGCAACTCGGTGCGGTCCAGCACGCTTTGTCCTTCGGGGACGACGCGCTCGCCCAGATCCACGCCCTGACCGATGGCCTCGGATGCGAGACGTGCCTGGATTGTTCCGGCAACGGCTCGGCGCGCGCCCTGGCCCTCAGCGCCGCCCGGCGCTGGGGCCGCGTGGCTTTTGTCGGGGAAGGCAACCGGGTGGATTTCGACGTGAGCCACACCCTGATCCACAAACAGGTGACGCTCCACGGTTCCTGGGTGACCAGCACAAAGCACATGGAAGACCTGGTCCATCTGCTCGTGCGCTGGAACCTGCACCCGGAGATCATTGTCACCCACCGGTTTACCCTGGATCAGGCGGAGGCCGCTTACCGCACTGCCGACGAAGGCCGGAGCGGCAAAGTGTGCATCGTCATGGATTAGGTTTAATCTGGGTTATTTCCTGAACTGGTGTAAGCGAGGCTCGAAGAATTCCTCCAGAGTTGTATGAGCGTCGCGGTCGAATTCAGCAACATCACCAAATCGTTCGGGCCGGTGCGCGTCCTCCACGGGGTGGATCTCGCGCTCGTGCCTGGCCGTGTTTACGGACTGCTGGGCGAAAATGGGGCCGGCAAATCCACGCTGATGAAAATCCTCGCCGGGTACGAGGCTCCGAGCGGCGGGCAACTACGTATCGACGGGCACGCCACGTCTTTCCAGGGGCCGCGACAGGCGGAAGCCGCAGGCGTCGTGATGATCCACCAGGAGTTCAACCTGGCCGAAGACCTGACCATCGCGCAGAATATCTTTCTGGGTCACGAGGTCCGGCGGCGTGGCCTGCTCGACGATCAGGCGATGCGCGCCGAGACGGCCGGGCTGCTCAAACAGGTGGGCCTGGCAGCTCATCCCGACACCAAGATCAAGCGCCTGATCGTGGCCGAGAAGCAATTGGTCGAAATCGCCAAGGCTCTGGCGCGCAAGGCGCGGCTGCTGGTCATGGACGAGCCTACCGCCACGTTGACCCCCGGGGAAACGGAGCGGCTTTTCCAGTTGATCGGCCGGCTCAACGCCCAGGGAGTAACGATCATCTACATCTCACACCGGCTCGACGAGGTGGAACGCATCACGCACGAGATCGTCGTCATGCGTGACGGCCAGTTCGTGGCCCGGGAGGAAACGCGCAACATCTCCCGGCGGCAAATGGCGAATCTGATGGTGGGTCGTGAACTGTCGGACTTATTCCCTCCCAAGCAGCTCGCGGTCCCGGGAACGGAACATCCCGCGTTGCGGGTGGAGAAGCTCAGCGTCCCCGGCTGGGTCACCGAAGCGAGCTTTGAGGTGCGGCCAGGCGAGATCCTCGGGTTCGCCGGCTTGGTGGGCGCGGGCCGCACCGAGTTGTTCGAGGGTTTGCTGGGTTTGCGCGAGCATCAGGCCGAACGGGTCGAACTCGACGGCCGCCCCGCGCATTGGCGGAGCCCGAGGGACGCCGCCGACGCGGGTCTGACGTACCTCAGCGAAGACCGCAAGGGCAAGGGGCTGCACGTGGACTTCGGTCTGCGCGAGAACCTGACCCTGATGGCGCTGACACGCTACGCCTCCCCCTGGCTGCGACCAGGGGCCGAGGAGTCCGCGTTGCAAACCGCCGTGAAATCGTTCGGTATCCGCACCGGGTCGCTGCACCTCCGCGCCTCGGCCTTGTCGGGCGGCAACCAGCAGAAACTGGCTCTGGCGAAAGTATTGCACCCCGACCCACGAGTTCTCGTTTTGGACGAGCCCACGCGCGGGGTTGATGTCGGGGCGAAGCGGGATATTTATTTCCTGATCCAGAAACTGGCCGGGGAAGGGCGCGGCATCGTGGTCATTTCCTCCGAGTTGATCGAGTTGATTGGCCTGTGCCACCGCGTGGCGGTGATGCGCGCGGGCCGGCTGCAAACGATTTTGGATGCCTCCCACCTCACCGAGGAAGAATTGATTGCCCATGCCACCGGAACCCACTGAGAACATGCGGCAGATTTCCACGGGCGGCGACGGCGCTCCCTGGTGGCGGCGACTCCACGGGGCCGGACCGGTCTTCGGTTTGGTGGTCCTGTGCGCGCTGGGCACGCTGCTCAACCACGATTTCGCCACGTTCGATAACGCGATGAACGTGCTCACCCGCACGGCGTTCATCGGGATCATCGCCGTTGGCATGTGTTTTGTCATCATTTCGGGCGGCATCGATCTCTCCGTCGGATCGATGGCCGCGTTGATCGCCGGGTGCGTCATTCTCCTGATGAACAAACTGGGCAACGCCGGGTTTTCGCCCGTGGCTGCGGTGGTGTGCGGGATGTTGTGCGCCCTCCTGATCGGCGGTTGCTGCGGATTGCTGCACGGCTTGTGCATCACCAAGGGGCAGATCGAACCGTTCATCGTCACGCTGGGCACGCTGGGCATTTACCGCGCCTATCTGACCTACTTCGCCGACGGTGGCGCGCTGACCCTGGACAACACCCTTTCCGACACTTACAGCCCCGTGTACTACGCGAGCCTGCTGCGTATCCCGATCCCCGTGTGGGTGTTCGTGGCCGTGGCGGCCATTGGCGGGGTGATCCTCAACCGCACCGCCTACGGGCGCTACGTGCAGGCCATCGGTTCAAACGAACAGGTGGCGCGCTACGCGGCGGTCAACGTGGACCGGGTGAAAGTGCTCACCTACGTGCTGCTGGGAGTATGCGTGGGTATCGCCACATTGTTGTATGTCCCGCGGCTGGGTTCCGCCTCGCCGACCACGGGCTTGCTGTGGGAACTGGAGGCGATTGCCTCCGTCATCGTGGGCGGCACGGTGCTGCGGGGCGGAGCGGGCAGCATCACCGGGACGGTGGTGGGAGCGATTTTGCTTTCCGTCATCGGCAATATCCTTAATCTAACCAATCTGATCAGCGTTTACCTCAACGCGGCGGTGCAAGGTTTTGTCATCATCGTTGTTGCTTTCTTGCAACGCCGCCGCAGGTAGAAGAACTGATTCACCGCAGAGTCATACTCCTCCATCCATGTTGTTCCCCCTTCAGCCATGAACCTAGCCTCCCCCCAATCCTCCATCAAACCTCTGGTTCGTCTGCAACAAACCTTCCGCCGACTGGCTGGCGTGACCACGGCCTTCCTGGCAGTCGGCATCGCCTCGACGGTGATGGCGGACGAAGCCGTCAACCTCGGCGTTTCCATCCCCACCGCGACCCACGGTTTTACCGGCGGGATCGTTTACTGGGCTAACCAAGCCAAAAAGGATTTGGAGAAAGCTCATCCCGGACTCAAAATCACAGTCAAAACCTCCGCGAACGCTTCCGAGCAAGCCAACCAACTTCAGGATTTGGCGACTGTCACCAAGATCAACTCGCTGGTCATCTTTCCCTTCGAGTCGGCCTCACTGACGAAGCCCGTGGCACAAGTGCACGACAAAGGCGTGTACGTCACCGTGGTTGACCGCGGTTTGACGGACACCAGCGCGCAGGACGCCTACATCTCCGGCGACAACACAGCCTTCGGCAAGATTCCCGCCGAGTATCTGGCGAAAGCATTGGACGGCAAAGGCGATGTCGTCGTCCTGCGGGGCATCGCCACCACTCTGGACAACGAACGCATGGACGCCTTCAACTCGGTGATGAAGGACCACCCGGACATCAAAATCCTCGACGCCAAGTACGGCAACTGGAACCGCGACGACGCCTTCAAGGTGATGCAGGATTACCTGACCCGCTTCAAGCACATCGACGCGGTGTGGGCGGCGGACGACGACATGGCGGTCGGCGTCCTCAAAGCCATCGAACAGGCCAAGCGTAAAGACATCAAGATCGTCTTCGGTGGGGCAGGGGCCAAAGGCATGATCAAGACCCTGATGGACGGAAGCAACCCGATGATCCAAGCCAACGTCTCGTATTCGCCCCATTTCATCTATGACGCGATCAAAATGACCGCTGAGGCCCGGCTGCAAGGCGGGAAGCTGCCCGCGACGGACATCATCCCCTCGTTGCTGATCACGAAGGAGAACGCCAAGCAGTTCTACTTTCCGGACTCGCCGTTCTGATCCCAGCGCTCCTCTGCAGGACAAGGCAAGCAAGCTGCCTGTCCTGCGAACGCTTTTGCCGCCTCAAACAGATTACTCGCACCGTTGAACTTCAAAACGCTTGCTGTTCATTGTGGCTATGCCATAAAAGATTCTGAAATCCCCACCAACAATGATCTCTCTTCTCCCCCCACTACGTTCTTCACTGGCCATCCTTGGCGCTCTTGCCGTGACGGTCTTGCCGTTTTCTGCGGCATCAGCACAATCCAAAAAACTGACCTCCGTCGGCGTGACGGTCGGCGACCTGGGCAACCCCTTCTTCGTGTTGATCGGCAAGGCGGCGACGGCCAAAGCAAAGGAACTCGGCGGTGCCGGCGTCAAAGTGACCCTCGTGTCCTCCGGGTACGACATCAGCACGCAGGCGACCCAGATCGATAACTTCATTTCCTCGGGCGTCCAGCTCATCATCCTCGGTGCGGCGGACAGCAAGGGAATCGCTCCGGCGGTGCGCCGGGCCAAGGAGGCGGGGATCGTGGTGGTCGCCGTGGATGTGGCGGCGGAAGGCGGCGCAGATGCCACGGTGATGTCCGACAACAAGCAAGCGGGCGAGGAAGCAGCCCGCTACATCGTCGATCATCTGAAAGGCAAGGGCAACGTCGTGATCGTCAACGGCCCGCCCGTGAGTTCCGTGCAAGATCGCGCCAACGGTGCGCTGGCTGTCTTCAAGCAAAACGCCGGCATTAAAGTGCTTTCGCAGGACCAGAACGCCGGTGGCAGCCGCGACGGTGGTCTGCGCGTGATGACCGACCTGCTCTCCGCCAACCCCAAGATCGACGCGATCTTCGGCATCAACGATCCTACCGCCATCGGAGCCGACCTCGCCGCGCGGCAGGCCAGCCGCAAGGAATTCATCATCCTCGGTGTGGACGGTTCCCCCGACGGAGAAGTGGCGCTCAAGGACAAGAACAGCCTCTTTACGGCCACAGCGGCGCAAGACCCCTACGCCATGACCGAAAAGGCCGTGGAGATCGGCTACAATGTTCTCCAGGGCAAGAAGCCCGAAAAAGCGTTGACACTCATCCCGGTCAAGCTCATCACTCGCGACAGCGTGGGTGAGTACAAAGGCTGGAACGCCCGCTAAGGCATCCGCGCCGTCTTACTGCCCATTTCTTTGAAGGAAGTTTGTCGCCGTTCCTTCCATGGTTGCCCTCGCCAGCAACGCCGCCGAACGCTCGGAAGCGCCGGCGCTGGAGATGCGTGGAATCGAGAAATCGTTCCCCGGAGTCAAGGCACTCCGGGGAGTCGATCTCAGCGTCCGCGCCGGTGAAGTGCACGCTCTAATGGGCGAGAACGGAGCGGGGAAGAGTACCCTGATAAAAGTGTTGGCGGGTGCCTACCGCGCCGACAAAGGCGAGGTGCGCATCAACGGTCAACCGCTGACGCTGGGTGACCCGGCGGCCTCCCGAAGCTCCGGGGTGACGCTGATCTACCAGGAAATCAGCCTCGCGCCCAACCTCTCCGTCGCCGAGAACATTTTTCTGGGCGAGGAAATCAGCCGCCGCGGCATGATGGATCGCGTGGCGATGCGCGAGAGGGCGAGCGAGGTCTTGAAAACGCTGGGCACAAGTTTCGGGCCCGAGACGCAGGCGGGCCGGCTCTCCATTGCCGAGCAGCAACAAGTAGAGATTGCCCGCGCCTTGCACCGCAAAAGCCGGGTGCTCATCATGGATGAGCCCACCGCCGCCCTCTCGGACCGCGAGACGGAGCGGCTTTTCGGCCTGATCCGCAAGCTGCGCGAAGAAGGACTGGCCATCGTTTATATCAGCCACCGGATGGCGGAAGTTTACGCTTTGGCGGATCGCGTGAGCGTCCTGCGTGACGGCAGCTACGTCGGCACGTTGGAACGCTCGGAACTCTCCGCCGAGCGTTTGATCCAGATGATGGTGGGCCGGCCCCTGGGAGAATTCTACCGTCACGAACGCCACACCGCCGGGGCCAAAGTGCTCGAAGTCAAAAACGTCAGCGACGCTCGCGGCAAGGTTCGCAACGTCTCGTTGACCCTGCGCGCGGGAGAAATCGTCGGCCTGGCGGGATTGGTGGGCGCGGGGCGCACCGAATTGGCCCGGCTGATCTTCGGAGCCGACCGGATCACCGGCGGATCGGTCCTGATTGAGGGAGATGAGTTGCGCGCCAGGTCGCCGATCGGTGCGATCCGGGCGGGCATTGGCTACGTCCCCGAAGACCGCAAGCAACTCGGGCTATTTTTGGAGATGAGCGCCAGTGAGAACATCACCATGAACGTGCTCAACCGTGAGTCCGTGGGAGCGAGCATGCTGCGGCCGCGGCGTTTGCGGGAGCTCACGCTGCAGGCCATCAAAGAGTTCGCCATCCGGGTGGCCAGCCCGGCCGCGAAGGCGTTGGGATTGTCGGGCGGCAACCAGCAGAAGCTCCTGGTGGCCCGCTGGGTGGAAATTCATCCCAAGGTGCTGCTGCTCGACGAGCCCACGCGCGGCGTGGACATCGGCGCCAAGAGCGAAATTTACCGGCTGGTGGGCGAACTGGCTGCCAAGGGCGTGGCGGTGCTCTTTATCTCGAGCGAGCTGCCGGAGGTGATCGGCATCAGCGACCGGGTGCTCGTCATGCGCGAAGGCCACTTGATGGGGGAACTGAACGGCGGCGAGGGACAGGACGCCATCACCCAGGAAAACATCATGACCCTGGCTACCGGATCTGCGGCTCCTCCTCCCGCTTGAATTTCCTCTTTTCTCCCTCCCCCTTTATGGCCTCCGATCTGACCACGTCCACCACCACGCCCGCGCCTGTTGCCGGCGGCTCATCCGAACTGCCCACGGTCCGGGCAGCGGATTCAGGCCGCGCCCGCAGCAGCTTCTGGCAGGTGGTGGGCATCCTGCCGGTGCTGATTCTGATCGGTGTCTTGTTCTCCTTGCTGACGCCCAACTTTCTGACCTCCAACAACCTGATCAACGTCGCGCGTCAAGCGTCGATCAACACCGTGCTGGCCGCGGGCATGACTTTTGTGATTCTCACGGGTGGAATCGACTTATCGGTGGGTTCCATCCTCGGTGTTTCGGCGGTCGTGGCGCTGCAGGTTTCCCTGATCCCCTCACTGGCCTGGGCCATCCTGCCGTTGACCTTGTTGACGGGTTTGTTGCTGGGTACTCTCACCGGAGCCACGGTGGCCTACGTGGGCCTGCCGCCGTTTATCGTCACGCTTGGCACGTACACGGCGTTGCGGGGCGTTGCGTACTTGCTGGCCGACGGCACGACCATCATCAACAATGAGTTGCCCTTCGCCTGGGTCGGTAACGGGCGTTTCGGCCCAATCCCCTGGCTGATCATCATCGCGCTGGTCACGATCTTGATCAGTGGCTTCGTCCTGCGCCGCACGGTGTTGGGAGTACGCATCTACGCCGTCGGCGGCAATGCCCAAGCCGCCCGGTTGACGGGCATCCGGGTGGAGCGGGTGCTGGTGTTCGTGTATGCCGTCAGCGGTCTGCTCGCTGCCTTGGCGGGACTGATGAGCGCCAGCCGTCTTTACAGTGCGAACGGCAAATTGGGTGAGGGCTACGAGTTGGACGCCATCGCGGCGGTGATCCTCGGGGGCACCAGCTTTACGGGTGGCATCGGCACGATCAGCGGCACACTGCTGGGCGCGTTGGTGATAGCCACCCTTAATAATGGCCTCACGCTCATGAACGTCTCGTTTTTCTGGCAACTAGTAGTCAAAGGACTCGTGATCGTTATCGCTGTCACCATCGACAAGCTGCGTACCCGCTCATCGACGTAGAGTCTGGCCGTTTCGGCTCAGCGACGATCCACGGCCCAGATGCCTTCGCGCGCACCGAGGAGAAGCTTGCTCCCCACCTGTGTTCTAGAGGTCTTGATGGTCTTCCTGTGCGCAAATCTCCAGGGCGGTATCGCCATCGACGATCAGGCCATTGACAAAGCCGGCGCGCAGAATTCCCCGCGTGCCTTTCGCCTTGGTCCGGCCACCGCACAGCAAAATCACGTCGCGGCCGCGGAGGTGCTCCAGGTCCAGCGCAAGGCAGCGTTTATTCAAATCTGATTTCACCTGCTGGCCGTTTCGATCAAAGAATTTGCCCATGGCGTCACCCACCGCACCGGCGCGGTGCAATTCATCGAGTTCCGATTTGGAAAGATAGCTTTTCTCGAACAGAAAGCCGTTCTGGTCACACTCGCCCATGCTCATGAAGAAAACGTCCGCGCGGGCAGCCAACGCCAACGTTTCCTTCACCACGTGCTGAGCCATCAGGACATTCCGGTCGGCCACGCTGTTGGCGATGTAAGGCACGGGCAGAAAATGTCCCTCGCCGCCGGTTTTCTCCGCGGCACGATGCACCACGTCAAAAAGGTTGGTCGCGGAGTTCATGGTCAATGAACCCATCGTGGAGACAAAGCAGGCGTCGGGCTTCCTTACCCCGGTCAGCTGATCGACCATTGCTGCCGTCGTGCGTCCCCACGCCAGGCCGACTACCGGGCGCTCGCTGAGTTGAAGGCGCTCGCGCAGATAACGCGCGGCGACCATTCCAACCGCGCGGCGGGCCATTTCGTTTTCCACCGCCGTGCTGCCCGCTGGACAAGCCGCCTTTTCCATCGATGCTTTTCCCGGGAAATCCACCAACGTGGAAAGAGGCGGCGTGACACGGCACAAAGTCAGGTTAAAGAGACTCCGCAGACGCTCTTCCACTTGCATCATGGTGCTGAGACGATGCTCAATGGAGATCTTGACGATGCCTGCCTCGCGCGCTTCAGCCAGCAAACGCGCCGCCTTGGGGCGGGAAACTCTGAGGATCTTCGCCGTGTGCTCCTGCGTGTGGCCGGCCACATAATAAAGCCAGGCAGCCCGTACCAGTTCGTCCGGCTCACTACCCCCCACCGGGAATCCAGCGGCTTTGGCGATGTCGGCTTTGATGCGGCTGGGGGTTTTTTGGGTCATTTTACCTTCACACTTCGTCCACTCGCAGGAAATTGTTGCCACCAAAATTTCCACAAATCGGCTCACAATCTAATGAAGCCTGTGTCACATTCGCCCAGCAAACACCCCCGCGGAAGCTTTTTTCGTATAACTCTTCGATCCGTGTTGGCCTGCAGTTTCCGATGATCGCTCCTCCGGCACATCTTTTCTCAAGCAGCTCCTCGGTGGGCGCGCGGCGGCAGTATTGAGGCGGGCGTTGATAGATTGAACCTTCTCGCCGTCAGGGTGAGCGGATAGAAACTCATCCCGAATTAGTACGAGCGCGTCGTTATGAAGCGGGAAGGCGTCCACATGATCGTGGTCAATCGCATAGAGAGAGTACTTTTAACCTTCGTAAACGCACATTACCTCCTACCACCATGCCCCAAGTCCTCGGCTATGCCGCCCAAAGCCCGACCACCCCTTTAGCACCTTTCCGCTTCGAGCGTCGTGCACCCGAACCGGACGACGTGCAGTTGGACATCCTGTATTGTGGCGTCTGCCACTCCGATCTCCACCAAGCCCGCGATGAATGGGGCGGTTCCACGTTTCCGATGGTTCCCGGTCACGAGATCATCGGGAAAGTTACCGCCGTCGGCAGCGACGTGAAGAAGTTCAAGGCGGGCGACATTGCCGCGGTCGGGGTGATGGTTGATTCCTGCCGCGCCTGCGCGAACTGCCGCGACGGCTTTGAACAATATTGCGAGCAGGGCATGGTTGGCACTTACAACGCGAAGGATCGCCGCCACGGCGGCGTCCCCACCCAGGGCGGCTACGCGCAGAGCATCGTCACCACCGAGGATTTTGTTTACCGCGTGCCGGCTCACCTCGATCTTGCCGCAGCGGCGCCGTTGCTCTGCGCGGGTATCACGACGTACTCGCCTCTCCGCGAGTGGGAAGCCGGTCCGGGCAAGAAAGTCGGTATCGTCGGCCTCGGCGGACTGGGGCACATGGGGCTGAAGTTCGCCCACGCTTTTGGCGCGCAGACCGTGCTCTTTACCACCTCGCCCGACAAAACGGCGGACGCCAAACGTCTGGGAGCGGATGAAGTGGTGATTTCCAAGAACGAGGATGAGATGAAAAAGCACACCAATAGTTTTGACGTCATCCTCGACTGCGTCTCCGCCCCGCACGATCTCAATGCTTACTTGGGTTTGCTCAAACGCGACGGCACCCTGGCCCTGGTCGGCCTGCCTCCGAAGGACATACCCGTATCGCCCTTCAGCATGATCACCAATCGCCGCCGCTTTTCAGGCTCCATGATCGGCAGTTTGTCCGAGACACAGCAGATGCTCGACTTTTGCGGCGAACACAACATCGTGTGCGACGTGGAACGAATTCACATCGATCAGATCAACGAAGCCTTCGAACGGATGATCAAAAATGACGTCAAGTATCGCTTCGTCATCGATATGGGATCTCTGGCAGGCACCGCTGACAAGTGAGCTTCTTGGAAGCAAGGACCTGCAAACCAGTTCCGGGCTTACCAGCGGCAGCAAACAAAAACCCTGCGGCTTCCACCGCAGGGTTTTTTGCTTGACCTGGCCTCTCAGAAAGTAACGTCAGGGAATCAAGAGTACCTTGATGGATTTATCGCCCTTCTTCATCAATTCCATGCCCTTCTGGAACTCCTCCAAAGGCAACTGATGGGTGACCACTCCTTCGGTGGGGAGGCGACCATCGCCGATTGCCTCAATGGCGAAGGGGTAACAGTACGGCCCGAGGTGCGCGCCCAGGATGTCGAGCATCTTGCGGTCGGAGATGATGCTCCAATCCACGGTGACATCCTGCGAGAATACACTGAACTCCACGAAGCGGCCCAGCTTGCGGATCATGGACAATCCTTGCTTTACCGAGTCCGGGTGGCCGGTCGCTTCGACGTAAACGTCGCAGCCGTAGCCCCCTGTCATCTCCTTGACCCGTGCCACCACGTCATCCTTGAGCGGATTCATCACGACGTCGGCGCCGAACTTCAGGGCAAGGTCCAAACGATCCTGCTTCACGTCGAGCACGACGAGCTTTGAGGGATTGTGCAATCGCATCGCTCCCACCATGCCGAGCCCCAGAGGACCCGCGCCGGCAAGCACCACCACATCTTCCAGGGTGATTTTGGCGCGCTTCACCGCGAACACGGAACAGGCGTACGGCTCGATCAGGATCGCCTTCTCCAAAGGAATGTCGTGCGGAACAAGATGTTGGATGCCCTCCTTTGGGTAGCGCATGTATTCCGCAAAGCCACCGTTGACGTTGTTCTGGAAGCCGTACACATCGTGCTTTTCGCACATCCAATACTCTCCTCGCAGACAGAACCGGCAATCCCAGCACGGAACGATTTGTTCGGAGATGATGCGATCGCCGAGCTTGAACTTGCCCTTCTTCGCCACGTTGTCGCCGATAGCCACCGCGTGACCGAGGAACTCGTGTCCCGGGATCATCGGGCTCTTGATGTACTTGGGTTGACCCTGGCCGCCCCAGAACGACACGGCTCCGTCATTCGCCTTGATGTCGCCCGCGCAGATGCCGCAAGCTTCCACCTTGACGATGATGTCGTCCGGCCCGCACTCCGGCACGGGCACGGTTTCCAAACGGTAGTCGCCCGGGGCATAAGCCATCACTGCCCGCATCGTCTTGGGAAGGTGGCCCTGGCTGCCTCTGGTGGCGGCCGCCGGCGTGGTGGAATCGTGGGGAGCCAGTTCGACCGCCGGGACGGGGGCCGAGCTGCGCGTGGGGATTTCGGTAGTTGTGCTCATGTTAGCAGATTCGTTGGGGTGTGGTCGGAGACGCTCTCGCGAGCGCGAAAATCTTCAAAGGACCAAACGGTCGCCCGTCTGGATGTCAAACAAATTCAGGTCTTCGTCGCTGAAGGAAAGCTGGACGATCGACCCGGGCTTATACTGCTTTGTCAGTGAAACGCTCGCCATCAGAAGCATTTCGCCGAAGCGCACGCCGACGCGGGTTTCATCCCCCAAATCTTCGACGACCGACACCGTGCCCGGCACCGAACCCGGGCTGGCCTGACGAGCTACCTCGATGCCCCAAGGACGGATACCCAACTTGACCCGATCCCGGGTACCGCTCAGCCTCCTGACGTGATCGCTCATCGGCAGAGCAAACGTGGTCCCGGGCAGATGCCAACGGTCCTGTGCGTCGCGCTCGACCGCGAAAATGTTCATCGGGGGCTCTCCCAAAAATCCGGCGACGAACTCGTTGGCCGGATGGTTGAAAACCTCCAGCGGGGTGTCGAATTGCTGGAGTTTGCCGTCGTTGAGCACGGCGATCCGGTCGGCCAGCGCCATGGCCTCCAATTGGTCGTGGGTGACGATCACCGTGGTAAAACGCTGCTCGATGTGGAGGCGCTTGATCTCGGTGCGCATTTGCACCCGCAGGGCGGCATCCAGGTGGCTGAGCGGTTCGTCCAGCAACAACACCGCTGGCCTCCGGACCAAGGCCCGGGCGATGTTGACCCGCTGCTTCTGACCGCTGCTCAACGCAGCCGGTTTGAGGTCGAGCAATTCGGAGATGTGCAGGTACTTGGAAATCTCCGCGACCCGGCTTTGCACCTCCGGCTCGGCCACGCCGTGCGCCCGCAGGTTGAAAGCCAGGTTGTCACGGATCTTGAGCGGAGGATACAGCGCGTAATTCTCGAACGCTAGTCCGACGCCCCGGTTTTTGGGGTGAACATCGTTGACGACTTTGCCGCCGATGCTGATCTCACCGCCGGTGACGTCTTCCAGCCCGGCGATCATCCGGAGCGAAGTGGATTTTCCGCAGCCAGACGGACCCAGCAGCGCCATGAATTCGCCGTCGTGGACTTCAAGGTTCACGTCGTCCACCGCGCGCGGCGTGGTGGGACTATACTGTTTGACGACGTTGCGAAAGGTAAGTTCAGCCATGAATTGGATCCTCGATCAAAGGGCTGGAGCGTGTGACGTACTCACCCGTGTCCGCATCGAAAAAGATGAGATCCTGGGATTGAATGTTGAAGCGGATCCGTTCGTCCGGCCGGAATTGCTTGCGGCCGGGTACCAAAGCACGGATGCGGGTACTGTCGGGCGCGGTCATCGTCACCACGCATTTTGTTCCCAAGGGTTCAAAGCTGTAAACCGTGCCGGTGGCGCCAGCACCGGCCGCGTCGTCTCCAAACCGGTGTTCTACCGCGACGTCAGCCGGCCGGAAGCCGACCGTGAAGCGCCGCTCCCTGCCGGGAGAACTCCCATTACGCGGCAAGGCGCGGGATAGCTCCAAGCTGAGCAGGGGAAGTTTGCAGGCGCCGCCAAACAGTTCTGCAGTCAGTCCGCCGGCCTGATCCGCCGTGACACGCCCTTCCACAAGATTGATTTCCGGATCACCAAACAGGCTGGCGACGCGGGTGCTCGCGGGCTGGAAGTAAACCTCGTCGGGAGTGCCCACCTGCAGGATGCTGCCACCGTCCAGAATAACGATCCGATCACCCAGGCTCATGGCTTCCAGGTAGTCGTGGGTGACGTAAATCGTGGTGGTGCCCAACTGCTGGCGCATCTCCTTCAGCTCGGCACGCATGGAGTGACGCAGTTTGGCGTCAAGATGGCTGAGGGGTTCATCCATCAAGAACACGTTCGGCTTGCGCACCAGCGCGCGGCCAAGGGCCGTGCGTTGCCGCTGGCCGTTGCTCAGAGCCTGGATGGGACGGTCGATCAGATGATCGATCTTCATCACCTTGGCGTAGTGGGTCACGCGTTCGCGCACCTCGTCTTCGGGTAATTTGAACTTTGGGCTCCGCAGCGGAAACGCCATGTTCTCGTAAACGGTGAGCTGGGGATAGAGCGCGTAGCTCTCGAAGACCATCGCGACGTTTCGCTCGGCGGGTTCCAATCCTCCGATGTCCTGGTCGGCGATGCGGACGTTGCCGTTTTCCGGGGTGACGATCCCGGCGATCAAATTCAACGTGGTAGTCTTGCCGGCACCCGCCGGGCCGAAAATGGCGACGAATTCCTTGTCGGCGATTCGCAGTGAAAGGTTTTTTACCCCTACCCTTTTGCCGTAGTGTTTTGTCAAACCGGATAATTCAACGCTTGCCATGGGGGGAAGATGGTATCAGCCTTTCACTGCGCCGAACGACAGTCCGCGCACGAGATGTTTCTGGATGAGGACCGCCAGGACGACCTCCGGCAAGGCTGAGATCAGGGCCGCCGCCGCCACCCAGCCGTAATGCACGGTGTCCGAGGCGAGGAAGCGCATCATGGCGACCGTGGAGGTCTGCGTCCGTCCACCGCCGAGCAGGAGCGCAAAAGTAAAGGAGTTCCAGCAGAAGATGAAACACAGCAAAGCCGCCGCCATCAATCCTGGCCGGACGAGCGGCAGCAACACCTTGAAGAACACTTGCCACCAAGTGTAACCATCGAGTTGTGCGGCGGATTCGATATCGGGTGAGATATCCTCGAAGAAACCGCGCAAAATCCAGATCAGCAACGGCAGACTGATCAGTTGATACACCCAGACCAAGCCGGTGTAGGAATCGATCAACCCGAGCTTTTGATAGATCAGGTAAAGCGGAATGATGACGAGAATTTCGGGTGCAAACCGGAAAGACAAAAACGTGAAGGCGATATCCTCGCGGCCTTTGAACTGGAACCGCGCCAAAGCGTAAGCCGCTGGCACACCGACAATCAGCGACAGGCAGACCGCCAGCACGCTGACAACCAGATTGTGCAACAAAGCTCCCAAAAAGTCGCTTTGACCTAGAACCGCACGAAAATTGTCCAGGGTGGGATGAAACACGAACGGACTCCCGAACATTTCGCTGTCCGGTTTGAAGGACAGAATCAGCATCCAAAGGAGCGGGAACAGCGCAAACAAAGCGTAGCAGAGAAGGAGTCCATTGCGCCCGACAGTCTCCAGAAACTTGGGGGCGTTGGATTTGGTGTCGCTCATGGGAAAGAAAAGGAAGGTGCTAGGCCGCACCCGAAGCCGTCTTCTGCGCCCTGCGCCAGAAGCCGATCAGGACAAAGCAAACCGCATAGATCAAGGCCCAGAGGAAAAGCAGGATGGGAATCGCGCCGCTGAGGTTGTAGAACGGGAAGGCCTCGTTGTACGATTGCACCGCCAGGTTCATCGTGCGGTCACCCGGGCCGCCTTTGGTCAGCGCGAAGATGATGCCGAACTCCTGCAACGAAGTCATGAAGCGGAACACCAGGGCGATCAGGATCACCGGCGAGAGCATCGGCAAGGTAAGGTTCTTGAACACGAACCACGCCGATCCTCCATCGATCAAGGCGGCCTCGTAAGGTGACTTTGGCAGGGAGCGGAGGCCCGCCGAGATCAGGATGATGACGAAAGGAGTGTAGATCCAGATATCCACCAGTACGATGCTGAAGAGAGCGTAGTCGGGGTCTGCGCTCCAGCGAAAATCCCCCAAACCAATCCAGGCAAGGGGCAGACGCAGCAAGCCGACCGAAGGGTTGGTCAGCAACTGCCAGATGAGGGCGCCGATAACCGGAGCGATCATCAGCGGAAAAATCAGCACCAAACGCAGAAACTTTGCCAGGACGCTGTCCTTATTCAACAACAGAGCGATGCCCAGCCCCAACAGCATCTCCAATCCCGTGGCATAAATCGCGTACTTCACTGTCACGATCGCCGAATGCCAGAAATCTTCGCTGGTCAGCGTGTCTTTGAAGTTAGTGAGTCCCACCATCGAGTATTCCGAGCTCCGCAATGAGTAGTCGGTGAACGCGTAATAGATGGCGACGACGAAAGGGAACAAGATGCCGATGGTCAGCAGAAAAGCCGGGGCCAGCACCAGATAAGGGCGCATGGCTTTGCGGCGAGCGTAACGGCGCGCGGCTTCGGACAGTTCCGTACCGGAAGGAGTAAACGGCGACGGAGAACCCGCGGTGGTTGGAGCGAGGGTGGATGTTGTCTCCGTGGTCGGCAGTGCAATGCTCATGAGGGGGCTGCTTTCGCGTGGCAGGTGGCCTTGATCGATAGTTGAAGAAGGCGCGCGGAATGTCAATCCGGCGAACGCCTCCCTCCGGATAAAGAAATCCGGGCGGGAGATGCTCTCCCACCCGGAGGCTGCCGTTGGCCAACGGCCAGTGGATTATTCCAGCTTCAGCTTGGAAGTGTCCTTGTCGATGCGCTTGGACAAGTCCTTCATCGTCTTTTCGGGATCTGCCCCTGAGAGCACGATCTTTTGCAGCGCCGCCGCCCATTCCGTCGTGGACTGGATGAAGAAGGGCTGCGGGGTAAACTTCACGCTCGTGTTCTTGATTTGAGCCTGGAAAGTTTCGTAGAAGCCGGGGATGGCCGCCAGCTTCTGCTTGAATTCCGGCTGGTCCCAGGCGGACTTGCGGGGAGGATCGACGAGCTTGGCGTTGAGGGCCGCCCACTTCACATGATCAGGGCCGGTGAAGTACTGGATGAAGAGCCAGGCGGCCTTCTTGTTCTTCGAGGTACTGTTCATGCCCAGCTGCCACACCCATTGGTTGGGCGTCGGGTCCGTGCCTTCCTTCAACACCGGGATGGGAGCGAAGGCCAGGTTGCTGGACTCCTTGGCCGCGCCGGGCGCGGCGGTGAAGTAACCGAGGCTGTCGGCATCAAGCAGCATGGCCGCCTTGCCCGCGCCGAAGTCCGCGCCGCACTGGTACCACGTGTAGTTCGACCAGCCGGGAGGGCCGCCGTCACGGATCATCGCCGCGTACTGCTTGGTGATGTCCACCGCGACCGGCTCGTCCAGATCGGACATCAACTTGCCATCCTTGATGGAGAAGTCCTTCGCGCCCGCGTTCGTGAACACCGACATGTAGCCCGGGTGAATGGTTGCCCAATTACGGGTGCCACGGACCGCGATGCCGTACGAACCGGGTCCGTTCCAGCCTTTGAGCTTTTTGGACAGGGCCACAAGATCACCGAAGGTTTTTGGCACCTCGATTCCCTTGCTGTCGAAATATTTCTTGTTGTACCCGAGCGAGTACATCTCGAAACCCAGCGGCAAGGAATACAGCGTGCCAGTGCCGGAAGGCGAGCCGGGCTTCAGATCCCACTTGCCACCACCGAACACCCCTTCGAAGATGTCACTGGTGTCATAATCCGGATTGGTCATCGCCGGATTGTTCATGAACGGATCGAGGGGCTCCATGCGCTTGGCGCTGGCGTAGTCCCACATCTGGTAGATGCCCGTCATGAACACGTCCGGGTTACCACTGCTGGAGGAGAGGGCCGTCGTGACCTTGTCGAAGTAGTTCTCCTCCGGAGTGATCTCATACTGCACATCAATGCCCGTCATCTCCTTGAACGCCGGCAGATGCTTGATGATCGCCTCCGCGTAAGGATGCTGGTTGAGGGACACGTGAACCGTGGTTCCCGAGGCCTGCTTCCAATCGAAGCTTTGCGCCCGGGCAGCGGGCGAGTGAGCCAGGAGCAGAGCCGAGGACAAGAGTCCGGCGGTGCCCTGGAGTAGTTGTTTGTATCGCGTGTTCGGTATCATGGGGAACGTGCCCTTATGTGGGTTTGTGTTGTCTTGCTTACTTGAAGATGCACTCCGGTGGATCGACGCGAATCGCCGACCGCCGGGTGCAACGCCAAAGCGATGGGAACAGTGAGGATCAAGTTTGCCCCAGACACGTCCGGGCTACCGTGCGCGCCGGATTGACAATATAAGTAGGGGTAACTTCTGTTCATAGGGACACGACCATGCAGAAGATTTGCAGAATCGATTCTTGCAGGGGTGGGGGAGACATGATGGGTCACAGCCGTTTCTCACCTGCGATCCAGTCTTTGGTGATCCACGCATGGACGCACCAGAGTGAATTCAAACTGTTCTGCGAGGGAGGAACAAGCCGATCAGTCCGCTTGTAAAGGAACCATGAATGTAACATTCGCTCAACGCCAGAACTTTTTCTCAAAAAATGCTGGCGCGGGAGCAATGACATCTGTTTCGTTAGACCAAGCTGTCTGCTTCCTCCCACTTCTCTGCGGCGGTAACCGAGGCAGTTTGTTGATCTTGTCTTGGACAGTGCCCTGCTCACCAACCAACTTGTAGCCATGAACGACCTTGCAGAGAAACCCATTGCGATCGGCTGCGATGAAGCCGCTTACCAACTCAAACAAGCCATTCGCGCCCACTTGGAGAAGCGAGGCTTGTCTGTCCAGGACTACGGCGTCCATGACACCTCCCCTTCGCTCTATCCCGACAAGGCCGCGGAAGTAGCCGAAGCGGTGGCCGCCGGCCGCCACGAGCGCGCGATCCTGTTGTGCGGCACGGGGATCGGCATGTGCATCACCGCCAACAAAATTCCCGGCGTGCGCGCGGCCGTCTGCCACGATCAATATTCGGCGGAGCGTGCCCGGAAAAGTAACGACGCGCAGATCATGGCGCTAGGGTCCAGAGTGGTCGGCGAAGAATTGGCTAAATCGCTCGTCGATACCTGGTTGAACTCCGACTTCCTGGGCGGCGGCTCCACCGCAAAGGTGGAACGCATGAAAGAAATCGAGCAACGCTACCACGGCCCGAAACAGTAACATCTAGTCCCCCCTCGCACCCACAACATCCATGCAACGCATCATCAATGATCCCACGCGCGTCGTCGAAGACATGATCGAAGGCTTCGTGAAAACGTACCCTCATCTCGTTGAGAAAACAGGCAATCCCCGCGTGGTCAAGGCGGTCGGCGCACCCAAACAAGGCAAAGTCGGCGTCGTCACCGGCGGTGGCAGCGGCCACAAACCGGCGTTCATCGGTTACGTGGGCCGCAACCTGTGCGACGCCGTGGCCATCGGAGAAGTATTCGCTTCTCCCTCGGCGCAAGTTTTCTTCGACGCCTTCAAGGCGGCCGACGGGGGGGCGGGAGTCGCGTGCCTGTACGGCAACTACGCGGGGGACAACATGAACGTGAAGCTCGCCCGCCGCATGGCCGAGAAGGCGGGCATCCGCGTGGAAACGGTTATCGCCAACGACGATGTGGCTTCCGCTCCCTTGAGCGAGCGTGAAAAGCGCCGTGGTGTCGCGGGCGAGGTGCTCATGTGGAAAGTCGCGGGCGCCAAGGCAGCCAGCGGAGCGCCGCTGGAAGAAGTGATCCGGGTGGCCCAGAAGGCAATCGACCACACGCGCAGCATCGGGGTGGGTCTGACTTCGTGTACCATCCCGGCGGCGGGCAAGCCCAACTTCCACATCGAGGCGGGCAAGATGGAAGTGGGCATCGGGCACCACGGCGAACCGGGCATCTCCGTGATGGACCTCAAGCCGGCGGATGAAATTGCCCGGCTCTGCCTGGAGCGCATCCTGCCGGACCTGCCCTTCCACTCCGGCGACGAGGTGGTCGCCCTGGTCTCCGGTCTGGGCGCGACCCCGGTCATGGAGCTATATATTACTTATTCCAAGATCCATGATCTCCTCGGTGAGGCTGGACTGAAGGTGGCTCATGCCTACGTGGGCAACTATTTCACCTCGCTGGAGATGATGGGCATCACCGTCACCTTGATGAAGGTGGACGACGAACTGAAAGAACTGATCATGGCCGAGGCCGAATCGATGGGATTGACCCAATCAAAGCTCGCTTGAGATCCTCCTCTGTTTCCCCCATTCTATGGCTGATACTTATCCCAACTCCCAAGGACGCCCCGTATTGATCGGTCTGATCGACACCATCGAATCCAATGGCGCGATGCTTTCCGAGATCGACGGCGCGACCGGCGACGGCGATCATGGCATCAACATGAGCAAGGGTGCACGCCGCACCCGTGAAATCCTCGGCGACCAGGAAGTCACTGTTGGTCAGGGCTTGGAGATGATCGGCAACGTGCTCCTGACGGAGATCGGCGGCGCGATGGGTCCGCTCTACGGGTCGTTCTTCAACGAGATGGGCGGCGCGTGTCAGGGGGTGGAAGCCATCGACAAGGCCACCTTCGGCAAGATGCTCGGAGCGGCGGCGGAAATCATGCAAGATCTTGGCGGCGCGAAGGTCGGTGATAAAACGATGATGGATGCGCTGCTGCCCGCTTACGATGCCTACCAGGCCGCGGTCGCCGGAGACGCAGATCTCACCGCTGCATTGCAGGGCATGGCCAAGGCAGCCGAAGAAGGCAAGGAGTCCACCCGTGGCTTGGTGGCAAAGCTGGGTCGGGCGAGCCGTCTGGGTGAACGCTCGCGCGGCACGCTCGATGCCGGGGCGACTTCCTGCTCGCTCATCCTGCGATCCCTGGCGGACACGTTAGGCGGCGCGAACCGCTAGGTGCCATCATTCGGAGCGAGATCGCTTCCGAGAGCGCGGACAAATCAAAGTAGGCACACTTGCTTTGTCTGTCATCCCGAGCGCGTGTGTACATAACCGGGGCTACTTCCTTCGTCTGTCATCCTGAGCGCAGTGAGTCTGCGAACGGAGTCGAAGGACCTTCCGGCCGGCGGCAGCCAGAGGTCCCTCCCAGGTACGATCTGCCTTGCCGGGAACCCGTTTGCCTCCGGCGGCGGAAGGTCCTTCTGGCTTACTGCGTTCGCGGACTCACTGCGCTCAGGATGACAAACGAGAAACAGACGCTTTTATCTGAAGAGGCGGCTGGGCCGCCACGAAACAATGGCACGGCGGAAGGTGCCATCCATCACAAACCCTGCCTCCGAAGGCGCCGGAGACGATGGCTCCCAGGAGCCATTCGATCATCGTGTCCGGTTGGCTGCCTCGGGATTGGTACAATTCCGTAACGGCTCCCCGGCCAGGTAGCGCCGGACTTCTTCCGCCGCGATCTTGGCCGCTTTCTCCGCGGTCTGTTTGCTCGCGCCGGCGATGTGCGGCGTCATCACGAGGTGCGGCGTACGCAGCAGTCGGGAATTGGCAGGTACAGGCTCCTCCGGGAACACGTCGAACCCGGCTCCCCACAGGTGGCCGCTGTCCAAGGCGTCGCACACCGCGCCGTACTGCACCAGCGAACCGCGCGCGCAATTGATGAGCACCGATCCTTCGGGCATCATGGCAATTTGCTCGGGGCCGATCATCCCCTTGTTTTCGGCCGTCGCCCGGGCGTGCAAGGAGACGACTCGCGACCGCGCGAGCAGTTCGTGGAACTCGACTTTCTCCACCGCACCGCCCAGGGTCTCGGCGGTCACGTAGGGATCGTACACCAGCACGTCACAGCCGAAGCCATGAAGCATCCGGGCCACGCGGCTGCCGACGGCACCGTAGCCGATGAGTCCGGCCGTCGAGCCTTCGAGTTCCAGGCCGCTCTGGTCGTACTCGTAGTAGCGGCCCAGCCACTCGCCCCGGTGGAGGGCGGCATCGGTTTCAGGGATGCGGCGCAGCACGGAAAGAATCAGGCTGAGCGTGTGTTCCGCAGTGGCCGTCGCGTTGCGGCCGGGCGCGTTGCAGACCAGTACGCCGTGTTCGGTCGCGGCTTTGACGTTGGCGTTCGTCGGCCCTCCGCGGGCGATCACCGCCAACCGGAGATCGGGCGCTCCTTCGAGGACCTTTTTCGTCAGGGGCGAGTGGTTGGCGACGTAGATGCTGACGCCTTGCAGCGCCTTGATCACCTCTTCCTCCGAACCGGAAGCTTCCGTGACTTCACCGATGTTGCCGAAGGGCACTCCCGGCCAAGGAGATTGGTATTCACAGAATTCGAGGTCCTGGTCCTTTACCTGGGCGCGGATGGCGCCGGCAAAGGTGGAGGGCAGGATGAAGTGGTCACCGGCGACGAGAATGCGTGTGCTCATAGGGAAAGAAAAAAGAGAGTGGGGGTGTTCAAGGTGGGGGATGCTTCAAGAGGAGAGGGGCGCGTTGTACTGGAGGAGAGAGACTTTTTGCTCGTCCAAGGCGATCTCTGTCAGCGCGCCGTTCCGCACCAGGGGAAAAACGGTGCGGTACGTCGGCAGGGGGATGCCGAGCAAACTGCACAGGGTCAGGCGGATGAGCGTGTTATGGGCGACGACGAGCACGCGCTCACCCGGATGCGCCGCGGCGATGTCTCGCAACGCGGCCTGCGCGCGGCGTGCCGCTTCGTGCGGGTCCTCGCCGCCGGGCATCGGGAACGAAACGGGATCGGCTTGGAAGCGCCGGATTTCGTCGGGAAACAATCGCTCGGCTTCCGCGATGGTTTTGCCTTCGATCTGGCCAAAGTCCAGTTCGCGCAGCCGGGCGTCAATCCGCAGCTCCAAGCCCGTGGCGCGGACCGCCGGTTCGACGGTTGTTCGTGCCCGGCTCAGAGGGGAACACCAGATCGCCGCCAGTCCGGCCTGGGAGGCCCAGACGGCAAGGCGCTCGGCCTGGACGTGGCCTTTAGGGTCCAGGGCAATGTCCGTGCTGCCGGCGTAGCGGTTCTCCGCGTGCCAGACCGTCGCGCCGTGACGAACGAGAACGAGGCGGGTCATCGGTTTTCCCCCCGCGCATGTTGTGCCACGTGCTCCGGCACCCAGCCGCGCCGGGCGAGTTCGTCCACCAGCCGCAGGTAAGGCTCCTGGAAGCGTTCGGTCCGGGCTGGACGCGGCTCGATCACCTCGCGCACCCGCACCATGACGGATGCGACCTCGGCCACGCTCCTTCCGGCAGCGGCGGCGAGCACCGCCATGCCAAGAGCCGCCTCGGCGTTTTCCGGCAGGGTCACCGGACGCCCCAGCACATCGGCGCGTAGCTGGCACCAATAACGGCTTTTCGTGCCGCCGCCGGTGAGCACCAGCGCCCCGTTCACCGGCGCGCCCAGCAGGTCCAGATAGTCAAAGCACAACCTTTCCATGAACGCGACCCCCTGCAACAAGGCCGCGTACCGGTCGATTTCATCGGTTGGAACACCCAGCGTGAAGCCCACCGCCTCCGGCGCGATGAACGGAAAACGCTCGCCCTGCCCGTGCAGGGGATAGGTGACCACGCTCGCCGGCTCCCGCTCTATCGCCTGGGTGCCGAGCGACCCGAGGTCGGCGGCGGGGAAAAATCTGGCGACGGCCCCCGCGCCCGTGCTGGACGCGCCGCCAGGCAGCCAATTACCGTCGGGCGAGCGGTGGGAATACACCACGCCGCCAGGGTCTTTGACCAGCTCGGGTGCCACCCCTTTGAGAACCAGCGTGGTGCCGAGCACGGAATTCCAACTGCCGACGCTCAACGCTCCCGCACCCATCTGCGCCGCGCAGCCGTCGGTCATCCCCGCGATCACCGGGGTGCCGGCAGGAATGCCGGTCTCGGCGGCGGCGGCGGCGCAGACGACGCCCAGATTCGCGCCCGCCCGCACCACCGGCGGCAGGATCGAGGCGGGCACGCCGAGCGCGGAGAATACTTCCTGCGGCCAGCGTTCGTGGATGAGGTCCACCCCGGTTTTCAGCGCGTTGCTTGTGTCCGTGGAAACGTCGCCGCCCACCAGGTGACGGTTGATGAAATCGCTCTGGTGAGCCAGCCGTGCGCCGGCTGGAACGTGATGGTGCTCAAGCAGCCAGAGCAGCTTCGGCAAACCCCAGGCGGGCTGCATCCGGTTGTAGCCCATCGTCTTCCACTGCTCGGCTCCCACCTCGTTGACGCGGCGTGTTTCTTCAACCGCGCGGGTGTCATCGTACATCAGCCCGGGCGTCAGCGGCTGGCCGTTATCACCCGTCAACAGGACCGTGCCCGAAGTGGCGTCCACCGCGACCCCGCCGACAGGCTGCCGCGGCGGCAAGGCGGCCAGGGCCTCGCGGCAGGCCGCCGCGCTGGCAAGCCACCATTCCTCGGGCGATTGCTCATGCGCCGGGCCGTCGCGGTGGCTGGTGAGCTTGTGGGAGCCGGCACCCAGGACCTCGCCGGTGGCGGAGACGAGCAGGGCGCGTACGCTCTGCGTGCCCAGGTCGAGTCCCAGCCAAACGCGGTCGTCAGAAGAGGTTGGCGTTGCCATAGATTGGTTCATCAATCCTCCGGCCATTCAGGAAGGACGGACGGCAGCCATCCGCCGCCAGATCGGCAGGGTGCCCGCCCGGACGGCCTGGAAGTGTTCGAATCCTTCCTGGTAGCGCGTGTGACGCTTGGCGTCCGGCTCGAACGTGTCGCGGATTTGCAGGTAATCCCCGGCGGCGGCGGCAAAGTTTTTTTCCGCGCCCGTCGCCACCAGGCCGACGATCATGGCTCCCTTGGCACCCGTCTCCTCGCCGCGCGGCCGGAAGGTGGGGACGCCGAGCACGTCGGCGATGATCTGGCACCAGAGCGCACTGTTCGCGCCGCCGCCGCAGAGCCCGTAGGCGCGGAGTGTCTCCGGAGCCTGGCCGGAGGCCAGCAGGCAATCGCGGATGACGTAGGACAACCCCTCGAAGACGGCGCGGGCGAGATGTTCCCTGCCGTGCTCGAACGACAACCCGTGGAACGAACCGCGCGCCCCGGTTTCCAAAAAGGGCACGCGCTCTCCGGCGGGCGAGAAATACGGCAGGCACAGGAGCCCTCCCGCTCCAGGCTCCGCACCGGCCGCCAGTTCGCTCAACTCGGCCGGCTCGCGCAGATCGAGCTGGCGCAAGACCCAGTGGATCACCTCCGCGCCCGCCAGGGTCGGGAAGGAGCGCAGGTACAGGTCAGGCCCGAAAGGCAGTGTGTAACCCGAAGGGGTTCCGTCCAATGGCGGTTCGCGGACGACCACCGCGGTGCAGAGCGTCGTGCCCAGAATGCTGCACCCCTGCCCGGTGTTCGTCGTGCCGGCGCCGATGGCCGTGGACGCCACGTCGTAGAGCGACATGACCACCGGCAGCCCGCGCGGCAATCCCAAAAGCGCGGCGGCCCGCTCCGAAAGCTCCCCGTGGCGCTCCTCGTCGGAGAGCACCTCCGGTAAGAGGCGTTGCGCCCACGGCATCTCGTACAGGTCGAGCAGGGCCGGCGAATAACGACGCGTTCGTATATCCAGGAAGGGCACCGCGGCATCCGATTCGTCGATGGCGAACCATCCGGTCAGATTGTAGAAAATCCAGCCGCCACAGTGCAGGGATTTGTGGGAACGCGCCAGCCGGTCGGGATCATGCTGCCGCAGCCAGGTGAAAATCCCGTTGGGCAGTCCGGCGAAAACCTGCGTGCCGTTGTGCCGGAACGCCTCGGTCAGAGTGCCGGCTGCACGCCACCGCTCGACGATCGCGGTCGCGCGCGCGTCGTTCCACAAGATGGCGGGACCCGTGGGCCGCCCGCGCGCATCGACGAGCCAGACACCGTCGCCCTGGGCGGTCAAAGAAAGGAAATGAACCGGTTCCGTGAGACTGGCCACGATCCGGCGGATGGTGGACGCCACCGCCTCCCAGACGGCATCCATGTCCTGCTCGGAAAATCCCGCCCGCGGCCGCAGGACCTTGGTTTCCTGGCGGACCACGTTGATTTCCGCACCACGATCATCGAAAGCAACGGCTTTGATGATGGAGGTTCCGGCATCGATGCAAAGAGTAGCCATCAGAGGGATACAGGGTTCGGGTCACTCCGTGCGCCATCTTCCATCTGCCACCGTTTCGAGAGGCCGGGTTGCCGGATCGTCGAAGCAAGTGTCATCAGCCGATCCAGCAAGGCGTTTATAAACTGGTGAAATGATTTTGGCGGGCTGGAGTCGGGGGGCTGCACAAACGTCGGCGGGAGCCAAGCTCTCGTGCTTTCGCTCCGGCCAAATTGCCCTGGCTGATCATTTGTTCAAGTGCAGAACAGATAGCATTTAGACGGTTGCGTGGATGGTGGGAAGTGGCGGTTGGTGCCTGCGCCGTCTTTTCGGCGGTGTTGATATGATGGTTGCACGTGCCGGGAGGGACCCGCTCCGTCGGGTCCGCTTGGCAGAGTGGCTAAGGCCACGGACCCGACGGAGCGGGTCCCTCCCGGCACGCCGCCAGCAACAACAAGTCTAGCACCACCGTCTTTTCCGTTGTCTCGGCAGCGATGTACATGCCTGCGCCCACAACTTGGGAGTCCATCTCCCGTAGGAAATCCAGCAGGAATGCTCTGCCACTGATATAACAGCTTAGGGAGGCCGGCAGGCGGGGATCTTCCTCGCTCGTGCGAGCTAGCCGGCAGCAATACAAATGGTGCGCCGACCAAATAAATGAAATTTTCGGCTTGCGCTGATATATCAGCTATGCGAAATATTGTTATACTCAAGTTTCAGCCTGTCTTAACAACAACCAACCTGAAACCCATAGTCATAACAACATGAAGACCTACCTCACTCTGACCGCCGCCGCCCTCATCCTGGCCACCGCGCCTCTGGCGCATGCTGGCACGAAGGCCACGGTAAAAAAACACACGAAGACGGTTGAAACCCGCCGCCTCAACTACACCGACCGCGTGATCGTGGACGATCAGGCACCTATCAAGTCGACGCAGGACGCGCGCGGCTGGATCGGCGGCGAGATCGGCAACAACGCCCCGCACGAGGAGCGCAACCCGTCCGACCACATCGAGCTTTTCCAAGCCCTGCGCTAAGACGACCGAAAACCGAGCGTGGCATCTGCCTAGCTCACTGACACACGGCACCAACATTTGATTGTTGGTGCCGTTTTCGTGTTTTTTGCCAGAATCGAGTCGCTTTGGAGCGAAGACGCATTTGGCTTCAAGCCGGTCGTGTCTTCGTCGTAGTCAGAGGGCGGCGAAGGGAAAGCAGCAGCGAGTTGAGTTTGCCGCGCCCGGCAGGCAGCTCTGGCAACGGGCTGCGTTCGGCGGCAGCTTCCAGTTCATTGAGCAGCCGGGCGAATTCTCTTTCGTGGAACGCCACATCGTCGCCGCTGAGGGTACCTTGCTCGGCCCCGGTGCGTTTGCGGGCGACGAGGTCATCGACGTGGCGAAGGCGAAACTCGCTTTCGTTGAGCGTCACAAGGTTGGCCTCGACCTTGCCGGTGTGCATGAGGTGGATACCCGTGAGCAGCACCCGATAGACGTAAAGCAATGGTTTGATGCGGCGCGGATGTTCCTTCTCGAAGAGCTCCCATTGATTCTGGGCGAAGCCCTTGTAGTGGTGAACGTGGTGGCGGGTAACACATTTCCTGGCGATCTCGCGCAGGGTGTCGAACTCCGGCTGCATCGCATGGACCACCAGCGGCGAGAAAACCTGTTCGAGCACGTAGCCGTTCTTCTTGAGCAGCAGCCGGAAGAACTTGCGCGCGTCGTGCGTGACGAGGTCCACCTCCAGACCGCCGATGATTTGTTCCTGCGTCAGCGTCTCATCGGTCACCTCCAGTCCCAGGAGCTTGTCGGAGGGCAGCAGGTGAACGCCGCGCAGATCGAAGTCGCTGTCGGCGGAGGGAAAGCCGTACAGGTGCGCCCCGCTGATCGTGGCGAAGAGCAGAGGGTAAGGGTGGGCGGCGACCGCTTGGCGGAGGCGGGAGCTATCGGCAGGGTTGTCCGGGTTCATAGACGTGAGCGGCGGGCACGCAGCAGAAACGCGTTGGCGGCGGCGTAGTCAGGCCGGTCGGGTAAGGACGTGTCGGCAAAGGCGGCGTCAAAGCGCCCGTGCAGGTCCAGGCGCAAGCGGTTAGTCTCTTCCCACGTGAGATCGCCGCGCTTAATCGCCAGCAGCTCAGCGCGCACATTCTCGGGTACCCGCACGACGAGTTCTCCCGTTTCCAGAGCCGTGATGCCCGAACGCAAGAGCCGGATCAAATGCATGGCGTGCTTGCGCTTGATCTCGCCCTTGGCGCGCAGGTCCTGTTCGAGCTTCTTGAACTGGCTGAGCACGTACCCGTTGTAAGTCTTGTAGATGAGCTTGGAAAGAAACACACCGCGCATGGCCAATAGTTCCAGGGCCAGTGGCTCGGCGTGTTCGATGAGCGGCGTGTGCAGGCACTCCAGGATGTTGGGGTTGGCTTTCAGAGCCATGACCAGGAACTTCTGCAATTCCCAGTAGCACTCCTGATTCTCCTTGTCCTCCAACTGCTCGGGCGCGCCGAAGAGGCTCCAGTGCAGGTCGGCGGGCGGCAGGTACACGCCGCGCCGGTCCGTGTCGGAGTGCTCGTCGTCCAGCCCATAGGCACGTGAGCCGACGACGCAGCAGTAGATGACAAAGGGCCGCAGATCGTCTCCGATCATCCCTGCGTGCGCTGCTGCGTCCATCTCCTCGCCGTAGTGCTGTTTGAGAATGGAAAGCTCGTGGCGATTCAGGGCGGCCTCGGTGCCGTCCGCGAAGCGCACGAGATAAGCGTGTGACGCGTCGGTGGGTACCTGGAAGACAACGCCTACCGAACCCGCGGCTTTGTCGCCAGCCCCATGGAAGCCGCGCGTTGCGATCCGCGTAACGATCCGGGTCCCCTCCGGCAGGAGCAGGTGAGATTGACGTAGGGATTCCATCGAGAGAGGATCATCGTAGGAACGGCCGTAAAAATCAAAAATGGTCGGAACCCGGATCCCTGCTGCCGGAGTCACCCTGCTTTGTCCCACCTCGTGCCATTAGCCTTCCATATCCTGATCGCCGAGGATGACCCGCATATCGTGGACATCCTGGACTACGCGTTGCGCAGCCAGGGGTATTCCGTTCGCAGCACGGCGCGCGGTGCCGAGGCGGTGGCGCTTTGCAGCGGGTCGCCGACACCGGACCTGCTCATTCTCGACGTCGGTCTGCCCGATGTCGACGGTTTCGAGGTTTGCCGCCAGATCCGGCGGTTCTCGGAACGGCTGCCCATCCTCTTTTTGACTTCGCAAGGGGACGAGATCAACCGCGTGGTCGGGCTGGAGATCGGCGGGGATGATTATGTGACGAAGCCGTTCAGCCCCCGCGAACTCGTGGCTCGCATCAAGGCGTTGCGCCGTCGGATGGCTCCTCCCCCGGAGAACTCGTCTCCGGTCCCCGTGCCCGCCGCCGTGACTGCTTTCCGCTACGGCGCGCTCGAGATCGACGAGGAAAAGTTCCAGGCTCGTTACGCCGGAATTCCACTCGTGTTGACCCGCCAGGAGTTTCGTCTGCTGGCACTGCTGACCAGTTCGCCTGGACGGGTGTTCACCCGTGAACAGGTCCTTGACCGCGCCTGGGAAGACGGTGGTAGCGTCACCGATCGCACCATCGACGCCCACGTCAAAACCTTGCGCCGCAAGCTGGCCGAAGTGGCGGGGAATGGAGGCGGTAGTGGCGACGGCGTAATCGAAACGGTGCGCGGCGTCGGTTACCGCGCCCGCGAATTGCCGTAGCCCGTGGCCGTGAGCCGGCACAACCATCCACCCATGAAGTTTCGCCTACCCGGGTTGCACTCCCTCCATTGGAAGGTGTTCGCCTTTCATCTGGCCGTGCTCGTGCTCCCGGTGGGATACCTCGCGTGGGAACTGCGCCAGAGCCTGGAAGCTACTCACCTCCGGGCGACCGAAGAAGGCATGATCGATACCGCTGCGATGGCTGGCGACGTTTACGCCCGGCTAGCCGCGGAAACCGGCGGCGACTCCGCGCAACTTTCAGCCCGCCTCACCCGGTACCTGGCGGATTTCGAAAGCTACCGTTCGGCCAAGGCGCGACTTTTTGGTTTCACCCCCGAAGAAGCCGACACCCGCCTGATCTTCTACGATCATGCCGGCGTCGTCCTTTACGATACCGTAGAACCGACCGCAGTGGGATGCGATCAGGGCCAGAACCTGGACGTGCGGCTCGCCCTCGCCGGACGTTACGGCAGCCGCTGGCAGCTCGACCGCCGACGCAACCGCGTCTTCATCTACTCTACTCTCCCGGTATGGCAGGGAACCCGCCTGATCGGCGCGGTCAGCGTGGTGAAACCGACGACCCGGTTGGTCCACTTCGTGGTCCGTACCTTGAAGGAATTGCTTTTACCCATCGCAGGGACAGTGATCCTGGCGGCGGCGCTTGCCTACGTGCTTTCGGGCTATCTAACGCGCATCGTGCGTTCGCTGGCCGCGCAGGCCGAGCGCGTGGCCGCCGGGGAAAGTGGCGTCCGGCTGGAAACCTGGACTCGCAGTGAACTCGGCGGGCTGGCCCGCGCGGTCGAGCGGATGCGCCGCAAGCTGGAAGGCAAAGCGTACGTCGAGGAGACCGTGACCAATCTTTCCCACGAGTTGAAAACCCCGCTGGCGGCGATCCGCGGCGCAGCGGAGCTGCTCGAAGATGGGGCCGTGAATGATCCCGTTGCCTGCGCCCGATTTCTCGGCAACATCCAACAGGAAGTCGTCCGGCTCGACGGCATCGTAGATGGCCTGCTCCGACTCGCCCGCTTGGAAAGCGCCCCGTCCGCCGATACCGATGCGGCGCCGCTCGACCTCAGCGCCGCGGCACGTGAACTCGCCACCCGCACCTACGTTTCACGCGCCGCCGGGTTGGGCGTGCGCTTCACCTGGGCGACGGTGGATACTCCGCTGCGCTGTCATATCTCCGAGGAACATTTCCAGCAACTCGTGGGCAATTTGCTCGACAACGCGCTGCATTTCACCCTGGCGGGCGGTGCCATCCGTCTGGAAGTATCGATAGAACTTCCAGCGAGTGAGTTCGTGCGGCTGACCGTGCGTGACGAAGGGAGGGAATCGAGCCGGAAATCCTGCCCAAGATTTTCGAGCGTTTCTTCACGACGCAGAACCCGCGCACGGGTACGCGAGGCACGGGCCTGGGATTGGCCCTGGTGAAGTCCGTGGCGCAAACTGCGCGTGGCAGTGTGGAAGCTCGCAGCGAACTGGGAAAAGGTAGCGAGTTCATCGTGCGTCTGCCGGTGGTGCGTTAACCGCTTTTCCGTGGAGCTGCCTCCTGGATGGTAGGGCGACGGTCCCCGTTGCCAGGGAAAATTCGTCATTGGCAACGGGGACCGTCGCCCTACCATCCAGAGGGATCAAATCGCGCTGAATCTTCACGAAGAAATCACGCGGCCTTCATCTTCTCTTCGTAATCAGGCGCGAGGTTCCTGGCATGTCTTCTTGCCATCGGCCTTCCTGGAAAATCCTCGCCGCCACCGTCTTCACCGTGACAGGCGGCGTTCTGCAAACATCCGGCCAGCAGCCTTCTCCGGCTGGTCCGGCTACGCCGACCGCGCTCCCGACGTTCGATGCCGGGAGCATCACGCTTCCGTATCACGAATGGAAAACCCTTTGGGAAGCAGCCCAACCCAAACCGGTACCTTCCGCCCCTGCCAAGGCTCCCGCGCCGCCTGTCGCGTTCTCCGTCCAAGCCGCCCACTACGCGGTTGACCTCGTTCCCGACGCCCGACAGGCGACCGGGAGAGCGGTGTTCGAGATCGCGAAGCTTGTCGAAGGTTGGACCGCCGTGCCGCTCTTTCCCGTTGGGGATATCAGATTGATTGGGGTCGAACCCGAGGGGACGCTCGTCACGGTACGGGAAGGGATTTATACCCTGCTGCTGGATACCCCCGGACGCCGGACGATCGCGTTGCGGTTCTCGGTGGATTTGGCGAACGGCGACTCGCCCCGGACGCGATCCCTGCGCCTGACGGGTCCTTCCGCGCTCGTCAACGACCTCACGGTGACGGGAGTGCCGGAAGGTTGGCTGGCCGAAGTACAAAACGCCGCGTCCGCGCTGCCTGCCCCTGTCACGTCCACCGGTAGCGGCACCGACAAAAAGCCGGCCGTAGCGGTATTCCAGCTTGCTTCTGATCTGCCGATTGCGCTTACGGTTGTCAGCGCGGAGGATCGACAACCCGCCGCGCCGCCCGTCCCTAGCCCGTGGCAGGGTCAGGCGCAATCCTTCGTCCGCTACGACGAAGGCCAACTGGTGTATAAAACCCGCCTGCGTCTTGCCGCCGACTCGGGCACGGGCCTGGCCGCAGAACTCGCCCTGCCAACCACCGCAAACATCCTTTCGGTAACAGGCGCGGACTTGGACCGCTGGCACGTGGTCAGGCCGGCAGCCGGGGACGCCCGCCACCTGGAAGTTTCGTGGAAAACGCCGGATGTTCTGCGGCGCGAGTTATCGCTCGACTACGAGCTTCCGCAGGCGCTGCCCGACGGCGACTGGCGCCTTGTTTCGCCTCGGGTCGTCTCCAGCGAAGGACAACTGCGGAGCGCGTTCTACGCTTTGCCGATGGTGGAAGGAGTAGAATTTGTTTCCGGTGACGAAGCCGGTACGCCCTTGGCGGCGGGGCTGCCGCAACAACTCCCGCACTGGCTGGTGGACGAGCTGGGCGGTGGAAGTTTTGTCTCTGTCAACTTCGACAAACCGGCTCCAGCGGACAACGCCTCCGCGCTGGTGCGGGCGCGCCGTCTGCCATTGATCCACACGGCTCGGGCGACGGTCGAAGAAAGCCGTTTCCACACGCGGCTGGTCGTGGACGGCGCCCTGCTGACCGAGGGCGCGATGAGCGTGCGCCACGACGGGCCGCTGACCTTGACGCTGACGCTTCCAACGGACGCTCAACTGTTATCCTGCTCCGTCCAAAATCACGACGCTCTGCCGGTGGATCGGGAACAAGGGCGCATCGATTTGACCCTGCCCGCCGGGAACGCCGGAAAAGCCACCGAGGTGAACCTGTCATACACAGGCCATCTGTCCGCGCTGGCACCCGTAGCCGGGCAGGTCGCGCTCGCCCTGCCCGAAACCGATCTCTTCGTGCAGACGATGCTCTGGGACATCCAGATCCCCGAGGCGTACGAACTCACGGCCCTGGAAGGCAACGTGTCCCTGGTGCCGGGTGCCTCCTCCACCACGGGCAACGTGCCGCTGATCCATCTGCGGAAAGACCTGCTCAAAGGCGAAAAACCTACCGCCGAGTTGTTCTACCAGAAACGCGCCATCGCACCCTGAACACCTGCACCGCGATAGCAGCCAGTCCGTTTCCATCTTTCTTCGATCAACAAAGACCTATTTATGACCACAAAGCGTTTATTTGCCATCGTCCTCATCTTCGGCGCGACCACGGTCGGCTGGTTTATTCTCGGTGCCAGCCTCACTCAACGCTCCAGCGAGCGTTCCAACAGCCTCGGGGCCGAGGTGGCCGGAGGCTGGGGTCCGGCGATGGACCAGCCTCACCCCGTCGTGTATTATACCTCGCCCGCCAGCGCCGACGGGAAGAAACGTATCCCGCCCGCCGCCAGCAAGGTCGCTGTTGCGCTCTCCTACGAACCGAAGAAAAAGGGGCTGCTTCGCTATCGCACTTACCTGGTGGATTTTCAGGGGGAATACACCATCGACAATCCCACGCCGATCACGCAGACGTTTTACGTCAACTTCCAGTTTCCGGCGGTGGATGCTTCTTACGAGAATTTCTCTTTTCGATTGGGCGAAACGGCGTCCACGAAAAGTGCGGCGGCAGGCGCGGGCGTGACCGAAGCCGTTACTTTGGCACCGGGGGCCACCGCGCCGCTGCGGGTGGCCTACCGTTCGCGCGGACTGGACCACTGGGGCTACAGCTTCGGCGACACCACGCGCGTCCGTAATTTCGCGCTCACACTGAGGACAGATTTCGCCGAGATTGATTTTCCGGCGGGCACTGCCTCACCCGGTCAGCGGACGCGCGCCGGTGAAGGCTGGCGGCTGGTGTGGAGCTACCCGGATGTCATCGGTGCGCAGCCAGTTGGCATGGCGATGCCCGGTTTGCTCAACCCCGGTCCCGTGGCCACGCGGATCACGTTCTTTGCTCCGGTGTCTTTGTTGTTCTTCTTCACCGTATTAATTATTGTCGGTCTGCTTCGCGGGGTGAATCTGCACCCGATGAATTACTTCTTCCTGGCGGCAGCGTTCTTCGCCTTTCAACTCCTCTTTGCCTATCTGGTGGACTTGGTTCCGCTCGCGTTGGCCTTCGTCATCGCGTCCGCGGTATCGATGGGGTTGGTGGGCGGGTACTTGAGGGCGGTAGCGGGTAGAACGTTTGGGTGGATTGCAGTAGCCGCGCAGTTCGCCTACCTCGTGTTGTTCAGCTACTCGTTTTTCTTCGAGGGTCTGGCGGGGCTGACCATCACCATCGGTGCCGTCATTACACTCGCTCTTCTGATGACATTGACCGCCAAAGTAAATTGGGCGGCAAAGTTCGCCGGTTTGCCCATCCTTCCGACGCCATGAGCGAATCTGCTCACTTTGAAGGGAGAAATGAGGGGTCAGGATGAATGAGGGGTTAGGCAACAATTATTGACAGTCCAGGCTGTATTAGATATAACCCTATGGTAGTATCTTGCCTCTGTCGAGAGTTGTAGCTTGACCCCTCATTCCCTGTTGATCCCCTGGTTACTCTTGGCACCAGCACGCTTTCGTCAGTCGAGATTTTTCGCACGGTGCCTCCGCAGTCGATGAAGGTCTTGTCGATGCGGCCGACTCCGGTGATGTGGGCATGCGCGGCGATCAGGTCGCCGTCCGGCAGCACGAAACGGAGTTGTTGGCTGGAGGACTGCTGCAAAGCCTCTTTGAAAGCGGAAAATTCCACAAACGACTTGAATATACCTTAGCGGGCATATACTTGTCAAGACACATGGCCGATTCCCCGCTGATCCAGATTTACCGCTGCCTGTGCGACCTAACGCGCCTGCGCATCGTTCACCTGCTCACCAAGGGGCCGCTCTGCGTGTGCCACTTCCAGGAAGTGCTCCAGGTGCCGCAAGTCGCCATCTCCAAGCACCTCGCCTACCTGCGGAAACATGCGCTGGTTGCCTCTCACCGGCACGAGCAATGGATGATCTACGCTCTGCCTGCGGTGCCCCCGCGCGAACTCGACCTGCAACTGGCTTGCCTCCAAGACTGCGTGCAAACGCATCCGATCTTTCGGGAGGATTTACAGCGGCTCGCGGGCCTCGAAAGCGAGTGCTGCTGGATTGCGGGCGTGCTGCCCGCCGCTCCTGCGGCCAAACGCCCACGCAACGAGCAGGTGAAATGACCATGACAACGACCACTCTCCTAGAACCACGTGCCGCCGCGGTGAAAAAGCTCTCTTTTCTCGACCGCTTTCTGACGCTTTGGATCTTCCTGGCGATGCTCGCCGGGGTGCTCATCGCCAACTTCGTTCCCGGTGCCACCCACGCGATTACCAGTCTGAGCATCGGCACGACTTCCATTCCCATCGCCATCGGACTGATCCTGATGATGTACCCGCCGCTGGCGAAGGTGCGCTACGAGGAAATGGGCGACGTGTTCCGGGACAAGAAAGTTCTGGCGCTCTCCTTCGTGCAAAACTGGCTGATTGGCCCCGTGCTGATGTTCGTGCTGGCGATCACGTTTCTGCGGGACCGTCCCGACTACATGACCGGCCTAATCTTGATTGGCTTGGCGCGCTGCATTGCGATGGTCATCATCTGGAACGATCTCGCCAAGGGCAGCGGCGAATACTGCGCGGGGTTGGTGGCGTTCAACTCGGTTTTCCAGGTCGTCTTCTACTCCTCCTTCGCCTACTTCTTTTTGAAGGTGCTGCCGCCCAAGCTCGGGGTTCACTTCGGCAACGTGGACCTTTCCAGGCTGACGATGGGCAGTGTGGCAGCCAGCGTGTTCCTCTACCTGGGCGTGCCTTTCCTGGCCGGGCTACTTTCGCGCTTTGTGCTCCTGCGGGCCAAGGGGAGGGAGTGGTACGAGGGGAAGTTCATCCCGCGCATCTCGCCGATCACGCTCGTTGCCCTGCTGTTTACCATCGTGGTCATGTTCAGCCTCAAGGGGCAGGAGATCGTGCACATCCCTCTGAACGTGCTGCGGATCGCGCTACCGCTGCTCATCTACTTCGCGGTGATGTTTTTCCTAAGCTTCTTCATGAGCCGGTGGCTGGGCACCGATTACGAGCGGTCGGCGACCTTGGCGTTCACGGCGGGCAGCAACAATTTCGAGCTGGCGATTGCCGTGGCCGTGGCTGTGTTCGGTCTCAACTCGGGTGCGGCGTTCGCAGCGGTCATCGGGCCATTGGTGGAAGTGCCCACGTTGATCCTGCTGGTCAACGTTGCCCTGCGAATGCGCGAGAGTTTCTTTCCCAAAGATCCCGCTGTGGGGAAGGATCGAGCGGCGGCTGGAAGCCGCGTACCAACCCTGGCGAAGCTAGAGAACGAACCGTGATGAACGCAGCCGCTTTCCTCTGCCCGGAGTGCGGGGCTGGGCTGGTGGCGCGCACGATCCGGCGCAACGCTCCACCGCTGCTCTTTGGCAGCCAAGTGGAGGCAAACCCGTGGCTAGTTGTCCTGGAAATCCAGGATCGCGCGTGCGGCGTGGCCGCGCGCAACTCAAGGACATGCTCCTGCAATGCTGCGAGTTTGAGCTTTCCAGCGCCGGTCACGTGCTGGACTTCTGGCCCCGGCAGGTGTGCTGCGTCCACGCCGCGCCCTGTGCAGAAACTTCATCCCAAACCAACCAAGCTCCTAGAAGAGCATCCAGCCATGCCTACCGATACTACCCATCCATCTGACAATATCCGAAGCGCGGTGCGTGAACGCTACGGCTCGCTCGCGCGCAAAGACGACGAATCCACCCGGAGGAGGACTGCTGTGGCGGGAAGGCTCCCGCCGCTGCCGGGGCGTGCTGCGGCGGCACAGTGACCACAGAGGACTATTCAACGGCGCTCGGTTACTCGGCCAAAGAACAAGCTGCGGTGCCCGAAGGCTCGAACCTCGGCCTCGGGTGTGGCAATCCCATCGCTGCCGCCAAGGTGCAGCCGGGACAAACCGTGCTCGATCTTGGCAGCGGGGCAGGCTTTGACTGCTTCCTGGCGGCGGCGGAAGTCGGCGCGACCGGCAGGGTCATCGGTGTGGACATGACCGCCGACATGCTCGTCAAAGCACGGCGCAACGCCGAAAAGGGCGGCTACGCGAACGTCGAATTCCGCCTGGGAGAGATTGAACACCTGCCACTCGCCGACGCCAGCGTGGACGTGATTATTTCCAACTGTGTCATCAACCTTTCCCCGGACAAGCCACAGGTGTTCCGCGAAGCGTTCCGGGTGCTCAAAAGGGGTGGTCGGCTCTGCATCTCCGACGTGGTGACGGGTGCGCCGCTCTCGGAGCAAGTCCGACGCAACCTGGACCTTCATTGCGGTTGCCTGGCTGGTGCGTCCGTCGTGAGCGAGTTGCAAGCCGCTCTAACGGAAGCAGGCTTCTCGGCGGTGAAGATCCAACCAAAGGACGAAAGCCGCGAGTTCATCAAAGAGTGGGCACCCGGCCTCCAATTAGAAGAGGTCGTGGTTTCCGCGCTGATTGAAGCAGCGAAAGCGTAAAAGCAACGGCTTCGTCAGACTCGAACGATCCTCGCCGCTACGCGGCTTCGTCGCCTGCCCGCCGGGATTGACGGGTCGATCTTGGGAATGGGATGGTCCGGCCTGCTGTCCCCAGAGAAATGAATGGCGACGGATAGGACAAAGCCATCCAAGCCGCCGCCCAGAGGTTTGCGGAAGATGGAGCGCATCGGCGAGAGCCGATGGGGTCCTTTCCCCTGCCTTAACGGTACGGCAGTTGCTATTTGTTGACGCTAAACTCCGCCGTCTTCGATGCAAGCCGCCCTCCCTCCCGACGAATCTGCCGGACTTGCCGCGCTCCGGGACTTCCACCTCGTCGACGCCCCGTCCGAAGCAGCTTTCAGCCGGATCGTCCACCTGGCTTGCCGGGTCTTGCGCGTGCCCATGGCGGCGGTGTCCTTGGTGGCGCATGACCGCCAATGGTTCAAGGCTTCGATTGGCCTGGCGTCTTGCGAAGCTTCCCGGGACATCCCGTTCTGCGCGCACACCATCCTGGAAGACGAGGTGTTCGTGGTGGCGGACGCCGCGGCGGACCCCCGCCTCGTGGACAATCCTTTCGTGACGGCAGGTGTTCGCCTGCGGTTCTACGCGGGTGCCGCCCTCCGGACTCCCGGTGGCCAGGCGCTGGGGGCGCTCTGCGTGGCCGACTGCCGACCGAGGCGGTTCGGCAAGCGCCAGCGTGAGACCTTGAAGGACCTCGCGGCCATGGCGGCTGCCGAGATGACGTTGCGCGCGCAGAACGATACGCTCAAGGATCTGCACGCCTCCGCCGCCAAACGGGTGGCCGAAGCCACCGAGGACCTCACCCGGACCAACCAGGAGCTTTCCGCCGTCGCCCGGCAGCGCGAACTGGCCAACGAGGAGTCGCTTCGCAAAGAGCGGCGTTTCCAGCAGATCTTCGACCAGATGAGCGACGCCGCTTTTTTGCTTGATGTCGAGGGCCGCCTCATCGACGTGAACACCCCGGCCTGCGCGTCGCTCGGCTACACCCGCGAGGAACTGCTCGCCACCAACGCCGGCGCTTTCGTCGTCGGTGCGCTGCCGGAGGACTTGCACCGGCTGTGGCGGGAAATTCCTCCCGGCGAGGCCTGGACTGTGGAGGCACGGCATCGGCGCAAGGATGGCGGCAGCTTTCCCGTCGAGGTGCGTGTCTGCGCGCTGGAGACACCCGAGGGCCGTCGCATCCTCGGCCTGGCGCGAGACACGACCGAGCGGACCCGGCACAACGAGCTGTTGTCGATCCGCGCCCGGCAGCAGCAGGTCATCTCACAACTGGGCCTGAAGGCTCTGCGTGACACCGCTCCCCAGGGAGAGGACGGTCTCGACGCCCTGCTGGCGGAGGCGATCAACCTCGTGGGCCAGACCCTGGAAACCGACGTGGGCAACGTGGTGGAATGCATGGACGAGCCGGGGCATTATCGCTGGCGCGCGACCTACGGCTGGCAGCCAAGCGCGCTCGGAGCCGTCGTCGATCTGGGTGACGACGTTGCTTCCATGTCGAATTACACGCTGGCCAATGCTCCCGTGGTCACCAACGATCTGCGCGAGGAGAGTCGCTTCACAGCGCCCGCTTCGATGTTGCAGTCGGGCTTGAGGAGCAGAGTGGCCACCGTCATCTACACCGAAGGCAAGCTGCCCTTCGGGATCATGAGTACTTACAGCCGCAGCCCCCGGCAATTCACGGCGGACGACGTTACTTTCCTGCAGGCGGTGGCCAACGTGCTGGCCGCCGCCATCACCCGGCACCGGATAGAAGGGCAGGTGCAGCGGGCGCTCGCGCAAGCCTCCGAGCAGAGACAAACCGCCGAGAAGGCCAACGCCGCCAAGAGCCTCTTTCTCTCGCGCATCAGCCACGAACTGCGCACTCCGCTCAACGCCATCCTGGGTTTCGGGCAGCTCCTTAAAATGAGCCGCCTGGACGAGCAGGAGGCCGCGAGCGTCGGGTACATTCTCGAGGGCGGCCGCCATCTGCTCTCACTCGTGGACGAGGTGCTTGACCTTTCGCGGGTGGAAGCCGGCGAGCTGCGTTTGGCGCCTTCGCAGGTGAACGTCGGTGAACTGGCCCGGCGATGCCTCGACCTCGTGGCCCGGCTGGCACAGGCCCGCCAAATCACCTGCCGCGTGGAGTCCGGCTGTTTCTCAGCCATTCTCTGGTGCGACGAGCCGAGGCTGCGGCAGGTGCTGCTCAACCTGGTTTCCAACGCGATCAAATACAACCGCGAGGGCGGCGAGGTCGTCGTGGCTTGCGAGTCGATGCCCGGCAGCCGCTTGCGGGTGAAGGTCAGTGACACGGGGTTGGGCCTCTCGGCCGAGGAGATTGGCCGCCTTTTCGTGCCCTTCGAACGTCTCACGCAGGCGTACGGCGCGGTGGAAGGCACGGGGCTCGGTCTCGTGGTTTCGCGTCGTGTGGCGGAGGCCATGGGGGGCAGCCTGCGGTTGGAAAGCGAGGTCGGACGCGGCAGCACGTTCTGGATTGAACTGCCCAACCTAGGTGTCCCAGAGGCAATGACGGCGCTCCCGGTCCCGGTCAGTGAGCCGCCCGTCCCACCCATCGCGGGGGACGGCGTTCGCCTGCTCTATATCGAGGACAACGCGTCGAACGTCCAGGTGGTGCATTTGCTGCTGGCCAAACGCCGGCCCCGGTGGGAACTCCTGTCCGCCGCGAACGGAAACAAAGGCTTGGAACGTGCCCGGCAGGACGCGCCTGATCTTATTCTCCTGGATTTGCAGCTTCCCGGTCTGCCGGGCGATCGCGTGTTGGCAGAACTGCGCCACGACCCGGCGACCAGACAGGTGCCGGTCATCGTGTTGAGCGCCGATGCCACCCCGCACAGCCGGGCGCGGCTGCTCGCCGAAGGAGCGAGCGACTACCTGACAAAGCCTTTCCAGGTCGAGCGGTTGTTAAGCCGGCTCGACCACTTCCTTTCTGCTGCCGCCCGGTGAGACCTCCGATAAGGATCGGTTGGACGCCGCGCCGGGTCGTCCTCGCCGACGCTGGCAGCCGCTCCCACGCTTGATTCTCGCCAACGTTCGGAAGGTTTTACAAACCATCCACGGACCCCCGTGCGAAGTGTACTGCAAAGAACATTTCGCCTCGCCTGTCTGCGGCCCGGGAACCCGTCCCTTGATGCTCATGAAAGTCGATGAGCCGGGACGCCTCGGCGCGCCACGCGAGCCGGCTGGTCCGGCAACCACCCGGGAAAAAGCACCGACCCATGAACAAGATCGCCCTGGAAGAACACTTCAGCGTGCCGGCGCTGCCCGAATACTCGTCGCCCGCGGAGTACATCGCGGACCAACAGCAGGCGGAAGACACCAAACGGCACTTGGAGAATTTCGATGATCTCCGGCTGCAGGCCATGGACGAAGGCGGCATCACCAGGACCATCCTCAGCCACACCGTGCCGGGCATCGAGTCGGCCAGGGACGCGCGCCAGGCGATCAAGGACGCACGCACGATCAACGACTTCTTGGCGCGTCAGATCGAACGCCACCCGGACCGCTTCGGCGGTTTTGCGACCCTGCCCATCCAGTCGCCGCAGGACGCCGCCGACGAGTTGGAGCGCGCGGTGCGGCAGCTCGGCTTTCACGGTGCCCTGCTCAACGGCCACAGCCACGGCCACTACCTGGACGAGGACCGCTACCAGGTGTTCTGGGAGCGTGTCGCGGATCTTGACCGGCCGATCTACCTCCACCCGACCAACGCGTTCCAGCTCGCGCAGAACTACCAGGACCACCCCGAGTTGCAGGGCGCGCTGTGGGGTTGGGCGCCGGAAACCGCCACGCACGTGCTCCGCCTCATCTTTGGCGGGGTGTTCGACCATTTTCCGACCGTGCAGGTCATCATCGGGCACGGCGGCGAAACCCTGCCTTACCTGCGCTGGCGCTTTGACAGCCGCTACCAGTGGGCCTTCTCCAAGCTGGGACTCAAGAAGCTGCCTTCCGCCTACTTGCGCGAAAACATCCTGATCACCACGTCCGGACTTTTCGCGACCGCGCCGCTGCGCTGCGCCCTGGAAGAGATGGGCGAGGATCGGGTGCTGTTTTCGGTGGACTACCCCTACGAGTCCAGCAAGGACGCGGGTGATTGGATGGACGGCGTGCAACTCCCCGCCGACACGCTGGCAAAGATCGCCACCAACAACGCGTCGCGCGCCCTGCGCCTTTGACCACCGGCTCACGCCCGATCCGCCCTCAATTCTTCCGCGTCCGCCGGCACGGCCGGGACGTTGAACAAAACACCCGGCAAACCCCATGAAACTCATCGCCCTGGAAGAGCACTTCCTCACCGCAGACATCCTCAAGGCGTGGTCAACCCTTGGCGCCACCGAGCACGATCCCAACACCGACGGCATCCAGGCCCCTCCGATCAAAGCCAAGCTGGAGGACTTCACCGGCGAGCGGCTGCGGCAGATGGACGAGAGCGGCGTGGATGTGCACGTGCTTTCCGTGCCCCCGCCCGCCGCGCAGAACCTGAAGGATGCCGGGGCGGCGGTGGCGCTGGCCCGGCAGACCAACGACCTGCTCGCGGCGGCCATCCAGCAAAACCCGGCTCGTTTCGAGGGCTTCGCCATGCTGCCGACCCCGGACCCCGGAGCGGCGGCGCAGGAATTGGAGCGCGCGGTCACCGCTCTGCGCTTCCAGGGGGCGCTGCTCGGCAGCCGCACGCAGGGGCGCAACCTGGATCACCCGGAGTTCCTGCCGATTTTCGAGGCGGCGGCCCGGCTGCGCGTGCCGCTCTACCTGCACCCGCAGACCCCCGCGCCGGCGGTCCGGGAGGCGTACTACTCGGGCTACGAGGAAGCGTTCAACCATCTCTTTTCGACCTACGGCTGGGGCTGGCACATCGAAGCCGGCATCCAGGCGGTGCGTCTGATCCTCTCGGGCGTCTTTGATCGCTGCCCGGATTTGCAGATCATTCTGGGGCACTGGGGCGAGATGGTCCCTTTCTACCTGGAACGCATCGACGCGATGTCGGCGCAGGCCAAGCACCTGCAGCGGCCCATCCGCGACTACGTGCGCCAGAACTTCCACGCCACGCCCAGCGGCATGTTCAGCCCGGCGTACCTCGCCTGGACCAAACAGGTGATGGGGATCGAGCGGATCCTGTTCTCCACCGACTACCCCTTCATCATCGCGCCGGGCAGAGGCGCGCGCGACTTCGTCGAGCAGGCGGCGCTCTCGCCCGAGGAGAAGGAAATGGTGGCGCACGGCAACTGGGAGCGGCTCACCGGGAAGAACCGGCAGGAACACGGCGCGGCAAAGTGACCGGAGATCGTCGGGCGAGTCTCCGCGATAGGATGCACCGCTTTCTTCTTGCGCTTCCTGATGCGCCACTCACTTGGGTTGACTGACGTAGCCACGGCGCTTGGAGAAGCCCCAGGCATCCCGCGCTGATCGCAGGCAGGCCCTCGCCGATGGCGCGAAAGTGGGACTGGCCACGGTCAACCCCCCTCAAGGCGCACGGTGCCTTGTGCATGGTGCAGGACTTTAACCTGGTACAGCGCCGATCATAACGCGTCCCCTACGTCGTCGCTAGAGTTTGACAATTTGTTGGCTGGTCGGACCGGTGGCACCGATGAGCATTGTTTCCATGAAGTGGGCGGGAAAAGTGGAATGCGCCCTTGGCTGGCACCGGCTTAGTCTTCCGGAACCGCGGGGTAAACGCGGAAAGGATGCGCAGCCGTCCAAAGGTTATCTTGCAGCCGTTTTCGCCATGATTGAGCAGGGCGGTGCTTGCAGGAGAGCTTGGACGGGCACGCGCCGTCGTGCCCCTGACTTTTTCTGCCTCTGCCCGGACGAAGTGGGTCACGACGGCGCGTGCCCGTCCAGGGGCTCAATCATGGTGAAGATGGCTGTAGGTGGCCAGCCAGAAAAAGGCTGGCAGTCTCCAGCATCTGCCCGGAGGCTTCGAGCTTACCCACGTTGGAAGCAAAGACGTGGGGCATGCCTTCCCAGACGTATAGTTCCGCCGCCGTGCCCGCTGCTTGGGCTCTTGCGACGTAGCGCTTCGAGTCATCGAGCAGCCCTTCGGCGTCGCCGACGTGCACCTGCACGGGCGGCAGGCCCGCCAGCTCGCCGTACACCGGGGAGGCCAGCGGGTCACGGGCGTCACGGCCCGCAAGATAGCGTTGCGTGGCGTCGGCCAGCACGTCCCGGGTGAGAAAGAATTCGGCTTCCGCGCGCGTGCGCCAGCTTTCCGACTCCAAGGCAAGATCGGTCCAAGGCGATAGCACCACCGCCGCACGGGGAGCAGGGAACGCGGACTCTCCGACCGCCGTCTGCAGGGCCCAGGCGAGTGTCACCAGCGCCAGCCCGCCGAGTCGCCGAGTCGCCGCAGAGGCCGAGGCGCTGCCGGCCGCGTTCCGCCAACCCCCGGTACACCGCCCGCGCATCTTCCACCGCCGCCGGAAAAGGGTGCTCGGGGGCCAGGCGGTAATCCGGCACGAAGAAGTCCACTCCCGTCCGGACCGCGAACTGGCTCACGAAGGGGCAAAAGGCATCGGCTGAACCGACCACGTAAGCGCCTCCGTGCAGAAACAACACGGCACTGGCTGGGGCCGTGTTGCCGGACGGCTGGCAACACCAGCCCGGGATGCCGCCACGGTATCTTCCCGGCAGGTGACACCCTCCGCGGCCGGAGTGTGCCGCATCATCTCGCCGAAGGAGGCACGAGCCTCCGGACCAAGGGTGGTCCCCTTGAAAGGGGCTACCGCCGCTTTCATCGCGGTGGCGGCCTCACGGTCGGCGGGAGTAAGGGAATGAAATGTTCCGAAGATTGCAGAGGATTCGTGTCGGTCGGTTTTGCTGAGTAGGTTGGGGTTGGGTTGGCGTGCGGCCCGCCTCGTGGTGGAAGCCGGGCAAAACAAGGCTGGTGCCATCGACTTCCACGCTGCTCTTCGCGGTTTCACGCCGGAGCACCAAGGCCTTTGCTCAAGGCAAATCGGCGGCGTTGCGCGAGACGAGCCCGAGGAAAAAATCGTTCTCCACGCCAATCGAAGGCCGCAAATTGATCGGTTCATACCTCATCATCCGGTGGACGTCTCGAAAACGAATCGATGGATGGAACGGCGCGGCTTGGCCTGTAATGAAGCCTTCCGGGCGCTTCGCTCAGTTCCTGCTCGCCGCACGCGCATCGTTTAGTTGCTTGAACAGTTCAGGCAAGACGCCGTTGGCTTCCGCGAAACGAAACGAGCGCACTCGTTCAACACACAACTCATTCTGGCGAGGTGTCGCCTTTAAAATTTGCATCGTCTCCGCGATGAAGTCGGCCAGCGGCATCGCGTGTGGGTCGGCATCGTTTCCCGGGCCTTCCAGGTTGGTTTGCACCTTGGGCGGGATCAGTTCCAGCACCTGAACCGACGAGCCTTGGAGCTGGTAGCGCAAGGACTGCGTGTAGGAATGCACCGCCGCTTTGGAGGCGCTGTAGCTTGGCGTCAGCGCCATCGGCACAAAGGCCAGTCCCGAGGAAACCGTCATCACCGCGGCACGCGCCTGCGCTTTCAGTTGCGGCAGCAGAGCCGCCGTCAGACGCATCGTCCCGAGAAGGTTGACGCTGAAGGTTTGCTCCGCGCCGTCGATGTCGCCGTCCTGCAAACGTTCCCACCGCATGATTCCCGCGCAGTGGATGAGGACGTTCAACTTCGGGTACCTGGACCGGAGGATGTCGGCAAACCTCCGCACCGCGTCGCCGTTCCCCACGTCGAGAGTCTCCGGGCGCAGTCCCGGGATGGATTGAACCGTCTCCTCAAGCTGAGCTTTTTGACGGCCGGCAATGATCACCTCATTGCCCAGCGCCAGGAAAGCTTCCGCGAGACCACGCCCGATCCCGGCGCTGCCGCCGGTGATCAAGATTGTATTGCCTGTCATTTGCATGGTGTTTTCTTTTGATAGGTTGTGAACTGCTGCCGGGCAGCGTCGCTCCGAGTGATGGCTTGTCCCGCGAAGGATCTGGCTTTGAACTCCGCAAATGGAACGTGGAACGGTGCTAGACGAAGCCGCCGTTTACCCGGATGACCTGCCCGTTGATCCAGCCCGCTTCGGCGCTGGCCAGGAAGGCGACGACCGGGACGATGTCGCCGACTTCACCGATGCGGTTGAACGGAGTCTGCTTGCTGATTCCAGCGAGCATCTCTTCCGACTTGCCCTTCAGGAAAAGAGGGGTTTTCACGGGACCAGGTGCGACGGCGTTGACGGAGATGTGGCGCGCACCCAGTTCGTTGGCCAACACTTTGGTGAGGCCTTCCACCCCGGCCTTCGAGGCGATGTAGGGTCCATAAGCGGGGAAGTTCTTGCCGATGACGCTGCTAGAAAAAACGATCAAGCGTCCTCCGTCGAGCAGATGGTTCGCCGCCTCGCTCATGACCAGGAAGCTTCCCCGGAGGTTGACCGCGATCACCTTGTCGAAAGCTTCGATGTCCCCTTTGGCGATGGGAGCCAGCGGCATGATTCCGGCCGTATGCACGACGACCGAGATGGGACCAAAGGCCGAAGCGGCTTCCTTGAAGAGATGCTTGACGGCTGCCGGCTCGCTCAGGTCGGCGTTGACCGCGAGCGCCTTGCCGCCGCTGGCGGTGATGTTCCGGACGGCTTCGTCGGCCTTTTCAGCGGCACCCGAGTAATGCACGATGACCGCGAAGCCATCCGCTCCGAGACGGGCGGCGATTCCCTGCCCGATCCCGCCTGATCCACCGGTGATGATTGCTGTTCCTGCCATGAGTTTTTCCTTTCTTCCTGTCGTTTGGTTGTTTGCTGTCTGGAGAAGTTTTACTCCCCACTCAACCATCAGCAAAATGCAAAGTGCTTATAAGCGATATGCATTGCAATCATACCTGGACAGGCTTACGTGGTGCCTACTTCAGCGATGGCTATCCCTCTTGAACAATTGCAGCAGGCGAACCTCAACCTGCTCGTTTACTTCGTTGTCCTGGTCGAGGAGCGGAGCGTTTCTCGGGCTGCGGCACGCCTGCGGCTAACCCAGCCTGCGGTCAGCCGGGCGTTGCAACGGCTGCGCGAGATGTTTCACGACGAGTTGCTCGTGCGGGTGGCCAAAGGCTATCAGCCGACCGTGCGGGGGCAAGATTTGCTGCAGGAACTGGCCGTTGTTCTGCCGCACATCAACAAGCTGATCACCGGCAAAGCCTTTGATCCTTCCACGGAGGAAGCGACGTTCAAGATCGCCGCGGCCGACAGTCTCCTGCATCTCTACGGACCCGTTTTCACGGGCAGGCACGCGCTGACACCCAACATCTCGTTCCGCTTCTTGAGCTACAAGGAGGATCGCTACACGGACCTGGAAACGAACGGCCGGGACTTGGTCCTCGACGCCGATTTCAGGACTCTGGGTCCCGCCCTGCGCAAGGAGAAACTGTTCGAGGATGAGTTCGTCTGCGCGGTCGCCAAAGAGAGCCCGCACCGGCGGAAGCTTTCCCTGGCGCAGTACCTCGACGCGGAGCACGTCTCCGTGACCATCCTGGATGATCGGCAAGCGGTTCCCGACCTCGCGCTCGCCAAACTCGGAGTCAGCCGGAAGTGTACGTTCAGCGTGCCTTACTTCGAGGTCGCGTTGCGCATGGTGTCGCGGTCAAACCTGATCGCCACCCTCCCCGGAAGCTTGGCCACCACTCTGATCAACCCGGAGACGACGCGGCTGGTGCGACCGCCCAAGGAACTGGAGGGGTATCGCTACATCATGGTCTGGCACAAACGCCAGGAACTCGACGTTCACCACGTCTGGCTGCGCCAGGCGTTCCGGGACGCCACGCAGGACGTGCTCGCGTTGCTCCGCGGAAAGCGGAAGTCATCGGCCTGAACCTGGCGCAGCCGCGTTGCACAAGGCGCGGGAAGGCTCCGGCCCCTTGAACCGTTGGCCACCCATCCTTGGAGCGCAATTCTTTCCTTTTCCTGAGAGGACTCTTCTATCGGTGCGGCCACGGCGTTGGTTGACAGCGTACACCAGCCTGGCGAAGGTTGACGCTGTCAACCTAAAGGAAATCATCATGCCAACCACTCTTATCACCGGCGGTCATGCCGGCATCGGCTTCGAATGCGCCAAACAGCTTGCCTCTCAATCGCGTCACCACCTGGTCCTCGCCGGGCGCAGCCCGGAGCGGATGGAGGCCGCGGCCCAGCAGCTCCGGACGGCCTACGGCGTCCAGGTCACCACCCTGCCGCTCGACACCTCTTCGCTGGCCTCGGTCCGGGAGGCCGCCGCCCGGTTCCGTGCGATGCTTGACCGCGGCGAAATTGACTCTTTCCAAGCGCTCTTGTGCAACGCCGGCGGCAGACACAATGGGCCGCTCTCCTACAGCCCCGAGGGCTACGAGACCACGTTCGCGACCAATTGCCTGGGGCATTTCCTGCTGGTCGAACTGCTTACGAATCGGTTGGCGGACCACGGACGGATCGTGTTCACCGCGAGCGGCACGCACGATCCCGACACCACGGACGGAAAGATGGTCGGCCTCGTGGCGGAGCCGGACGCGCTTGCCCTGGCCAACGATGGAAAAGACGGCCGGAAGCCGCTCTCCGCGGGCAAGCGCTACTCGACCTCCAAGCTCTGCACGATTCTTTACGCGTATGAACTGCACCGCCGGTTACGGCGCTCCGGCAATTTGATCGCGTCGATTGCCTTCGACCCCGGGTCCATCCCCGAGACCGGGCTGCTGCGCACGATGCCAAAGCCGGTGCAGGTGCTGGCGAAAACCCGCTTCATGAAGTGGGTCATGAAGCGGGCGGGCGTCACGCAGAGCACGGTCAGCTTCTCGGGTGCCTCTCTTGCCAAGCTGGCTGCCGATCCCGCCTACGCGAATGGATCGGGCAAGTATTTCCAGTCGCAGGACGGCGCACTCCATGAGAGAAGATCTTCTAAACTGTCCTATGACGAAGCGCGCGCCCTGAAACTATGGAACGACTCCAAGACGCTCGTCCGGCTGCAGGGAAACGAAGAGTCCGTTCCGCTGCGGTGACCACCGGCCGAAGGCTGATCCTCGCGGCGGCAGCGTTGCTCGACCGCGGCGGCGAGGACGCCGTGACGCTGCGCGCGGTCGGCCACGCTGCCGGCCTCTCGCACAACGCTCCCTACAAGCATTTCGAGAGCCGGGATGCGTTGCTGGCTGCCGTCGCCGCCGCCGACTTTGCCATGCTGACGGAAGCTTTCCGGTCCGCCCGTCAGAGCGCCGCAGGACCTGCTGCGAAATTGATGAACGCGCTCCAGGTCGTCGTTGACTTCAGCGTCGAACATCCGGCCCGCTACCGGCTGCTCTTCAGCGACCCGGCGATTGCCGCGCAGAAGGGCGAGTTGGAGCGGAGCGCCTTCGCGGCTTTTGGCGAGTTTGTCGGGATCGTGGAGGAATGCCAGCTGGCGCAAGCCTTGCCGGACGTACCCGACACGACGCTCGCCGGGCTGTTGTTTGCGACAATGCACGGCCTGATCGCGCTGAAGGCGAGCGGCCGGATGCATCCCGAGAAGGGGTTGACCGGAGTGCGGAGCAGCCTCGAGTTGCTGATTGATCTCTTGTCGCCCCGACGCAAGGGGTCCGCCTCCGGAGATCAGGAAGCGGCCTCACCGGTTGGGCTGTCCCCCGAGCGCATGCGGTGACGGTCGTAGAGGCGGGTCGTGGCAACGTTCGCATGACCGTACTTGCGGTTGGCACCAGGCGGAGGTTGGAAGCCGAAGCCGCTGGAGCGATTGCTATTTACAATAGTAGATTAACTAATAACACCATTTCTCTTGATTAGCCCAGCGTATTTAGTGCCTCTATGATGTAGGGGTAGCTGGCAAGCGAGCGCATCCGGGCGGGTTGGCTGGTTCAGGCCTGCAACTCGGTATCCAGACGGGTGCGCAAAGCCGCCAGCGTACCAAAGAGGGTGTTGGAAGCGGCGCTTTTAAGTTCCTGCCACCAGCGCTCGATCGGGTTGAGTTCCGGGCAGTACGCCCGCAGGGAGAGGGAGGCGACCCGCTCGGGCCAGCACAGGGCCTTGGCGCGGTGCGGCCCGCTGTTGTCCAGCAGGAACACCTGCACCTCCTGCGGATCTTGCGCGTGGGCGGCGGCGAACGCATCGAGAAAGACCTGCAAGCAGCCGTGGTCGGTAGCGGGTAGTTCCAAGACGAAGCTCCTGCCGCTTTGGGGTTCCACGGCCCCGCACAGCCAGAAGCTTTTGAAATCCTGCTCAAAGGGGCACACCGGCTTGAGGCCCGGCAGGGTCAGGCGGCGGCGCTGGATGGTGTGCAGCCCAAGGCGGCTCTCGTCCTGTGCCCACAGGCCCACCCGCTGGTCGAGATGAGCGGCTTGGAGGGCGGCCAGCTCTTCCTTCAAGCCGCCAGGGTCACGTCTAAATGCTTTGACATTGCTGAGGAAGACCAAGGAAACACAAAAACAGATGTCAAAGAGTTTAGACGTGACCCCAGCGGCTTCGCACGCCCGGGCTCGGAAGCCGGGGCGACGGAATACCCGCGCGACAACCGCGGGTAATGAATGTGTTTCAATACACGCCCGGGCTCGGAAGCCGGGGCGACTTGTTCGGATCGGTGATACCGGACAAGCTCGTGTTGTTTCAATACACGCCCGGGCTCGGAAGCCGGGGCGACTCGAGCGTCGGCCCCGGTTCGCGCACGACGACGATAGTTTCAATACACGCCCGGGCTCGGAAGCCGGGGCGACACGTGCACCTGGGTCGGGACGAGATCCACTTTCGGGTTTCAATACACGCCCGGGCTCGGAAGCCGGGGCGACGGGCATGGTTAGTTACCCTCCTCGGCTGTGGATGCGTTTCAATACACGCCCGGGCTCGGAAGCCGGGGCGACTTCACTGGTTGCCGATGGAGGCACCGATTCCGAAGTTTTAATACACGCCCGGGCTCGGAAGCCGAGGCGACTTGCTGAGTTGCGTCATCGCGTCCAGCAGATCGTTGTTTCAATACACGCCCGGGCTCGGAAGCCGGGGCGACGCGGTGATCGTGGTTTTACCGGTGGCCGGCAAGGTGTTTCAATACACGCCCGGGCTCGGAAGCCGGGGCGACCGTGCTTGTTCCTGGGTTTTGAGCGTTGGTAATCAGTTTCAATACACGCCCGGGCTCGGAAGCCGGGGCGACCGGCTGGCATAGCCCTTGTGCAACTTCCAAAAGGGGTTTCAATACACGCCCGGGCTCGGAAGCCGGGGCGACGCTACCACAGAGATATTGCACACTAGGATGCCGAGTTTCAATACACGCCCGGGCTCGGAAGCCGGGGCGACCCGGAAAGGCGGATCAGCGCTTTCTTGGTCAACGTTTCAATACACGCCCGGGCTCGGAAGCCGGGGCGACGCAACTCGTGGCGCACGGCAGCCTCGCCGCACTGGTTTCAATACACGCCCGGGCTCGGAAGCCGGGGCGACGTGGGCGTTCGACAAGGACCAAGTCCCCCAGCTTGTTTCAATACACGCCCGGGCTCGGAAGCCGGGGCGACCTACGCCGTCTTTCGCAACACGAAAGACGGCAAGGTTTCAATACACGCCCGGGCTCGGAAGCCGGGGCGACTCTTATGCAATGCCAACGCGGGTAGTATCACGCAGTTTCAATACACGCCCGGGCTCGGAAGCCGGGGCGACCTGCTTGTAAGTCTCCATCTGATCTGGCGTGAGGTGTTTCAATACACGCCCGGGCTCGGAAGCCGGGGCGACGCAATCAGAGCAGCCTCAACTGGCCATTGAGCAGGTTTCAATACACGCCCGGGCTCGGAAGCCGGGGCGACGGTGCTGACCGCCGCGTTGCCCAAGATGTTGCCGGTGTTTCAATACACGCCCGGGCTCGGAAGCCGGGGCGACCCGGGTCTTTGCCGCTCGCTGCCGGGGAAAATTCGTTTCAATACACGCCCGGGCTCGGAAGCCGGGGCGACGCAAGGGTTAGGGGGTGTTAGAGAGCCCCACTCATGTTTCAATACACGCCCGGGCTCGGAAGCCGGGGCGACTGGCTCTCCCTACTGGGTTCGAGCGGAGCCGGGAAGTTTCAATACACGCCCGGGCTCGGAAGCCGGGGCGACTGGTCCAGGCTGGCGCGAGTGCGGTGGGCAGCCTGTTTCAATACACGCCCGGGCTCGGAAGCCGGGGCGACTCAAAAGCGATGGCACGGTGGCGGATGTTGTTGAAGTTTCAATACACGCCCGGGCTCGGAAGCCGGGGCGACCTCGAAGTGGGCGCGACGATTCCGGCCAGCGTCAGTTTCAATACACGCCCGGGCTCGGAAGCCGGGGCGACACGCAGGGTCAGGAACATGTTCCTCCCGCTGCCAGTTTCAATACACGCCCGGGCTCGGAAGCCGGGGCGACCTCTGCGGCTGCAAACGCAACTTGTGGAGCAGTTTGCGACCCTGTTTGCGCGAACCTGACCACAGCAAGACTAAAATACACAGATGGATTGTCAATGAATCGCTGTAAACCTCTCCCGCACAGAGAGTCTTCGCGCAACGCGAAGCGGTGGCTATTTAGTCGGCACTCCAGGTTCGCGCAAGCTCTTACCAGCCTCGACGATCCTTTCATCCAGATGTTGCTGCTCACAAGATCAGCGGTTCGGTCAAATCTACGGGTTTACCCAACCCGTGGTGCTCGATGCGCTGGACCGCGGTTTCGTCCAGAAAATAAAAGCGCAGCGAATCTTTGGCGGAGTCGAACGCAGACAATAAAGCGTCTTTGAGTGCAATCCATTCTTTTTGCCCCACCTGACACTCAAAAACGGATTTCTGGACGCGCTGTCCGTAGTTCTGACAAACCTGCGCCACTTTACGCAACCGCCGCCGGTCGGCGGCTTCCAGCGTGGACACGTCATAGGTGATCAAGACCAGCATAAATTTGGTTCAACACCCGGTTCGGCCATTAGCGGGGTACCAAAGGAACGTAGGCCGGCAGGTCGCCACGCAGGTACCTCGCCAAAATCCGCGCCTGCACGAAGGGCATTTGCCCTAGCCGATAGTCGGCCTCCAGCAAAGGATGACGCATGGATTCCTGCTTCCTTTCCTGGTAGGCTTTGATGAGGAGCTTTCGTCCGGCCTCACTCAGCTCGACAGCTCCACTTTCCCTCTGCACAAACTGCGCCGCTTCGATCTGCCGGCGATTGATCAGCGTGACCGCCAGCCGGTCTGCCAGCCAAGGCCGGAACTCCTCCATCAGGTCCAGCGCCAACGAAGGGCGGTTGGCGCGGTCCACGTGCAAAAAGCCGACGAAAGGGTCTAAACCCACACTCGTCAGGGCCGCCAGGCAATCGTGCCGCAGCAAGGCATAGAGAAAGGACAGCAGGCAGTTGATCCGGTCCAGCGGTGGACGCCGGCTGCGGACGGTCCAGGCAAATGTCTCGCGCTGTTGTTTGAACAACCGGTCGAACGCGGAAAAGTACACTGCCGCCGCCCGGCCTTCGATGCCGCGGATCGCATCGGTCCCGACGGCCGCCTCCAGCTCGCGCAGGGTGCGGGTGAGCGCCTCCACCGCCGCCGACAGCACAGCGCGGTCACCTTCCTCCGTGCCTTCGCGCGCGGCGCGCAACAGACTGTTGCGCGCGTTCTGGATCTTCCCGGCAATCACGTGGCGGGCCACGGCCGCGCAACGCACCGGGTCGTCCGCCGCCCGGAACTGCGTGCGGCGCAGCATGACGCTGGTGTCAGGCTCCCCCGTCACGCGCGCGAGAAAATACCCGTGCTCGGAAAGATAGTTCACCGCGACACCGTGTTCCCAGCACAGGGCCAGGGCCGGCGGGCTGACCAGGATGGTCGGACCGAAGACACAGAGCGATTCCAGATGATGGATCGGCACGGCCAGTTTGTGGACCCGCTCCACCTCAATGCGCAGGGTGAGATGATCGCGCGACACGTAGCTGCCCGGTGTCACCAGATAAAGCGTGTTCTGCCGGACTTCGGTCATGCGGGTTGTGTTTCCGGCAGCGGCGGGAGCGAGAACAGCGCCGCCGCCGCCCGCGCGCACCGCGCCGCCGCCAGGGTGCTGGTGAGTTCCGGCAGACACAGGCTGTGCAGGGAACAGCCCTCGCAACGCGGCAGCAGGACGGCCGGCGGCGTGGTGCGGGCCTGCAGCAAGGCCCGCAGTTCTCCGGCGGCGGATTCCACCAACGTCCGCAGCGCTTCGTCAAAGACCACCTCGCGCCGCCGTTTGCTTTCCGCGTGGAAGACGGCCCCGCGCGGGATGTCCACCCCGAGCATTTCCTCCAGGCACATCGCCTGCGCGCACAACTGTGCATCCACGTTGTCGAAAATCCGCCGACGGCTCTTCTTGTACTCCACGGGGTAGTACGAACCGTCTTTGCGCCGTTCCACGATGTCGCACTTGCCCGAGAGTCCCAGCCGCAGGGAATGGATCGGCAGGGCCCGTAGGAGCACGACGCCCTTGGCCGCCTCGTAGCCCGGCAGATCGGCGTGCTCGTGGGTCAGGTTGCCCTGCGTGGTGTGGGCGTTCTGCACGAAGAGACCTTCCCCGTGGATCAGCGCCGCCCGGCGCGGGCAGAATAGAAAATGGTTCAAGGCGCTGAGCGGGATCGGGTCCACGATGGCGGGTTCAAATCAGTTGGGAGACGGTCACGCTGGACGGCAGATCTTCTTGATCCAGCGTGATCTCGTAGTCGCCAAAGCAGCGTGGAACTTTGTCCTCATCACGCGGCCTGGCGCGGACTCGCTCAAAGAGCTTGTGGGCCGGTTCGTTGCCCAGCTTGGAAGCATGCTTGAACACGTACAGGCATCGCGCCGCCATCATGCCGCGCGAGGCCGAGCGGTCGAGGTCGAACATGCCGCGCAACGCCTCGAAAAGCAGCGCCAGATCGTCCTCGCCGAAGCCGGTCGCCACCGCCTCGTTGGCCGAGATGAAGCCGTGGGCGACGTAGAGGCCATAGGGCACGATGGCTTTGCGGCCCATCGTGCCGGTGAGGCCGCCGTCATTGTTGAGTTGCTTTTCGGCGTCTTCCTTCTTCGTCACGGACTTACGCGTGATGGCGACTTCCTGCTGCACGATGGGGTCCAGCGAGCGGGCGAACGTCACCTGCACCGGCCCACGCACTTGGCCGCAGTTGATTTCAGTGCTCATCACCGCGCCAAAGGCGCGCACATCGTAGAAGTTCCGGCACATCCAATCCCGCGCCGCGAGCTGGTCGCGGTACTTCTGCTCGCCGGGCACCTTGTCGGTTTTGTCCTTCTTGATGCCCACAGCGTCGTGCGCGCGCTGGTGGATCGTGTTGAGTACCCGTTTTTCCGGGCCGCCCTTGGTCTGGAAGTAAATTTCGAACCCGGGAGTTGCCCCTTCGCCCTCCGTTTTAGCGGCCAGGACGTAATCGCGGATCTTGCGTTTCAGGCAGCCGTCGGTGACGAGGCCCTGGAAAGTCTGCGGGTCGATGCGCGGCAGGTTGCCCGCATCAGGGTCGCCGTTCGGGTTGCCGTCCTGCACATCGAAATAGTAGAGGAAATCGTAGCGGTTCTGGATGGGATTGCTCATGGTGTCGGTGCGATTGGCTAGACGGTGACGGTTTCGGAGACGGGGGAGGCAGCCGGAGTTGCCGTGGTCTCCTTCGGCGCACGGGCTTCCTGGAAGTAGAAGCCGAGCGCAAATTCGCCCTGCTGCACAGGGTTGTTGGTCTGCGGGAAGCCGCCAAGCTTCACGATGGTTGTGCAGATTTCTCTGAGTGTACGTCGATAGCTGTTGGCAATCTTCGCCCCACGATCAGGACGGTTCTCAATTTTTGCTAGATGATGCTGAGCCTTCGCAATCAAGGGTCCGAGAACATTCCCGGGCATGGCCGAGGCGGCGGAATAATACTTTTCTATGACGCCCGCATTGATCTCGCGTTTTTTCGCGTCGTTGGTGTCTGAGTCACGAAGTGCGCTCACCTGAATTCTTGTGAGCACCCGCACCAGGCGTCCGCATTGGTAAGCACAACTGTGCGATTGGAGATCGAGGTCTTTTTTCATGAAGTGGTTTTGATGGATGGGTCGCAAGCGGTTCAAAACGCAACGGATTAGAGCCGCACGCACAGGAGGAAATTCGCCGGAGGAGCCAATGCGAGCTACGGCACGAAGCAACAAGTCCAGCGGCATCGGATGGTGACGGCCTGCCAGCGCACACTCCCAGAGTAGTTGCTGCTCCTTGACGATCTGTTCCTTGGCGCTTTCACCTTGCCCTTGGAGCGTGTTGACCAACTGCCACAGTGGCCAGCGTCGGTACAGCGTGCCGCGCTCCGCAAATCTCGTGTCGTCCTTGAAGAGCGGTCGGTCGAGCCGGATCTCCAAATCCTCGAACCATTCACGCACGTGCTTCCTGGCCTGCGTCAGGGTCTGGTCGAGCCAACCACGCACGATGGCGCGCGCGCTGTTGCCGCTGAGCGAAAGACTGTAGAACCGCATGGCATCCTCGGCATGGGCCTCGTCGAGAGCGCCTGCATAAGGCCCCTGGAAAACCTTACCAGCCACTGCGGGATCACTGCTGTGCTCATCGCGGTCGGTCGGCGTGTCCAGCCAGTCCGCACCGATCTCGATCATTACTGGACCCGTGTCCCCCTGCGCGTCCGCGCCGTTCACCGGAACGCTCACGATGCCGCCGGACTGGAGCACCGCGCCGGGATTATCTGCACGGTTGGGCTCGTCGCCGAAGAATAGATGAATGACCTCACCGGTGCGATAGTGGTAGTCCCGATGGTCCACCATGAAGCCAACAGCGCGGATGTAACCTTCTACCGCCTCCTCGCTCATCGGGCTGGTCAGTGATTTCTCGAATCCATAGGAATTAAAAGCACTGCCAGCGCCCGAAACCAAGGCGACACCGCCGCTCCGCCCGCCGGGAATCCCCTTGATCCGGGTTCCGTGAGTCAACTGCGGGAGGCAGGGCAAACCCGTCACCATGCAGATGGCTGCGTCCTTGCCCGAGATGGCACGCTCGGCTCGCCGTAGGGTTTGTTGTTCCCGCCACCACGTTTGAACCACCGGCCATTCGATGCAAAGCGCCTCCTGTCCGGAAACCTGGAACGTGACCCAGTCGGTCGGCAGCAGTTTGGCTTTACGCAATTCCGCGCTCACGGCTTCTGCCACTTCGGTCGAAGCGGCCAGCGATTGCAGAAAAGCGACGATGGCTGTCAAACCCGGATGCGGCTGTGCTTGCGCCGCGTTGATCGCCGCCATTTGCTCCAGGAAAAGCTGCTGCGTGCGCCGTGCGAAAGCGTTCGCAGCCGGATCGAAGCCGGGCACGATCCGTCCCAAAGTGTCCGCGCCCAACCCAGCGATGGCCGCCGAGTTGCGGGCGGGGAGTTTGGCCGTGGATTTTACGAACGGCTTTTTCTTTTCGCCCAACGGCAAGGGCGCACCTGCCAATGTGCCATCCACTCTCAACGAAAAGACCCCATGGATAGTCTGTCCGACAAAATCCAAGTCGTCGAGCAAGCCGCGCTGCCTGGCAAAAGCGTGGAGTTTCTGGAAAATCATACGCCCGCTCTCCGATAAAGATTTTCACGCATTGCGCGCACATCAAGCACGCCGTTGACCAACCGCGCCGGGGCGAAGAGCGCACCTTTGGGAGCCTCCCACTTGGCGCCGTAATCCATGTCGTAAAGGAAAATGCCCAAGTCCCGGTTGTCTGCGATAGGCTGCTCGCCGCCGCTCGGCGGTTCGAAACGCGCCGCAAACTCCCGGATGCCAAGGTAGGGTTGTCGGAAACACTGTCCGGCAGCAACCCGGCGCGTGTACATTTCCAGGTACTTGGTGGGGTTGTTCTCTGGCGTCGGCTGATTGACGATCAACCGCGCCTGGATCACATAAGCCACGTTGCGCAGGATGACGTTGTTGCGCTGGGTGCGGTGTTCGCCCTGTACGTCCTCGCGTCCGGCGGAGTCCACCAGGTAAGGTTCGTAGGTCGAGGCATCTGCCTGCCAGGCGCGAACACTTTTCAAGGAAATCACGTCCTGGATCTCGTTGCGGCGTACGGAAATGAACTCGATCGGATTAAGCACGGAGATTTCATCGATTTCGTAACGGATCTCAGGTTTCCAGAACACCGAGTGCAAGATGTTCCGCGCCGCCGAAGGGGTCATTACCGGCAGCGACACCCGCTCCACGCGCATCTCCGGCGCGGTAAAACAGGCGAATTCACCTGAGACTTTAAGCTGAACATGCATGGGCTAGTACAATCCTGTGTACCCTTAATGGCGTTGAATACACAAGAAAATTTGCTACTGTCTGCTAGTGGCGGGAATCGAACCCGCAGTTCCGGTCAGGAAGCTGTTTGCAAAACAGCCGCGTTTGCCATTTACGCCACACTAGCATGGGCGACCTCGACGTTGACGCGTCGGGGTCGCTTTTTTAGTAGCGATTGCCTTTGAACAAGTTGAATTGCCCGTGTCCGGACAGCGACGAACAAACATCTTCCGAGAGTCGCATCCAACTTGCATTCGAAACTTTTATCGCTATTCTCCAGTGGACGCAATGGAATTCTGTCAAATAGATGGCCTTCCTTGTCTCATCACAGAGATGAGTGTGTTGAAATCACTGCGAAATGGCGATGGAGCAAGTTGCGGCTTGGGTACCCTGCGCCGCGACTTGTTTCCTTTTCGTCGTCACTGGCAGAACATGTTGATGGATGGCTCTTCAGCGAGAGTGTAGCCAAGAACCGGGTCGTAGCTTCCTTGCGTGACCAGCAAACCATTTGGCAGTGGCTGGGCTATTTTGAGGTCAGCAAGCCCCTGCTTGATGTCACTCGCTCGCAGGTTGATCGACAACGGACCCAAACGCCTCAGCAAGTTACCTTTCGGTGGAGCGTGGATGTCTCGGTGCAACTCTGCAAGCACTGCAACTCCTTCCTCGCTGTAGTCGGTGACAACCGACTGGGTGCCACCTTCGATCCAACGGTACTCCTCACCGATGGTCCGGTACTTCCGCGCTTCGTCAAAGTGCGCGATCCCGGCCAGGTCACGTCTCGTCAGAGCGTATAGCTCGGAGAAATACTCTGTGATGAGTGCTGGTTCCACCTGCGGCGCATCGCCGATCCTTTCCAAAAATGGCAGTGCCTTGTCCCGACCGATCTGATAAATACCCTTCGGTACGCTCTCTTCTTCAAGACGGAAGATCTTCAACTCCCCAAGCCGATCGGTCAACGTACCTGCGCGATTGCAGCGTCCGGCAGCCTGGATCATAGAATCTAATGGGCCGAGGGCGCGGTAAACCACCGGGAAGTCGATGTCTACCCCGGCCTCGATAAGTTGAGTCGATACGACGATGAGCCGTGCACCGGGCGTGTCCAGCAGCGTTCTGATCCGTGCCATCACGTGTTGGCGGTGCAGGGGGCACAGCAGAGTGGACAAATGAAACACCTCCGTTTGCTCCCCGACCGGCCCGTCACGCAACAGTTGGAACGCTCGCGCCGCATCCCGGCGAGTGTTAAAGATCGCCAATGCACGTGGCTCCCAGCTTATTTCCGAGCACAGGTTTTCCATAGTGCGCGGACTAGAATTGTATGCCATTCGCGTGCGCCGAAACGGTGGCTGCCGTGACAGCAGTGTGGCGTTGGGCATGATTTCCTCACAGTCTTTGAATCCCTCCTGGAAGCTCGGGCGCCACTTGAAAGCAGGCTGGGTAGCGGTACAAAGCACCAGCGAAGTGCGGCCCAGCGCAGCCAGCGCGCGGAGCTGCCGCAACGTCGGGTCGAGCAGCCCCGGCGGAAACGCTTGGCACTCGTCGAAGATGATCACACTGTTGAGCAGCCGGTGCAGCTTGCGGCACGGTGAAGGCCGATGGCTGAACAGGCTCTCGAAAAACTGTACGTTCGTCGTCACAATCAGCGAGGCATCCCAGTTCTCTGCCGCCAATCGTTTCTGCGCGGCGACGGGGTCAAGAGTGTCTTCGCTCTCATCGTCGTCATTTTCTCCCTTGTCCTTGGCTGATCGCCAACTCGCCAGACTGTGGTGTTCCAACACGTTTTCTGCCCCGAAGATGCCCGCGAAGACTTTTGCGTTCTGCTCGATGATTGAGGTGAAAGGAATCACGTAGATCACACGCTCGAATTTTTGCTTGAGCGCATGCTGCAACGCGAAACGGAGTGAAGCCAGAGTTTTACCGCCGCCGGTGGGCACGGTCAGGGAAAAAACGCCGGGCTTCTCGACTTGCCTTGTTTTGGCGAAGGCATCATCACTGATTTGCTGGCGCAAACGAGCAAGTTCCGAAGGTGTGGACCCGGACGGCTCGGCACTCATCTCGCCCAAACGTGCCTCCAGTCGGGCAGCCATTTCCGCGATGCTCATGGTAGGTCCGCGCACGGCACCGCCGGTTTCATCCTGGTGCTGGTGCGCCTCGGTGTCGAGCCGGTCGGCATCGACGAGCGCAGAAAACAGCAGTCTCTGGCGCAGTCCAACCTCAGCGTCTGGACAGTCAACCCATTTCTCTTTCGACATGTCAGGTAATCTACCTATCTCCTGCTGCCATGCTGCGAACGCTGTGCGGAGGGTGGGATCCGCTTTGAACTTCTGAACACATGGCTTCAGCAACGACCAATCGTACAAACCCGCGTGGTGGCCGGCGATGGCCTGCACCAGAGCGCAGTCCGAGCGGCCCAGCAGCAACGTCGCGCCGTGGATGGCATGCCGGGTATCTTCCCCTTTCCCCCGCAACCCGCGCAGGTATCGCTGAAATTCGGGATTGTATTTCCCCAGATCGTGCAGCCAGCCAAGGGCGGCGGCAGAGGCTTTCAACCCGATGCAGCGCACAAACCCTGCGGCGAGGGATGAGACGTTTTCCAAGTGTTCTTCGAGCGGCTGCCAACCTGCCTGTACTTCGGCCAGATCACCGGCGGAGAACTTGCGGCCATGCTTTGCAGAAAACTGATCCCCTGTCCCTTGCCAGCACGGGGATGCTCCCGTTGGAGCGAAGGTGTAGAGCGATTTTCCCGTGGGATCAGAATGGGTGTGCGCGTAGTATTTCATGTCGTGGAGCTGCTATCCCGAAAGGCAGGCGACAGAAAAGTATTCCATCATTGGGCTGACCAGCGAACACAAACGGCATGCGACTGATGGAGCTGAGGACCGCGTAATCGAAGCTTTCAAGTGAGTTTTCCGGTTGTGGGGCGGGCGCTCCAACCGCCATCGGGTCTACTCGCGGCAGGTGGAGCGCCCGCCCTACAATCGGAAGATAAAACCAAATATCACGGGTTCGATCACAAAAATTAAAGTCAGCGGTGGATCTCCCGGGCACCGGCACACTTTCACCGGTCGAGTCCGTCACAGGGCGCGCTCGACTTTGAGGTCTTGGATTGCCGCCCACTGGGTAATGTCACGACGTTGGATCGCCGCTGCCATCAGCTCGGGAAACAGGTCCGGCGTGCAGGCGAACGAAGGCACCCCAAACCCGGTGAAGGTAGCGGCCACCTCGTGGTCGTAGCTCGGCGCGCCGGCATCGTCCAGGGCCAACAAAGTGATCATCCTCGTCCCACTCGCCACGATGGAGGCTACCCGCTGGTAAAGCTGGTCTTTGTTGCCACCTTCGATCAGGTCGCTGATGAGAATGAAAATCGTCTCGGCGGGACGGGTGATCAATCCTTGGCAATAGCTGACGGCCCGGTGAATATCCGTGCCGCCGCCAAGGTGCGAGCCAAACAACACGTCCACCGGATCGGCAAGCTTCTCGGTCATGTCCACGACGCTGGTGTCGAAGAACACCAGCGAGGTCCGCACCGCGCGCAACGACGCCATCACGGCCGCCATGACGCTGCTGTACACGATGGAACCGGCCATCGACCCGCTTTGGTCCACGCAGAGCACGATGTCGCGCAACGCGCTGGTCTTGCGACCGAAGCCGATGCGCGTTTCGGGCACGATGGTTTGGTACTCCGCCTGATAATGCTTGAGATTGGCGCGGATGGTGCGCGGCCAGTCGATCTCGTGGTGGCGCGGGCGGCGGTTGCGCACGCTCCGGTTCAGGCTGCCGGTGATCGCCTGCTGCAACGGGCTGGCCAGGCGGCGTTCGAGTTGTTCCACCACGCGGCGCACGACCAGACGCGCGGTGGCCCTGGTTTTCTCCGGGATCACCGAGTTGAGCGAGAGCAGGGTGCCGACGAGACCCACGTCCGGTTCCACACTTTCCAGCAGCTCCGGCTCCAGGAGCAGACGTTTGAGATCCAGCCGTTCCAGCGCGTCCTTTTGCATGACCTGCACCACGGATTTCGGAAAGAACTGCCGGATGTCGCCCAGCCACCGGGTGACGCTGGGAGAGGAGGCGCCCAATCCGGCGGAGCGTTTGGAGCCGGGTTTGTCGCCGGTGGCAGCGTGGTCGTAAAGCGCGGTCAACGCGGCGTCCAAACGCTGGTCGTCTTTGCCGAGCGAGCAACCGGTGCCGTCCGCCTGGTTGGCTCCGCCGAGGACGAGCCGCCAGCGGCGCAGGTGTTCTTCGGGCGAAAGGTTCATGAGATAAGGATTACTGGCCCAGGAGGGCGGCCAAAGTGGGCAGGAGACGATTCGCGCGCGACTCATCGATGTCCTCGTCCCGTTCCGTGTGACGCGGGCTGCTGCCGGTGCCGCCGCGCCGCGCGAGTTCGCCCATCTGCCTTCGTTCGGGCGAGGCAAACGTGGAAAAGGTGCGCCGCAACAAGGGTAATACTTCCGTGAAATGCTCGGGATTCAGCGAGTCGAGCCAGCCGTCGAGCAGGCCCCAGAGCACCGGCTGATGCAGCAGGACCAAACCACTGCCGCTGAGGAAGCCTTCCAGCCAGGAAGCCGTCTGTGCGGGTGGGTTCGCGCGCGAAAGTTCCCGCGAGAGACGGGTCGCCGTCTCCTCCGGCGAGAAACGATCCGCGTCGAAGAGCAGCCGCGCGCACCGGCCTGCCAGCACCCCGTGGACACCGCCGTTCTCCGCGAGTCGGCGCAACGCTTCCATCCACGGCGAACGCAGAGCCTCGTCCGCCAACGTGGCGAGCGCGGCCTCCGTGGAATCTATCCGTTTGAGCATCGCGGAGGCGGCCTCGTCGTTGAGTGAAGCGCAGGCGGGACTCAGCCCGGCGCAGACGCGCGCGACCAGACCGGTGACGATGTGGCCCAACATGGAGACATCCGTCTGCCGGACGTTGCCGTAACGCGACGCGGCGGCCAGCGGCGGCAGGGCATCCATGAGGTGCGACACATCGCTGGTCAGGGCCGCCTGGTTTTCCAGCGTGTGCATGACCCGCGTGATCGCCTCGGGTAGTTCGGCGAGCAGCAAGCGTTCGATCAGGGTCGTCAGTTCGTGCAGGGTCGATGTCTGGGTGGCCCGGTCGATGGCGAAACGCGCCGCAGCTTCCTCCACCGTGTTGCCCCACGGCGCGCCTTCGATCAGGGCGACTTCCATTTCGGGTTCCCAACGCAGCCGCCACGTTTCCCGAAAAGTGCCTTTGCCGCGCGCCGATTCTGTTTTGCCCCACGGCACGCGCAGCAAGCGCAAGCGATGCAAAAGGCGGCTGCGGTCGAGATCGTTGGGTTTGCGCAAGTCCAGGTCGAGCATTTTGTCCAACGCTTCCGGCGGCAGGCGCAGGCGCTTGGTTTCGCGTTGGAAGTCGCGCTGGAGCGGCACCTGCGGCGCTTCGTCGGGCACTTCGCCGAGCCGCGCGCCGACGACCAGCCGTTCGTGGATCAGGCGCATCGGCGCCGCGTCGCCGAAGCAGAAAACCGCCTGCGCCGCCTCGTTGAACTCCGCCAGACCCGGCAGGGCGCAACCGCGCAGGACCGCCGTTGCTTCCGCCAGCCGCGTCGCTTCGATGACGCTGGCGGTCGAACCCTCCAGGTCTTCGGCACGGAGCAAGCGGGCCACGTGGGTCATCCAGCGCAGGGTAAGTTCCTCCGGCTGCGCGAGCGTCCAGAGTTGCTCGTAGTAGCCGGGAGAATAGATGCCCGCGCCGTAACCGCTGGCGAAAGTCAGCCGCCGGTTGGTCCAGGGCAGCCACGTCGCCGCGACCGCGACCTTCGGCAGCGCGCGCAGCAGATCCGCGTCCGCTTTTGCCTTGGGCAGTGTCGCCAAAGCGGGAGCGTGCCAGGCTCCGCAAATCACCGCGATGCTGGCGTGCCCCTCTTTCTGCGTCTCACGGATGATCTGGCGCATGGAGGCTTCGCGGCGCAGGTCCGTGGGTTCGGTCGGCTGGGTTTCGCGCAGGGCAGCGATCAGGTCGATGATCGCGCGGAAAATCTCCAGGCCCTCGTGCCGCTTCTCGAACTGTTCTTCCCACCAACGCTCGCTGTCGGTATACCCGGCGATCTCAGCAACCGCCGCGAGAGGATCACGCCTCATGCGCCCGGCTTGTGTGTCAGGTGGCGTTGCGACCGCCGCGCCTGCATCTTCGTCCGCGGTCTTTTCCCCGCCCTCGTCCTCTGTCTTCCTATTTTTGCCGTCTTCCACCTGCTCTGCTTTCTCGGGAGCTTCCCTCGCCTCCTTTTTCAACGCCATGCTGTGCCGCAGGGGCAGGTCCATGAAGCGCACCGGCACCTGGTTCGCCAACGCCCAGCGGATCGCCTGCCACTCCGGCGAGAACTCGGCGAACGGATAAAAGGCGGCGCGTTTCGGCTCGTCCGGTTGGTAGATGAGCAAGGCGACGGGCGGGCGCATCTCCGCGTGCGCGGCGAGCGCGAGCAACGCGTCGGCATCCGGCGGACCTTCCACCAGCACCGCCTGCGGACGGATGGCTTCCAGCGCTGCCACGACACCGCGCGCCGAACCCGGACCGTGGTGGCGGATTCCCAGGATGTGAGTGCCTTCGATCACACGGCGAAACTTCTAACCCACCTCGCGACAGGCCCGGTACAGGTCCTTCCAGCCGTCGCGCTCCTTCACCACCGTTTCCAGGTACTCCTGCCAGATGATCCGGTCTTGCACCGGGTCCTTGACCACCGCGCCGAGCAGCCCGCCCGCCAGATCGGCGGCGCGCAGGCTGCCGTCACCGAAGTGCGCCGCCAGGCTCAGGCCCTGGTTGAGCACGGAAATGGCCTCCGCCGCGCTCAAGGTGCCGCTGGGCGATTTGAGCTTGGTCTTGCCGTCGGCGGTCACCCCCGCGCGCAGTTCGCGGAACACCGTGACCAAGCGCCGGATTTCCTCCAGCGCGGGAGGTTCGGCAGGGATCTCCAGCGTGCGGCCCAGGCTCGCCACGCGGCTGCGGACGATCTCCACCTCTTCCTCCATGCTGTCGGGCAGCGGCAACACCACCGTGTTGAACCGGCGCTTCAACGCGCTGGAAAGATCGTTGACCCCCTTGTCGCGGTCGTTGGCCGTGGCGATGACGTTGAACCCTTTAACCGCCTGCACCTCGCCGCCCAACTCAGGAATGGGCAAGGCCTTTTCGGAAAGGATGGTCAACAGCGCATCCTGCACGTCGGAGGGAATGCGGGTCAATTCCTCGACGCGCGCGATGCGACCCTCGCGCATCCCGCGCATGATGGGGCTTGGGACGAGCGCCTCCATCGACGGTCCCTTGGCCAGCAGCAGCGCGTAGTTCCAGCCGTAGCGCACCGCTTCTTCCGAGGTGCCCGCCGTGCCCTGGACGAGCAGCGTGGATTCCCCGCTGATCGCCGCCGACAGGTGCTCCGACACCCAGGACTTCGCGGTTCCCGGCACCCCGAGCAGCAGCAGCGCGCGGTCGGTGGCCAGCGTGGCGATCGCGATCTCGATGACCCGGCGTTGTCCGATGTACTTGGGCGTGATGGGCATCCCGCCCGCCTCGCCGCCGAGCAGGTAGGTGGACACCGCCCACGGGGACAGCTTCCAGTTCGGCGGCCTGGGCCGGTCGTCGGCTTTGGCGAGAGCGGCGAGTTCCTCGGCAAACTGGTGTTCCGCGTGGGCGCGGAGAGCGGGGGTGGACATGGATTAGTTTAGGGTTGGGCGAGCGCGGTCAGTGTCTCGTAGCGGAAGGTGAGCAGTTCGACCACGGGGCCGACGCGGAGATTTTCGGCGGGCCAGCCTTGTGTTGCCTCCGGCAACAGCGCGGGCGGGATCGGCAACAACAGGTTCTTCACCCCGTTCCAGACGTGGTAGGCCGGGTTGCGTTCGTCCGCCGCCACGCGGCGGAGCGCGGCGATCAATTCGCGGCCCAAAGCGTCGGGGTAGTAGCCCTTGAAAGAGTAAAGTTGCATCGCGAACGGATGCCATGTTTCGTGCTTGTACTCGCGGCCGAGGATACCGTCGCGCAAGCTCGCGGTGAGCCGGGCCGCGCGCTTGTCTTCCGGCAGTACCTCGCACAACGTGTGGCTGCTGATCAACACATCGCTGGGTCGGTCCGGGGCGTCGAGCAATGCTTCCGCCCACGCGGCGTCCCTTTGGCGCACGGCGGCGAACTTCCAGCCGGTCATGACGGCGTCGGCAAACTCGCTTTTCTTCAACGCCTGGAGCAGTGCCGTCGGGGTTTGCCGAAAAGCATCCGTCCAGTGCCGCAGCGGGACGGCGGCGAGGATCTGGATGAGCAACGTGGCTTTATCACCGAACGCCCGTTGCTGGCCGAAAGCCTTCGGGTCCACCCGGTCACGCAGGGCGGCGGCGTCGGGTTCGGGCGGCAGATGGACTTCCAGCGTGCTGCGGCTGAGCAAGCCGCCGCGGTGGAAGATCAGTAACCCTTCCGCCCGCGCCCGCATCCGGGCGGTGTACGCCGAACCCGGCAGCCGCGCCAGCAGGTCCGCGGCGGCTTGGCGCACCTCCTTGCTCCGGTCGTCCAGCGCGCGTTCCAGAAACTCCGCGTCGGCTTCCGCCAGACCTTCTTCCAAAGTTCCGAGCAGCGCCGTCCGCGCGTCGGCGGATTCCTCGTTCCAGACGGAGGCGAGTTTCTCACGCGATAGCGCCGGGTCGGTCGCGCGCCAGTGGCGCAGGATGGCGACGCGCTGCTCGCGTCCGCCCGTCTCCCAGTGCTCGGGCGAGTCGTCGGCCGCGAAGTTCCACGCCGGGTTCCGCGTGGCCAGCCAGCGCACCCGTTCTCCGCCCGCCGACACCGCCAGCGGACGCCGCGCGCGGTTTTGCCGTGCCCATTCAAGCAGGGCGGGCAGCAGTTCCGGCGGCACACGCTTTCCCAGCCGCGCGACTTCCCCCAGCCACTCGGGGAGCGCTTCCGCGCAGTGTCCGCCCAGCATGGCGCGAAGGTGAGCGATACTTGCCGGGTTGATCAAAGGGACGCTTTCCGGCGGGGAAGGGGGAGAAAGCAGCACCTCACCCCGGACCGGTTTCCAACCCGTCCGCTTCCACAAAGCGACTGCCCCGGCGCGGGTCAGGAATCGTGCTTCAGGGTCCAGCTTTTCCGCTGGGCCCAGTACGTCTCCCATGACCGCCGGGATTGCGGCCGTGGCTCCGCCCTTTTCCGTGCCGAGGAGGGACGCCGTGACAAAATCCTTCCAGGCACTCACGGCGCTTTGTCTCCCAGGTCGATGAACCTTCCCCCGGCGATCACGCTCAACGGCAGAAGCGCGTGGCCGTCCCATTCTCCGAACACCGTCACCGGCGCGCCGCCGCTCGCCGCCACCAGGGGCCAGGGACTCGCCAACCGCTTCGCCAGTGGAGCAATCCCGCCGGCCGCATCGCGCAGGCACCAGCGGCCGTCGTGTTCGCAAGGAAGGCAGTCCCGCACTAACCACGGTGCGCGCTCCAGCCAGGGGTCGCCCGCCATCCATTCGGCGGTGCGGCCGGCGGCTTCCTCGAAATGGGCGCAGGCGGTGGGTTCAGCGAAGACAATCGCTCGTTCCTGCCGGGTGCTGATCAGAGCGCGCAAGGGAGCGGCGGACGGGTAAAACGTCAGTTCCGCTTCCACCGCCGTGCCAGGAAGCAAGCTCACGTCGAGCGGTCGGGCACCTGCCGCGAAGCTCAGGCAGAGTGCCTCGCGGCGAGTGGTCTCTCCCACCAGCCAAGTCCGCTGCACGCGCAGTTTTTCTTCCTCCTCGATCCTTTGTCCAACGATTTGCCAGCGGTCGCTGACCCGTTCGGCCTTCGGGTCAGCGAGCAGTTCCTGTTCGGTCGTCGTCCAGCCGACGGCAGCGCGCACGCTCGCGCGGAGGCGGTCGGGCAGCGCATCAAGGCGGGTGGCTCCGTTCAGCAACCATTGCAAGGTGCCGGCTTCTTCCAAGACTCGATCCGCCCAGCCTTCGCCCGAGGCCAGAAGGCTTGGCCAACCGCGCAGCCGCCGCGCCAGACCCGGAGCTTGTGCATCGACCATGCGTGCGGCCACCGCGTCGTAGAACCGGGCCGGTTGATCTTTGGCCTTGGCCAATCCCTGCCGCATCAGGTCGTTGAGCCATGTCTGCATTTCCACCAGACCCGCTCGAACGCGATCCTCGCGCTTGGCGAGGCGCTTGGCTCTTTCGGCCTCTTGCCTGGCGGCGTCTCCAGAGCCGGCGGCTGGGGCCTCCACCTTTTGCGCGGCCTTCTTCTCGGCTCCGGCGTCGCGTCGATTGATCCACTCTTCCACCCAGGTAGGAGCCGAAGCTTCGGGCACACGCGCGGGATTGTTGGCCAGGACCAGCAGCAGGCCCAACCCGTGTTTACAGGGAAACTTGCGGCTCGGGCAGGAACAGTGAAACGCCGGGCCTGCCAGATCTGCTTGCGCACGGTAAAGGGCGCTGCCTTGACACTCCCCCCACACCGAACGTTTGTTCCGACCCAGTAGAGACCATTTGCTCGGATGGCTGAGTCCTTGTCCCGCCTTGATGGAGGCGGCGTCTGGAGCCAAGGCTAACACTTGGGGGGCGGTGAACGTCTCCATCGGATCAGGACGGTTTGCGAAACGGCAACATACCCGTGCATTGACTTCAAACGCCAGGACAAAATCCCGGCGGTCTCCGAGCAGATATACGGTCAGCCAGCCTCGGCCCTCTCGTCGAGAGCCTTCGATTTAACGTCCTGTCCCCCCGTCAACGGGATCGTTCGATTCTCGCCGGCAGATGGCTGCTCTACCGCTCACAACGACAGAACCAAGAAAGCAGGTCATCAATCTCTGCTGCTGGACAGGCTCCCGCGCTGGCAAACAGACGGGTCTGCCAGGTCAACGCCGGCAAGACCGCCATTTGCGATAGGGTATGAGTCCTTTTAAGTTCGTTGCCGCGCACAATCGCTGCTTACTCTCCCTTCCATGCCCCAGCCGAAGAGTTCCATCCCCGCCATCGCCGATGCCAACGCCGCTGCTCCGGCGCGCCGCCCGTCCCGCCCGCGACCGGCAGCGGTGCAGGAAATGGTCGATCTGCCGGAACTCCTGTCGGCGCTGACCGCCCTCAAACGCGGCGACTTTTCCGTGCGTTTGCCCGTGCATTGGAGCGGGTTGGCTGGCAAGACGGCGGATACCTTTAATCAAGTCGTGGAACTCAACGAGCGGATGGCCAAGGAGTTCGTGCGGCTGCGGCAGGCAGTCGGCCGGGAAGGACGCATCGGCCAGCGCGCCTCGCTGGGCGACGTGACCGGCACCTGGGCGGACTCCGTCGTGCTGGTCAATGAACTCATCGCCGATCTCGTCCAGCCGACGAGTGAAATGGCGCGGGTCATCGGTGCCGTCGCCAAGGGAGACCTGTCCCAGACGATGGCCATGGACCTCGACGGCCGACCGCTGGAAGGCGAATTTCTGCGCACCGCCCGCACGGTGAACACGATGGTGGATCAGCTCGGCTCGTTCGCCTCGGAGGTCACGCGTGTGGCCCGCGAGGTGGGCACGGAAGGTAAGCTCGGCGGTCAAGCCGACGTGAAAGGGGTGGCGGGCACCTGGAAGGATCTGACCGACAGCGTGAACCTCATGGCCAGCAACCTGACCGGGCAGGTGCGTAACATCGCGGAAGTCACCACGGCGGTAGCCAACGGCGATCTCGCTAAGAAGATCACGGCGGACGTGAAGGGCGAATTCCTCGAACTCAAGGACACCATCAACACGATGGTGGATCAGTTGCGCTCGTTCGCTTCGGAAGTCACCCGCGTGGCCCGTGAAGTGGGCACCGAGGGCAAGCTGGGTGGCCAAGCGGACGTGCGCGGTGTCTCGGGCACCTGGAAGGATCTGACCGACAGTGTGAATTCCATGGCCAGCAATCTGACCGGTCAGGTGCGCAACATTGCCGGAGTCACCACGGCGGTCGCCATGGGTGATCTTTCGCGCAAGATCACGGTGGACGTGCGCGGCGAAATCCTGGAGTTGAAGAACACCATCAACACCATGGTGGATCAGCTCAATTCCTTCGCGAGTGAGGTGACGCGTGTCGCCCGCGAGGTGGGTAGTGAAGGTAAACTGGGTGGCCAGGCGGATGTGCGCGGTGTCTCGGGCACCTGGAAGGATCTGACCGACAGCGTCAACTTCATGGCCGGCAACCTGACTTCGCAGGTGCGCAACATCGCCGACGTGACCACCGCGGTCGCCAACGGTGACCTGGCGAAAAAGATCACGGTGGACGTACGCGGCGAGATCCTGGAGTTGAAGAACACCATCAACACCATGGTCGATCAATTGGGATCGTTCGCGACTGAAGTGTCGCGCGTCGCCCGTGAGGTGGGCACCGAAGGCAAGCTCGGTGGCCAGGCCCGCGTTGAGGGAGTCTCCGGCACCTGGCGGGATCTGACCGACAACGTGAACTCCATGGCCGGCAACCTGACGGCGCAGGTGCGCAACATCGCGGACGTGACCACCGCCGTCGCCATGGGCGATCTTTCGCGCAAGATCACGGTGGACGTGCGCGGCGAGATCCTGGAGTTGAAGAACACCATCAACACCATGGTCGATCAGCTCAATTCCTTCGCTTCGGAAGTCACCCGTGTCGCCCGCGAGGTGGGCAGCGAGGGCAAGTTGGGCGGGCAGGCGGACGTGCGCGGCGTCTCCGGTACCTGGAAAGACCTGACCGACAGCGTCAACTTCATGGCCGGCAACCTGACCGGTCAAGTCCGTAACATCGCCGCAGTGACCACCGCGGTTGCCAACGGTGACTTATCTAAGAAGATCACGGTGGACGTACGCGGCGAGATCCTAGAGTTGAAGAACACCATCAACACCATGGTCGATCAGCTTAATTCCTTCGCCTCGGAAGTCACCCGCGTGGCCCGAGAAGTCGGCACGGAAGGTAAACTCGGCGGCCAGGCGGACGTGCGCGGTGTCTCCGGTACGTGGAAAGACCTGACCGACAACGTGAACTCCATGGCCGGCAACCTCACCAACCAGGTGCGCGGCGTGGCGACGGTCGTCACCGCGGTCGCCAACGGCGACCTCAAACGCAAGCTGCTGGTTGAGGCCAAGGGTGAAATCGCCGCATTGGCGGACACGATCAACAACATGATCGACACCCTCGCCACCTTTGCCGATCAGGTGACCACGGTCGCGCGCGAGGTGGGCACGGAAGGCAAGTTGGGCGGCCAGTCCAACGTGCCCGGCGCCGCCGGCACCTGGCTCGCGCTCAACGACAACGTCAACCAGCTTGCCGCCACGCTCACCACGCAGTTGCGCGCCATTTCCGACGTGGCTACGGCCGTGACGCGCGGCGACCTTTCGCGTTCCGTCACCGTCGAGGCGCGCGGCGAAGTGGCGCAGCTCAAGGACACGCTCAACGAGATGATCCGCAACCTGCGCGATACCACGTTGAAGAACTCCGAGCAGGATTGGCTCAAGACCAACCTCGCCAAGTTCACCCGCCTGCTCCAGGGCCAGCGCGACCTCATGGCCGTCGGCAAGATGGTGCTGTCGGAACTCGCCCCGGTCGTTTCCGCGCAGCAGGGCGTATTTTATATCGTCGAGAATCCGACTTCCGCCGAGGGCGGCAAGGTGACCGTGGCCACTTCGGAGGGTCCAACCCGCATCAAGCTGCTCGCCTCTTACGCCTTCCGCGAACGCAAACATGCGTCCAATGAGTTCAGGCCCGGTGAGGGGTTGGTCGGCCAGGCGGTGCTCGAAAAGGAGCGCATCCTCCTGACCGACGTGCCGGGTGACTACGTCACGCGCATTGCTTCCGGTCTCGGGGAAGCGCCGCCCACGAACATCATCGTGCTGCCGGTCGTCTTCGAGAACCAGGTCAAGGCGGTCATCGAACTATCGAGCTTCCAGCGGTTCAGCCAGACGCACCAGGCCTTCCTGGACCAGTTGACGGAGAGCGTCGGCATTGTGCTCAACACCATCGAGGCGAACAGCCTGACGGAAGACCTGCTCAAGCAATCGCAGTCGCTCACCAACGAGCTGCAGAGCCGCCAGCAGCAGTTGCAAAACAGCAACCTGGAACTGGAGCAAAAAGCCCGTCAGTTGGTCGATCAGAACGCCGAGGTCGAGCGCAAAAACGGCGAGGTAGAAAACAAGAACCGCGAGGTCGAACAGGCCCGCCGCGCCCTGGAAGAGAAAGCCAAGCAACTGGCCCTGACCTCCAAGTACAAGAGCGAGTTCCTGGCGAACATGAGCCACGAACTGCGCACGCCGCTCAACAGCCTGCTCATCCTGGCGGACCAGCTCGCCAGCAACTCGGACGGTAATCTCACCACGCGGCAGGTCGAGTTCTCCAAGACCATCCACGGCAGCGGCAAGGACCTGCTGCACCTCATCAACGACATCCTGGATTTGTCCAAGATCGAGAGCGGCACGGTCACGCTCGACTTGCGCAGTGTGCCTTTGCGCGAGGTGCGCGAGACGATGGAACGCACCTTCCGCCACGTGGCGCAAAACAAAGGTGTCGGCTTCGAGATCGAGTTGGCCGCCGGCCTGCCCCACACGGTCCAGACGGATAGCCAGCGGTTGGACCAGGTGTTGAAAAACCTATTCTCCAACGCCTTCAAGTTCACCGAGCGCGGACGCGTGACTTTGCGCATTGCCCCGGCAAACAGCGGCTGGAGTACCGATCACAACACGCTCAACCACGCTGCCACGATGGGCACCGGCGTCATCGCGTTCGGCGTCACGGACACCGGCATCGGCATCGCGCCGGAAAAGCAGAGCCTTATCTTCGAGGCGTTCCAACAAGCCGACGGCTCCACCTCGCGCAAGTACGGCGGCACGGGCCTGGGACTGGCGATCTCGCGCGAAATTGCCCGGCTCCTCGGCGGCGAACTCACGCTGACCAGCGTGGTCGGGCAGGGGAGTACGTTCACGTTGTTCATCCCGATGGCCCCGGCCCCGAGCGCCGCGCCGCTCCCCACCGCGTCCGCGCCTCTCGCCTTGCCGCCACGGCCCGGCGAGATGTTCGTTGACCGTCCCTTGTCCTTCACGCCGTCCGCGCCGACCCCGGCACCGGCCGCCTTGGTGCCGAGCTCAGCGCCGATTGGCAACGGCCATGCCGCCGTCCCGCGTCCTCCTAACGAGGTGCCGGCAGAGATCGCGGACGACCGCCGCAACCTCCAGCCGGGCGACCGCACGCTGCTCATCATTGAGGACGACCCAAACTTCGCGCCGTTCCTGCGCGAGATGGGTCACGTCCACGGCTTCAAGTGCCTCATCGCGACGGGCGGACAAGCCGGTCTGGCGCTCGCCCGTGAATACCAGCCGAGCGCGATTACGCTCGATCTTTCCCTGCCGGACATCGACGGCTGGCGCATCCTCGACCGCCTGAAGGACGATCTGGCGACCCGCCACATTCCCGTCCTGATCATCTCCGTGAGCGACGAACCCGAGCGCGGACTCAAGCTCGGGTCCATCGGGTTTCTCACCAAGCCCGCGGGCCGCGACGAACTCAACCGCGCCATCGAGGGCCTGCGCCGCTTCGTGGACCGGCCGGTCAAGCAGTTGCTCATCGTCGAGGACGACGACACGCAGCGGCTCGCCGTCCAGGAACTCATCGGCAACGGCACCGTTCAGACCACGGCGGTGGCCGACGCCGGGGCGGCGCTGGCGCTGCTCGCGCAGCAGGAATTCGACTGCCTGGTGGTGGACCTGCGTCTGCCGGACGGTTTGTCGGGCGACCAGTTTGTCGAACGCCTCAAAAGCCAGCCGCGCTACCGCGATCTGCCCATCGTCATCTACACCGGCAAAGAACTCTCGCCCGAAGAGGAAGTCCGGCTCAACCGCCTGGCCCGCAGCATTATCTTCAAGGATGTGCGCTCGCCCGAACGCCTCTTCGACCAGACGGCCCTGTGGCTGCACCGCGACCCGGCGAAGCTGCCGGCCGCCCAGCGCAAGATCATCGAAACGCTGCACCACCCGGACGCCGTTCTCGGTGGCAAAAAGGTGCTGCTCGTCGATGACGACATCCGTAACATCTTCGCGATGACTTCCATGCTGGAGCGTTACCGCATGGAGATCGTCCCCGCCGAGAGCGGTCCGGAAGCGCTGGAAAAGCTGCGGGCCAACCCCGACACGAACGTGGTGCTCATGGACATCATGCTGCCGGAAATGGACGGCTACGAGACCACCCGGGCCATCCGCCGGATGCCGGCGTTCGCCTCGCTGCCCATCATCGCGCTGACGGCCAAGGCGATGAAGGGAGACCGTGAAAAGTGCCTCGAAGCCGGGTGCTCGGATTACATCTCCAAGCCTGTGGACACGGAAGGGCTGCTTTCGCTCCTGCGCCTGTGGCTGCACCGGTAGGGCGGTTCTTTCTTCGCTTGCCATGATTCCTCCTGAAACGCTTTCGTCCGTTCCTGCCCCCCCCGGGGCAGCGGACGAGCGTGTGGGTATCCTGCTGGTCGATGATCGGCCGGACAAACTGATGGCGCTTGAATCCATCCTGGTCGGCCTGGGCGAGCGGCTCGTCTTAGCCCGGTCGGGCAAGGAGGCGTTGCGTTGCCTGCTCCGGCAGGATTTTGCCGCCATCCTGCTCGACGTGAACATGCCAGTGATGGACGGCTTCGAGACCGCCGCGCTCATCCGCCAGCGCAAGAACTCGGAGCTGACGCCCATCATCTTCGTCTCGGCCATCAACGACACGGAGAACCACCTTTCGCGGGGATATTCCCTCGGGGCGGTGGACTACATGCTGGCACCCGTGGTGCCGGAAATCCTGCGCGCCAAGGTCGGGTTCTTCGTGGATCTGTTCAAGAAGACCGCGCAGGTCCAGCGGCAGGCGGACGACCGCGCGGAGTTTATCCGCGAACAGGCTGCCCGCACCCAGGCGGAAGCAGCGGAAAAGCACGCCGCTTTCCTGGCGCAGGCCAGCCAGGCGTTGGCCGCCTCGCTGGACTACGCGGACACTTTTCGCAGCATCGCCACCCTGGCCATCCCCGCGCTTGCGGATACCTGCATCGTGGATGCGTTGGACCATGACGGCGTGATCCGTCCCGTCACGATCCAGGCGGATTTCGAGGCGGTGCGGTTGGGGACGACCCTCCACCGGCACCCGCCCATCCCGCCGGATGCGACCTACTTCATTCCCAAAGTCCTGCGCACCGGCAAACCGGAAGTGATGACGGACTTGTCTGACCTCGCGCTGGATGCCGCCGGCTGGGCACCGGAGCACCGCGCCATCCTGCGCGATCATGCCGTCCGGGCCTACGCGGTCCTGCCGCTCGTGGCGCGGGGGCGCATCCTCGGGGCAATCTCGCTGTTCATGGCGGGGTCGGGCCGCACCTACGGTCCAGGCGAAGTGGCCCTGGCCGAGGAAGTCGCCGGCCGTGCAGCTCTCGCCATCGACAACGCCTTGCTCTACGCCGAAGCGCGCAAAGCCCGCGCGGCGGCGGAAGCCGCCAACCACGCCAAGGACCGGTTCCTGGCCATGCTCTCGCACGAATTGCGCACGCCGCTGACCCCGGTGCTCAACACCGTCCAGGAACTGGAAGACCATGGCAATCTGCCGCCCGACCTGCGCTCGGCCATCGAGATGATCCGCCGCAACGTGGAACTGGAAGCGCGGCTCATCGACGATCTGCTCGATCTCACGCGCATCTCCAAGGGCAAGGTGCAACTGCGGCTCGAAAATGTGGACGCCCACACGCTGATCGGGACCGCGCTGGAAATCTGCGGAGACGACATTCGCGCCAAACAGCTCAGGGTCACGACCGGGTTGAAGGCGACGGAACACTCCCTGCACGCCGACGCGGCCCGTTTGCACCAGGTCATCTGGAATCTGCTCAAGAACGCCGTCAAGTTCACTCCCCCGGGGGGAGAAATCACGCTTCGTTCAACCAATCCAAAACCAGGTTCCGTGCGCTTTGAGGTCACGGACACCGGCATGGGCATCCCGCCGGAAATCTTACCCAAGATTTTCGATGCGTTTGAACAAGGCAACCGGGCCGCTCTCGGCGGCTTGGGATTGGGACTGGCCATCACCAAGGCCGTGGTCGATCTGCACTCCGGCGTGATCACTGCCGCCAGCCCGGGGCAGGGTCAGGGCGCAACTTTTGCCGTGGAACTCCCCACGGTGACGGCCCCCGGGCCGGCGGCGGTGCCAAAGGTTCCACGCGGGGTGGTCAACAGCCACGCTGCGACCGGGGAAAACGGCTCCGCGGATCAACCCGCCGGCCCGCAGGTACTCCTGGTCGATGACCACGTGGATACTTTGCGCTCCATGAATCGGTTGCTCCAAATGCGCGGCTACCGGGTGAGTACGGCGGCCAGCGTTGCCGCCGCGCTGGACGTGGCCGCGAGTCACGCCTTCGATCTGCTCATCTCCGACGTGGGTTTGCCGGATGGAAGCGGCATGGACCTGATGCGCGAATTGCGCCTGCGCCACGGGGCGACGATGCGCGGCATCGCCCTGAGCGGCTATGGCATGGAGGACGATGTGACCCGCAGCCGCGAAGCCGGTTTCGATGAGCACCTGATCAAGCCCGTGAACATGGCGACGCTGGAAGCCGCCATGGGTCGGATGCTTGCCCAAGTTAGCTCCTCCGAAGTTGTAGGGCGACGGTCCCCGTTGCCAATGGCAAGTCCTTCCTAGCAACGGGGACCGTCGCCCTACAATTCCAGAAGACCTTCGACTGACTTGTCTGAAGACCGTTCTGGTCAGTCGGGGATTAGCCCACGGCGGCAACCGGCTGCTTCTTGAGCAGCGGACGGACGCGCTCGACGAGCGCTTGGGCCGTCAGGCCGTGCTTTTCGCGCAAAATCGGGATCGTGCCGTGCTCGATGAACTGGTCGGGCCAACCCAGGCGCACGACGGGCACGGGGATACGGGCTTCGTTGAGGTGCTCCATCACCGCGCAACCGTAGCCGTTGGGCAGCACGTGGTCTTCCAGCGTGCAGACCACTTCCACGCTGCGCGCAAAGAACTCCAGCGTGCCAGTGTCCATCGGCTTGATCCAGCGCGGGTTGATCACGGTGGCACTGACGCCTTCCTTTTCGAGTAGATCGGCAGCTTCCACGGCCACCGCGTTCATGTTGCCCAAGCCGAAGAGGGCCACACGCGGCGCGCCCTGCGCCCCATGTCGGACGACCTCCGCCTTGCCGATTTCCAACAGCTTGGGCTGCGCTTTGGGCACGGCACCCGTGCCAGCTCCGCGCGGGTAGCGGATAGCGAGTGGTCCCGTGTTGTGGTTGGCCATCGTCCAGAGCATGTCGGCGAATTCTTCCTCGTCCTTGGGCTGCATGAACACCAGACCCGGAACGTGGCGCAGGTAGCCGATGTCAAACAGGCCGTGGTGCGTCGGGCCGTCATCGCCGCTCAGGCCGGCGCGGTCCATGCACAGGCAGACGTTGAGGTTCTGCAACGCGATGTCATGCAGGATCATGTCGTACGCGCGCTGCATGAACGTCGAGTAGATCGCCAGGAACGGCTTCAATCCCTGCACGGCCAGGCCGCAGGCGAAAAGCGCCGCGTGTTCCTCGGCGATGCCGACGTCGTAATACTTCTTCGGGTGCCGCTTCTGGAAGCGCCCCAGACCGGTGCCGCTGGGCATGGCGCCCGTGATGGCCACCACCTTCTGGTTGCTGTCGGCGAAGTTGGCCAGCGTATCACCGAGAATCTCGGAGTACGTCGCCTGCGAGGCTTTGGCGGTCTCGCCCGTCTCCAGGTGGTACTTGCCCAGGCCGTGGAACTTGTCCGGCTGCTGCAGGGCGGGGGTGTAGCCCTTGCCCTTTTTCGTGAGGATGTGCAGGATCACCGGTTCTTCCTGCTGCTTGAGAAACTCAAAGGTCTTGATGAGCAGCGCCGTGTCGTGGCCGTCGATCGGGCCGTAATAACGCAGCCCCAGATCCTCGAAGATCACGCTGGGCAGGAGCAAGTTCTTCACGCCCGCCTCGAACTTGCCCGCCAGTTTGAGGGCCGACTTGCCGCCGATGGCTTCGATGAAACGCCCCGCCCGGTCGTGCAGGTGCTGGTAGGTCGGGCTGGTGGCGATGCGATTGAAGTAACTGGCCATCGCGCCCACGTTCTTGGCGATGGACCATTCGTTGTCGTTGAGCACGACGATGAGCTTCTTGGTCTTCGACTCGACGACGTTGTTGAGCGCCTCGTAGCTCACACCGCAGGTAAACGCGGCGTCGCCCGCCACGACCACGACGTTCTCGTCACCGCCGCGCTGGTCGCGCCCAACCGCCATTCCCAAGCCCGCCGAGAGCGCCGTGCCGGCGTGGCCCGCGCCGTAGCAATCGTGAATGCTCTCGGAGCGCAGCATGAAGCCGTTGAGCCCCTGGTACTGGCGGATGCTGGTGATGCCCGCGGGGCGGCTGCCGATCGTAAACATCTTGTGGACGTACGCCTGATGACTCACGTCGAAGACGAACTTGTCTTTGGGCGTGGAAAACACCCGGTGCAGCGCGATAGTCAGCTCCACGACGCCGAGGTTGGGACCCAGGTGGCCGCCAACGGAGTGCGGGTTGGTCTCGCTCATGGCGTAGATCAACTCCTCGCGCACCTCGTGGGCGAGTTGCTGCAAGTCCGACTCGGGCAGAGCCTTGATGTCGTTGGGCGACTGGATCTTGTCGAGCAGGCGGACGCGCGGGGCGGAGGTGGGGGCGGCTTGTACCGGGATGGGTTCAGAAGAGGCTAACTTCATTGCGATTTTTTGCGGGTGCACGTCCGGGATGATTGGTCGGAGGGATGGAAGAAGAGGAAGCCTCCGGCGCGGCGTCGGGCTTGGCGCGGACTTCTTTGGAAGATTGCGGCGGCGGCGCCGGCACTCCGGCGGCGGCGATGCCGGCGGCGGTGGTCTCGACGCTGCGGCGCTGCCCGGCGGCGTCCCGGGTGATGATCTCGATGCGCTGCTCGGCGGCGGTCAGTTTTTCCGAGCAGACGGCGATGAGTTTGGTGCCTTCCTCGTAGCAGCGGATAAGTTCCTCGAGCGGCAGACGGGAATTTTCCATCTCCTCGACGATGGTTTCCAGCCGTTCCATCGCGCTCTCGAACGAGGGATGCGCCTCGGGCGAATCGGAAGCGGTGGGTTTGCTGCTGGCGGGCATGGTCGGAGAAGAGGAGAGCGTCAGAGGAAAGCAGGTCTAAGACCAACGGGCAAGGAAGCAATATTGGCCCGTTTTCACCTCGCTCACAAGCGGAGAGTAAAACGGGACCATTCCGTTCTCGTTTTTACCGGCTCATCAACCGTGGTTTATAAACACGCTAAACACGCGGCAGGTCGATCACCTGCAGGACCTTTATTCCGACGCTTTTCCCTTTTCCCAGCGCTTGGTGTCGCTGTAGAAGATGTAGCTCAGGTCGCCCATCGGGGCTGCCACCTCGTGAAACGGGAAATAGGGCACGTTCGTGCTGCCCAGGACCAACGGCGCATACTCCTGCATGGAGCCTTTGTAGATGTCGGTGTTGTACGACCGTCCACGCGAGACCGGGGAGATGAACAAGCCGGCCAGCGAACCGCTGAGCTTGCCGTTGTCGCTCATGGCCATCATGTCGCGGTATTTGTCGGGGATCCACAGGCTCTTGCGGTCCGCGTACCAGGCCACGGCCCAGGGCATGTCCGTGGCGACAATCTCCCGGTCGGTGGTCCAGCCGTTGATCAAGGCGATGACCGGCTCCAGGTAGGGAGGGTACTGGTAGGGCGGCAACTTGTCGGGCAGCAGCCGGAAGGCCATTGGCAGGGCGGTGATCAACACCAGCAGCGTGAACAAGCCGATGCGCGCGATTTGTTGGGAACTAATCTCCAGGCGCGCGAACAACACCAGCACGAACGCCAGCCCGTAGCTGAGCATGATCGGCAGGAAGAGCACGCCCAACTGGTTGGCGCTGTACGTGGGCGTCCCCGGCATGTTGCCCAGGAAGGCCATGCCCAGGACACCGAAAAGCCACATGAGCAGCACGGCCCAGCGCAGCGAGGCCACTTCGGTGCGGCGGAACGGATGGAGCAGTGAGATGAAGAACATCAACGCCAGCAGGCTGCCGCCCAGGTTTTGCGATAAATCGCTGATCTGGTTGTTGATGCCGTCCTGAATCTTGGGCCGGAAGAAATACAGGGCAATGTCCGAGGTTTGCGGACCCTCGTTGCTGCGCATCCGGCCCTCGGTGCTGGGCCCGATGCCATCAAAGAGCGCGTAGCCCGCCACGCCGGTCGGGTTGCCGCTGACGCGGTAGGTGCGCAGCAGCCACGGCGCGTACATCAAGGCAAAAATTGCCAGCAGGATCACCGCGGCCAAGGCACGCTGGCGGAAGTGGATCGCGCAAAAAATCACCGCGCCGGCCAGCAGCCAGATCGTCAAAGGGTGCGAAAGCGCCAGCAGTCCGAACCAGACTCCCGTGACGGCGAGCCAGAGGTAAGGGGCGAACCCGGACGGCTTCCCGGCCGGGTCGGGTCCGGCCGGAGAGCCTGGGTCCGCGCCCCGGAAAGTCTCCGGATTCAATTCGTCGGCGTCGAAGACGGCCCGTTGCGCCTCGACGGCCCGGGCCAGCGTGTAAAGCGCCAGGTTGAAGAGCAGGAGCATGAGCATCTGCGGCAGACCGGTCAGGGTCCATTCCCAGCAAAAGTTGCTCAACAACGTCAGAAGCGCCGCCCAGAAAGCCAGGCGGCCATCGAAATACCGCTTCAGCAAGAGGTATTGCACGCCCACCGCCAACAGGAAGAACAGCATGGACAAGCCAGCGATGAAACGCTCGGCCGGCGCGACCAGTTCGCCGCGCTTGAACTGGCTGGTGTCGCCCCCCAGGCGCACGGGCAGGGCGTTGACCAGGGACGGCAGCGGCGCGTTGAAGGTGTCGGGCAGATATTCTCCCGTCGCTGGACCACCCTTGTTCTTCTCGATTTGCCAGAGCGCCAGCGGACGGATGAACTTGGTGGTCCAGCCGTGCCCGTGAGCCAACTGGCGGGCGACCTGAGCCTGGTCCATCGCTTCCGCCTGCGAGAAGCCGCGGAATTTCCATCCCAGGTAGGCCAGGGAGACGGCCAGCAGCACGACCACGATGATGATCGTCCGCACAAACGGCACCAGCCGCCCCTGTTCCAGAGAATGAATAAAACTCTGCAGACTATTTTCGGCGGAGGAACGTGGAGCAGCCATAGGAGACAGATCAATCCTAGAACCGGCTGCCAGAGGCAAGGAAGAAAAGGCAGAAGGCAGAAAGCGGAGGGCCGGAGCAGAGATACAGGGCTTGGAAGCAAGGGATATGGAACGAGTAAGTCACTTGCTAAGAAGAGGTCGATACAGAGCGGCCGTCTTTTTCCGCCTTCCGCCTTCCGCCTTCTGCCTTCCGCCTTCTGCCTTCTGCCTTCTGCCTTCTGCCTTTTCTTCCCCCGCTTCCTGCGTATCTTCCTGGCGAACTTCCGCTACCGCCGCCGTTTTCCGCAGTGAAAAATAAGACCATCCTCATCGTCGATGATGAGAAACACACCCGAGACGGCTTGCGGGAATCGCTGGAGGAAGACTTCGAAGTGTACGCCGCCGGGGATGCAGCCGGGGCGGTCAGCATCCTGGAAACCGAGAGCGTCGATCTGCTGATCACCGATCTGCGCCTGGGGGCGGATGACGGCATGAAGCTCATCGACCGCGCGCTCAAGATGCCCACGCCGCCGGTGTGCATCATGATGACGGCCTACGGTTCGGTGGACACCGCCGTCGAGGCCATGAAACGCGGCGCGTACGACTTTGTGACTAAGCCCGTCGATCTGGACCGGCTGGAAATCCTGGTGCGCCGGGCGTTGCGCAGCAAGGACGTGGAAGTCGAAAATCGCGAGCTGCGCCAGCAGGTCGAGAAGAAGACCGGCCAGGGCCTGGAACAGCTCATCGGCCGCTCGCTGGTCATGGAAACCATCTATGACACCGTGCGCCAGGTGGCGCCGACCCGCGCCACGGTGCTCATCGAAGGCGAGAGCGGCACGGGCAAGGAGCTGGTCGCGCGTGCGCTGCACTCCCTGAGCAACCGTACCAAAGCCCCCTACGTCACCGTGCATTGCGCGGCGCTCAACCCGCAATTGCTGGAAAGCGAGCTTTTCGGCCACGAGAAGGGCGCGTTCACCGGGGCGATGGAAAAGCGTATCGGACGCTTCGAGCGGGCGGACGGCGGCACGCTGTTCCTCGACGAGATCGGCGAGATCGACGCCAGCACGCAGGTCAAGCTGTTGCGGGCGCTGGGCGAGCGCACCTTCGAGCGGGTCGGCGGCAATGCAACCATCAGCGCCGACGTGCGCGTGGTGGCGGCGACCAACAAAAACCTGGAGCGCTTGGTCGGCGAGGGAAAGTTCCGGGAGGACCTTTTTTATCGGCTCAACGTGGTGCGCATCCACATGCCGCCCCTGCGCGAGCGGCGCGAGGACATCCCGCTGCTGGTGTCGTCGTTCATCAAGCTTTCCGGCGCGGAGAACGACAAGCCGGTGCGCGAGTTGACCGCCGATGCGACCGCGCGCCTGCTGGAATACCCCTGGCCGGGCAACGTGCGCGAACTGCGCGCGGCGGTTGACCACGGCGTGGTGCTGGCGACCGGCCCCAAGATCACGTTGCGCGACCTGCCCCAGGCGTTGCGGCAGTGGAACCCGGAGGCGGGCAGCGCCAATGCTTTGCCACCGAAGGGTCCGGGATCGGACTTGCTGCCCTCGGCTGCGGCTTTCCAGGCAGCCAAGGTCGTGCCGGCGGGGGGGCATCTGAACGTGCATCAGGCCGAGGAAACTCTAATCAGGCGGGCCTTGGAGGAATCCGGCGGCAACATCACTGAGGCCGCCAAGAAGTTGGGCATCAGCCGGCGCACCTTGCACCGTAAGCTCAAGACGATGCCCGGCCTGTCGTCCGACTTCGGGGCCGAGGAATCTTAGCCACGGATGGAAGAAGAGGGCTAAAGTTTTTCGTCCGTCGCCCAGATCGCTTTTGAGCTGGAACCCGATGGATTCAGGATCCAACGGTTGACCGGCAACCAGAACCATCCTGACCGGAGCAGAGTGCCTCTGGGTGAAAAACACCTTGCTTACCGGGAACGATGATCGAGGCCGCTTACGTTGATGGGTAATATAGCGTAATCGAAGAAAGCTGGTATGTCCACGAGCCGTTTTCTACTGCTTTGGCGTCCACACAGAAACTTCGATTACGCTGTAGTAGGGCCGAGTACGCCTAAGTGCAGCAAAATCCGTGCGGGGAACAACATGTGACGAGGTCTTCACAAGAAGATTTTGTTGCTAAATTCTCGTTGGGAGCAAGTGAGAACCAGTCAAGCTGATGGCAGCAACCCCGTAGGCAACCAAAACTGTTGACCGCCATGTGCCAGCAGGCCGGCTGCGCCAAACCTATCCTCGGACCCCAACCATGCGAACCTACCCACACCCTCTCCGCCTCCTCGGAGGTGCTGCTTTGTCGCTCCTTCTCGTCCCCACGCTCCATGCCGCCCCGAAGGTCATCGTCATTTCTCTGGACGGTGCCACCCCGCGCCTGGTCGAGCAATACCTGCAGGATGGCACCTTGCCGTCGGATCAAGGCATCGGCCTGCTGAGAAACAAAGGGACCTTTGCCCAACTCAGCCAGACGGTGAGTCCTTCCCTGACCGCCGTGGGCCACATCGCCATCGCCACCGGGGCCACCGGCGCCCGCAACGATATCGCGGCGAATACGTTCCACCTGCTGGCCAGCCCTTTCACCTCCAACATCAGCGGCTTCGGCGCACCCATCGGTGGCTACTCGATCAATACGCCCAGCGCCCCGAGCCCCGCGGCCCAACCCACGGCCGAGCCGATCTGGGTGGCTCTGCGCGCGGCGGGCAAGAAGGTGGTCGCCGCCACATTCCCCGGCGCGGACGGTGTCGACGTCATTGTGCCCGGAGCCACGGCCACCACCGTCCAGCCCCGCGCGTTGCGCACGGTCGATTACACCGTGCCCTTCGGCGAGTTCGATGGTTTGAGCGCCAAAGGCTTCACGCTGGGCGCGGCAAACTTCAGCCCCGCGCCAACCGCCACGGTCAACGCCCTCAACGCGGCGGGTCATCCTTCCTATAGCCCGGCGCGGCAGGCGATGCTGGAGACGTTCACGGTGGACGGAGCTTCTTACAACATCCAGGTGGTCGCGCTCGACACCACCAACGATGGCGTCACCAACTACGACACGCTCGTCTTCTTCGACACGAACCACAGCGGGATCTCCGCGGGGCCTTTCGCCCTGCCCGCCACCGGCCCGGCGTACGTGAAGCTCGGCGGCCCGTCGCAGCGCTTCTACCTGGAAGGCAGCGCGCACAAGTCCGGCACGGCCTATTATATCACCGTGCTGGCACCGGACCTCTCGAATGTCCATGTCGCCCGCTACTCGGGCTACGACATCCCGCGCAGCTCGGCCGATCCGAACGTCATCGCCAACGTTGACGACATCAACAACAACGTCGGCTTCTGGGGTGCGCAGCCCGACTTTCGCTTCCCCGAGCGGATGAACCCTGGCATCACGAACTTCGGCGACTCTGAACTGGAGGCGATCTTTGAGGATCAAGTGAACACCTGGGTGCCTTACCAGACGCAGGTGGCGTTGCGTGCGATCACGGCCAATCCCAACGCCGACCTGGTCTTCGTCTACAGCGAGCAGCCCGACGGCAGCGAGCACCAGTTCTTGCTGGTGGACCCCCGTCAGGCTTCCAATCCCACGGACAACACCAGCATCGGCAATAATCAAGACCAGGCCAAGAAGGTGCGCTACGCCGGCTACGTCGGAAAGGCCTACCAGGCGGCGAGTTCGCTGGTGCAAAGCATCATCAATACCGTCGGTGTCGATGCCAGCGGGCGTCCGAACTCCGATATCCTCGTTGTCAGCGACCACGGCTTCGATCCCTTCTACACCTCGGTCAACCTGACCAACCTCCTGAACAACGCCGGCCTGCCGAACGCCCAGGTGCGCGCGGTCACCAGCGGTCCGGCGGCAAACATCTACATCAACCTCCAGGGCCGCGAGGTTGCGGGCACGGCGACGCAGGTCGGCCCGTCGGACTATGTGCGCCTGCAACAACAGATCGCCAGCACGTTGCGCAACCTGGTGGACACCAACCCGAACTACACGGCCGGAGCTTCCAGCGTCCCGGTCTTTGACAAGGTGTACACCCGGCCGCTGACGGCTGATCTCAACGACCCGACCTTTGGACGCAAGACGAGCTTCTTCGTCGGCCAGGACTACGGCGACGTGTACGCGTTGCTGACCAGCGGTTACAACTTCGATGGCGTACAAAGCCCGGTGGTGGCGCGCCTGGACGACACGAACCCGGCCGCGCCGGTGTTGAGCGTGCCGAACTTCTTTGGCGCGCACGGCTACGACCCGACCCTGCCTGACATGAGCCCGGTTTTCTACGCCGCCGGCCCGGACATCACTCCCAACACGCCGCCGCTGGCCCAGATCCGCAACATCGACATCGCGCCTACCGTGGCGCGGCTGCTCGGCGTGACACCTTCGGCGCTGGTGCAAGGCAGCGCGCTGCCCATCGGGCCGGCCCCGTTGCAACTCCTTGCGGCGGCCTCGCGCAAGGTACACGGCTCGTCGGGCACGTATGACTTGGCTCTGCCGGTCAGCGGCAACCCTGGCGTCGAGTGCCGGCGGGCGGGGATGGGCGGGACACACACCCTGGTGTTTACCTTTTCGAACGCCTTGAGCACCGGCAGCGCCATAGTCACCAGCGGCACGGGCAGCGTGTCGAGCACGTCGATCTCCGGCCGGCAGCTCTTCGTCAACCTGACCGGAGTGGCCGACAGCCAAACGCTTGCCTTGCAGCTCAGCGGTGTGACCAGTGGCACGCAGAGCCTGCCGACCCCGCCTTTGATCCCCGCGGCGTTCCTGCTCGGGGACGTGAACGGTGATCGTACCGTCGACGCGACGGACCTCAACCAGGTGAAGACCGACGCCGCGGATACCACCGCCAACACGTCCATCACCAGCGCCAACTTCCGCTCGGACGTGGTGCCCAGCGGTGCTATCAACTCTGCGGACGCGGCCATCACCAACTCCGTGCTGGGTCACCGACTGCCTAACCAATAAACCGCTTCGTTTCGACGCTTCGTTCCACATCTTCCATCAACCTTCGACGCTTTATGAAGACCAAACTTTCCTTGTCCTTCCGCCGTCCCGGCACGCTGCTGTGCACCGCCGCCGCGATCCTCGGCTGTTCGTTCGGCGCCGCCCGGGCGCAGAGCACGTTCAGTGTGGCCAACCCGGCCCCGGTGACCGTGGCACCCGGCGGCGTGTTTATCCTCACGCTGGACGTCACCTCCAACAACACCTCGTTGACCGGACTGGATTACAACCTCCTGGCTTCGGGGACCGGGCTGTTCGAGATCACGGCTCGCAACTTGGCAAATTCAGCCTTCAACAATCCGATCACCGCTGACAACGCGCTGTTCCTGAACGGTGCGGCGCTGTCTCTCAGCCCGGGCGAATCGAACGATCTTGGAGCCTTCAGCAACACCACGCAAACCGCACCACTAAACGCCGTCCTGGTGGCCACCTACACGGTGCACGCGCTGACGAGTGCTGTTCCAGGCACCTACAGCCTGGGCACGACCAACGAAAGCGCGAGCGACGACCAGTTTAACACGGTCTCACTGACGGGCACCCGTTTGACGATCAACGTCGTTCCCGAACCGCAGGCAAACCACCTGTTCATGGCGGGTGCCGGGATGTTGGCGTTCTCGCTGTATCGACGCCTGGGTACACGGATCGCGCGCTGAGCTTGTCCGTCAGTGGAGCGCGGTGGCTACCAACGATGGCTGGTTGCACGACCAACCTTTCCCTGATCAAGCTGATCGGCGGATGCATTCAGAAGAAGTGCCGCCTTGCGCTGATTAGCGGAAGCGAACCCGCGAAAAGATTGGTAATGAGCTTAGAGCTCTTCCCGTTTGATAAAGCCTGCCGGGAGGGACCCGCTCCGTCGGGTCCGGGGAGCCGTGGCTACACGGCACCGGGCATAGCCCCGGCTCTGCGGACCCGACGGAGCGGGTCCCTCCCAGTTTGTCCAAGGCTTACCCAAACGGGAAGGGCTCTAGATACGCGGTAGCCACTGTGATCTTGCAACCCGGCGCGCAGCTACAAAGATAACACGTTTCTGGCTTCAACCTAGCAGGCGTCACTACGGATTGAGCATGATACCCGTAATGCGCCGTCCGAGCGGACAACGCATCCATAGGGGTTCCCCAGGTTGTGATTAACCGAGTGATCGAACCACCTGCAAACCGACACTTGCTACGTTGGCACTGGCGCGCATGTCGAAAAACGGTGAATTTGCGGCACGGTTTTGCCGAGTGGTCAGCACGGCTGCGGTTCGTGGCGTGGTGCATCCTGGTCGCATGAACGGCGATTCGCTTTATTCACTCGACCCGGTCACTCGGGTGCCGCCGTACTTCGGAGCTGCTAAGTGGGGAATGACAAGCTGAACCCCATCCCATCCGCGTTTCATCCGTGTTCCATCCGTGGCTACATCTGTTTTCCATCATGTTGGGAGCAGGTTCCTCCTGGCAAGTCACAAGTTCTTCATCTCGCGGTCATTTCGAGGATGGCTGTCATTATGGCTTCGCCGCTTCGGCTTTGAGGTGGCCGCTTTGTCCGTAGGTGGAGGTCCAGCTTGCCTCGGCGGTTTGCAGGTCGCCGCTGAGCTTGCCCTGGAAGGAATTGGCCTTGATGAACTCCTCTCCGCTCAAATCCCCCATGCTTTCCAGCTTCACTTCCAGTCCGGGCAGCGTGATCGTGCCGCGGATCGATGCGTCGCCCTCGGTTTGCAATCCACCGTGCGCGTCGAGCACCGCGTACTGCACGCTGTTGAACTCCAGCACCTGATCGCTGCGCTCGGTCAGGTTATGCGGGGTGATCCGGAGCCGCATCGCCTCGGTTTGACCTCGCAGATGCATCTCGCCCACGTACGTCCCGGGCAGCCGCTGGCGCAACTCCACCGCCGTTTGCGGCGCGTGATGGCACCCGGCCAACAAAGTCAAAAGCAGGATCAATGAAACTGCGGGTCGCCTACTCATTTTGTTCGGGCTCGGGTTCACTCAGGCCGAGCTCCAGCATACGCCCGCGCCGGTCGCCGTGCGGCAGGCGGATGGTCACCGTCAGACCCCGGCCGGTGTCGTTGCGCAGTTCGATCTCGCCGCCGTGCTCGCGCACGATGCGCCGCACGATCAGTAGTCCCAACCCGGTGCCGCTTTCCTTGGTGGTGAAATAGGGGTCGAAAACCTTGGTCATGTTTTCCGGCGCGATGCCCCCGCCGGTGTCGGAAAACGCGACCGATACATAGTCGGGTTCCAACAAGGTGTTGATGTGCAGGATGCCGCCGGTTTTCATCGCCTGGAAGCCGTTGCGGATCACGTTGTAAAACGCCTGCTTCATCTGGTCGTGGTCCACTTCCAGCGTGGGCAGGTTGCGGTCCAGTTCCATCTCCACGAGGATGTCGCGGTTGGAGATTTCCGCAGCCAGGAACGAGACCGACTCCTCGACGATGGCGTTGATGTTGACCGCGTGCGTGTGCAGCGGCGCCGGGCGGATGGCGCGCAGGAACTGGCTGACGATGAAGTCCAGCCGCCGGATTTCTTCCCGGGCGACGCGCACGGACTCATCCAGATCGTTGCGCTGGGCGGGCGGCAGCTTGCGCAGTTTGCGCTCCATGAGCTGCAGGTGAATCGTCAGCGAGTTGAGCGGGTTGCCGATCTCGTGGGCCACGCCGGCGGCGAGGAGCGTCAGGGCGCTGAAGCGTTCGTTCTCGATGGTGTTTTGCTCGGTCCGGCGGCTCTCGGTGATGTCGCGCACGATCATCGCGTAGCCGATGTAGCCCGAGCCCACCCGGTCGGCGTCCTCGACTTCCAGGGGCACGACGTAGAAATTCAGGAAGCGGTGCGCCGGGTAGAACACTTCCATGTCCCGGCTCATGAGGCTTTCGGAACTGGTGAGCGACTGCCAGTCCAGCCCGCGGACCCGCTCGGCCAGTGGGCGGCCCAGGGAATCGTCGGTGCTCAGGCCGAAGAACACGCACGCCGCGTCGTTGAGGTACACGATGCGCCCGCTCGGATCGGTGACGATGATGCCCTCCTGGATGGCGTTGAAGATCGTTTCCAGAAACCCTTTCTCACGCACGACGCGCAGGAGGTGCATGCGCGCCTCTTCCGGTCCCACGCGGCCCAGCCGTCCGATGAGCTTGTCGATGAAGCCTGGTTTCAAGGGAGAAGGGAGAGTGGGATCGATACTTGTCCCAAGCGAGGGAAGATGCCGGGTATGATCCCGTCGTCTCTCGCTTGGTTAATCAACCGGCTTCAGGCGGTGAAATACGGTCGTACTCGGCCGGTTCGACGTCGGGCGCTTTGGCAAGCACTCGCTCGAACTTCTCGCGGCTGCCACGCTCGGCACGCTCCCGGATGTAGTTCTCGGCGTCCAATACAGCGACTTTCTCGGCAAGAGCAGTCGCGATGAATTGATCTAGCGGAATGCCATCATCGTGCGCCAGGGATTGGGCGCGGTGGTACAAAGAATCGGGCAAATGAACGTTGAGCGTGCTCATGCGAGCGAAAGAATACCCAGAAAATTGTCTGGTGTCACCGCCTGAATGCCCAAGGTGATCGCCATTCGAAAATCACGCAGGTTGTGGGTGATGATAAAAGAAGCGCCGCCCGCCAGAGCTAATTCTAGTACTTGGTCATCTTTTGAATCGGGCAAGTAAGGACGCCACAAGAAGTAGATTTTGCACTCCATGCACTGCGAAAGGAAGTAGTCCAGAAAGTCGTCGATATCTTCTTGAGCGTAGCTGGACAAGAGGGTTGGTCGGCGTAAAACATCCTCGTATTCCAAGCAAAGCGGCGGTGAGATGATGGGTTGGAACTGTGAAGAGCCGAGTTTTTGAACGAGCCGGAACGAGGCCCCGCGACGAGAAAGTAGCGCGGAGACGAGAACATTGGTATCGAAGACGACACGCACGTGGGCAATGCTATCGTGTTCTTGTTCCGGTACAAGGAAGGAACGGATTCTCCGCTGGGCTCTTGTTCCGCCCACTTGCATCATGCCAGCGCTGAGATCACCGTACCAGATCGTCCGCGGTGAAGATCCTACCGTCTGGACCGGCGGAACGGATTTCCATGAGCTTGCCGCTCATGGCGTGGAAAAAGTACGGGTGACCCCACGCATCCAGCATTTCGCCCTTGGCATTGAGCGTCACCGTCGAGGGATCGACAAACTTCGTCCCGCGCTCGTTGTCGCCGAGCAGGGCGCGGGTGATCTCCTTGTTCGAACCCACCGGGTTGGAGCCGAAGGCCGCCCGGTAGTCGCCGACCAGAAACGTCACTCGGCCCAACTCGTTTTCCGGGGTGCGTCCGGCGGGCGAGGGGACGGCTGGCGGAAGCGTGTGCGGGGCCGCGGCCCGACGCTGTCGGTAATCTTCCAGGGTGGTGAACGCATTAGCCACCGGCACGAGGAGTGATGGAGCGGGTACCGGGGTGCCGGCCATTACCGGTTGCGGCGGCGGCACCGGCTGAGCCTGCTGGGCAACGATGGGTGCCGGTGTCGCCTGGACACGCGCGGACGAGGAAGGCTCCACCGGCACATGGGACCACAAGAGCCACGCGCCGATCAGCAGAGTGACGCCAATCGCCGCCAGCAACGCCTTATACCCACTGGAAAAGCTTTTCATCCCATCAATTCATGAAGCCGAGGTAACTGCCCGTGCCGCCGAAACGGCTCAGGTTCGGGAACACGGTCGGCATGGCGCTGTCGGCCACGCCGAACCACTTCGCCAGGGTGGCCGCGTACTGGTCCACGCTCGTGGAAGGGATCCAGCGGCCGTCGTCGGTGTCGTCGCTGCCGTTGACCGTCAGCGTCGGAAATTTTCCGTAAAGGTCGCCGCCGCGTACATCGCCGCCCATCACGAAATGATGGCTGCCCCAGCCGTGGTCGGAGCCTGACCCGTTCGTGACCAGGGTCCGCCCGAAATCCGACGCGGTGAAGGTCGTCACCTGCTTGGCGACGCCGAGTTCCACGGTCGCATTGTAGAATGCGCCCATCGACCGGCTCAAATCCTGCAACAGTCCGGAGTGCGCCACCAACTGGTCGCCGTGCGTGTCGAACCCGCCCGCGGCGACAAAATAGATCTGGCGGCGCATCCCGAGCGCCGAGCGGATGCCGATCATCTGCGCGACCATGTGCAGTTGGCTCGCGAGATAGCTGTTCGAGGGGAACACCGTCGTCAGCGCGGGCGCGGCTGCCAGCGCGGCGGAGATGATCGCGCTGTTGTCGATCGCGCCGCGCGTCGTCTGCGCGAACGCACGCTCGAAGAGGTTGGTGTAAGGAAGGTTGATGATGTTGTTGTAAGCGAGGTAGTTCGGATCGGTCGTGCCGTTGAACCCGCTGAGTCCCGGCGCGCCGCCGGGGCTGATCTGGTAGGCGGAAACCACGTTGCCGACCTCGAAGGTGTTCGTCCCGGCGAGGCTGATGTTCATGGACACCTTGGCCGAACCATTGAGCGAACTGAGCAGGTCGGCCATGCGCCCGCCCCAGCCGCTGCCCTGCGGGCTGTCGGGCCAGGAAGTCTGCCACTGGGTCTGCTGGTCGGCGTGGGAAAAAAGCTGTGGCGGCAGCGCCACGGTGCGGTTGAGGTAGCTCGCCCGCGTGACCGGCGCGACCAGCGTGCCGACGTTGGCCATGACCGCCGCCTGGCCACTCGCGAAAAGGTTGCGCAGTTCGACTAGGCTCGGGTGCAGCGCATAGTTGCGCCCGTCCGAGGTGGCGGGGGTGATCGGCAGCAGCGAGCCTTGCGATAACGCCAAGCCACCGCGTGCGTTGGCGTACATCGCGTAGTTGGTCGCGTCGTAGGGCACGAGCACGTTGTTGGAATCGTTGCCGCCGTAAAGGAACAGGCACACCAGCGCCTTGAAATCGCCGTCCGCCACCCCGCCGGCACTGGTGATCGACGAAGGGCGGTGCACTGGCGCGGCGTTCACGGCGGCGGCGATGGCGCGCAGGTTCCAGACGGTCGAGGAGAGGCCGATGGTGCCGACTGCGCCGCAAGCCTGGCGCAGGAAGGAACGGCGGGAAAGTTCGTAGGATGACATGGAAGGCGGAAGGCAGAAGGCAGAAGGCAGAAGAAACGGAGACGATTACTTCTGGATGCAGAACTCGGGCGACGTGGAAAGGAACTGCACGGCGGTCTGCGCACGGCCCAGCGGGTTGGTTGCCGCCACGTTGGTGACGGCGTTGATCGTTTGCGTGCGCAGGCCGCTGCTCATCTGCCCGTTGAGCAACAAGGCGTTAAGGCTGTCCACCATGCCGGCCGGATTAGCGGCGAGTGCCTGCACCGCACTCAGGTCGAGGCCGATGACGTAAGGGTAGGAACTGGAACTGGTCCGGGTGATGCGGTCGCGCACGTTGTTCGAAGAAAACACCACGGTTGTCGCTGTCGTGATGCCGAATTCCGGACAGACCAACCCGGCACTGGCGATCTCGCCGGTCAGCGTGTAGTTGGGTGAGAAAAAGTTGAACACGCTCGGCGAGTCCAGGACCGCCTGGCCGTAGTTCGAGGACATCTCCCCCTCGTCGATCTGGTAGCGGCTGTTCAGCGCCTTCGCGTTGAACGCCCGGTACACGTTCGCCAACCGCACGAGCGGCTCGCGCACCTTGCCGTACTGCGTGTTGCTGAACATCGTCGCCGAGCGCGCCTCGTAATCCAGCAAGATCGCCCGGACCACCGCGCGCAGGTCGCCGCGTACGCCCTGGCCGTTGTTGGCGAACGTCTGCGCGACCCGGTACACGTAGCCCGGGCTCGGGTTGCTCGTCACGAGCTTCTGGATGAGTTGCCGGCAGAAGAACGGGCCGGTGTTGGCGTGGTTGGCCAGCATGTCCAGCGCGTCTTTGAGATCCTGCGTGCCCGATTGTCCGGCGGGCAGCACCACCCCGTCGAGCAGGCGCTTGGCGTTCGTGTCGTGGTACGCGGGCACCAGCATCATCGGCTGTCGGTAGTTCACCCCGATGTAGTCCCAGCCGAGCGCGCCGGCCTGCGCGAAGTTCCAGCCGGTGTACACTGCGCTGTAGCCCTTCACCTCGTCCTGGCCGTAGGTGGCGATGGGCAGAGAGTTGCCGTCGAGCAGCAGCGAGCCGTCGGGGTTGAGCTTCTTCAAACCGACGGTGAAGAGCTGGATCGATTCGCGCCCGTAGTTCTCGTTCGGCACGGTACCCGTCGAAGGGTCGGCCTTGGCGTTGTGAATCATGTTGAGGTACTCGCCCATCACCGGGTGCAGCGTCACGTCCTCCAGCAGCGTGCGGTAGTTGCCGAAAGCATCGCGCAGGAGCATGTCGTAGTAGGACGCCAGGCCGCCGGGCGTGCCCGCCAGGTTGCCGTCCCCGTCGGAAATCACCATGATCTCGCTCAACGCGAAGGCCACACGCTGGCGGAGCTGGTCGGGCGCGGTGACCGCGTTCTTCCACCAGGCTTCCTGGAAGGTGTTGTCGGAAACGATCTGGCCGCTGCTGTTGAGGGCGTCCAGGTAAGGCTCCGTCAGCGTGACAGGCGTGTTGAGCTGGTCGTCCACCCAGGCGGCAAAGCCGTCGCGCTGGATGGCGGCGAGGCCGGCGGGGTTCGCGCCGAAGGTGGCCTGGGTCATCAGCCGGGCGGCGTCACCCGCGGTGGGGGCGGTCGAGGGCAGGGCGGGCGGCGCGGCCGGCGCAGTGAAGGTGCCGGTGCCGGTGGAGCGCAGGAGCTGGCCGGCCAATTCACCGCCGGGATGGGCGGCGGTGGCGACACTGGCATAAACTTGCCCGGCTTTGAGGGCGGCAACTGCGGCGGGGTCGGTGATCTTCCACAGGTAAGAGCCGTCCGCCTGCGGGGTGGCAGCGACGAATTCCGCGATGAGCGGCCCGGTTTGCCCGACGTTGGCCGGACCCCGCAGGGCGAGACTCGTCGGCGTGCCGCTCAGGCCGCTGCGGGAAATGCTGAAGGTGCCGGCCGAGTTATCGGAAGCGAGTCGCACGCTTGCGAAACCTTGCGCGCCGGCGGGTGCGCCCGACAAGGGAGCGAGCGTGCCGAAGTACAGGGTCGTCAGGCCCGGAGGGTTGTACGGCGCGACGTAGTTGGACAGCACGCTGCCCGGGATGACCTCGCTGGGCACCGTCCCCGTCTGCCCCGGCTTGAGCCAGCCGACGGCCAGGTTGTCGCCGCCGTAGCCCTGGAAGAACCTGCACTCGAAGGCGTAGCGCTGGCCGGCGACCAGCGCGATGCCGGCGGATTGCTGGCTGGCCATTTTGTTCCACTCGCGTGAGTTGGTCCAGGATTCGTTGTACGCGCGCAGGACCAGATTGGCCATCTGGTCGTCGGTCGAGAGGCGGAATTCGAGATCGTCGTCCGCGGCGGTCCAGAAGGTGTAGGTGCCGGTTGCGGGGGCGGTAATGTAACCGCGGATGCGCGCACCGTAGTTGTTGATGTTGGTGTTCACCGGCGCTTCCAGCGAGGTCAGGATCGTGCGCCGGGTCACCAAAGCGGAATCGGAGGGCACCCCGCTCAGATCGTAGCCGGTGAGATTGTCCCAGCATTCTTCGACGAGCTGGCCGGTGGCGGCCGGCTGCGGGGTCAGCGTGACCGTGGCCGCGGTGCCGTTGGGGTCGGCCTGGTAGCTGGCACCGGCAGCCAGCGTGGCGACGACGGTGCGGGCCGCGGTGAACGTTGCGCCGGGGGCGGGGGTGACGTTGACGGTGGCTGTGTTCACGCCGATCGGGAAGCTGACCGTGCCGGTGAGCGGCAGGTAATCGGTCCCGGCGACGGCGGTCCCGGCGACCGTGTAGGCGACGGTGACGCCGTCGAGGTTGCCCGTGCGGGTAAAATTCAGGACGCCCACGTCGCCGTAGGCGGCGCTGGCGACGGCGTGCTGCGCCGTGAGGGTGATCGTGTCCGTGGCGGCGAGCGCGTTGAGGATGGTTTGAAGGTCGCCCAATCCGGTGTTGAAGGTATCCGTGCGGAACGGATCGAAGCCGAGCTGGCGTTCCGCCCAATCGCTGACGCCGTCGTTGTCGCTGTCCACGTCGCCGACGACCACGTGGTAGTATTGCGGGTGAGCCGGGTCGATGCCGAAAGTGGCGCTCATTGGGCTGCCGGTGCCGTAGAACGGCGCGCCAAGGTAGGTCCACACGGCGGTGGCTCCCAACGTGGCGGTGCTCTGGAGGCGGTACTGTTTGCCGGCGACGGTAGCCCAGGTCAGGGTAATGGTGTTCCCGGACACCGCGGCGGCGAGGCTGGGCGGGCGGGAGTTGGGATCGCGTGGGTCGGTCCCCGCGATGGCTTCCTGGGCGTTGGTGTAGCCGTCGCCGTCGGTGTCGGCGTTGGGATCAAGGCCGCTGGCGTGGAAGACCATTTCCCAGACGTCATCCATGCCGTTGTAGTTCTGGTCGATCAACGCCCCGCGTGCGACGAAGGACAACGAGAGAACGGCGGTGGCAGCCAGCAGGAAGGGAGCAGCAGCGAAGCGCATAGGGCTTTTGCGGAAAAGAGATAATCCGCACGCCTTTTAAGCAGATCCCGTTCCTTCATCCGCCTTGTCTGGAGCATGACAAGAATTTGCCGGCGGCCAGGATTCGCCAGCTTGTGACCGCCGCTTCGGCGCAGCCGGTCGGGGATGTGCCGACCGAGGAACAACACCCTACCCCGCCATGAAGCCTAAATCGGGCTTCGCAAACCGCCCGATGTTCGGCAGCACGGTCGGCAGGTCCGACGCGGCCACCCCGAACCACCGGGCCAGCGTCGCCGCGTACTCGTCCACGCTCGTCGTCGGAATCCAGCGGCCTTCGCCGGTGTCGTCCGGGCCGTTGACCACCAGCGTCGGGAACGTGCCGTAAAGATCGCCGCCGCTGACCGCGCCACCCATCACCAGATGATGGCTGCCCCAACCGTGGTCCGAGCCCGCGCCGTTGGAGGGCAGCGTGCGGCCGAAATCCGACGAGGTAAAGGTCGTTACCTGCGGCGCGATGCCCATTTCCACCGTCGAGGCGTAGAAGGCGCTCAACGCTTGGCTGAGTTCGGTCAGGAGATCCGCCTGGTCACCAAGCTGGCCGCCGTGCGTGTCGTAATCGCCCAGCGAACAGAAAAACACCTGCCGGCTCACCCCGAGCGAACCCCGGGCGGAAATCAGCTTGGCGATCATGTTCAACTTTTAAAAAATCCGCCCGCGTGACCGGCGCAACCAGCGTGCCGACGTTGGCCACCAGCGCCAGTTGACCCGTGCCGAAGAGCACCTGCAACTCGGGCAGGCTCGGGTGCAGGCCGTAGGAACGTCCGTCCGAGGTGCGCGGGGTGATGGGCAGCAGGGAGGCCAGCGGCAGGGCGAGATCCTGACGGGCGGCGGCGTACCCGGCATAGTCCGAGGCGTCGGTTGGCACGAGGACGTTGTTACCGTCGTTGCCGCCGTACAGAAACAGGCAGACCAGCGCCTTGTGGTCGCCGGGAGTGCCCGAGGCCGCCGTGGCGGCGTTGATGCGCCGCAGGTCCCAGAGGGTGTTGACCAAGCCGCTGGCCCCCAAGGCCGCGCAGGCCGCCTGACGCAGAAAGTGCCGGCGGGTTTGGAGAAGATAGGAGGAGTTCATCTGGGATGGAAAGCTTGAGAACGACAGTGCGAGCCTATTTCTGGATGATGAACTCGGGCGCGGTGGCGACGATCCGCACCGCCGAGCGGGCGCGTTCGGCGGGGTTGTTCGCCGGGATGACGGCGACGGTCGAGGCAAGCGTCTCCTGCGTCTCCGCCGACATGTTCCCGGCCAGGAGCAGCGTGTTGAGATAGGCGGTCAGTTGCCCGGGATCGCCCGCGAGCGCCTGCACGGCGGAAAGGTCCAGGCTGATCTTGTTGGCGCCGCTGCCCAGGCCGTTGTAGATGAGGCTGTAGAGGTCATTGGCCGAGGAAATCGCCGTCGTCTCGGAGGTGATCTGGAACTCGGGCGCATCCAGGCCATGTTTGGCCAGCTTCCCGGGAGGAACGTAGGCGGGCGAGAAGAAATTGAAGACCGAAGGGGCGCGCAGCACGGTCTGGCCCAGCGCATCGTCGGTGTCGTAGATGGCGTAGATCCCGGCGGGCGACGCCCCGTGGAAGGCCCGCAGGACATTCGCCACGCGCACGATCGGTTCGCGCTGCTTGCCGAAATCTCCGCTCGCCGCTGTCGCAGGATCGCGCGCTTCGAAGTCCGTTAAAATCGCCGTTACGACCGCCGCCAGGTTGCCGCGCACCCCGGTGCCGTCGTCGTTGAAAACGCTGGCGACCCGGTACACGTAGCCCGGGCTGGAGTTGCTGGTGACCAGCCGTTCGATGAGCTGCCGGCTGATGAAGGGGCCGACGTTGGGATGGTTGAAAATATTGTCCAGCGCCGCGGCGAGGTCGCCCTCGGCCGTGCCGCTGGCGGGCAGGACGGTGCCATTAAGCAACGTCTTGGCGTTCTCGTCGTGATGGCCGGCGACGCTGACCATGGGGTCGCGCCAGTCCGCCGTCACGTGGGTCCAGGCCGGCGCGGCCCCGGCCGCCGGAGCCAAGTACCAGCCGGTGAACACCTGCGAGAACCCGTCCACCGTATCCTGCGTGTAGGTCGGGATGGACTGGCCGTTGGCGTCGAGTTACAGGGTGCCGTCCGGGTTGAGCTGGTTCAGGCCGACGGAGAAAAGCTGGAGCACCTCGCGGCCGTAATTCTGGTTGGGGTGCGTGCCGGCCTTCAGATCGCCCTTGTCGTTGTGGAGCATGTCGAGGAACGCGCCCATCGCGGGATTGAGCGTCACGTCCTGGAGCAGTTGGCGGTAGTTGCCGAACGCGTCCTTGCAGAGCACGTCCATGTAGGTGGAAAGCGCGTAGGGCTGGCTGTGCAGGCCGGCGCTCTCGGTCGAGACGACCATGATTTCGCTTCACGCGAAAGCCACGCGCTGGCGCAGTTGGTCGCGGGCGTTGACGGCGTATTGCCACCATGCCTACATGGTCGGATTGACGTTCTTGGCGGCCGGATCGACGCCGACCTGATCCAGGTAGGCCACGTGGGAAGAGGCCGGCACCTTGACCATCTGGCGGTGCAGGTACTTGGCGACGCCTTTGCGCTCGACCTCGGCGAGGGCGTCATCGGTCGGGCCGAAGGTCGCCTGGATTAGCAGGCGGCCCGCGTCACTGGCACTCGCCGGGGCGGCGGTGTCAGCGGCGGGAGCCGGCGTCGGCACGGTGAAGGAAGCGTTCTGCGCCCACAGAGAACGGGCAGTGAGCAGCGAGGTCAGGGAGACAAGCAAACCTGCCCAGGCGAGAGGAAGCACACGGGAGGGGCCAGATGAAAATGCCGGGATCATGGCTTGGACGGAACGTGAGGCAACGAACAACTCGCCGCCAAAAGAACAAACCCGCAAAGACCCGAGAGGTTGCGCCGGCTTCCATCTCCATACAAGCTCTGGGACGGAGCCAGGGCCTCACCGGTGCCCGTCTTTCCCGCCGCTGAGCCGGAGGTGATAAACCAGGTAGGCCAGAATGCCGGCGTTGATCAACAGCACCACGACCTTGAGCAGGAAAACGTGCGAACTGGCAAGCAGGGTGACCTGTTGATCCGTTGGCACCATGCGGCTGACTCCCGAGTGCGTGGTGCGATGCACCAGCAAATAAATCTCAAAAGGCAGCGGGATGGCTGTCATGAACGCCGTGAAATACTCCGCCCAGCGTTTGCGCAGCCAAAGGCCGACTCCCTCGATGGTGTACATCACGGCGTACAGAAGTAGCATCCCGCCGAGGACGCGTTTGCCGGGGTCCGTGATGACGTTGGCCTTCAGGAGCAGGGTCTTGAAGAAGACGCGGTCACCGTCGAGGCGAAAGGCCTGGAGCAGCCGGGCCAACTCCACGTGGGTGTCACGGTTGACCAGGTGGAAAACACCCGCGGCGGCGATGACGAAGAGCACCGCCTTGATCAGGTTGAACACGGCGATCAAAAACAAGCCCCGGCTCCTGGTGGAGGCTTTGACGCAGGAGGCAGCCTGAGGGGCAACGGGCGCGGCGGACGGCGGAAGCGCGTGCATGGTCTTTGGGAAGGGTTGAAGCCGTCGTAGGCGCGATCGAAAGACAGCAAAGCTTCTTTTGCGCCAATTCTTTGTGCAAGAGGGCAAGTTCACGGTCCCTCTTACCAAATTCTTCGTGCCGCACCGGGCTGCCGTGCCTACCAAGCGGCGAAAACCGGTGTAAGATGCGCGGTCTTTTGTCCGCCGACCTGCGAAACGCCGAATTTTTCTGCCGTGATTTCACCTGCCATCGCTTCCGACGAGCCATCGGTATCAATCCCGCCCGTCATCCGTCCACGGATCATCCCGCAACGGGCCGCGCGGGTGCTGGGGGCATTGCTCTTCGCCTCGGCCTGCTGTCTGGGCATGATCGTCATCCGCCGCGGGTACATTGGCCGGTGGACCAACCTGTTCCTGATCTGGAATCTGGTGCTGGCGTGGATCCCACTGCCTTTCTCGGCGGCCGCCTACCGGATGCACGCCGGCGGCCGGCGGCGCACCCTGCTCTTCAGCGTTTGCGCTCTGACGTGGTTCGTCTTCTTCCCCAATGCCCCCTACATCACGACCGATCTCGTCCATCTGCGGGTCAAAGACGAGGTGTTGACGTGGATCGATCTGATCTCCATCGCTTCGTTTGCCTGGGTGGGGCTGTGTCTGGGTTTTTGCTCGTTGTACCTGATGCAGGAAGTGGTCGGCTACCGGTTCGGACGGACCGGCGGTTGGTTCTTCGTGCTGACGATGCTCGCCGCCGCCAGTTTCGGTACTTACGTGGGCCGGTTCCTGCGCTGGAACAGTTGGGACGTGCTGCACCCTTTTTCGCTCCTGGCGGATTGGTCCGAGCACGCGCCGTCGCCGCCGGCCATTACCGGCATCTATCTCGGGCTGATGTTCCTTTTCCTGCTGCTGTCTTACAGTGCGCTCTTTGCCCTGACGCACCTGCACAAAGGGAGCAAGAGCTGAGTGCCCATGCGCTTGAAGTGTAATGACAACCAGAGTCAATCGCGTGGGCAGCATGATAAATCGAAGTTCAATCAGTCGAGGGGAACTTCGTTTCGCAAGGCACTGTTGCTCTCCAAAATCCGGTTGAGCAGGTTCAGGTTGCTGGCGGCCACCGTGGTCCTGCCTTCCAGGCTGGCATCTTCCAGAGCAAGATCCACCTGAGCTTCGATCCGCGCCAGATCGCTTCGTACCTCGGCGATGTTTTCCGTGCGCCGCCTGGCGTTCGCCAAGCGCTTTTGCATGAGCGCCAGCGTGGCCTGCTTGGACTCGCGCAAGGCCGGTGAAAGCGGCGCACTTGTCCCTTGCAACTCCTGCTCCAAAGCCGACGATTGCCGGCTCAGGCCAGCCTCGTCGCTCTGTTCCTGCACCGCCTGGAGATCGTGTGCAACCCCGAGCAGACGCAGGTGCAGCGTCCCGAGGTTTTCCAGTGCTTCCAGGTTGCTGTCGCCCAGAAGATCGGCACTCACCCCGTTGTGGGAAAGCGAGGCGGCACGGCGGATCTTGCCTTCCATCTGTTCCACCCGCGTCCGGGCCTCCGGTGAAAGCCGCGCCAGCAGCTCGCGGCGGCTCCGCTCGGTGCTTTGCCGTGACTGCAAAAGATCCTGCGCCATGAGGACCTTCTGGAAGCGCGGGTGGGTTGCCAGCGTGTAAAGGTACGCCGTTTCCAGGCCAAGGCCTAAAAGCCAGATCGCGTGTTCTCCGCAACCGAGCAGGCCGAAACCCACGACCGCCACCGCGTTCAACGGCAGGGGCCCGACGGCCGGCAGGTTCGCCCGCGCCCAGAAAGCAGCTTTGAGATAGCGCCACATCGTACAGCTTCACTCCTTCCGCGCCCCTTGCTATCGGGCCCCGCGCGTGCGCTGCCAGAGGGCCAGCAGGTTGTTGAGCACTTCGGCCCGCGGGTCTTCCGCCTGCACCGGCGGATCCACCCGGGTGCCGTACCGCGCGTTTTTGACGAAGGGACTCTCCGGGAATCGGACCGCCACGTCGGTGTTGGCCGGGCGAAAACCGTGGACGAGCGATTCCTGTTGCACCCGCGTGCTCAACAGGAAATCCAGGAACTGCCCGGCGGCCCGCCGCTGTTCCGGGCTGCTCCAAGAGGCATTGAGGATGTAGTAGGGGTTATCGTTCCAGAGATTGTGCTCGGGGTAGGCGATCCGGAGTTCCCCCCAACGGCCCTCGGCGTTGCGGAGGTAATCGATGGCGACATTTTCGTAAACGCACAAGCCATCGAAACTCGACGGCCCTTTGAGCACCATTTCCTTCATCATGTTGCCGGTGCTGTTGGAGAGACCGTTGATTCCGTGCTCGAAGTCGGTCATCCATTTCTGGAACGCAGGGTTTTGGATGTCGTCGAGCGAAAGGCCGCGATCCTTGCCGGTGTAGTCGTAGGCGAGCAGCGACAGCGTCATCAACCCACTGTTGGACTCGCTCGGATGGGTGTGGCCGAACTTGAACAGCCCCCATTCCGGTTTGTCCGCGATGCTTTTCCAACCTGGCTCGGCCAGCGCCTGGGCGATGGTCTTGAAATTGAGCGCCGCATATTTTTTGATGAACGCGTCGTAGCGTTCCGCCCACATGACGAACACCATCGGCGTCAACGCCAGGGGTGCCTCGCGGACGATGGCCTGGCCGTTGTAGCGCGACTGCCAATCGAGCGTGAAATTTTCCTTGTACAACCCGCTGGCGGGTGACCACACGGTGATCTGCTTGTCCGCGCTGAGGGCGGCCTGCGCGCCTTCCAGCGAACCATAGGGCAGCAGGTTGATTCTGATGCCCGCACCTTCCTTGGCCTGGGCAAATTCCTGCACGGCCCATTTCAGCCAGCGTTCCTTTTCGGTGCCGTAGGCAATGTTGATCTCGACGGCAGGTCCACCAACCGCGGGGGAAGCCGGCCCGCTGTGATCAGCGCTCTTGGTGCCGCTGGCTGCATTGCCCTGGAGGAACCGTTTGCCTCCCAGCAGGTAAACTCCGCCGAGCAGGCAGCCCGCGACGAAGAGCAGCACGACGATCTTACCCAAACAGGTAACTTGAGGAGCTTCGGAAGTGGAAAGAGGGTCAGGCATAAGCAGGTATCGAGGTCAGGCTCTCTGGATGGTAGGGCTACCGTCCCGGTTGCCAAGGTGGATTTCCGCCAGGCAACCGGGAGGGCCGCCCTGACCAAGGGGGAGACCATGTGTTCTCTCGGCAAGAATGATTTATTCAAAAAAACGTCGCGATGTCGCGGAACACGCTCCGAATGTTCTCCGGTGTGCCCCGGTAGCTCTTGGCCTGGGTCGCGTCGGCGATGCTTTGCAACACCTTGATGTCCGCATCCTGCCCGTACGCGATGGTGAACACGCGCACCGTGTGCTTCTCGCCGTCGAAGCGGATGGTGTTGAGCAAAAAGGCCAGCTTGGTCTTGCTGTCGGTGTCCTGGCCGTCGGTGAGCACGACCAGGGCGGCGATTCGGCCCGCGTCTTCCTTGTTCTGCCGGGCCAGGGTGCGCTGGTACGCTTGCAGGATGGAATCGTAGAGCGCCGTGCCGCCCGACGCGACCAGGCCGCCGAGCGTCTGGTCGGCGTACGCCCGCTGCTCGGCTAGCGGGCTGTTTTGCATCAGCCAGTAGGATTCGTTGTTGAAGAGCAGCAGCGAAAGCTGATCGCGGTCGCCCAGGGCGCGCACGAACTGCTGCCCGCCGGCGCTCGCGTTGCCGATCTTGCCGGCGTCGTTCATGGAGCCGCTGACGTCGAGCACCAGCGTGACACTCGCCGGCTTCTTGACCTCCTTGAACTCCGCGAGCACGGCGTTCATCACGTCCACCGGCGGCACGGGCAGGGTCGTCTTGGGTTGGGTGGGATCGACGCCGTGCGCCAGGTCGATCGGCGCGCCCAACGGCACGTCCACCGACGCCGGGCGGAAGCCGCGCGGCAGCGCCTTCTGCTGTTGGGCGGGGGCGAGCAGGTAATCGATGTATTGCCGCGCGGCGGCGCGGCGTTCGGGCGTCACCCATTCGCGCTCGACGATGCCCACCGGGTGATCGCTCCAGAAGGTGCCTTCCTTCGGGTAAATGGCGACCATCGGCAGCGACGGCGGCGGGTTGGCCTGGGCGCTCTCGACCACCATGTTCTCGTACAACACGGCGGCGTTGAGATAGCTCGGGCCGTTGGTGATCATCTTCTTGCCGAAAAAGCCGGTCGAGCTGCCGTAGTGGACAACCGCGGCCTCGATGCCCGAGACGAACCGAACCGCCGCCGGGTTGCGTACGTCATCCAGGTTGAGCGTTTCCTTCTTGTTCGCGGCCGCGTAGGTCTCGGCCAGGAGCGAAATGAGACCGCTGTTGCTGTATTCCGGGTGCGTGTGGCCGAACTTGAATCTTCCCCATTCCGGGTGACCCAGGCTGGCCCAACCCCGCGGGTCGCGCGACAGGGCGAGCACTTCCGCCCAGCCAACGGGCCGCTGTCCCCAGCCGAGCGCCTCGGCCATGGGCTTCCAGATGCCGATGACCACCGGCGAGAGCAACAAGCTTTCCGTGCGCGCGACCAGGTCGTGACCGGTTTTGGCGCGCCATTGCGCGTTGCCCAGGTCAACGTAGGCCAAGGATGCCGGGCTGGTCAGATCGGTCTGGCGGGTGCCCGTGATGATCTCGTCCAGGCACTCGCCCGAGCCCATCGCCGTGGCGGTGACGTGAATCGTCCTGCCGCCGTTACCGGGCAACCGGTGATCTTCGCCGTTGAAGGTCGCCGTCGTTTCCTTGATCCAGTCTTCCTTTTCCGAGCTGTAGGTGAAGGTCAGCTCGACCGTGCCGGCGGCGGGCGGAGCGGCCTTGGTGGGGGGACGTTCGGAAACCGCGGCGGGTTTGCCGCAGCCTGACAAACTGATCACGAGCAAGGCTGCGCAAAGAGAGTTCAAGCGCGTAGGCATCGGTGGAGGATATCGAGCAAGGATGAATTTGGCCACCAAGAACCGTGGCGTGATGATGACAAACAACGTCACGGAACGACGCTTGTACCAACGGAGGGTCCCAACGATGATGCTCCCCCTCCATGGGAGTGCTTTCCGCGGGGCCGGATAAATCCTCACTTATTTTCTTTGTTGGACAGTTGATGTCCTACCCCGGGTGCAACACTGCCTGCATGAATCAAGCACTCATTGAAATCGTCTTCGTCCTCGATCGTTCCGGTTCCATGTCGTCGGTCGCGGCAAGCGTGGTGGCCGGTTTCAACGAATTTCTCCGCGACCAGCAAGCCGCCCCGGGCCGGGCGCGCTTCACCCTGGCGCTCTTCGACGACGAGTATCTGCTGCCCGCCAATGGGCTGCCCATCCTGGAAGTGCGTCCGCTGGACGCCTCGACCTACGTGCCGCGTGGCAGCACGGCGCTCCTCGACGCGATCGGCCGCACGGTGGACGATCTCGGCGCGGGCCTGGCGGCCTTGCCCGAAACGGAGCGGCCGGGCAAGGTGATCGTCGCGATCCTGACGGACGGCTATGAGAACGCCTCGCACCGCTACACGCTCCGGGATGTATCCGCGCGCATCCGCCGCCAGCGTGATCAGTACGGCTGGCAGTTCTTGTTCCTGGGTGCGAACCAGGATGCCATCGCGACCGCCGCTTCGATGAGCATTAGCGCGGCGGACGCTGCGACCTTTCAAGCCGATGCCGCCGGGGCCAAGGCGAGTTTCAAATCCACCTCGCGCAAGGCTTCGGCGATGCGGATGATGGCTTTTGCTCCCGGCGCGCCGGCCCCGGCAGACCTGGCCCGGCCGCTGGCTGAGATCGTGGCCGAGGACGACCGGATCGAACGCGGGAAGAAGCGGTGATGGCCGCCGATGGTGCTCAGGCCGCTTTCCTGCGGCGAACCGGCCGCGAGGCGGCTAGATTGTCCCCGTGAACTGGCTCGGACACGTCTTTCTCGCGGGCAACGATCCCGAAATCCAGATCGGCGGCGTGCTGGCCGACGTGTTGTCCATCGCCGGGTCGGCGCACCTCAACGCCGGCTTGCGGCGCGGCATGGCGCTGCACCGCTCCATTGATGCCTCCGGAGACGCGCATCCGGCGTTCGTGGAAAGCTGCCGCCGCCTGGCTCGGGCTCAGGTCGGTCTGCGCTCGGTTGCCTGCGGCATCGCCGTGGACGTGTTGTACGACCATCTCCTGGCGACCCACTGGGACCGGCACTGTCCGGCGGTGTCTCTGCGGGAATTCACCGCCGACTTCTACCGGGCGGCCACTGACCGCGCCGCCGGACTGCCAGCTATCGCGCAGAAAGTTTTCTCGTACATGCAGACGGAGGATTGGCTGGGGTCCTACCGCGAACTGGACGGCGTCCACGTGGCGCTGACCCGCATTCGCCGCCGTCTCTCGCCCCGGGCGGCCCGGCAGAGTCCGTTGCCGGCGGCGGTGGCAGCCTTTTGCGCGGATCGCGCCGGCTTCGAGGCGGATTTCGAAGCATTCCTGCCCGATGTGCAGGCCCACGCTGCCGGCTTCCTGGCGAACGGCAGCCCGGTGCCGGAACCGACGTTTGCAGTGGCGCAGGAACCTCCCGCGGATTAAACTCGGCCCTCCCGGTTTTCTCCGCGCCCATGGCTTTCCGCTTCTTCGATCTCAACGACGCCCAGCAGGCTGCCGTGAGGCAGATCCACGGCCCCGTGTTGATCCTCGCGGGCGCGGGCACGGGCAAGACGCGTGTTATCACCTCGCGCATCGCCTATCTCGTGGCCGAGGGGGTCAGCCCTTCGAAAATCCTCGCGGTGACTTTCACCAACAAAGCTGCCGGGGAAATGCGCGAGCGCGCCGCCGACATGCTCGCCAACGACGACGGCGCGGCGAAGAAACTGACCGTTTCCACGTTCCATGCGCTGTGCGTGCGCATCCTGCGCGGCGACATCGAGCGGCTGGGCTGGAAGTCCAACTTTTCCATCTACGACCAGGGGGATTGCCTGGGCACGATCCGCTCGATCATCACGCGCACCGCCGCCAAGGACGAAAAGCTCGACCCCAACGCCGCGCAGGCGCTCATTTCCAAGCTCAAGAACGACCCGCGCATCGCCGCCGGCGGCGTGCCCGACCAGCAAACGCTCATCGGCGCGGTTTACCAGCGTTACCAGGCGGAACTCAAGCGCATGAACGCGGTCGATTTCGACGACCTGCTGCTGCTGGCCGTGCGCATCCTGCGCGAGCACCCGGAGGCCAAGGCGAAATGGAGCAACCGCTTCCACTACCTCATGGTTGACGAGTTCCAGGACACCAACAAACTCCAGCTTGATCTGGTATCGATGCTCGCGCACGGCGAACCGCCCAACGTCTGCGTGGTCGGCGACGACGACCAATCTATTTATGGGTGGCGCGGCGCGGAGGTGTCCAACATCCTGGAGTTCGAGAAGCACTTTCCCAACCCGACGGTCATCAAGCTGGAGCAGAACTACCGCTCGACCAACGCCATCCTGCACACGGCCAACTCGCTCATCAAAAACAATCCCCGCCGCCGCCCCAAGACCTTGTGGAGCGACCACGGCACGGGCGACAAAGTGCGCATTGTCCCCGCGCCGACGGACCAGGAGGAAGCCGCCTACGTCATCAGCGAAATGCACCGTCTGCGGGCGTCGGGCGAAGCGGCCTCGTGGAACGATTTCGCGATCCTCTACCGGATGAACTCCCAGTCGAAGACCTTCGAGCTGGCGATGAAGGAAGCGGGCATCCCGTACCGGCTCGTCGGCGGGCAGAGCATCTTCGACAAGCGCGAGGTCAAGGATTTGCTCGGTTACATCGGCTGCCTGCTCAACACGGACGACGACGCGGCGCTGCTGCGCATCATCAACCTGCCGCCGCGCGGGCTGGGGGACACCACCGTGGAACGGGCGCTGGATTATTCGCGCGAGAACAAGCTGAGCCTGTTCGCGGCCATCAACGACGAGGCGTTTCTGGACACGGTCAGCACGAAGACGCGTGGGGCGTTCACGGCGTTCGCCGGGCTGATGGACCGGTTCGAATCCCGCATGCTGGAGCCCGGCGCGGACCACGCGGCGGTGACGGGCGCGCTATTCGAGGAGATCGGCTTTTTCGCCGAGCTGCGCCGCACGTGCAAGACCGAGGGCGAGGCAACCTCGCGCGAGATCAACGTGCGGGACATGCTGCGCGACCTGGAGCGTTACCAGCAGCGTCAACCCGACGGCGGGTTGCGCGGTTTCGTGGACCGCGTGGCGCTCGACCGCGACCGCCAGGAGAAGAAGCGCGAGGAAAAGGAGGAGGCGACCCCGCAGGTGACGCTTATCACGCTGCACGCGGCCAAGGGGCTGGAGTTTCCGCATGTGTTCCTGGTGGGCGTGGAGGAAGGGTTGTTGCCGCACGAGCGTTCGCGGGTCGAGGGGACGGTGGACGAGGAACGGCGGCTCCTGTACGTGGGCATCACGCGGGCGCGCAAGAAGCTGACGATGTCCTACTGCGTGAACCGCACGAAGTACGGCAGCGCGGTGTCGTGCGCGCCGAGCACATTCTTCAAGGAACTGTCGCGGGATTACCTGGAGCTGGTCAACCTGGCGAAAGTTCTCAACGCGCCCGCCACGGAAGATAGCGCGCGCAACCATTTCCAACGGATGCGCGCCGCGCTCGGGAAGAGTGAGGGCTGACAGGTGGATCACTCATTGGCATGGTTCTGGCTTTTTTGTGGATCAGATGCCCGTGAGGCACCTGCCATTCTATGATCACCCTCTCTTTCAAGGAAGCCGTCGCCGATCTGACGCGGCGGATTGACACCCTGGTGTTCAAACTCGGGGGCACCGGCGGCGATCTGCAAGAAAAAGCCCGCAGCATCCAGCACCTCCTGGATGAATACGAACTACGTCAGTTGCGCTTCGTTGCCATCGCGGGGCACAAGATCGTTCATCACGCCGATTTCCGGATCAAGGGAGACCCGCAGCAGTTTGTGGACACCTGCCAATGGCTCGTCGGCCGCCTGGAAGCGCACGTCAAGACGCAGGATCAGCATCGCCACGCCGCCCTGCCGCGCCTCGTGCTCAACGCCCCGGCTTCCACGCACGAATCCAGCCACCCTAACGCGAAGTGGATCCCCGCCGGTGTCGGTGGGCTTTGCTTGGTGGTGTTCCCGTTTGTCTTCACTCGTACGGTTGGGCACTCGCAGTGGCCGCCCAGCGTGGTGCTGGTGGAAGAAGTCGCCAACTGGCCGCTGGTCATTTTCTGGACGGTGATGGTGACCATCACCGCGCATTACGCTGTGAAGTTCATAGCACGGCGTTTTTGGTAAAGTAGGAGTGGTGTTCCGTTCCAACCTCAGAAGAAACGTTGGAACTCAGCTTCTACCAACCTTCTCCTTTCTGCGTCATCATGCTGGTGGAGTATGTAGAAGGTAAGGCTGGCGACAAGTTGTCGCTGCGCTTGTG
>CAXTOP010000008.1:132735-140826 GCA_964245965.1 uncultured Chthoniobacterales bacterium
CGCTTGTGAGTCCTTGCGCACCTACCAGCGTTGGAACCCACTTCGTAAACACGGTGCGTTAGACCTGTAAAGTTACTCAGGGGAGTAAGCATTGCGTGTTAGAGCGCATCGGTTAGATTCCGTCCCTATGAAAAAGTTTGTCACGGCAGGCACAAGACCCCTGGCTGAGTTCAGGAACATCCGCGTCACCCGCGACGGGTACCAGGTAGTCGTGGTCCGCGACCGCGTCGAAACGAGCAAGTTCTTCGCGGGCCACACCCCGGAAAGCTTGCGCAAGGCGGAACGCTACCGTGACGTTTTGCTCAAAAAACTCCCCTCCAAACGATCCAACCCGGTGCCGCGCCGTGTCTTGTCCAGCCTTGGTCTGAACACGCCGGTGGTGGGGGTGTTCCGACACCCGGACAAGCAATGTTACGCCGTCTCGTACCGGAACGAGAAACAGCGCCCGTGCACCCAGGCTTTTTCCTTCCGCAGCGGCGGCGACGAAATTGCCGCGTACACGAACGCGGTAAAGTTCAGGAAGCAGGTGTTGCGGGCGAGCCGGAAAATGGTGCGGGCGTCCTGACCTGCCGCCCGCTGCGCCATGAGAGCGTCAAGAGTGCTGGTCTTCGTGGACGAATCCAACGTGGTCAGCTCGGTGCGTGCGGTGAACCGACGGCTCGACTGGATCAAACTGCGCGATCACCTCGCCGACCCGGCCCGGGGGAGGGATCTCATCGAAATGGTCGTTTACGCCGGACTGCCACCGGCCATGCCGGAGTGGCAGACGGAGCGCGACAAGAAAAACCGGTTCATCTTCTGGCTGCGTTCCCACGGTTTTCTGGTGGTCACCAAGGATGGTTCGCCGACAGACACCAACCACTACAAGGCCAACGTGGACGTGCTGATGGCCATCGACGCCGTGGAGTTGTCCATCGAGATGCGGCCCGACATCATCGTTCTCGTGACCGGCGACGGGGACTTTGCCCATCTGGCGCTGCAACTGCGCCGCCGCGGAATCCGCGTCGAGGTGGCTTCGGTAGCCCAGAATCTTGGCGCGGTGCTGAAAGCTTCCGCCAACGAAGTGTTCGACTTGGCTCCTTTGTTCGAGTCTTTCGAGGCCATGTGACCAACGGCTCATGCCCCGAAGAGCCGCAGCCTGATGGGATTGATAATAGGCACGGCGGCTATCCACAGTCGTTTTCGAAACGATGGAGAGATGGAAAGACTGGCAATATGCTGGGAGGGACCCGCTCCGTCCGGTCCGAGGAGCCGAGGCTACACCACGGCCGGGCGGCCCCGGCTCCTCGGACCGGACGGAGCGGGTCCCTCCCGGCTCTCAACCGGAACGAAAAGGACTGTAAACGCTCACGCGCGAGGGTGCGCGGCGTCGTAGGCGGCTTTGAGCCGCTCGGTGGTGACCTTGGTGTAGATCTGCGTCGTCGAGAGACTGGCGTGGCCCAGCAAGGTCTGCACGCTGCGCAGGTCCGCTCCGTTGTCCAGGAGGTGCGTGGCAAAGGAATGACGCAGCTTGTGCGGGCTGAGTGACGCCGCGAGGCCGGTGTGCGGCAGGTAACGCTTGAGCAGCAGCCAGATCGAGCGCGTGGAAAGCCGTTTGCGCAGCTTGCTGATGAACAGCGGTCCGCTACGCACTCCCGCTTCCTGGCGGTAGCGCGAGATGGCTTCCAGGGCGGGCATCCCGACCGGGCAGACACGTTCCTTTTTTCCCTTGCCGAAGACACGCACGGTTTCCGTGTAGATGTCCAGGTCTTCCACGTTCAAGGAAGCCAATTCCGCCAGACGCATCCCGCTGGTGTAAAAGAGTTCCATGACGGCCACGTCCCGCGCGGGCATCCAGGCGGGAGCCTGATCTTCGCGCTCCACCTTGTAAGGGGCCGCGAGCAGGTCGTCCATCTGCCTGACGGTGAGCGGCTGGGGAAGCTTTTTTTCGGCCTTCGGCAGGTGCAGCGCTTTGAGCGGGTTCAACTCCAGGCCGCGGCGCTGGCAAAGGTACTTGTAGAACGAACGAAACGCCGCGAATTGCAGCCGCACGTAAGAGCGGGCCAACCCGCGTTTCATGCAGTCGAAGAGGTAATCACGAAAAGGATCGGTGCCGCATTGCAGCCAGCCGGGCGCCTGCGGCTGCGCTTCACGGAAGTCGTCCAGCGCGCGCTGGTAAGCCTGTACGGTGTGCGCGGAACTGTTGCGTTCGTTTTCCAGATAATCCAGGAACGCTTCCACCAGCCGATCCTCGGCCCGGGGACGCTGGCGGCGTTTGGTGCGCGGAGGCATAAGATCCCAAGCTCAGCAACAGGCACCGGCGAAGTCAAGCCTTGGATCACCTTCACAAGGATGCGGTTTGCCGACACGTTGGCAGGGCGTTTTTTCGGATTCTGCGATCACCAAAGACTCTTCTTCTTTGCAATGCTTTCGCTGCTGCCGCCTGGACCGGACCCGGCATCCGGGCTGGAGAACGGGTGGCTGAAAAGCGAACTCAGCATTTCCAGATTGTTCTCGACCGCGTGCAGGAACATCGCCGCGCGCTCGCTGGAGAGCAGATCGCTGCTGGACCCGCCCGGTGCTCCGCTGCCGCTGCCCGCCATGCGCCACGCCTCACTGTTCCCTCCCGCGCTGAGCAATCCGCTGCTCAACGCCTCGCTGCCGCCCCCAAAAGCCGCAAAGAACGACGAAAGCGTGTCACCGCTCAGACCCGCCAGCAAGGAGAGTAGCGTGTCGCTGCCGAAGCCGCCGGAACTCAACGCCTCGCTGCTCAAGCCGAACGCGGGCATCAACGGACTGCTCAAGAAAAAAGAAGACAGGCTCTCACTGCCGCCCGCACCGGCCCGGGAGAACAAATCGCTGCTTTGACCGGGCCAATGGTGCGCCGCTTCGTACCGGTCGCGGAAAGAGGCGCTGGCAGCACTCACCGGGACGCCGGCTTCGCTGTCGGGTGAGGGTTTCACGCCAAGAATCATCTCCAGCGTGTGGAACTGGTCCAGGGACAGGCGCGACAACGCACTGAGCATGGAAGACACGGCCGGCTTCTCCCCATGTTGGAGCCGGGACAAAGCGACGGTGAGATCTTCCTTGCTGCCGACAGCACCCTCGATCAATTCCAGCAGACGCTGGAAGCTCAGGTGAAAGGGGAGGGTCGCGAATTTTGGCTCCGCCTCGCTGGCCAGACCCTCCGCCGGCAGGGTCACGCGTCCGGAGGTGGCCAGCACCTGCCAGGCATGGTTGCGGCTGTAGCTGCCCAATTCCACGTGGTACGTGCCGCCGGGCCGCTTCGCGGCGAAATAGCGGCCGGCCTCGGAGGGCTGGATGTCCACCTGATCCTCCGTGGCCCCATCCGGGTCGCAGATGCGCAGGGAATATTTCCGGTCGGCGTCCTTGGTGGGATCGAGGTCCCAATAGGCGAAAAGCTGGCGCGGGTCGTAGGCCACCAGGTACACGCTTTGTGTCCCGTAGGAGACGGGCAATTCGCCGAGATATTCGTAGGCGGGCGCGGCGGAGGTGTTGCCGTTGGTTGCCGGAGCGGCTGGTTCGCCGACGGCGGCCGAGCCGCCGTTCAAAGGCTCCTGCGAAAGCTGGAAAGGAGCCGCTTCGGCGCGGGTTTGCGTCTCGCCCGCAACGTCCGGCACGGAGGCTGGTCCTGAGCTCGGGTTGGATTGGATCGGACCAGACTGGTTTTCGCTCATAGGTAAAACAACGTCGCAAAAGCGCCGTACTTTAAGCACCGGCGGGCACAGCCCACGATGCTAAAAGCTGGCCCACAAAAAGCAACGAGAATTCGTGGGTTGGTGAACAAAGCGGTGAATAACTTTCGTCCGCGCGGGTGGACGCCGCCCGGATTGACGTGGATGATGTTGCGTTCGGCTACTTTTCTTGCGCCTCATGCTTACAAAACGCGTCATTCCCTGCCTGGACGTCACCGGTGGCCGGGTGGTCAAGGGCACCCGCTTCCTCCAACTGCGCGATGCCGGCGACCCGGTGGAATCCGCCCTGGCCTACAACGAGCAGGGGGCCGACGAACTGGTGTTCCTGGACATCACGGCCTCCTCCGACCAGCGGCACACGATGATCGACGTGGTCGAGCGCACCGCCGACCAGTGCTTCATGCCGCTCACGGTCGGCGGCGGCGTCCGCACGGCGGACGACGTTCGCGCGCTGCTGCACGCGGGAGCGGACAAGGTGAGCGTCAACACCGCCGCGCTGGCCCACCCGGAATTAATCGACGAATGCGCCCGGCTTTTCGGCTCGCAGTGCGTGGTGGTGGCGATCGACGCCAAGCGGGACCCGGCCTCGGGGGGCTGGGCCGTTTACACCCACGGCGGACGGCACCTGGCCGGGCGTGACGCGCTGGCTTGGGCACGCGAGGTGGCCGACCGCGGGGCCGGCGAAATCCTGCTTACCAGCATGGACGCCGACGGCACGAAGGATGGCTATGATATTCCGCTGACGGCTGCGATCAGCGGCGCGGTGGGCATCCCGGTCATCGCCAGCGGTGGCGCGGGAAAGCTGGAGCACCTTTCCGAGGTGCTGACTCGGGGAAAAGCCGACGCCGTGCTGGCGGCGAGCATCTTCCATTTCGGCGAGCACAACGTCGCCGGAGTGAAAAACTACCTTGCCGCACAGGGAATTCCTGTGCGGCAGTTGTAACTAACATCGCCTCCGCCGGAGCGGATTAACGGTAGTAGCCGTCGCGGTGGTAGCGGTGGTGGCGATAGTAGCCGTGGCGGCGGTAATACCGGTGGTGGCGGTAGTAGCGGTGCCGGCGGCCGGTCTCGATGACGACCGCCTGGTTGATGCGGACGACGGCGGGTTGGGTCGAAACCACAACTTCACTGGCGGACGCGGTCGCCTGGAAGAGGCCAGCAAAGCTGACGACCGCCAGGCAGATGGCGAGGAGTTTTTTGGTCATGTTATGTGTTGATCGTACTGTCCTGTTTTAGTGGACGCTTGGATTCCAAAGCTTATTCAATGCCCGGCGCGGGGAGTTTTTACAGAGGAACCAGCCGGCGCTGGCGGTTCTGGAAGCGCACGGTTTCCCGGTAACCCGCTCCCCGGGCGGCGTGGACCGCCTGAGGAAAGTCCTGTCCCACTTCCGCCGGCGAGTGGGCGTCCGAGCTGATCACCACCGGCACGCCGGCCGAGCACGCCAGGAGCAGGAAATCCTGCGCCGGGTATAATTCACCGGCCGGTTTGCGCAGGCCTGCCGTGCTGATCTCGATGGCGGCGCCGCCGTCGTCCAGAGCGGCGACAGCGGGCTCGTAGTAGCGGCGCAGATCGCCGGCGGGCCGGTGGCCGAATTTTTTCACCAGGTCCGGGTGGGCGAGCAGATCGAAGAGGCCGCTGCGGGCGCAACGGGCAAAAGTTTGCCAGTACTGGTCCCAGATGTCCTCGACCGCAGCGTCCGAGGCGTTGAAGCGGCCGATCCACTTCGGGTTGTCCACGTCCCAGCCCGGAGCGAGGTAGTGGACGCTGCCGATGAAGTAATCCCAGGGAGCGAGTCCGGCGAGTTCTTCGATCCAGGGCTCGGCCCCGTCGATGAACTCGCACTCCAAACCGAGGCGCACCGGGAAGGGGGCCGCTTCTTCGCGGGCGGCGAGGATTTGTTCGACGTAGCGCGGGAGGTCGGCGCGCCGCATCCGCCAGTCGTCGAACGGTTCCGGGCCGGACATGGGACAATGGTCGGAGAACCCGATCTCCGCCAGGCCCGCCGCGCGTCCGGCGGCGGCGTACTCCGACGGCGCGCCCGTCGCGTGGCCGCAGAGCGGCGTGTGCATGTGGTAATCGGCCAGAGGGAGCAGCATGAGATCATTTTAGCCACGAATTAAACGCGGATGAAACACGGATTCATCCTGCGCCGGGACGCGGGCTCTCAGGCCCCGCGCTTGAGCCGTTCCACGGCGCGGGCCAGCGACGGGCCATCGCCCACCGAATAGACTTCCGTGCCTTTGCGGATGCGGTTGACCATGCCCGACAGCACCTCGCCGGTGCCGAGTTCCAGGAACAGGTTGCAGCCCAGTTCATCGATGAGGTACTCCACCGATTGCGTCCAGCGCACCGTGCCCGTGACCTGCTCGGTCAGCGTGCGCCGGATCTCGTCGAAGCCTTGCGTGGGCACGGCGTCAACGTTGGAAATCACTGGGAACTGCGGCGCGTGCAGGATCGTGCGCAGCAGTTCCTCCCCCAGCTTGAGATAGGCCGGGTCCATGAGGCGCGAATGGTACGCGCCCGCCACGTTGAGCAGCGCCGCCTTGCGGATGCCCGCGCCTTTGGCCATCGACACGGCCAGGCTGATGCGCTCCGCTTCCCCCGAGAGGACGATCTGGCCGGGGCAGTTCAAGTTGGCCACGTCCACGTCGGTCTCGGCGGCCAGTTCACGGGCGATATTTTCCTCCGCGCCGATCAGCGCCACCATCGCGCCGCTGCTCGCCTGGCAGGCTTCCTCCATGAACTGTCCGCGCGCCTGGACGAGCTTCAGGCCCGTCTCGAAATCGAAGGTGCCCGCCGCCGCGTGCGCGGTGAATTCGCCCAACGACAGACCCGCCGTGCCGGTGACGGGGAACTCGCCCACCTTTTCCCGGAGTGCCGCTAGGGCCGCCAAACCGTGGACGTAGAGCGCCGGCTGGCAGTTGCTCGTGAGCGTCAGTTCCTCCAGCGGACCCTCGAAGGCCAGCTTGCCAAGCGGACGGTTGAGGATAGTGTCGGCGCGTTGGAAGAGGTCGGCGGCGGCGGGAGAGTGGGCGCAAAGGTCGCGGCCCATGCCCACGGTCTGCGCGCCTTGACCGGAAAAGAGGAGGGCGATTTTGTCTGACATCTCCAGAAGAAAAAAGAATTTGAGCTTTTGTCAAAAGCGACCATAGTTTTCGCCCCTATGCCAAAAGCCATCGCCCGTCGCAAAACAAAGAAGTCCGTTGCTAAACGGTTCAAGATCACCGGCACGGGGAAAATCCTACGCCAGCAGGCCTCCAAGCGCCACTTGCTCGCCGGCAAAAGCGCCAAACGCAAACGCCTGCTCGCCAAGACCGCGCTCGTCGATAAGACCGACATGAAACGCGTCATGGATTGCCTTCCTTTCGGCTAGCCGAGAGCCTTTTTTGTATTTAGAGTAGAAAAGACCAGCCCGCGCGGGTGACAACCGGCGCTAACCATTTTTCGTCATGCCAAGAGCCACTAATTCACCCGCCAGTCGTGAGCGCCGCAAGCGCGTGCTCGATCAAGCCAAAGGTTACCGCGGACGCCGTTCCAAGCTGTTCCGCTACGCCAAGGACGCCACCACCAAGGCCAAGTACTGGTCCTACCGCGACCGCAAGACGCGCAAACGCAACTTCCGCATGCTGTGGATCGCCCGCGTCAACGCCGCTGTCCGCGCTCAGGGCATCACCTACAGCCGTTTCATGGAAGGCATCAAAGCCGCCGGGATCGAATTGGATCGCAAGGTTCTCTCCGATATGGCGATTACCGATGACGCCGCCTTCCTGGCCATCATCGCCAAGGCGGTGGACGCCCTCAAGGGCAAGCATCAGCCAGCTACCGCTGCCGCCTGATCCGCCTCGCCTTCAAAGAGAAGCTTTTGACGCCGCTGCTCGGAAACGAGTCAGCGGCGTTTTCTTTTTGTAGGCTGGCCTTCCAACCTTCGTGTTACCCCACGAAAAGAATCCTGCGGCCTGCCCATTGATCAGATGGCCGCAGGATTTAGAGCGCGTCTCAATCGAGTAAGCTGCGCTTTCTTTTTGCTGTCCTCCTGAGCGCAGTGAGGAACGAACGCAGCCGAAGGACCTTCCGGCCGTCGGCAGACACCACGGCTTGCCTGCCGGCGGTCGGAAGGTCCTTCGACTCCCGCTCGCAGACTCGCTCCCGCTCAGGATGACAGCAAAGAAACAGACCGGCGCGGCTTGCTTAGAGCCCTTCCAGTTTGGTAAAGCCTGCCGGGAGGGACCTGCTCCGTCGGGTCCGGGGAGCCGTGGCTACACGGCACCGAGCATAGCCCCGGCTCTGCGGACCCGACGCAGTGGGTCCCTCCCGGCAGGCTTTACCAAACTGGAAGGGCTCTAGTGTTCCTTCAAGGTAGGATATTGTGATAGGTTGGCGGCATCATGTCCGCCA
>CAXTOP010000009.1:0-133007 GCA_964245965.1 uncultured Chthoniobacterales bacterium
CTGGGGCGAGGACATCGACCTGCTCAAGCCCATCATCCAGCCCGGCGGCTCGGACTCGGCCAGTCTGGACAACGCGTGCGAGGCGCTCGTGATGAGCGGGCGCGGCATCCTGCACGCCATGCAGATGCTCGTGCCGCCCGCCTGGCGCTCGAACAAGAAAATTTCGCCTGCCTTGGCGGCTTTTTACGAGTATCACGCCTGCTTCAACGAACCGTGGGATGGCCCCGCCGCCCTGGTCTTCAGCGACGGCCTGACCGTGGGTGCGTGCCTCGATCGCAACGGCCTGCGGCCCGCGCGCTATAAGCTGACAGCGGACGGCATCTTCTGCCTTGGCTCCGAGGTCGGCATGACGGAAGTCGATGATACCAAGGTCATCGAAAAGGGCCGCCTCGGCCCCGGCGAGATGATCGCGGTCGATACGGTCGCGGGCAAGCTCCTGCGCGACGCCGACATCAAGGCGCAACTCGCCGCCGCCCAGCCGTACGGCCAGTGGCTCAACGACCATCTGATCCGCTTGGATTCACTGGTCAAAGGCGACGACATCCTGGAACCCGCGAGCGAACTGGACATTCTCGGGTTGACCGAGAAGCAGATCGCCTTCGGCTACACCAGCGAGGAGCTGGACGTGATCCTCAAGCCCATGCTCAAGGAAGGGGCCGAGTCCTTCGGCTCCATGGGCGACGACACGGCGCTGGCCGTTCTCTCGCTGCAACCGCGGCTCTTGTACACCTACTTCTGCCAGTTGTTCGCGCAGGTGACCAACCCGCCGATCGATCCGTTGCGCGAGAAGCTAGTCATGTCGCTTAATACCATCATGGGCTGGCGGCGTAATTTGCTGGGGGCGACGCCCGAGCACGCGCGGCTGGTTTCCGCTCCGACGCCGATCATGATGGTCCATGAATTGGAAGCGTTGCGCGCCGACGAGCGCCCCGAAACGAAGCTTTGCACCGTCAGCGCGCTCTGGAGCGCGGCAGCGGGCGCGGCGGGCTTGGAGCCGGCCGTCGAGCGCATCTGCGTCGAGGTCGAGCGGGCCGTCGATGAAGGCTGCCGCTTGGTCGCCCTGAGCGACCGTGGCGTGGACCACGCCAACGTGCCCGTGCCCATGCTGCTGGCGATGGGCGCGGTGCATCACCACCTGACCCGCGTCGGCAAGCGCATGCGCGTGAGCATCCTCTGCGAAACGGGCGAGGCGCGCGACGTGCACCACATGGCGTGTCTGATCGGTTACGGCGCGAGCAGCGTCGTGCCCTACCTCGCCTATGAGACGTGCCGCGAGATCCTGGAAAAGATGCCGGCAGAGGGGCGACCCACGTATGTTCAGGCGCTCAAGAGCTATCGTTCGGCGCTGGAGTCCGGCCTCCTCAAGATCATGTCCAAGATGGGCATCTCCGTGCTGGCGAGCTACCGCGGCGCGCAGGTGTTCGAGGCGATCGGCATCAGCACGGCGCTGGTGAACCGCTGCTTCACCGGCACGGCCACGCAGATCGAAGGCCTGGGCTTCCAGGAGATCGCCACAGAGAGCTTGCGCCGGCACGAGCAAGGATTTGGCATGGCGGCTGCGCCCGACGGCGCACCCCGCAAGGCTCCGCTCTTGCAAAATCCTGGTTACTACCGGTTCCGTCCGCAAGGCGAGGCGCACGCGGTCACGCCGCCGATGATCAAGAACTTCCACACCTTCGTGCAGACCAACAGCCCGGAGGATTACAAGAAGTACGTTGATACCACACTCAACGCGAACCCGATCGCCATTCGCGACCTGCTGGAGATGAAGCCTCTGCCCTCCGGCCCGGTGCCGCTGGATGAGGTCGAGCCCATCGAGGACATCCGCCGCCGGTTCACCACGGCGGGCATGTCGCTAGGCGCGCTCAGCCCCGAGGCGCACGAGTGCCTGGCCATCGCGATGAACCGCATCGGCGGCAAGAGCAACAGCGGCGAGGGCGGCGAAGACCCGGCGCGCTTCCACCGCCGGCCCAACGGCGACCTGGCCAACAGCGCCATCAAACAAATCGCCAGCGGCCGGTTCGGCGTGAATGCGACCTATCTGGCCAGCGCCAAAGAAATCGAAATCAAGATGGCGCAGGGTGCCAAGCCCGGCGAGGGCGGCCAGCTCCCCGGACACAAGGTCAGCGTGTACATCGGCCGGCTGCGCAAGGCGACGCCGGGCGTGTCTCTGATCTCGCCGCCGCCGCACCACGACATCTATTCCATTGAGGATCTGGCGCAATTGATTCACGACCTCAAGCAGGTCAACCCGCGGGCGCGGATCTGTGTCAAACTCGTGGCGGAGGCCGGTGTGGGCACCATCGCGGCCGGCGTCGCCAAGGCGCACGCGGACATCATCCTGATCAGCGGGCACGAGGGCGGCACGGGCGCCGCGGCTTTTTCGTCGATCAAGAACGCGGGCAGCGCGTGGGAACTGGGCATCAGCGAGGTGCATCAGGTGCTCATGCTCAACGGCCTGCGCAACCGCGTGACCCTGCGCACCGACGGCGGCATGCGCAATGGTTCGGACATCCTTTTCGGGGCGCTGCTGGGTGCCGAGGAATATAATTTTGGGACGGCGGCGCTGATCGCCAGCGGCTGCGTGTACGTGCGCCAGTGCCACCTGAACACCTGCCCGGTGGGTGTCGCGACGCTGGACGAAAAACTGCGCGCCAAGTTCAAGGGCAAGCCCGAGAACATCGTCAACTTCTTCAACGGCGTCGCCAACGAGGTACGCGAAATCATGGCCAGGCTCGGCTTCCGCACGATGAACGAACTCATCGGACGCGTTGACCTCCTGAGCCAGCGCCACGCGCCGGGGCATCCCAAGGCCAACACGCTCAACCTCAGCCGAGTCCTGGCGGACGTGTGCAAGGACGATCCGACCGCCCCGCGCATCCATACCCGCGAGCGCAACGACGGCTTCAATGATCGTCCGCTGGACGATGTGATCCTCCAGGACGCCAACGAGGCCATCAACCACGGCCAGCCTCTTTCCCTAAGCTACAAGGTGCGCAACACCAACCGCTCGGTGTGCACCAAGGTCAGCGGCGAGATCGCCTACCAGCACGGCGAGGCGGGCTTGCCCGAAAGCCTGCTGGAGATCAACCTGCGCGGGAGTGCCGGACAGAGTCTGGGCGCGTTCCTGAGCCCAGGCATCCGGCTGGTGCTCAACGGCGAGGCGAACGACTACGTCGGCAAGGGGATGAGCGGCGGCGCCATCATCATCAAGCCGCGTCCGAGTCATCCTGATTTCGTGGCGCACGAGTCAATGATCGCTGGTAACACCTGTTTGTACGGGGCGACCGGCGGGTTCCTCTTTGCCAGCGGGCGGGCGGGCGAGCGTTTCGCGGTGCGCAATTCGGGTGTGACGGCGGTGATCGAGGGCGTGGGCGACCACGGCTGCGAGTACATGACCAATGGCACCGTGGTCGTGCTTGGGGCGACGGGCCGCAACTTCGGCGCGGGGATGACCGGAGGCACGGCCTACGTGCTGGATCTGGACGATGCCTTCGAAGGATTGTACAACCCGCAATTAATCCGCCTGGATCGGTTCAACGAGGAGGACGCACAAAACGTCAAAGCGTTGATCTACCAGCACCTGGAGGCCACCGAGAGTGCCCGGGCACGCGAGATCATGGGTGACTGGTCGAAGTTTCAGACGAAGTTCTGGAAGGTCACGGCGCTTCCGCCCGTGAAGGCTGCTGGACCGGCAACGACAACAGCCAAAGCGCCGGCCACGGTGCCGCCAGCGGCCCAGGAAGTCATGACGGCGGCGAATCCCTGATGCAGGTCCGGGCGCAACGCGCCTGGACAAACAAAAACGCCTGGCCGCGGTGCGGCACAGGCGTTTTGGACGAGCAATCGTGTTAACTCAGAGCGACCGGCGGCCACCGATGAGTTGAACCAGGATCACGATAATCGCGATGACCAGCAAGATGTGAATCCACGCCCCGATGGCGTGAAAGCCCACGAAGCCCAGCAGCCACAAAACGATGAGTACGACGGAAATGGTCCAAAGCATAAGTATTACAACTTGATTAGGTTAAGCCTGGCACGTCCGAGGGAAAATGTGCTTCTCCGCCATCCGTGCCGTTTGTTCAGGTGATGTGCTGGGAATCGTCTTAACTTTGCGAAACGCGTGTGGTCACCTGCTTCTTTTTACGATAAATTGGTGATGCTATACAAGGATCAGGCTGTGAGCCTGTTTTTCCTGTCGGGGCCAGGTGCTTTAGGCTTGGAGCGGTTTTCTTTTGAGTTAGCCTCTCTGATTGTAGGGCGACGGTACCCGTTGCCGTGAAGACATCTTTCCTGGCAACCGGGACGGTCGCCCTACAATTCCAGAAGCCGAACGCAGCTTCTTCAAATGAGCGTGCTCTGAAAAAGAGCGTTACTCGTTCTTCTCCCCGAGCGGATGCACCTTGCCCGAGCCGTTGATGCTCTGCTTGAGCTTCGGGTTGCCTTTGTAGCCGATGTCGCCCGAGCCGTTGATCTCCACCGCCAGCGAAGTCTCCGCCCACACCTTGGCGGAAGCCGAACCGTTGATTTGCAAAGAGGTGTCGTCCGTTTTGAAGTCCCCGGCTTCGTACCCGCCCGAGCCGTCGAAGGTGATCTTTTGACCGTGAGCCTCACCCGCCAGCTTCACGTTGCCGGAACCCTCGATGGTGGTCTTGACCTTGTCCGCCTTGAGGTGATCGACGGTGACACTCCCGGAACCGGGCAGCTCGACTTCGAGCGAACCGGTCGAGAGTGACCCAACCCGGATACTGCCTGAGCCTTCGAGTTCCATCCGGTCCAGCGTTTTCGCCGCGAGCTTGAAGACGACCCCTTTCTTGAAGCTGACGCTGCCCACGTGCTCCTTGATGCCAAGGTGCAGGATGCCTTCCTTGTCCACGGTCGAGTCGAGGAGCGGCAAGATATTGTCTTCCGCTTCGATGACCAACCCTTCGGTGTCGCCCTGTGTGACGATCACGTCGCCGCTGCCGGTCAGGTCGAAGCCGCGGAAACCGCTGACGCTGCGCGTCTCGCTGACGACGTTGCCCGAGCCGACGGTTCCCGCCACCGCGAGGCTGGTCAGGCAGAGAGTGGCCGTCGCCATCGCCAAAATCAGGGAGGTTTGCGCGGAAGGTTTGAACAGAAAAAGTACGGTTTTCATGTGGCGATTGAGTGGATGCTGGCATTTTCCCCGCTTTGGAGAAGTTGAATGATAATCCCTTTTTCAGGGATGGCCAACAGCGGCCGGGACCGTGCCGTGCGGTGCCTCGGGCAGGAAGAAAAACAGGATGCCCAGGATGACGTAGAGCGCGAGCAACTGGGCACCCTCTAACCAGTTGCTCTCGCCGTCAGAGGTAATCTGACCGACGGCGATCACCGCGACAAACATGGCGATGGCTTCGGCCAGGGTGAACTCCAGGTCCATCGGGTGGCCCAACCCATAAGAGGCGAACACCAGCACGGGGGCCACGAAGAGCGCGATCTGCAGGCTGGAGCCGACCGCGATGCCCAGGCTCAGGTCCATCTTGTTCTTCATGGCCATCAGCACCGCCGAGGAATGTTCGGCCGCGTTGCCGATGATCGCCACGACGATCACGCCGACGAAGACCTCCGTCAGGCCGAAACTCGCGCGAGCGGCTTCCACCGTGCCGACCAGAAACTCCGAGATCAGCGCGACGAAGACGGTGGCCACGACGAGCACCAGGATCGATCTTCCCCGCGACCATCCCGCCGCACCGTGCTCCTCTTCGTCCGCTGCGCCACCGGAGAAAAGTTGCCGGTGCGTCCGCAGCGAGAACCACAACATCGCCAGGTAGCTCGCGAAGAGCACCGCGGCAATGGCCAGGGAAAGCCGTTGCGCCGCGGCGGGTGTCCAGCCGCCGGGTACCGCGCCGGCCGTGCGATGGAAGACGCTCGGGATGATCAATCCGATGGCTGCCAGCAGCAGCGTGACCGCCAGCGCGTGCGCCGCGGTACGGTTGAAGCGTTGCTCGGGAAACTTGAAGCCGCCCGCCATGACCGAAAGTCCGAGCACCAGGAGGATGTTGCCGACGATCGAGCCCGTGATCGACGCCTTGACCACCCCGGTCAGCCCCTTGGACAGCGCGATGAGCGCGATGATCAATTCGGCGGCGTTGCCGAAAGTCGCGTTCAGCAGGCCGCCGATCCCCTCGCCCACCTTGGCAGCGAGGTGTTCGGTGGCCTTTCCCATCCAGCCGGCCAGCGGGATGATGGCGAGGCAGGAAGCGACGAAAAGCGCGGTGTCGTTTCGCCAGCCCGGCACGTAGCGCAAAGCGATGGCGACGGGAACGAACACCAACAGCCAGTCCAGCGATGGCCGCCACCAAGGACGAGCAGCAGGAGCAGAGAAAGAGGAAGTCGATGCAGACATCGCAGACGCAAGGTAAGCAGTGGGTGCAGTGCAAGAAAGCGCAAACGGTGTGCTTTCTGCAAATGCTCCATCCGCTCCTCTTTAGCGGCTCGAGTGTCCAACTAAATGCCAGCTTGCCCCGGTGACAGCGGCGACATCTCCTCGCCGGAGCTGCGACCGGCGTCATCGGAGAAGCTTGGCCTGCCGATGATTTGGCTATCGAGTTTTTCGAGCAATTCACCGACCTCAAAAGGCTTCGGCAGATAATCCGCGGCACCCAGGGCGAGCGCCGCTTCCCGGGCGTGGGTCATGACGTCGGCGCTGATCAACAAGACGGGGATTTGACGGGTCGCCGCATCGGCCCGCAACTCGCAGAGCACTTCGTCGCCGTTCATCCCGGGTAGCTGCCGGTCGAGCAGGATGCACTCCGGCCTTTGTTCGCGGGCCGCCCGCAAGCCGCTGATGCCGTCGCGGGCCGAGAGCAAGCGCCAGTGCGGACGCAGACGCGCGACGATCATATCGACGACTTGCAAATTGGAAGCGTTGTCTTCGATGTAGAGCACCGTGGCGGGCCGATCATCCCGCGGCATGGCGGCAAGGTTGCCGTTTGCCCCGGATGGCGCGGTTGCCGGCGGAGTAGTCTTCATTCCTGGCAGTTCGATCCAGAGACTGGTGCCCACCTCCACCTGGCTTTGCACTTCCAAGCGGCCACCCATCGCGCCCATCAGCTGCCTGGACACCACCAGCCCCAGGCCGGTGCCTTCCACCTCGCCGAGTTCCTGTCCCAGCCGCTCGAAGGGCACGAACAAGCGCGCCAGATCCTCCGGGGACATTCCGCGGCCCGTGTCGCGGACCTCCAGGCGGATGCGCCCGTCCGGAGTCTGCTCGCACCGCAAGCTGACCTGGCCTCCCTGGCGGTTATACTTGATGGCATTGGAGAGAAGGTTGAGCAGGATCTGGCGCAATCGCTGCGCGTCCGCCAAGACGGGCACCCGAAAAGCCTCGGATGCTTCCAGTGTGCAAGTGACCGCGCGACCCTGCGCCAGGCGCGCGACGAAGGCGATGCACTCCGGCACGAGGACGTCGAGACGGACGGCGGAAAGCTTGAGCCGCAGTTCACCGGCCTCGACCCGCGCCAGATCGAGAACTTCATCGATGAGAGAAAGCAGATGGCGGCCCGCCGCGAGGACGTGGCCGACGCATTCGGCTTCCTGCTCGGGAAGGTCGTTGAGGGCGAGAAGCTGGCCGAAGCCGAGGATCGCGTTGAGCGGTGTCCGCAGTTCGTGGCTCATGCGCGAGAGGAACTGGCTTTTGGCCAGGTTGGCCCTCTCCGCCTCGTCGCGCGCCGCCCGCAGTGCTTCCTCGTGGCGCTTCCGCCCGCTGATGTCCTGGGTCACGATCAGCCCGGCGTAAACCCGGCCTTCTTCATCCTTGAGCGGCAGAAACTGCGTCAGATAAAGGCGTTCGCCGAAGAGGATCTCGCGGGCCTGCGTTTCCCCGGCCAGGGTAGCATGGTAAAACGGCTCCAGGAGGACTGCCTCGGCGGCGGGCATGACTTCCGCGAAGGTCCGGCCTTCCACTTTTTCCCGGGAAAATCCGTTCGCCGCCAGTCCCTGCCCGTCCGCCACCAGGTAGCGCAGATCGTGGTCGAAGAGAAAAATCGACCCGTTGGGAAAGTTGCGCGCGAGGGCGCGGTAAAGATGTTCGCTTTTCCGCAGACGCTGGAGGCTCTCGTCCAGCGCGCGGCTGCGCTCCCTGAGCAGTCTGGCGGCCTGGTCCTGGTGCCGGGCGAGCACCCCGATTTCATCCTTCTCCCCGAGGAAGGCGAGCAGGGGCGATCCCTCGGCGAGCCGGTCCGCGTTTTCCTGTAAACGGTGCAGCCGCCGGACGATTCCCTGGCTGAACAATTGCACTGTCACCAATGCCCCCAAGAGGCCGGAAACCGCCCCGCCCGCGTTGGCGATCAAGCGCAGCCGCTCCACGCGGGCGAGTTGCCGGGCTTGTTCCGCCTGCAGCCGCTGGATCTCGGCATCCAGGGTGTCGATTTCCTCGCACAAGGCATCGTCCCCGCGCTTGCTCTCGATCAGATTCATCCCCTGCTCCGGCACCGGCACGGCGGAGCGTTCCACCATCCGCGCCGACAGCGCGAGTTGTCCGTTGACCAAGGATTGCAGGTGAAGCATCCGGGCGGTCTGCGCCGGGTCGTTCCTGACCAGTTTGAAGAGCTTGGCCGTCAGGGCGGGAAGCGTAGTTTTAGCGGTGTTATAGGGAGCGAGGAATTCAGGATTGTGGTTCAGTAAATAGCTGTAAACCCCGCGGTCGGCCTCCGTGACACCGTCCAGAAGTTTATCGATCTCGAAATGCAGCATGATCGAGTGCTGCACCCCGAGGGCGGCTTCTTCGTGCCGGCGGTTGATCACATAGGAGGAAACCAGGCCGAAGAACATCGCGCAGAGCGGGATCGCCACCACGACGAAGCCTTTGGTGCGCAGCGAGAAATCCGACCACCAGCGGAGGACCGCCCCGGGAACCAGGAGAGCCGTCGAGAGAAGCTCTGAGAGAGTGCCTGCGTTGGAAGCGCGTTGGAAGATAGGTCTCATTGCCAAGCTAGATCTATGCTAGCGGGCCGGGGCGGTTCCCCCCGCACAAACGATCCAAAAACGTTTGCCTTCTTCCACGTACATGCAAGCTTGATTGTCGTTCTTTGTCTTGCTTAATGACCGGGTGGTCACCCGATAAGCGGGGAACCCAAAATTTCTTTCCTGCCATGAATGGAAACTGTGGTGGGAAGGATCAGGACTTACGGCGCTGCCTGCAAAACAAATAACTCATCATTTTTATGTTCAAACGCATCGGCAATCTTTTCAGAGGCTTCGTGGGTCTTTTCATCTACGGGATGGAGAAGCGCAACCCCGAGGCTTTGCTTGAAGTGGAACGCGAAAATCTGCGCAAGCAGATCGCCAATTACACGCAAGGGTTGGCCGCCCACGCCGGGCTGTGCGAACGGCTCATGGGTCAGGTCAAACGGTTGGAGATCGAGGAAAGCGAACTCCGCGCCAAAACCGCCGCCCAGCTTCGCGCCGGCAACAAGGAAGCCGCCGGCCAGTACGCCTTGCGCCTGCAAACCAACCGGCGCGAACTCGAGGAAAACCGTCAGCAATTGGGGGGCGCGGAGAAGACCTACCAGGAGCTGTTGCGCGCCCGCGACGTTTCCGTCAAAGCCGCCCAGAAAAAGATCGAAGATCTCAAGTACGCCCTGAGTGATTTGAAGATCAAGAAAGCCACCGCCGAACTCAGCGAGATGGCCAGCGGCATGATTTCCCAGATCGGTGGAGCGGGCGACACGCTCAACCGTTTGCAGGGCATGGTGGAAGAGGAACGCGACAAAGCCGCCGGCCGCGCGCGCGTGGCGAAGGATTCGCTCGATACCACAGGCATCGTGATGAAGGAGGCCGAACAGCGCGCGCTGGAGGATCAGGCACTGGCGGACTTTGCCAGTGCGGAGCAGATCCAGTTGAATGACACCATCACGGTGGACATCCCTCCGCAGCCCTCCCAGACCGCCCGACAGATCAAGCACCAGGAATGATGATTAATACCCCGTCATCGAAGCCGCCAGCGATTCCTTTTCCAGCGCAATCCCAGCCACGATAACTCACAGGCCGAAATTCTCGAAATTACCTACTCTCATTGTGCCGGCAGGCAGACCGGTGGCTGCAGGCAGTCGTCCTCGGCGAAGTTGCCGGCTGCATGACAGCGCTGGGAAGCTTGCCCGGCTTTCATACGCCTGTTACGCTAAGACCATGACAAGCCCCACCGTCTGGCGACTTCCCTTGCTCTTCCTGTGGCTGCTGACAGCACCGCTGGCGCTTCTTGCCGGCCCGACCGCGACTATCCTTCCCGCTATCCCGGCCAGCCTGGAGGCGCCCGCCGGCCAGAAGCTCGGTTTTGCGCTGAACGCCCGCGGCGTGCAGATTTACGAGTGTCGTGCGGTTCAGGGCGACGCAGCCAAATTCGAGTGGGCACTGAAAGCTCCCGAGGCGGACCTCTTCGATGCCGAAGACCACAAGGTCGGCCACCACGACGCCGGGCCGATCTGGGAACTGGCTGCCGGCGGCAAAGTGACTGGGCACTTGAAGGCCAGGGCAGACGCGCCCGATGGCAAGGGCGTTGCCTGGCTCCTGCTCGAAGCGGTGCCGCCCGGACAGGACGGGATGATGAACGGAGTGCTAAGCATCCAGCGTGTTAATACCGTTGGGGGTAAGGCACCGACGGAAATCGCCGATGCAGGCAAGACGGGCCAGGAACGGCGGGTGGATTACAGCGCCACCTATCTGTTCTACGTCGGCGGGAAGTAAGATCATCCGCCGGACATGCGTGCGGTTCTTCTGGCAGCGGCATTCCTTGTCGGCATCACCCTGTTGGAATACCGCGTGGTTCAGTTGATCCAGGGAGCAAACCTGCCGGCGCAGGTCGAGGCCGTCCATGGCATCCTGTCCGGGCACCCGGAATGGAAGGCTTACCAGAACCGGCTCCTCGGACCGGAGACCGTTTATTGGGTTTCCCGGTTGACGGGGCTTACCTTCACGGCCACCTACCAGGCATTTTGCTTTGCCATGCTCTTCGTGGCGAACGCCACCTGTTATTTCCTCTTCCACAGCCACACCAAACGTCCGGAACTGGCGTGGGCTTACACGGTGGCTTACCTCGGTTTGTTCATCGCCTTTCAGGATGCCTCCTTTTTGTACCTGTGGGATTACATCGATCTCACGGTCATGCTGCTTTTCGCCTGGGCCGTGGTGATGGGGCGGGGATCGCCGGGGCAACTCGCCGCGTTGTTCGCCGTGGAGTTACTGAACCGGGAGTCGGCGCAGTTCATCGCTTTGTGGATCGTGATCAGTTCCATCCACTACCGGACGGGAGCAAAGTTCAAAATTGATCCAGTTCGTTTGTTGGCCGGAGTTATCTTGGGGGTGACAGGCAGCCTTTGGACAAGCTTTCTCAGGAACCATTGGTGCATCGCGGAAACCGGCGTCGTTCCCCGGAAAGAAATCTATGAGTTCGCCGGCGGACAATTCTTCATGCTGCGCGTGACGTTCGATCTTCTGCGGGAGTTTCCGTCCGTTGCCACGGTGACGATCCTGATCCTCTTCCTCGCGTTGGCTTACCCCCTGTATCAATCGTGGTCCGCTCTGGCGGAACGAGCCTGGCAGGTCGGATTGATCGTCGGTGTCTTGGCGGCGGCGAACCTCTGCCTAGCGTTTATCCTCGAGTTGCGTGTGTGGTTTGGCATGCTCCCGTTCCTGCCTTGTCTGGCCTGCTTCCAGCAGGAGCACAGCCGCCGCGTATGAAACGTTCCAGTGCTCTGCTCCTCACCTTTTTGATTTGGCTGCTCCTGGTGGCGAACAGCGCAGACTTCCTTTTCCGTCAGTCGTACTACGAGGTCTGGGACTCGGCGGCGAACTCGCTCTCGGTCATCCGCGCCAAGCACTTCGCGCAACTCTATGGCCCCTACTCGCGCTGGGGTTTCTGCCATCCCGGGCCGACGCTCTTTTATGTTCAGGCGTTGGGAGAGTGGCTCTTCCACGACGTGCTGCACTGGACGCAGACACCTTTCCCCGCCCAAACGCTCGCGCACGCCGCGGTGATGACCGCCTTCTTCGTGGCGACGCTCATGATCTTCGGCAACTGGATGCCGGCGGGGCGGCCGCGCTGGTGGTTCCTGTGCGGCGCACTCGTCCTGGCCGTGCTGCATTTTACGGCGATGGGCCGCATTCCATCCTACGATGTATTGTTAGGACCGTCGGCGTTCCTGAGCATGTGGAGCGCGCATGCGTTGGTGCTGCCTTTTTTGTGTCTGCTGACGGCGGGTGCCTCCGTGGCGGCGGGCCGGGGCGAAGACTTACCCGTGCTCGCCCTGGCAGGCGGCTATCTGCTCCAGTTGCACGTCGCGCAGCCGATGTTCGTCGGACCGGTCTTTGTTTTGACGTACGCCGCGTTGCTCTGGCGAACAAAGCCCGGGAGGCCGTGGCGAGTTTTTCCCCATTCGCACGTGGTGGCCGGATTGATCCTGGCGTTCTTTGCGCTGCCTTTTCTGATTGATCTTTGCCGAGGCTCGGAGAGCAACCTGGCGACGATCCTGCGGCACGTGCGCGACTACCATACGCACAAGCCTTTCGAGAGGGCGTGGTTCCACTTTCTTCAGTTCGGGGCTTATACGCCGTACATGGCGGGAGATAATGAGTTCGCCGCCTACGACCACGCGGGCATGGTTAGTTTTCTACGGGCCCACGCCGCGCTTTATGCGCTGTGGGCTCTGGCGGTGGTCCTGGCGATTCGGACGCTGCTGGCTGAACTGTTGGCAAGCAGGCACGAAGGAGGCACACCGGATGGCACCCGCTTCCAAGCTTGGGCGGCGGCGTTTTTGTTCCTGGCCCTCGCCCTGACCCTGCGTTGGAACACCCGGCAGGATGGCCAGATGTTCTACTTTAATTCGTGGTTTACCTTTGCGATCTACTATTTCGGGGCGCTGGTGGCGCTGGCGGCGGCCTGTACGTGGTTGCGAGGTTCGCCCACGAAGGCCGTTCCATCCATCGGTGAATGCGTAGCAGGCATGGTGGCGGTCCTTGCGGTTGCAGGTTGGTGCGTCGGTGGTTTACGCCTGGTTGATCCCAGCCCCGCGGCGACTCGCGCGATGCACGAGGATATAAACCGAGTCGAGAAAGCCTCCCGTGCCACTGCCGGAAACGCTGAACCGGTTGAGATGCTGCGCTTTGATTATCCCACCTCCCCGGTTGCGGTCGCCATCGCGCTTCAACTCGAACGCGACCACATTCCCTTCGTCACGGAAGAGGAATGGCGCGTTTTCCTCGGACCCGATTATCGATGGAGCAATCTGCCGGAATCGGTGCTCCGGGCGGGCGGGATGCAAACTTGGCGTTTAGCCCACGGGCTGGGCGACGCCGACGGGCACATCACGACGGTGCCTTACCTCGCGGATTTCTTCCATCAGCCGGACGACATGGCGGTCCGGTATTCCGTCGCGCCGATCGATCCGGCGGAGGAGGAAAATGCCTCCATCCGATTTCTGCCGGGCGGCAACTCGTCGCGATACATCGTTGGAGGATGGACCACGGTCCTGGCGTGGGGAACGTGGAGCAACCAGCCCCGGGCGGCGCTTGAGTTTCAACCTGTGCATGTCCAGAAAAACGATGGATCGATGGTGGAAATCACCCTGATCGATCTGACGCTCTTGCCTGACCCGGTATGCGGGGCAACCCCACAACGGGTCCGAGTATATCTGGACGGTGAAATGCTCGGTGCAGAGACAGTCCTTGGACCGAAGATCGAGGCACCGGCTTACCATGTACCTGTCGCACACTGGAACCATCAGGCAGCCGCGCAGGCGGGTTCCGTGAGCCGCTTGGTGCTGGAATTTCCTGATATGGCCCCGCGGACCGCGCCTGATCCTGACGGGCCGAATCCGGACCAGAAGCCGGTCGGAATCGGTTTACGCGAGGTGCGTTTTCAGTTGATGGCACCGTTGGTGCCGAAAGCGATGGAATGATGGCACTTACTGCCAATTTCCAAATCTTACCCGGCCATTTCTTTGTCTGTCACTCTGCCGGAGTTGAGAACAGGACAGGGCGTCACCCCTGCGGTCTGCAACCGATTTTCACAAGCGGATCACTCACCGCGCGCGTTTCATACAATGCCTGGATGGGCGACGCACCGAGTCGGACACACTAATTCAAGGCAACCACTTCATTATGTCTGACTGGCAAACACAAAAACACGAGCGGCAGACCCGGCTGGAAGCCGGCGGCAAGTTCGCTCAGGGCAAACTGGTAGCCGCCAAGGATACGACGGCGCTGCTGGAAGCAATCATCCATCCGGGCGACCGCGTCTGCCTGGAAGGCGACAACCAGAAACAGGCTGATCATCTCGCCGATGCGCTGGCCGGAGCCGACAACACCAAGCTGCACGACCTGCACATCGTGCAATCCGGCGTCACCCTGCCGGCGCACCTCGATCTTTTTGCCAAGGGCATCGCCTCCAAGCTGGACTTTTCCTACTCGGGTCCCCAGAGCGGAGCCATCGCGCGGGCGCTCTATTCCGGCAAGATCCAGCTCGGTGCCATCCACACGTACATCGAGCTGTTCGCGCGGTACTTCATGGACCTGACGCCGCACGTCGCGCTGATCGCCGCCGTCAGCGCCGACCGCGAGGGCAACCTTTACACCGGCCCGAACACCGAAGACACCCCGACCATCGTGGAGGCCACCGCCTTCAAGAGCGGGATCGTGGTGGCGCAGGTCAACCAGATCGTGGACAAGGTGCCCCGCGTGGACATCCCGGGTGACCGCGTTGATTACGTGATCCAAGCGCCCAAACCCTTCTTCGTCGAACCGCTTTTCACCCGCGATCCGGCCTCGGTGACCGACACGCAGATCCTCATGGGCATGATGGCGCTCAAAGGCATCTACGCCGAATACGGCGTGGGGCGGCTCAACCACGGCATCGGCTACGGCACGGCGGCCATCGAATTGCTGATGCCCACCTACGGCGAAACGCTCGGTATCAAGGGCAAAGTGGCGACCCATTGGGCGCTCAACCCTCACCCCACCCTCATCCCCGCCATCGAGTCCGGCTGGGTGAAGCAGATCCACAGCTTCGGCTCGGAAGTGGGCATGGACGACTACATGCGCGCCCGGCCGGACATCTACTTCACCGGGCACGACGGCTCGTTGCGCTCCAACCGGGCGTTCTGCCAGTTGGCGGGCTTGTACGCGTGCGACATGTTCATCGGTTCCACGCTGCAAATCGATCTGCAGGGAAACAGCTCTACGGTGACCCCGGAACGTATCCCGGGTTTCGGCGGCGCGCCGAACATGGGAGCGGACTCACACGGCCGCCGCCATGCCTCCGATTCCTGGTTGAAGGCCGGGCGGGAAGCGAGTGATACCAACCCTGCGATGACACGGGGACGCAAGTTGGTCGTGCAGTTGCTGGAAACCTTTGGCGACAAGAACTCGCCGACGTTCGTCGAGAAACTCGCCAGCGTCGAGTTCGCCGAGAAGATGAAGTTGGAACTCGTACCCGTCATGATCTACGGCGACGACGTGACGCACGTGGTCACCGAGGAAGGCATCGCCAACCTGCTCCTTTGCCGCACCGCCGAAGAACGCGAGCAGGCCATTCGCGGTGTGGCCGGCTTCACTGATGTGGGCCGGGCGCGAGATCGCAAGCAGGTGGAAGTGCTGCGCCAGCGCGGCATCATCCGGCGGCCCGAAGACCTGGGCATCAACCCGCTCGATGCGAATCGTCACCTGCTGGCGGCACGCTCGGTCAAAGACCTCGTCAAATGGTCGGGCGGCTTGTACCGCCCGCCGGGCAAATTCCGTAACTGGTAGTTTCGAAACACTAGCTAATTTTCTTTATGGAGACATTGGAAATTCATCAGGACGCCGCCAAGCGCGCCGCGGGACACAAACAATATGGAATCACCGGAGTGGTGGCTTCCGGCAACCTGGAAGTCCTGGTCGAGCGAGTGTTGGAAGGCAACAAGTGCGAGGTGAACATCAAGACACCCGTCAACGGGTTTGACGACGTGTGGCGTGCGGTGGTGGCAGACTTCATTGAGCGATACTCGCCTGGTGGTCTGCGCCTTTCCGTTAATGACGGTGGCGCGCGGCCGGACACCGTGTCGCTCCGACTGGGCCAGAGTGTCCGCTTGATGGAGGCAATCGAATGAACGACGCTCTGACCAAATACGAGAGTGGCAGTTGGTACGAAGCCACCGCCCGCGAGCGGGTTTCCGGCCTGCTGGACACGGATAGCTTCAAGGAATTCATCGAACCCACGGAGCGGCAGGTGAGTCCACACCTCGCGCTGTTCGACCTGCCGGAAGCTTTCGACGATGGGATCATCGTCGGACGTGGCACCGTGAAGGGCCGCGAGGTTCTGGTGGCGGCGCAGGAAGGCCGGTTCATGGGCGGCACCTTCGGCGAGGTCCACGGCGCCAAGCTGGTCGGATTGCTGCGTTACGCCCGGGATAATCAGGATGTTCCCCGGACCATCTTTCTGCTCCTGGACACCGGCGGTGTCCGTTTGCAGGAAGCCAACGTCGGCGAACTGGCGGTTTCGGAAGTGATCCGGGCCGTCGTGGAAGCCCGGGCTGCGGGTGTGGCCATCATCGCCATGATCGGTGGCCGGGCCGGCGCGTTCGGCGGCGGCGGCATCATCACGGCGTGTTGCAGCCGCATCGTCATCTCCGAACAAGGGCGCACCAGCGTTTCCGGTCCGGAAGTCATCGAGACGAACATGGGAGTCGAGGAATTCGACAGCCGCGACCGGCCGCTGGTCTGGCGCACCACCGGCGGCAAAACCCGCCGGCTCCTGGGCGGAGCGGATGGTTATGCCGCGGATAGCATCGAGAGCTTCCGCGACGTGGCGCTCGGGTTGATCGACAAGGTTCCCGCCTTTGATCTCGACACGATGGAGCGCGAACAAGCGCGTCTCCTCAAGCGGGTGGAACAATTTGGCCAGTGCCACGATACCCCCGAGATCTGGCAAAAGATGAACATCCCTGAGGCAGCGAATCTGTCCGATCTATCGGACGAAGATTTTACCCGCGTCGTGCAGGCGCAACCGGAGGCAACCCATGACGCTCGATGAACTACTAAACGCCCTGTTTCCCGCAGGCCACGATACCCGCGTGGAGGCCGAGGGCATCCTGTGCGGCACGGCTACCTACGGTGAAGGAAAAACGGCCGCTGTTGTCGGCGTGGTCAACCAGACCCCGCTGGGAATCGACGGCGCGGTGGCGCTCGCCGGGCACGTGCTCGACGTGGTGCGCAATTCGCCCGACCGGCCGATTGTGATCCTGCTCGACGGCATGAGCCAGCGGATGCGGCGACGCGACGAAATGCTGGGCCTCAACGAGTACCTCGCGCACTTGACGAAGTGCTTCACGCTCGCGGCCCACCAGGGTCATCGAACCGTGGGGATCATCTTCGGACGAATCGCGGCGGGAGCCTTCATCTCCACTGGACTGGTGCAGGATTTGCTCGTCGCCGTGCCGGGTGGTGATCCGGTCGTCATGGATCTGCCGTCCATCGCGCGTGTCACCAAGCTGCCCTTGGCGAGACTCGAAGAACTGGCCAAGGACACGCCGGTGTTCGCGCCCGGGCTGACCCATGAACCGCCCATCGGCGCGGTGGCCGAAGTCTGGGACAGCGGCGATTTGGCCGCCAGGTTGGTCACTGCCTTGAGCGGACCGGCTGGCGCTCCCGACAAACGCGACGAACTCGGCCTCGAACGCAAGGGCCGTCTCAAAGCCGCCGAGATCGCCAAACGTGTCGCGCAGGAGGCCGCGACTGCTCATGCGTGAATCCTGGCGGCGGCATGATCTGCTGTGCGTGGAGCCTGAAGCGTGGTCGAGGATTCTGGAGTCCCGTCCGCCGCTCGCCAAGCTTCCGCACGTTGCCGGCTGGGCGAAGCTGGGCTGGCCTTTGATCGTCCGCCGCCGGACCAAGGAAGATGACCCGGGAATGATTCCTGTGGGTCTGCCCTTGCCGCCAAATTGCGGCAAGCTGCGTCTCTCGGCCCAGGTCGGGCCGGAGGAGATCGTCGAGCGAGTCGCACCGCAGACGCTTCGAACCGTTCGCTCGGACACGCCTCTCCTCTGGCGATCCACCGTGGATGCTCTCCTGCAATTGGCGGATCAATCCGGCGTGGAGCCTTGCGTGTTCGGCAGCCTGCTCTGGCAACGGCTGACAGGTTTGCCTTATTTATCGGCGGCTTCGGATTTGGACCTGCTGTGGCCGGCCACCGAAGCGGGCTCCGCCGCGCACCTTGTTCATCGCCTTGCCTTCATCGAAAAAGAGAGTCCGGTGCGTTTCGACGGCGAGATCATCTTACCCGACGGCGGCGGCGTACAATGGCGTGAATGGTACGGCAATCCTTCCGAGGTGTTGGTCAAAGGTGCCGACGATGTGCAGCTCCGCGCCGTCCGGGATTGTTTCCCGGCACCGGCATTCGCGTCATGAGCGCGATGGCACTACTGGAACCGGCGCGGGCGGTTCAGCGCGCGAACCAAGTGGGCGATCTGGCGGCCGACGCTCTTTTGCTTGAGTTGGGCACATGGCCCAAGCCCGGATTGGTCAGCCACGTGGATTCCGGCAGTCACGCGGACATGAACGCGGAACATTTCCACGCGAGCGCCGAGGCGTTGCGGCCCTTCTTCGCCCGGTTGTTCGAAGCGGGCGCGGCCGGTGCCGAAATGGGTCAACTGCGAGCGATCGGCCGGACGGCCGAGCAGGCCATGCTGGAAGCCACCGGCGGGGTCAACACGCACCGGGGAGCTATTTTCGGGTTGGGTTTGTTGTGCGCCGCGGCCGGGGCGGCGCAGCAACCACAAGCTGTGTCCTCCGATTGTAGGGCGACCGCCGCGGCTGCCAGAGGCGATGTCCCCCCCGGCAACCGGGACGGTCACCCTACAACCAGAAACATCCCTCCGATCATTTCACCAGACGATCTCGGAGCCTTCGTGCGACAACGATGGGGCGCGGATATTTTGGCCGGGCCGCGCCCGAGCCGGAGCCACGGTGTGCTGGCGTTGCAACGGTACGGAGCAGGTGGCGCGCGTGCGGAGGCTGCCGCCGGCTTTCCCGACGTCTATCGCGTCGGTCTGCCCGCCCTACGGACCGGATCCCGGCTGAGCGGTGGCAAGGCAAACGCCGCCCGCGTCCAGACTTGCTTTGCCCTGATTGCCCAGGTGGACGACACGAACCTGCTCCACCGCAGCGGGCTGACCGGCCTACGGTTCGCTCGCCAGGCCGCGCGAGGCTTTCTAGAGCGCGGCGGCGTGGGTTGTGACGAATGGGAACAGCACGCGATCAAGATTCACCAGGATTTTGTTGCCCGCCGGCTCAGTCCCGGCGGCAGCGCGGACTTGCTAGCGGTCACTTTGTTGGTCAGTGCCTTGTAAGAACCGACACCCTTCCAATCACGAGTTAGCTAGCACATACAGACACATCCGCTACGAACCAAACACCCATGTTACCGATCATTCTCAACGCGTTGGTTCCCATCTTCTTCGTCTTGATTCTCGGCTACCTGGCCGGCCGCTTCAAACGGGTTGATAACAAGCGGGTCTCGGAGCTGAACACCCTGGTCATGGAGTACGCGCTCCCGGCCTCTCTTTTTGCCGCCACTTTCCGCACGCCCCGCCAGGCGCTAATCGCACAATGGCCCATGGTCGTCGTGCTGGGGGTGGGCATGTTGGTGATCTATGGAATCACCTATTTTCTCCAGCGCCGCGTCTTCAAACTCGGCACCCAGGAAGCCGCCGTGCAGACCCTGACCGTCGCCCTCCCCAATTACGCCTCGGCTGGCCTGCCGTTGATCGTGGCGGTCTTCGGGCAATCGCAAATCATCCAGGTGGCCATCTCCATCGCCTGCGGTTCCATCATCGTGTCGCCGCTGACCCTGACGCTGCTGGAGGTGGGCAAACCGGATAACCAGGGCGGGATTACCGTGGGCCGCATCTTGAACTCGATGCGCGCCGCGGTGATCAAGCCCATCGTGTCCGCGCCGATTCTGGGCGTGATCCTCTCGTTCGCGGGCCTGACCCTGCCGACACTGCTGGGTAGTTCGCTGGATTTGATCGGACGCACCGCCGGCGGCGTGGCGTTGTTCCTGACGGGCATGATTCTCTCGGCCCAACCCTTCAAACTGGATGGCAACGTGATCTCGGGCACGCTGCTCAAGAACATCATTCATCCGCTCATCGCCGTAGCCATCGTCAAAGTGGTGCCGATGCCGCCGGATGTGGCACGCGCTGGCATCCTCCTGTCGGCGGTCCCCTCGGGTTTCTTCGGCATCCTGTTCGGGCTGCGCTATGGCATCCAGTCGCAGGAAGCGGGTTCGACCCTGATCGCCAGCAGCGTACTGAGCGCTCTGACATTGGCGGCGGCCATTTACCTGACCGGGCAATAAGCCATGAACGGGTCCATCGGCGTCCTTTGCTCCGGCCAGGGTTTGCAACATGCCGGGATGTTCGATCTCGTCGCGCAGGCTCCCGAGGCGCAGCCGATCCTGGAGGCTGCACGCGAGGTACTGGACGGCGTCGAACCACAACGGTTCGTTCGCGAAGCCGGCGACGCGACGCTTTTCTCCAACCACACCGGGCAAATCCTATGCTGCACGCAGGCGCTGGCGGCTTGGGCGATGATCCGTCCGTCTCTGCCCGGCTCGATCGTGCTGGCCGGTTACAGCGTGGGTGAACTCGCCGCGTGGGGTTGCGCGGGATTGATGGAGCCAGCGGAGTTGTTGCGGCTCGCCGTGGCCCGCGCGCAAGTGATGGATGAGGCCGGCGGCAGCGGTGCGGGCCTGGCAGCGATCATCGGTTTGAGTCAGGTGCGGGTGGAAGATCTGTGTCGTTTGCACAACGCGCACATCGCCATCGTCAACGGTGAAGACTTTTTCGTCGTGGGTGGCGCGAAGGACCGCCTGCACGCGCTGCACGACGAAGCGCTCCGGGCGGGGGCAACCAGTGCGACCATCCTGCGGGTGGCGGTCGCTTCCCACACGCCGCTGCTGGCGGAGGCGAGCCGCCGCTTCGGTGAAGTTCTCGCCGGTACACGGTGGAGTGGACGCATTCCGGCCGGCATTCGCCTGCTGAGCGGCGTGGACGGCGATCCGGTGCTTGATCCATCCGAAGGCAGCCAGAAGTTGGCCGCGCAAATCAGTCAGACCCTGCACTGGGCCGCGTGCCTGGATGCTTGCCGGGCAGCGGGAGTGGAGGCCATTCTGGAGCTGGGTCCCGGCCATGCCTTGGCAAACATGGCTCGCCAGTTGATGCCTCAAATAGAAGTCCGCAGCGTGGACGATTTCCGAACTCCCACCGGGGTAGTGACATGGCTTCAAAGGACATAATATTCCATTGTGAGAGGCACTTGCGAAAGGTCCTCGGTCAGGTTTATCACAAGCTTTAATCGGGCCCATTGCAAGACAAAGAATGATTGCATCGTTGCTTGCTCAAACATTGGAGCATGAACAATGTTGACGACCAAGCATAGACCGGCGCACGAATTGTCAACATGCTAATGACTATCGCTATTATCCTTTTGGTCCTGTGGCTTGGTGGCTTCGCCTTGCACATCGCCGGCGGCCTCATTCACATCATCCTCGTGATTGCCCTCATCATGTTCGTCCTCCACTTTGTGCGCGGGGGCAGCAGCGGCGTCTAAAGCTCTCAGGACTTCCAGCCCACGGCCCGCATCACCTCCATCTGGAACGCCTGGACCGGGCCCGGGTGGATAATATCCATCTCGCCGAGAGCCATTTCCAGCGTGAACGCAGCCGAGCGGGCGTGCCATTCCATTTCCAGGACGCGGTCCAACGAGTCTGCCGTTTGGAACGCCCGGGCGGTGGGATCGTTCGCCCGATAGACTGCTTCCAGACTCGCGCGAACCGGGCCCTGCAAATTGGGCGGCAATTGAGCGATCGCTGTCGCCCGGAATACTTCCATCAGCCTGCTGATATGCTCACCCAAGAGGGTATCGCCCGCGTCGCCCGCGTCGGGCAGGCGGGCATTGTGCAGGTGATGAGCCAGGCCGGTCAGAAACGGCACGGCTGGCTCTCCTCCAAAACAGCTCGCGGCTAATACTCCGTTCACCGCGACGATGGCGCAATGCTCGGCGTGGTTTTCCGCCGGCTCCAGCACCACCCTCGGGAAACCCGGACGTGTGGCCCCGGCGCGTGGTTGCGCCGCCAATTGGGCGACAAAAGCCGGGAGGGTTGACGCTCCGCCATTCCGGGTCGGGGCAAGGGCGACGCGCAAGCGGGCAGCGAACTCAGGTTGGATCTCGCCGGCTGCCGCGTCGAAGGCACGTCTCAAAACGCTCACCCGTTCGTCGGCTGACAGTCCGCCGGCTTCCAGCACCTCGCCGTCGATCCCGGCGAGCAAGGTGGCGGCGACCGCGTGGGCCGTTTCCTCCAGTGCAACCTGCCCCATCTCCTCGCCGTTGACCAGCCGGCTCCAGGCGCGGCTGAATAACCGCTCCGCCCAGGAGCCGGTTTTGCCCGCCACCCGGATGCGTTTGAGGTTGTTTAACTCGCGGAACAGTGGCAGCAAACGGACCAGTGCCGCGAGCGCATCCGTATCAGCCGGGATCATGCGACCGCTGCCGCCAAGACGTTGCGCGACACACCGGAAGGATTTACCCGGTTGTTGCGCGGTTCCATCGCCACGGCTTTAAGGTGGGCAATACTGCGGCGCATCACGTCTTCGTCGATCTTGTGGACGTTGAATCCCTCGCCGATGTCGCGCAGCATCTGGATGGTCAGTTCCCCACCCAGGTGCTCGCGAAACTCGCGCAGACCTTGGAAAACCTCGGGCGATTCGAGCGCCGGGTCGAAAAGCGCGAAGCCCACACCGGCGAGCGTGTCCGTAACCCGGCGGCAATCCTCCGCGGAGAGCCAGCCTTGCAAGTGCGAATAGGTCACGTCCAGTGCCAGCCCAATAGCCACCGCTTCACCGTGGCGCAGTTGGTAGCGGGTAAGTTGCTCCATCTTGTGGGCAGACCAATGGCCAAAATCGAGCGGGCGGCTGCTGCCCATCTCGAAGGGGTCGCCGCCCTGGCAGATGTGCTGCACGTGCAACTCGGCGCAACGATGGTTGAGCCGGCCCATCGCCGGCAGATCGCGCGCGACCAGATCGGGCACGATGCCCTCGATGAATTCGAAGAAGGCTGCGTCCTTGATCAGCGCCACCTTCACCGCTTCGGCAATGCCGGCGCGCCACTCGCGGTCGGGCAGGGTTTCCAGAAAGCTGAGGTCGTTGAGCACCGCCCAGGCCGGGGCGAACGTGCCGGTGAAGTTCTTTTTGCCGAAGGCGTTGATGCCGTTCTTAACGCCGACACCCGAGTCGTTCTGCGAAAGCGTGGTGGTCGGGATGCGCAGCAGGCGGATGCCGCGGTGCGCCGTGGCCGCGCCGAACCCGGCGACGTCCAGCAGGGCACCGCCGCCGATCACGGCGAGGTAGGAATGCCGGTCCAGACCGGTGTCATTGACCGCGCGGCGGATGGCATCGACGTGGGCAGGGTCGTTCTTGACCTGCTCGCCACCGGGCAGCAGCAGCGGTTTGCCGGCGAGAGAGATGGCGTCGGCGTGCCGCTGAAAGTACACCTCGATCTTCGCACAAATGGGCCGGGCATTTTCCACGTCTTGGTCAACGACAAAGAGCACACGTACCGGACGCCGGGGGTCATCGCCCGAATCGCCGGCGGTAACAACCTCGCGGAACATCAGGTTGGCAGGGTCGAAGAGACCGGTGGTAAAGTGTACGGCGTATTGGAAATGGACGCGAACGTCGCCAATGATGGTTTGCATGGAATGGAGAAAGACTTACGCGGTGATGTTCCAGACGGACGCAACCGGAGAAGGTAGAGGCGGGAATATCACTCGCTTGAGAATATCACTCGCTTGATGGACTCGCCTCCGAAGCGGCCCGGCTGAAAATAGTGAGGGAGGCTCCCTGATGCGCACCCCTACTCCACAGAGTGTACCCGTTTTTACCTCCCATGTCCATCCGCCTCCTCTACGACCTGTCGCTCCTGGGCTTCTGCAAGGATGATCCCGCCAGGATCACCGGCATGCCGCGCGTGGTCCTGGAGCAGGGGGTTCGCCTGCAAGCCGCCCCGGAGTGCGCGGTGTCATTCTGCGCCACGGAAGATTCAGCCGACGCCTACCCGTTTATCCATCGTCACCCGGCATTCGAACAAGCGAGCCTCGTCCCCTGGCCGCCAATGGAACCGGACGCTTTCGCGCTCGCCCAAGTCTTCCACACGCCCCACTCGGCGGTGCCGGACGAGGTGCGCCGCTATCCGCAGTTGGCCGTGGTCCAGACGGTGTACGACATGATCCCGTTCCTCCTGCCGGAAACATTCACCGAAGAATACCGCGATTACTACGGGGACATCATCCGGCGGCTCCGGCCAACGGATCGGGTGGTCACCATTTCGCAGTCGGCCAAGGATGACTTCTGTCAACACACCCGCTTCGAGGAAGGACGGGTTCATGTGATTCCTCTCGCAGCGGATGCCGGGCTGTTCCGTCCGTGCCGCGACCAGGAGCAAAAGGCGGCGGTGCGTGCCCGGTACTCGATCCCGGAGGGCCCGTACCTGTTGAGTGTTTGTACGTTCGAGCCGCGCAAGAATCTGCGGCACGTCATCCGCAGTTTCGCCGCGCTGGCTGCCAGCCAGCCGGAGATGAAGGACTTGCGTTTGGTCCTGGCGGGTGGCCGGGGCTGGATGTTCGAGCCAATCCTGGCGGAACTCGCCGCGGGATCGGTCGATCTGCGCGGACGCATCATCACGGCGGGCTACGTGGACGATGCGGATCTGGCCCCGCTGTACAGCGGGGCCCTGGGTTTCCTGTACCTGTCGCGCTACGAGGGCTTCGGGCTGCCACCGCTGGAGGCGATGCAGTGCGGGACGCCGGTGATCACTTCCAACACCAGCAGCCTGCCCGAGGTGGTCGGCGACGCCGGCATCCTGCTCTCACCCGACGACCAGGACGGCTTGTGCCAGGCGATGCTGGACCTATACACACGCCCCGATCTAGGCCGCAAGATGGCCGGGAAATCGTTGCAGCAGGCACGGCGGTTCAGTTGGGAGGAAAACCTGCGCCAGACGATCGAAATCTACGGGCTGGCGGCAGCGGAGCGGTAAGCGCCCAGCCGAACGTTCGATTGTTGCTGTTGTACCAATCACACCTATAGCAGGCGCAAGTCATTGCATCCGCGTCTTCGGAGTCGGCCAGAAAATCAGTGGTCACGGCTCCCGCGATCACGTTTGTTGATCCAGTCCTTGCGTAACGACCGTTCGCCGCGCATCACGTAGAGCACGAATACCTTTGTGCCGTCGTAGCGGTAGAACACGCGGCATGGTGGCTCGACAATCTGGCGGTAGCGTGATTGACACATTTCCGGCAGACGCGAACCACTCTCAGGTTGCTCTACGAGTTGTTCGATGTGCTCAAAAACTCGTTGGACAAGTCGTCGCGCTGCCTCCGGATCATCGAGCGCAATGTAATCCGCAATGGCATCAAGGTCATGAAGAGCTGGAACAGTCCAGATCAGCTCAGCCATCGAGCCAGGTGTTTTTTGGCTTCCGCATGGGTGATGACTCGTCCCTCCTCGACGGCACGTTCACCACGGGCGATGCCTTCCAGGAGGTCGAGCTTGCGTTGCAGCGAGTCGAAGGCTTCGACCGCCATCAAATACGCGGCCGGTCTCCCATGCTGAGTGATGAGCACAGGGTCTTGATCCGCTTCGAGTCCAGCGATGATTTCGGTGGCCTTGCGCTTCAGGGTGGTAACAAGCTCCGTTCGCATGGAATGTTACTTTAGTAGCATTCTGCATAGAGACAAGCACCTTAACCTTTCTCGCTGGCCGCCCCGGCCCGCAGCAGGGCTTCCGTCTGCGGCCAGCCAAGACACGCATCGGTGATCGACACGCCGTATTTCAGGTCCTCCCGGCGGCCGGCAATCGGCTGCTTGCCCGGCTCCAGGTAACTCTCCAGCATCGCGCCGATGATGGGCCCCGGGCCGTTGCCGGTGTCAAAGGCCGAGCGGCGCTGTTCCAGCAGACTCTGCCAGACCAGTTCCTGCCGCGCGTGGTGTTTGCCGCTGTTGGCGTGGCTGCAATCGACCATCAACGCCGGCGGCAAACCGGCGGCGCTCAGGCCGCGTGCCGCTTCGGCGATGCTCGGCGGATCATAGTTGATCCGCAGCCGCCCGCCGCGCAGGACCACGTGGCCGAATTCGTTGCCGGCCGTCTTGATCACGCTGGTGAGACCCTGCTGGTCGATCCCGAGGAAACTGTGCGGATGCCGCGCGGCCTTCATGGCGTCGATGGCCGTCTGGCAGTCTCCGTCCGTGCCGTTCTTGAAGCCGACGGGCATCGACAGGCCGCTGGCCATCTCGCGGTGGGTCTGGCTCTCGGTCGTCCGCGCGCCGATGGCCGCCCAACTGACCAGATCGGCGATGTATTGCGGCACGATGGGGTCCAGGATCTCCGTCGCCGCCGGGATGCCCAGTGCCGCGATGTCTAGCAGAAGACGGCGTCCGATTTGCAGCCCCGTTTCCACATCGCAACTGTCGTCGATGTGCGGGTCGTTGATGAGGCCCTTCCACCCAATCGTGGTGCGGGGCTTTTCGAAGTACACCCGCATGAAGATCTCCAGTTCGCCGGCCAGTTCCCCGCGCAAATCCGCCAACCGGCGCGCATAGTCCATCGCTCCGGCAGGATCATGGATGGAACACGGCCCCACGATGACGAGCATCCGCTGGTCGCGCCCGGACAGGATGTCCTCCACCGCGGCCCGCCCGGCGAGGACGGCCTCCGTGGCCTGCGGGGTGAGCGGCAGCTTTCCCTTGAGCGTGGCCGGGGAAATCAGCCGCTGGGTGGCGCGGACCCGGAGGTCTTGGATGGGTGTCATAACGGAAAGGAATGGTGGCTTGAAACTCCGGTGCGACCGATCAATGAACAAAAAACGGTTGGCTCGCTCTAAGAATTTGCCGACCCTGCACGTTGTAGGCTTTGTAAGCTGATAGCCGCAGTCTTTTGTTCTATGATCCCCAGGCGTATGAATCCCCCCGGTGCCGCGCTTTTGGCGGCAGCCATTTTCGCTTCGATTTCCTCCAGCGTCAATATCACTAGCGCCCAAGTGACCACTCCCCCTGCCTCCCCCACTCCCGGTCCGACGTCCGCCGACACGGCGGGCGTGACGGTGGACATCCCCGTGCGCGAAGTCGTGCTCTTTTCCAGCGGCGTGGGATTCTTCCAGCACCAGGGCAGCGTCAGCGGCAACGCCACGGCGGAACTTCGTTTCAAGACGGCGCAAATCAACGACATCCTCAAAAGCCTCGCGCTGCAGGATCTCGACGGCGGGCGCGTGGGCGTGGTGACCTACCCCTCGCAGGACCCGCTGGCCAAGACGCTGGCCTCGTTCCAGGTGGACATCAGCGACAATCCTTCCCTGGGTGACTTGCTCAACAAACTGCGCGGGGCGCGCATCGCCTTGGGCTACTCGGGAGCCAACGGCGCGGAGAATTTCTCGTGTACGATCCTGGGCGTCGAAAAGCGCCAGGTGCCGGGCGGCAAGGAAGATGCCCCGTTGCAGAAAGACTTCCTCAACGTGGTCGCTCCGAACGGGCTGCGCTCCCTGGAACTGGAGAAGATCGGCAAGATCCAACTCGAAGACGCCGCGTTGCAGGACGAGTTGAACAAAGCCCTGGCCGCGCTGGCCGGCGCTCGCGACCAGGACAAAAAGCCGGTGGACATCCAGTTCAACGGCCAGGGCGACCGCCAGGTGCGGCTGGGCTATGTGGTGGAAACACCGATCTGGAAAGTCAGCTACCGGCTCATCCTGTCCGAGAGCAGCAACGCCGGAGCCAAAAGCGATGCCAAGTCGAAGGCAACTTTGCAGGGCTGGGCTATCCTCGAGAACCAGACCGACAACGACTGGAAGGACGCGCGCTTGAGCCTGGTCAGCGGACGGCCGATCTCGTTCAAGCAGGACCTTTATCAGCCGCTGTATGTGCCCCGGCCCACGGTGGTGCCCGAGTTGTACGCGTCGTTGCGCCCGCAGGAATATGATCAAGGGCAGGCGGAGGACCGTGTCGTGATAACCGGCTCGAACATACCGACAGCCGATGAAGCAGCACCCGCGCCGCCGGCGGCACCTATGCCTACGATGGCGAGCGCCAAATCCGCCGTCCGGCGCCAAAGGTCGGCGGGGGAAGCGGTGGAATCTGCGGGCTCAATTTCCACCTTCAACCCCGCTGAAAGTGTCGCGCCCATCAGCGATGCTTCCAAGGTCGGTGAGCTTTTCCAGTATTCCGTCGGCAACGTCAGCCTGCCGCGGCAGCGTTCGGCGATGATCCCGATCATCAACGATCCGTTCGAGGTCGAGAAGTTGTCCATCTTCAACCAGTCCGTCCTGGACAAGCACCCGCTCAACGGCGTCCGCCTCAAGAACAACTCGCCCGAGAAGCTGCACCTGCTCCAGGGGCCGGTCACCGTGTTCGACGAAGGCCGTTACGCGGGCGACGCCCGGCTCGACGACATGACGCCCGGCCAGGAGCGCCTCCTGAGCTACGGCATTGATTTGCAGGTGCTTGTCAACGTCAAGGACCTCGCCGCGAAGCAGTCCATCCAGGGCGGCAAGATCGTCAAAGGGCTGTTGATTCTGACCAATAAATCGATTAACGCCAAGGAGTTCAGCCTGGAGAACAAGGCCGATCACGGCAAGACCGTGGTGGTCGAATACCCTCTGACCCAGGGCTGGAAGCTGGTGGATTCTCCTGCGCCCGTGGAGACCACGGACAAGCTCTACCGGTTCCAGCAGCCTGTCGGCGCGGGCAAGACGGAGAAGCTGACGGTCAAAGAGGAAAACATCCAACAGCAGAGTTACGCGCTACTCTCCTTCGACCTGAACTCCACGCTCTACTACAGCCAGGCCGGCGAGATCCCGCCGCCCGTGCGGGCTGCGCTCGCCAAGGTCGGCAGCCTCAAGCAGACCGTGACCGACACCGAGCGGCAGATTAGCGAGCGCAACACCCAGATTAACACCATCACCGCCGAGCAGAATCGCATCCGCGAGAACATCAAGACCGTGGATAAGGCCAGTGCTTACGCGACGCGCCTGCTCAAAAAGTTGGACGACCAGGAAAGCCAGATCGAAAAGCTGCGTACCGAGATCGATGGCTTGCAAGGCAGGCTCGACACCCAGCGCAGCGATCTGGCCAACTACCTCAACGGGTTGAACGTGGGTTGAACCTGGAAAAAGGCGTTTGTCCGTCCGGGCCGCATGGTGCAAAGGTGACGCCGTGCCACCCGAACTCAACAGCGATGCCGTCACGCCCGAAGCGCTTGTCATACAAGTGCTCCAGGAAAACCAGGATTTGGCGACTCAATTCGCAGGCGGCGACCCGGCTGCCCTCAATGCACTGGAGCAAAAAGTTGTGCAGCTCGGCGCGGGCCGCCTGAGCGAACACGAACTCAAGGATACGCTCATGCGCACCCTGGGCGGCAGCGGCATGTAAAATCCGGCGTCTCCCTTATTCCCGTGAAACGCTCCATGCTGCTGGGCGCGGTGCTGATCGGCGTCGGCGCGGTGATCCTGCTCTACCAAGGTGTGATCATGCTGACCCGTGTGAAGCACGGTGACGCCGGGCCTGCGCCGGTGGTGACGCTGGGGCCATCGACCGAGGTGATCAGCGGGCAGGCCGAGTTCCTGCCGGTGGTTTCTCTCGCGGGCACGCTCACGCTGGGCTGTGGCATCTTTCTTTTCGTCCTCGGCAGCGCCAAACGTTAGGTTCCCTCGCGTGGCGACAGATTCGCGCGCGGCGGCCATGAGGCCATCCATCCCGCTTACGCGAATCTTCTTTTTCCGATGCAGTTTCCATCTCGTTCCTTTGTCCTCTCCGTGCTCGCCGGAAGCGGTGCTCCTTTCCTGCTCGCCGGATGCGGCGGCTCCAAATCGGCGGCACCTCCGCCCAAGGCACCGCCCCGCGTCGTCCTCACCGCCCCGGTGGTCACCCGCGACGCGCCCCGCTACCTCGATGAGATCGGCACCTGCACGGCCACGGAAAGCGTCGCCGTGCAGGCGCAGGTGACCGGCCAGATCACCGAACGCCACTTCGCGGATGGTGCGGACGTGAAGAAGGGCGACCTGCTCTTCACCATCGACCCGCGTCCCTACCAGGCCATCCTGACGCAGGCCGAGGGCACCCTGGCGCAGAACCGTGCGCAACTCGATCTCGACAACATCAACCTGCGCCGCATCGTGGACTTGCAAAAGAAGCAGGTCGTTACCCCGCAGGATCTCGACACCGCCAAGACCAACGTCGCCACGGACCAGGCTCGGATCGAGAACGCGGACGGCACGGTGGCCCAGGCCAGGGTCAACCTCGATTATTGTTCAATCCGCTCGCCGATCGACGGCCGCGCGGGGCTGCGCCAGGTCGATGCGGGCAACATCGTCAGCGCCAACAGCGCCTCCGCCGTGCTGCTGACCATCCAGAAGCTCGACCCGATCTACACGGATTTCACCGTTTCCGAGAGTGACCTGACCCGGGTGCGCGAGTACCAGGCCAGGGGCAAGCTCAAGGTGGAGACCGACCTGCCCGACGACAACAACCCGCCCCGGCAGGGCGAACTGTATTTCTTCGATACCTCGGTGGCGCTGGGTGCCGGCACGATCAAGGCCCGGGGTATCACGCCCAACCCCGACCACCTGCTGCTGCCGGGAGCGTTTGTCAAAGTGCGGCTGATCCTCGAAACGATCAAGGACGCCAGGCTGGTGCCCAGCGAGGCCGTGCAGATCAGTCAGGCCGGGCCGTTCGTGTTCGTGGTCAAGGCAGACAACACTCTGGAACAACGCACCGTGAAGCCCGGGCAGCGCCAGGGGAATCTGACGGTGATCGAGGACGGCATCAAAGACGGCGAAAACGTGGTGGTCAGCGGACAGTTGGCCTTGTCACCGGGCATGAAGATCAACCCGCAGTCCGCTCCTCCGGATCAGTCCCCGCCCGCCGCGCCTGCGGCGGGTGCAAAAGGGTCTCTGTAAACGGTCACTCCCGCTCATGGCTCAGAACACCCCTCCCGATTCCCGCGTGGACCGTGACACGCCGGACGCCGTCCACGCCGCCGCTCACGACCAGCGTCCGCCGGGCGACGGCTTGCAGTCGGCCAAACCGGAGAACACCCCGGCGGGCAAGCTGATCCAGCACAGCGGCGGATTGTCCGCGCCGTTCGTGCGGCGCCCGGTCATGACCGTGCTGCTGTCCGTCTCGATCATCGCCTTCGGCATCCTGACGTACCGGCTGCTCTCGGTGAACGATTTGCCGGCGGTCGATTACCCGGTCATCAACGTTTCCTGCGCGTACCCCGGGGCCAGTCCGGAAACGATGGCCAATAACATCGCCACGCCCTTGGAAAAGCAGTTCCTGCAAATCCCGGGCATGACGCTGATCACCAGCGCCAGCACGCAGGGCAACACGTCGCTCACCTTGCAGTTCGACCTGACCAAGACGCTGCCCGACGCCGCCACCGACGTGCAGGCGGCTATCCAGCGCGCCACGGGCCAGTTGCCCATCGACCTGCCCAGCCCGCCGACCTTCACCAAGACCAACCCCAACGACCAGCCGATCATCCTGCTCGGCCTGGTCACCGATACGCTCACCGACGGCGACCTCTACAAGTACGCCAACACGGTGGTCGCCCAGCAGATCTCCATCCTGCCAGGGGTCAGCCAGGTGCAGGTCTATGGCGTCAAGAGCGCCATCCGCGTCAAGACGGACCCGGCCGCCCTGGTCAACCGCGGGCTGACGATGGACGACGTGTCCAACGGCATCAAGGCCGGCACGGCGTACTCCGGCGCGGGCCAGTTCGACGGGCCCAACCGCACTTTCGTCCTCCAGCCCAACGGCCAGTTGGATACCTCGGACGGTTACCGCCAATTGATCATCGCGCGGGGGCAGAACGGCTCGCCCATCTTCCTCAAGGACGTGGCGACCGTGACCGACAGCCTGCAGGACGAGCGGCAGTCGCGGCAGTTCTGGGCGCGCGATCTCAACCACCAACCCGGCGCGGCGGTGATCCTGGCCGTTTCGCGGCAGGCCGGCTCCAACGCGGTCGAGGTCGCGGCTTCGGTCAAGAAACTGATGCCCAGCCTGAGCGCGGGCTTGCCTGGCTCCATCAAGCTGCTGACGGTCTTCGACCGCTCGCAGACCATCGTCAGTTCGGTGGACGACGTGCAGACCACGCTGGTCATCGCCTTCGTGCTGGTGGTGATGGTGATCTTCCTTTTCCTGGGGCGCGCGGCGGACACGCTGATCCCCGCGGTGGCCCTGCCGCTGTCGCTGCTGCTGACCTTTGTCGCCATGTACCTGCTCGGGTACAGCGTCAACAACCTGACGCTGATGGCGCTCACCCTGGCCATCGGGTTCCTGGTCGATGACGCCGTGGTGTTCCTGGAAAACGTGGTGCGCCGTGCCGAGGCGGGCGAGACGATCCTGCAAGCCACCATCAACAGCGCGGGCGAAATCTCGTTTACCATCCTCTCGATGACGCTGTCGCTGGCGGCGGTGTTCATCCCGCTGGTGTTCCTGCCCGGGTTGCTGGGGCGCATCTTCCGCGAGTTTTCGATCACGATCATCGTGGCGATCTTCGCTTCCGGACTGGTGTCGCTGACCGTGACGCCCTTGATGTGCGCTCGCGTACTTTCCGAGCGTGGACCCGGGCAGAAGAAGGGGTTCATCGAGCGCAAGGTCGGCGATTTCCTGACCTGGGTGGTCGGCTTGTACGGACGCTCGCTCGACTGGTTCCTGAACGCGAGCTGGCTGACGGCCATCATCTACGCGGCGTGCATTTTCGGCATCTACCTTTTTTGGAAGGCGATCCCCTTCAGCCTGCTGCCAGCAGGCGACAGCGGTTTCATCCGCGGCGTGTTCATCGCGCAGGAAGGCGCGTCGCCCGAGCAGATGCGCTCCTACCAGGTGTCTGTCAACGCCGCGCTCAAGAAGAACCCGGCCGTGGCGCAATATTTTACCATCGCGGGTTTGTCCGGGCGCACGGCCAGTTCGCAGGCGCTGGTGTTGTTGTTCTTGAAAGACGCCAAGGAGCGTGCCCCGATCGAGACGGTGATCGGGCAGATCACGGGTGAGCTGAACAAGATTCCCGGCATCGTGGCGCTGCTGCAACCCAGTCCGGTGTTGCAGATCAACATCGGCGCAACCAACCAGAACTCGGGCCGCTACGCTTACACGCTCAGCGGCATCAATCCCGACGAGGTGTACTCAGCGGGCGCGAAACTGGTGGCCAAAATGCGCACGTTCCCGGGGTTCGCGTCCGTGCAGTCGGATTACTTCAACCACACGCCCAATCTCAACATCAACATCGCGCGTGACCGTGCCAGCTTGTACGGCGTTTCGACGGCGAAGATCGAGAGTTTGCTGCGGAGCGCGTATTCGGAGAACTACGCCTACCTCATCAAGCAGAGCGACGACCAGTACCAGGTGATCCTGGAAACCAGCGACGCCACGCGGGATCATCCCGAGGATCTGGATCAACTCTACGTCAAGGCGGACAACAACCAGACGCTGGTGCCGTTGCGCGCCATCACCGACACCAAGCAAACGGTAGGTTTGCAATCGGTGAACCACTACAATCAATTCACCAGCGTCACGATCAATTATAACCTGAAGCCCGGTGTGGCGGACAGTCAGGCGAACAACTTCATCGAGCAAGCTTCGCGGGAAGTGCTCGCGGAGACGCCGACCGTGCAAGGGACATTCCAGGGTGAAGCGTTGGTCTTCAAGCAACTGGTGACCTCGCTGATCCCGCTCTTCATCGCGGCGGTGTTCGTCATGTACATCATTCTCGGGATTTTGTACGAAAGCTATATTCACCCGATCACGGTGTTATCGACCCTGCCGCCGGCTATCGTGGGAGGATTGGCGACGCTGTGGGTTTTCAACTCGACGCTGTCGCTCTACAGCATCATCGGGTTGTTCCTGCTGCTGGGCATCGTGAAGAAGAACGGCATCATGATCGTGGACTTTGCCCTGCAGCGGCTCGACGAAGGATTGGACCGCCGCGCCGCGATCCACGAGGCGAGCGTCGAGCGTTTCCGGCCGATCATGATGACCACGCTGGCCGCGCTGATGGGTGCGGTGCCGCTGGCGCTCGGGTACGGTGCGGACGGCAGTTCGCGCCGACCGCTGGGCCTGGTGATCGTCGGCGGGTTGCTGGTCTCGCAGTTGATCACGCTCTACGTGACGCCGGTGATTTACCTGTGGCTGGAATGGTTCCAGGAGAACGTGCTGGACCGCGTGCCGTTCCTGCGCAGTTCACACTCGCGTCACGAGCCGGAGAGCAAGGACACCGCCGGTGGTAAGCCGGGCACACCGGTGCCCGCGCCCCGGGCAGCAAGTGTGTAGCACAACTGCCGCGCTGCGGCGTAGGCACAAACAGCAGCTTGCTTGGGTAAGAAGAGGCAGGTTATACTCAGCGCGCTATGTCCACGCTGGTTTCCATCGACAAAGACGCGGAACAGGAACTCCTGACAGCGGAAGAGTTCCTTGGTTGGCTACAGCCAAAAGTTTATGCCGATCTCATCAGCGGAGAGAAATACATGCATTCGCCAGTCAGCATACGTCACGCTACGATCCTCAACTTCGTTGACCGTTTACTGGCCCTCTACATCGAAGACCGTAAACTTGGGCAACTTCACCGGGAGAATATCGCCGTGCGGTTCGACTCCCGGAACGTTTTCATGCCCGATCTTTGCTTCTTTACCAAAGCTCAGGTTGCACGTTTACATCCAAACTACGCCTCGTTCGCTCCAACGCTGATCGCCGAGGCGCTATCACCTTCCACGGCTACCCGTGATGTTGGTCTGAAACTCACGATCTGCGAACGGTACGGCGTCCGTGAATACTGGGTGCTCGACCCACAAACGGCAGCACATCGTTTCTATGCCTTGGAAGGAGACATCTTCGTCGAGTTCGCTCAAGGAGAAGAACTCATCGAATCACGGGTAATCCCGGGGTTCTACCTGCGCCGTGCTTGGCTCGACCCGGTAGAACCGCCACCTGTCATGCCTTGCTTGCGCGAGATTTTAGAGACGCTTTCCTGAAGAGGGAACGCCTGCTAGACCTTCAATCCACTCAACCGCTGGCCGGCGGGCCAGCCGGGGATTGGCTCGGCACCGTCGATCTTCCAGTCCCCGTCCTCGAACGCCAGGGAATAAGTCCAGCCGGTTGCCTCGCCTTCCCGAGAGATGAAATACACGTCCACCAGCGCCTTGCCGGCGCGCTCGCGCAAACGATGCACCGCGCCGAATTCCACGTGGTCCGCCGCGGCCAGCGGTTGGTAATCGCGCCGCAGCTTGCGTTCAAATTGCACCTCGCTGAGCCGTTCCTGCACGCTCACCGCCGCCGCATGGTAGGCCAGCGGAAAATCTGCCGCTCGGCACGCCGACAGGTGCCGCTGCACCACCACATACAGTTCCTGCGGGCTGGCTTCTTCGGGGTGCGGACGCGTCTTGTAACCCAGGATCGCCAGCGTTCCCAAAAAGGAAAACGCAAACGCCGCCCAAGTAATGCGCCCGCGCCACTTCATGCCGCGGGCTCCCCAGTTTTCGCCTCACCCAGTTCACGCAGCGCGGGGAAAGTGTAGAGGCCGGTGCTGTGCCCGTCCTCCCACGTCGGCTGGAAGGCATAACCCCCGACCATGGCGTAGGAGCGCAGGCGGAACGCACGATCGGGATCGTACACCACCAGCGGCGCGTCCCGGTGCCCGAGCGCGTCCGGCTCGCCGTTGCAGCCGGCACAGGGACACGCCCGGCGGAGCGCCTCGAGTTCGAGGTAGCTTTCGGCGCCGTCGTTCCAGCGGATCGCCAGTTCGGGGCCGGCTAGTTGGATGTCCTCGGGAAGGAGTTGCATGGGGCCGCGGGTGAGCACTAAAACAGAAGCGGGTTCGGCGTGTCAAGACTCTTCGGTCCCCGCCGGACCGGACGGCGACCACTGCTTGCCCACGCGCGTCCCGAAGATGGCGCTGCCCACCCGCACCAGCGTCGCCCCCTCCTCGACGGCCACCTCGTAGTCGCCGCTCATGCCCATCGAAAGCTGCGGCAGCCCGATGCCGCCTCGCTGTTCAAGTTCGTCGCGCAGTTCGCGCAGTTCCCGGAAAAACGGCCGCGCCTGCTCCGGCTCCGGCGCGTAGGGGGCCATTGTCATCAGGCCCGCGATCTCCAGGCGGTCCAGGCCGAGCAGGTCGTCCGCTTCCCGGCGCAAGGCGTCCGGGCTGAACCCGAACTTGCTCGATTCGCCCGCCACGTTGACCTCCAGCAGCACGCGCGGACGCAAGCCGTCCTCCCCGGCGATGCGGTGGAACTGCCGTGCTGTGTCCAGACTATCCACGCTGTGGAAAAGCTCGAACATCGGCAACGCCGCCCGGATCTTGTTCTTCTGCAAATGGCCGATGAAGTGCCAGCACAGCCGTCCCGGCAGCAGCGGGATCTTGGCTTTCGCTTCCTGCACGCGGCTCTCGCCGAAGAGCATCTGCCCGGTCTCGGCCACCTCGCGGACTGCTTCCGGCGGATGGGTCTTGGAAATGGCAATCAGCTCAATGTCCTCTGGGCGGCGGCCAGCCTTCGCGGCGGCACGGGCGATGTTTTCCCGCACCCGGGCGAGAGCTTGTGTGACTTCGGTCATTAGCTGGGTTTAAGCGAAGTTGACGCTCGGATTAGTTTTCCTTATCCTATTACGATTTGTCGTCCCCATGCAGATCGAAACTTTCAAAATCTTTTGCGATCTGGTCGAGACGGCGAGTTTTTCACGCGCGGCCACTCTAAACTCCATCACCCAGAGTGCCGTCAGTCAGCAGATCCGCGCCCTGGAGCGCCGCTTCCACATCAGCTTGATCGAACGGGGGAAAAAGAATTTCTCCGTGACGCAGGAAGGCCGGGCGTTCCTCCAGGCGAGCAGGGAGATCCTGCAAACCCTCGAGGGTTTGGGCGACCGCATCCGCGAGTTGCAGGACATCGTGGCCGGCGACCTGCGTCTGGCCACGGTCCACAGCATCGGGCTGCACGAATTGCCGCCGTTCCTGAAGAAATTCCGCACGCTCTATCCCGAGGTGGCCGTGAAGGTGGACTACCGCCGCAGCATTCAGGTGTACAACGAGGTCCTCGAAGGCACCGCCGACCTGGGGTTGGTGGCGTTTCCATCCAAACGCAAGGGGTTGGTGGTAGAGGACTTCTGGCGTGACAAGCTGGTGCTCATCTGCCATCCCGATCACGCGCTCGCCGAACGCAGCCGGGTGCAGGTGCGCGATCTGGAGGGAGAAAAGTTCATCTCCTTTGAACCGGACCTGCCCACGCGCAAGGTCATCGACCGGATGCTGCGCGAGCAGAACGTGGAGGTGCAGCACACGATGGAATTCGACAACATCGAAACGGTCAAGCGGGCCGTGGAAATCGAGAACGGCATCTCCATCGTTCCCGAAACCAGCGTGACCGACGAGACGCGCAACGGCAGCTTGGTGGCCGTGGAGATCGAGAACTTCGACATGTGGCGGCCTCTCGGGGTGGTCTATCGGCGGCACCGAATCATTTCACCGGCGCAAAAACAGTTCGTCGCCATGCTCAAAGAGGAGGGGACAAAGGAGAAAGATTGAAGGATAGGAAGCCGTCATGATCTCCCGAACGAGAAAGATTTTGCGCTTGGGCTCGATTCTGATTGCGCTGGCACTCGCCGTGCCGCTGGTGCTGTGTGGCTGGCTGGTTCACCACGCCGCCAAGGGACGCATCTACAGCGACGAGGCACGGCTGCCGATCAACAACGTGGGCCTCGTGTTGGGCACCTCGCCCACCAACAGCTACAACGGCATGCCCAACCTGCACTTCATCCACCGCTTGCAGGCGGCGGCGATGCTCTACCGTGCCGGCCGCGTCCGGCATCTGCTGCTCACGGGCAACAACAATCAGCATGGCTACGATGAGCCCAGGGACATGCGCGCCGTGCTGGTAAAGCTGGGCGTGCCCGAAAGCGCGACCACGCTCGACCCCGCGGGTTATCGCACGCTCGACTCGGTCGTGCGGGCTCGCGACGTGTACGGTCAACACCGGTTCACGGTCATTACCGACCATTTTCACAGTTACCGCACCGTCTTTCTGGCGCGGCACTACGGGATCGACGCGGTGGCGTTCCCAAGCGAGGAAGTGGGACTGCGCTGGTCGTTCAAGAGCCGGGTGCGCGAGTGCTTTGCCGACATCAAGGCGTGCCTGGACCTTTATGTGCTCCACACCAAAGTGCAGGAAGTGAGCAGTCCCGTCGTGCTGCCGCTGCCCGGCGGCTAAACAGCCCGGTTGCCGTCTGGTGGAGCCCGGGAGGGACCCGCTCCGTCGGGTCCGGAGAGCCGGGGCAACCCGGCCGTGGCGTTGCCCCGGCTTTCCGGACCCGACGGAGCGGGTCCCTCCCGAAGCAAACACTCCAATTAGAACGCCACCGCCGTACGCAGGCCCAGCACCAGAGCGTCATGTGACCCATTCTGACCGCTCGGATTGAAGATGTACTGCAAATCCGGCTGCACGCTCCACCAGGGGGCGACCACGAACCGGTACGTCGCTTCGAACACCGTCTCGGCGCTGTAACCCGGCAGACCCTGGCGGCGCTGGCTGTCGCTGAACTGGTCGCTCACCGACGAATGCGCCACTGCCAGGCCGATCACATCCCGCTGCCGGCCGGGAACGAAGCCGGTGAAGTTGAAGCCGCCGTCCACGTAAAAGTCCACGAAGTTCACGTCCGTGGGTGCGCCGCCGACCCGCAGGAACGCGCCGGCCATCCGTCCGCCGGCACGCAGGAGCTGCTGGTCGATCACGCCGTAAAGGCCGAAATTCGAGGGTGCAGTCTGGATCTTGCCGTTGCCCAGCGCGTCGTGCGCTTGGGACTCGAACGTCGGGAAATCCGCGCCGCCGGTGTGTACGAACGACCCAAGTTTGTACGTGCCGACCAGCCCGCGGTCGTTCGGGGATTGATTATAGAGGAAGGCCACTTCCGAGAAGACCAGCGCGCTGTCGCGGCTACGCAGATTCAGGTTGGTGCCGTGGTTGTTTTGATCCTGGCTGCCACCACTGTCGCCGCCGAAGACGCCGACCTGGAAAAGGAACTTTGAAACCGGCTGGATCGCCAGGCGCACGCCGGGCGCGGCCACGGGGTAGATGGGCGCATCGGGCAGATTAGCCCCAACGAGCGTAAACGCCCCAAAGGTGCCGTTGATGAAGAGCGAGCCGTAGCTGCTCGTGAAGAACTCGGCGTCCGCCGCCAGCACACCCGCGCGCAGGGTGATGCGCTTGCGCCAAAAAGCTTGTTCGAACCAGAGTTCCTGCAACCGCACGGTGTTGTAACCGGCGATATTGCTGACGTTGGAAAAATCCCCGACCTTCCGGGTGGAAAGCCCCTGGCCGTGAATCCAGAGCGCGTTGGTGTGGAAAGTCAGATCGTGCAGGAAGCCGGTCACCCGTTCCAGGTCCACGTCGAGCGGGACGTTGAGTACGCCGTCATAGGTGAACCCGTGCTCCACGCCCCCGATCGGGTTGCCCTGAATTTCACCGATGTACGTCGGCTCAAGGGAGATGCCTTTGTAGAGAAGTTGTTCACGGAACCCGCCCAGGTCGCCCAAAAGGGTCTCACGCTGGAAGATGGTGCGGCCCGGGCCGGTCAATCCTTCGGGCGCAAAGGGACTGGCGGCGTTTTGGCTCACCGCGCCGGGCGTCGTCTGATCCGGACCGGAGAAGATGTTGGTGGCGGCGTGAACCGGGCCGGCCAGGCAGCATAATGCAGCGAGGGCGATCAGGGGTTTGTATGGTTGGTAGGTACTCATGGAAAACTGGAAAAAGGCACGGGGGTGGTGCGGCGGCAGCCGGAATTTTTCCCGGCTGCCGCAACAACAGAAGTGGCGGAAGGCAACGTGCCTCCAACGGACAGGAGCTAACTTATCAGGCGGTGGCCGGCTTCGGGGTGCGGCCGACGGAAACCCGGCCGCGGGGTTCCTGGGCGCGGAGCTTTGCCTGGCTGCGGGCGGATTGCCATTTGGTGTACAACCACGCGCCGCCGACATAGACCAGGGCCGTCGGTGGGATGAGCACGCCTTCCCAGCTCGGATAGAAGCCCAGCCACTGGCCGACCCACGCCGGCAGGTGCAGACCCGGGATCGGATGAACGGGCAGCCAGCCCACCGTCTGGAACAAACGGGTCGTCGAGCCAAGGAAGCTGACCATGATCGACACCACCAGCACGCCCGTGATCACCAGCATGCGGCGGTAGGGCAGCTTGACGCCGAACTTGAAGGTCAGCGCGCCGATCAAGAGGATGGCCCCCAAACCTCCCGCCACTCCGACGGCCACCGCGGCGCGGTTGCCTTCCAACAGGAGCGACTGCAGGAAGAGCGCGGTCTCAAACCCTTCGCGGTACACCGTCAGGAACCCGACCCCCAACAGGGCAAGGAACTCCCAACGCCGGCGGTCCACATTCTGCGCGGCTTTGCTCAGGCTGCGGATCTTGGCGTTCCAGCCGACCCAGTAGAATTTGTGGAACACCCAGTTGGTGACGATCAAGAGGATGATCACCGCCAGGATCGACACGCCGGCTTCCAGCTTCTCGCCGAACCGGCTCAGGGATTGGATCAACGTCTGCGAGAGCCAGAAGGTAACCGCCGTCGCGCCCAGCGCCAGCCAGGCACCGATGCTGATACCGCGCCGGGTGCCCGCCTGCTCCACGCCGCGCAAGCCGGCCAGCAGCGCCGCTAGCACGACGACGGCTTCCATGCCCTCGCGGGCCACGATGCTGAACGCCGTAAAACCGAGGGTGGTCGGCGAGACGGAGGTCTTCAACAAATTGACGGAACTATCCAAACCGGTCATCGCCTGTTCGTAAGCGGCCTCGAGTTCTTCCATGGGCGCGCGGCGATCCAGCAGCGCCTTGATGCCGAGCTGTTCCGGCGGCTGGCCTTCGATGAAGGACCGCTCCACACGGAGACCCAGCTCCGGGTCGCGCGGCAGGACGCGCGGCTCGATCTCGCTGTCGAAGGCGGTGTACGCATCCAGGCGCATGCTCTCGGCCTCCTGCCACTGGTCGGCTTTGGCCGCCGCCAGCGAGCCGTTCAAGGCGGCGTGAACTTCCAGGGCGGTTTCCTCGATCACGTCCCCGCGGTCGCCGGCCCGGCGCGCGCTCAGATGGAAGTCGCCTTCCAAGATGTTGGAAATGGATTTCGCCTGCTTGGCCACCTGCTCGACGGGCGCGCGCTTGGCGATCAAGACGCGCAGCGCTTCGAACTGATCCACGACCGCGCCATGCTGCCGGGTGTAGGCCTCCGGCAGGTCACGCTGCCAGACGGGCCCGAGTTCGTTGACCAGAGACTGCGCCGTCTGGGTGAACTGGGTCGCTTCACGATATTCCAACGCAATGAGGACACGGCCCTCATGGACGCCGTTGCCATACTCCTGCGGGATCAGCTTGACGAAACGCGCCAACAGACGCTGCAACCGGGCGGTGTCCTGCTCGGTGAGCAGATTGGGCAGCGTGCCTTCCACATCCTGCCGCCATTGCGCCAGGGGAGCCGCGTTGGCCGGGGCATCGAACGGCTCGGTCAGGGCAGGCAGAGGGCTGGTCATCTTGCTGCCTTCCGCGGGTAGGCCGGCGGCGGCGAGCAAAGGCGCGGGGAAATTTACCAACGCGCGTACTTCGTTGCTGTACAGGTCCAGAAAGGAGGCCGTCGCGTCGCCGCGCTGCACACCCAACTGGAGGTAATCCAGCAACTGGCGCGCGCGCAGCACCTGCCAGCCGACGTACTCACGGGCCAGCGCTTTGGTGACGGTTGGCGAGCGCATCTGCTCGACATCGTTGGTTTGGAGCAGGATGGCATTCTCCTCGCCGCTGGCGAAGCGCGGCAGGGTGATCAGCGAACGCCACTCACGGGCGTCGGCAATCTGTCCGGCCTGCTGGCTGCGGAGCATTTCCAAGGCGGCGATGTGCTGCAAACGCGCACGGGCCACACCGATCTGGCCCGCCGGAGACTGGGCGGCATCCAGGTTGGTGAGCGTCAACGCAGCCGGGTCCTGCATCCCCGGGCGCAGAGCGTCGAATACCTTGCCGGGTTCAGCCGCACGCTCGGGCGGGAGCGGCGCTGCCACGACGTCGAGCGAAAGGTCGTCCAGACGGCCTTCGGTTTGCTGAAAGTCGTCACCCCGCCCGGCGTGCACACGGGCCGGGCAGAGTGACAAAACGAGCGCGCAGGCCAACACACGCGGACTGGCTAGCAGGCGGAAAATTGGGGTCATCTTCGAGATGATAATGAATGGAGAATTTTAGATCGGACCAAAGTCGTTGCAGAATCTCGGGAGGGACCCATGCTGCCGGGTCCACGCGGCAAACAACGCCTGCTCAGCGGACCCGCCGGCGCGGGTCCCTCCTGATCGTCATTCGCTTAAGCCAGGGTCGGCTTCGGCGGCAGGCGCAGGTTCAAGACCGCGGCCATCTGGTGCAAGTGGGGATTGAGCTGATCGGTCAGGCGCTTGGCCTGGAAGGCTAGCTCCTCGATCTGGGCGGCGGACATCTTACCACCACTGTGAGATTCGCGGTCGTCCACCTTGGCGATGAAGCCCATCACATCGGCGTACTCGGCTTTCAAGCGGCTGGCGAGTGCCGGGTCCTTTTTGGTCAGGTCGGGCAGGATGGCGTTGCAAACGATCTGCAAGCTGGACATGATCCCGCGCATATCGAGCACACGGCTCTCCGCGACGTAACGGCCCAGGGAGGATTGCGGGTTGTAACGCGAGTCGCGCCAATCATCGAAATAACCGTTGAGGGTCGGCGTCATCCACACCAGCGCACCGACGCATTCTTCCATCGTGGGCTGCCAGCGAGTGGCGATGCCGAGCAGTTCGTCCAGCTTGCGGGCGCAATCCGCCGAAGCGGAGGACAGCACTTCCGCACGCGGCAGCTTGTTGATGGGAGCCACCGTGGCCGCGGCTTCCGGGCTCAGGTGGCGGACAAAGAGTTCCTTTGTGCCCCAGAGCGTGGGTTCAATGATGTAATGGAACAGGTTGCCGTTGCGGTCGGTGATGATCTTGCCGTCGCGCGACTTGAGCACCAGCGGCGAGTAGGGTGAATCGGTGGAAGCGTCGGCCTTGGGCACGCCGGCGTCCAGGTAAGTGTCAAAGTCCACCATGATCTTCGTTCCGGCGACGATGCCTTCCACGGTCTCGTAGCCGTTATTGTGGTAGATGCGGTAATCGCCCTGCATCTTGACGACGAGGGATTCCAGCTCTTTGCCGTGCTCCATGACGGCGCGGTTGTAGTCCTCACCGGCGTCGTCGATGATCTTCTGGTAAGCCGCGGCGTTGTTGACGAAGTCGTGGCTGGCAGCGTCCATTTTCTGGAGCTTACCGACGAGATAGGTCTTGATAGCCGCGGGGCCGCCGCCCTCGGGCGGTGCACCGGCGGCGTCGATTGCGGCGCGTCCTGAGGCCAGGGACAGCAGCGATAATCCGAGGACTGAGCCGGCCGCGGCAACCTGGCGGCAGCGGCTGGAGAAACGGGGTCGAGAGGTGGTGTGCATGGTCACGATCATGCGCCACCATCGTACGTGCCGCTATCCTCGCGTTGCGGTCCATTGACGGTGAATTGCACCGGGAGTCTGCCCCGCGTTGCGTCGCCGATGCTCTTCACCACGAACTTTCCCGCTGCAAAAAGCCGATTCGCGGATACGTTTTCCGACGCTCCGCTTCACGCGGGAGACTTTTCCCATGGACCCTCTGAACGCCGATCAAGTGAGCGCGCTTGCGCCGGACCCCGCCCCCGTCCGGGCTGGACGAAGCCCATCGAGCCGCCCGCCCTCTTCGGCTTCCGACCGCAGCCTGGAGGACGCGGCGGACCCTCCCGAAGTTGCCGCCGAACGCAGGAAACGCGCCGCCAAACGCGGTGAACGCGCCGCCAGCGGCTTGGAGGAACTGCAAACCTGGCTCACCGATCTCATCCGTCAGGGACTGGCCCACGCCAAAACACAGCCGGCCTCCTTTTTCGAAGCGATGGCGGCGCGGATGACCGAAGCCAAAGCTCCGGGGATCGCGCGCCGGCTGCGGACGTGGCCGGCCGTCTTCGCCTCCGGCGAGCAGTGGGCCGACCGTGCGCTGGAAGAAGTCGGTGGCTTGCAGTGTCTGCTCAACGGCGCGGCGCGGCTGGACGAACTTCCCGCCGCGTTGCGTGCCAGCGTGCGTTCGGCCATCGGCTGGACCGTTGACGAGCAGGAACTCCTGGGTGATCCCGGCGTGGAAACCGTCTCCGATCACTGGCAGGTCCTGGGTCAGCGCGTGGAGGAGGACAACAACTACCAGCGTGTCCAGCGCACCTGGCTGATGGGCGAAAACACCGGGCGCACGGCGCTTTGCCTAAGCCTCGCCGCGGCGGGCCGGCCGCTGGACGTCAGCCTCGTTCCGGGCCGGACCATCGACGCGGACCTGGCTTTTTTCCCGGGCGCGCTACCGTTGCGCGCTGCCGTCGCGAAGCGACACGATGGAGGCAGCGTTGCCGCCTCAAAAGAATCGCCCCCTGGCCGGGCGGACCTCAACGAAGCGCTGGAATACACGGCGACCCTGCTCGCCGGCGACCCGTGGCTGGAGCGTTCCCCCTGGCTGCTGCGGGATTGCCGGCCGGTTCCCGGCCTGGCAGCCGGGGAGGATGGCAGCGGTGAATCCTGGAGCTTGTGTGACCGCAACGGTGCCAGCGTTCCCCTGGAAAGTTCCTTTGCGAACCCGTGGCCTTTGCTCGCCATCAGCGCCGGCGTGCCGATCACGATTTTCGGGGAATGGGACGGACGGATGTTCCTGCCGTTGAGCGCGATCAGCGACGGACGCTTCGTCGCTCTGGGAGGAACTTTGCCATGAGCAGTTGGAGGGATTTCGTGACGAACGGGTTGCTCGGCACCGAACGAGGCACCCCGCTCGACCTGCCCGACGCCATCGCCGCCACCATCGATGCCCCCACGCTTGCCCGCCAGGGGCGCGAGGCGCGCTTCCTGACCCGTGCGGGGGCTTTTGCCGCCTGGTGCCGGGCCGGCCAGCGTCCGGCGGCCCACGGCGAAGCGCGAACAACAAACAGCGGACAGCCGCCCGCCGGACCCGAGGAAAAAAACAGCGCGCCTCTGAGTCCGGCCAGCAACTCGCACCTGCGCGCCATGCTCGGCGGCAATTATGCCACGGTGCTGCCCGAATGGCTGGCGGAAGCGGCGCGCCTGCAACGCCTGGCCCCGCCTGAGTTGCTGCCCGGCCTGCTGGATCTCGCCCGGCGGCGGCCGAAGCTGCGTCCGCTGGCGCACGCGCTCGGCGGCCGCCGGGCGGCGTGGCTGGCGGCGCAAAATCCGGCGTGGGGCTTCGCCGCCGCCGCCGACCATCCGGAAGGCTGGGAGACGGGCAGCCGCGACCAGCGTCTGGCTCTGTTTCGCCGTTGGCGCGCCGGGGAACCGGCACTCGCCCGGGAAAAGCTCGCCGCCGTCTGGAAGAACGAGGACGCCGATCTGCGCGCCGCGTTCCTCGAAGCGATGGAGTCCGATCTTTCCGACGAGGATGTTCCCTTCCTCGAAGCGGCTCTGGACGATCGCCACAAGGACGCGCGCCGGCTCGCCGTGACCCTGCTCGGTTTTTTGCCCGCCTCGCCGCTGGTCGCGCGCATGACCAAGCGTGCTGATGCCCTGCTCACTTTTAAGAAGGGCAGCTTTCTGCGCCGTTCCGCCCTGTCGGTGACGCTGCCCGACGAGACGGACTCCACCGGAATCCGCGACGGACTGGATTCGCGGGCCTTCGGCTTGCAGGTCAAGCTCGGAGCACGGGCGATCATCCTGATCCAGATCGTCGCCGCTGTCCCGTTGAGCCATTGGACGGAAGCTCACGGACTGCCCCCCGCCGCCTTGCTCAAGGCGGTGGAAAAGGATAAGTATGCCGCCGCGGTCGCCACCGGTTGGGCCTTGGCGGCCGTGCGGGAAGGTGACGCTGCCTGGGCCGAGGCCTTGTTGAACGCGCCCGTACCGCCGCACGCCGAGTTGCTGCCGCGCGACCCGTTGATGCCGTTGCTGCCGGAAGCCACGCGCCTTGAGCGTCTGCTGCCGGGCATCCAGGCAAGTTTCCTTTCGGGCGGGCGGCCCAGCCTGCCCGCGGAGATCCTGGCGGTGCGCACGGCGTTCCCGGAAGGTTACCTGCCCGAGCGGCTGACCTGCGACCTGCTGGACGCCCTGCGCCGCGCCGCCACCTCGGGCATCCCGTGGCACGAGCGGGAGGAGATTGAGACGCTGCTCGCGCAAGTTCCCCCCTCCCTGCTGCCCGAAGCCGTGAAGAACTGGCCGACCGACCGTGACGGGGTGGCCGGCTTCGTCGATCTGCTGGCCTTCCGCCACGAGGCGATGAAGGCGCTTTCCACGCTTTGAGTCCTCATCAGGAAAGATGATGGTGTGGCGGCATCGGTCTCCTCGCCGTCCCGTCGTAAGCCGCAGGCTTTGGAGTGCGGCGACATGTCGCCGCACTCCAAAGCCTGCGGCTCAAGAAAAGCGTGCTCACGCTGTGCAAAGACGATTGTACCCGCCTCAAGGATGACCGCGGGCGAAGGCCTCGGCTCGCTCCACGTCTTTGTAGTAGGCCTTGGTCATATAATCACCTTGGTAAAAATTGTCGTGCAAGCTGTCCGGCGCGTAGGCTCCCGGAGTATGGTGGAGACTGGCCCGGTACTCGTAAGTCGAAGGGTCGACCACCGGGTCGGCGGAGATGTCAGCAGTGGACCGACCAATAATCATCGTAGGCACAGTCCATAACCGGTGATCCCAGATCGTGCCGTCGTCCTTGGTCAACATCTTCTGCTCGGTCGCCTTGGCCTCCATCGTCTCGGTCACCGATTTGGTGGCAGCACTCGGACCGCGACGGTAGACAAAGTGACCGTCCGCAGCCTCGGTCCCACCGGGTGCAGCGCTTGAAGCCCGGGAATGCGCCGCCTTCCAAACCGCCACGTCCTGTTGGTTTTGCGCCATGCGGTCAGTGACCTGCTGGCGAGAACGGGCTTGAACGGTCCGGTAAGCGGTGGCTTGTTTAGGGTCGAAATGGTACGTCTTCCGCACAGCCTCCGGCAGATCGGTGAAGTCCACCTTGCACAGGCCGGCGGCGTGCGCCCAGGTGACACCATCCGGCTCCACGCGGACTACTCGCACCTGGTGATACGTCGTGCCCGAGAGCGTCGTCACATCCTCGGCACGAGCTAGTGGCGTCAAAGCCAGCCAAGCCGTCACCAACATGCCCCCCACGAACACGAAGGGCGATCCGTGGGAGGATGCTGCGTTCATCTTCCTACCTTATCGCTCTCCGCCCGCGGATCGCGCTGGTATAAACTCAGCAGCGCTTCCCTGGGCGCACGGCCTTCGTAGAGGATCGCGTGCATCTGGTCGATGACGGGCGTTTCCACCTGGAACTGCCGCGCGCAGGCAAACGCGCTTCGGGTCGTCGGCACGCCCTCGGCGACCATGCTCATCGATTGCACGATCGCTTCCAGCGCCTCCCCGCGCCCGAGACGCTCGCCCACCAGCCGGTTGCGGCTGTGGCGGCTGAAGCAGGTCACCATCAGGTCGCCGATGCCGCTTAGACCCTGAAAAGTATCCTGCTGCCCGCCGAGCCGCACGCCCAGGCGGACCAGCTCGGCCAGCGAACGGGTCACCAGCGCGGCCTTGGCGTTGTCGCCGAAACCGAAGCCGTCGCTGACCCCGGCGGCGAGGGCGAAGATGTTCTTGAGCGCCCCGCCCAGCTCGATCCCGGCGACGTCGCCGCTGGTGTAAGCGCGCAGGGCTCCCGCGTTGAAGATGGCCTGCAGCCGCGTGGCGACCTCCGGCCGCTGCGCGCCCAGGACGATGGCCGCCGGGCTCGACCGGGCGACCTCCTCGGCGTGGCTCGGGCCGGAAAGCACGGCCAAGTCGTATCCCGGCAGGCATTCTGCGAGGATCTCGCTCATGCGCCGTCCGCTGCCGAACTCGATGCCCTTGGTGCAGGACAGCAGAACTGCGTCCGGCGCGAGCGGCACCCGGGCCAGGGCCTGCGCCACCCCGCGGGTCACTTTGGAGGGCGTGACCACGATGATCAGGTCCGAACCGGCCGTCCGCGCCAGGTCTGACGTTGGCGTGATCTCCGGTGAGAGCGCGATGCCGGGCAGGTACACCTCGTTGACGCCGGCGACAGTCAACCGTGCGATGTGCGCCGGGTCATGACCCCAAAGGGTCACGGGCAGCCCGCGCGCCGCCAGCCACACGGCGAGCGCCGTCCCCCAACTGCCCGCACCCAGGATCGAGATCCGACGGAAGGGGGTTGGGAGCGCAGCACGCATGGCCGGGTAGGAAAAAGAACCCGCCCGCGCTCAGGCCTTGCGCGCGAAACGCGGCTCCGTGCCGTTGAGCAGCCGCTGGATGTTCCCCCGGTGGCGCCACCAGACCAGCGCCGCCGCCGCTACGGAAAAGCAGAACATCGGCAGCGTGCCGCCAAGGGAACCGTCCCGTGGACCCAGCGCCCAAACTACCAGGGGCAAAGCCGTCGCCGCCAGGATGGACGCCAGGGAAACGTACCGCAGCGTGTAGAACACGACCGCCCAGACCCCTGCCACCGCCAATACCGCCAGTGGCATCAATCCCAGCAGCGTGCCGACCGTGGTGGCGACGCCCTTGCCACCCCGGAAGCGCAGCCAGACCGGGAAGTTGTGCCCCAGGATGCCCGCCAAGGCCGCGACGACGCCGATCACCGGGATAAACTGGGAGAATCTCGCCAGCTCCGCAGCACCGATCCCACCGTGCCCCCGTACGTGCCGGCTGACGTAGATGCTCTCCAGGATGTAGGAGGCGGCACCCGGGCGCGTGACGAGGAAGGTGGCCGCCGACACGGCGAGCCATCCTTTCAGCGCGTCGCAGAAAAAGACGAAGTAGCCCGGCTTTTTGCCCAGGACACGCGTCACGTTGGTCGCGCCGATGTTGCCGCTGCCGTGCTCGCGCACGTCGATGCCGCGGGTGCGTCCGACGAGATAGCCCGTCGGGATCGAGCCGAGCAGGTAGCCGAGCGCCGCCGTCAGGAGAAAATAAAGCAACATGGTTCGCGTGGGAGAAGGATACTTCAGCCACACTAAAGCAGGTTTATCAAGCGGTTGGTGGCAAGGGAACCTGGTGTCGCTTTCTCGTTTCGCCGCAGGGACCGGCAACACCGATCTCGTCACCATCAAACGGACGGACAGGGAAGAAGATGATCGCGGGTGTTGACAAGGCCGGGAGAAAAAGTGAGGAAAGACCGTTCAGCAACAAAGCCGTCCCCTTGGACCTATTTTCTTGATCCACAAGCCCACGGTTATTTTTGCGGTGTTCCTCGGTTTGATCCTCACCCTGGCGTGCGCCGGGTGCGCTCCGTTGCGCGACCAGAACGGACGCCCTGTCCTGGACCAGCAGGGCAACGAGCAGTACCACAAAGCCCTCTGAAGTTCGCGCCGTCGCCCGCATGCACCCCGAACTCCGCGCCCGCTTCAACGCCGATTTCACGCCGGAACGCTACGCCAAGCTGGACCGCACGGCGAACACCACCGAGCGATGGCCGGTGGATTTCCGTATCTCGGAGACACCCATCTTTCTCACCCCGGAGTTCGCGGCGGAGGCCATCCGCGCCGGCCACGACATCGTCGCGCAATTGCGCACCCCGGAGTTTACGCGCCACGCGCAAACCGCCATCCCGGCGGGCCTTTCCGTTCCGGGTGAGACGCCGCAGCCGCTCTTCATCCAGGTTGACTTCGGCATCTGCGAGGACCCGGCCAGTCCCGGCCGCCTGACTCCTCGCCTGATCGAACTGCAAGGGTTCCCGAGCCTGTACGCGTTCCAACCGCTGTACACCCGCTGGATGCGCGAGGCCTACCCTGCGGTCCCGGCGGATTGGCTCCCCCACCCCGAGGTTCCCAGCGAAGCAGCCTACCTGGACCTGCTGCGGCGGGCGGTGCTCGGCGGCCACGGCCCGGAAAACGTGATCCTGCTGGAGATCGAACCCGCCCGGCAGAAAACCCGCATCGACTTCGCTTGCACCGAGACGCTGCTGGGTGTGCGGCCCGTTTCCCTGACGGACGTGCGCAAACGCGGGCGCAAGCTTTTCTACGGGTACGAGGGCCGCGAAATCCGCGTCGAGCGCATCTACAACCGCGTCATCTTCGACGAACTGCTGCGGCGCACCGACCTGTCGCCCGCCTTCGACCTGCGCCAGGAAGCCGACGTGAGTTGGGCCGGGCACCCGAACTGGTATTTCCGCATCAGCAAGCATTCCCTGCCCTTCCTGAAAACCGAACACACGGCTCCCGCCTTCTTCGCCGACGCCTTCCCCGCAGGCGAACGCTTGGAGGACTACGTGCTCAAGCCGCTGTATTCCTTTGCCGGGCTCGGGGTGGACGTGGAGCCGACCCCGGAAAAGCTCGCCGCCCTGTCCGCGCCGCACGACTGGATCTTGCAGAAAAAGGTGACCTACGCCGAGTTCGTGCCGACGGTGGACGGCCGGCGTTCCAAGGCGGAAATCCGCCTCATGTTCATCTGGCTGGAAGGTGCGGACCCTGTGCTGGTCAACAATCTCGTGCGCATGAGCCAGGGCAAGATGATGGGCGTCGATTTCAACCACGACAAAACCTGGGTCGGCTCCAGCATCGCGCTCCTGCCCCCACGCTGACTCCTTGCATGGATGGATCCGGATGTAGCCACGGCGCTCCGTCGCCGTGTCTGGTATCCAGAGCGGACACGGCGACGGAGCGCCGTGGCTACATCCAAATGGGGATCGTGGGTTGTGGGTTGTGGGTTGTGGGTTGTGGAACGAAGGTATCCGCCACCCTCTTTAACCATCCTTCATGCCAGCAACCCCGACCAAGAAGACCGCCGCCGTGCCCGAACAGGCCTATACGCACGGCCATCACCATCATTCCAGCGCCGACGCGCGCTACGCCAGTCCACTGGAACTATTCCGCGGCCTGGCCGTTAACCGCCATCTCATCACGCAGTTCACCCGCCGCGATCTGCTCGGACGCTACCGCGGCTCCTACCTGGGTGTGTTCTGGTCGTTCCTCAATCCGTTGCTGCTGCTGACGATCTTCACGGTGGTTTTCGGCGTGATCTTCAAGGGGCGTCTGCTCGAACACCGCGCCGAGGGCCCGGCGGATTTCGCCCTGGCGATGTTTGCGGGCCTGATCGTGTTCAACACGTTCGCGGAGTGCATCACGCGTGCGCCCAACCTGATCATGGTCAACGCCAACTACGTGACCAAGATTGTCTTCCCGCTGGAAATCCTGCCGGTGACGACCGTGCTCGCCAGCCTGATGCACATGTTCATCAGCCTGTTCCCACTGTGGATCGGCGTCTTGCTGCTCGACCGGCATCTGCCTTGGACGGCCTTCCTCTGGCCGGTGCTGCTGGTGCCGTTGTGCGCCTTCAACCTGGGGATCGTCTGGTTGTTGTCGGCTCTAGGCGTTTTCCTGCGCGACCTCAACGAGATCGTCATCGCGCTGACGCAAATTCTGCTTTACGCGAGCGCCATCTTTTATCCCATCGATCATGACCGATTGGGTGCCTTTTACCCATTGGTACGTTACAATCCCGTAGCATTTCTGGTCGAGCAAAGCCGCCTCTTGGCGGTTTACGGCGACCCGCTCAATCTCCAAGGCTACGCGTGGACCACGGCAGGCAGCTTGCTCTTCATGTTGGCAGGCTACGCCGTTTTCATGCGCGCCAAACATGCGTTCGCAGATGTAATCTAGCGCCCGCCGCGGTTGCCGACCGGAGGTTAGGTGAGAATGAACCCGGCATGATGTTTCCCGGGAGGTGCAACCTGCGTTGCGCTGCAACTCAATAGCTGATGCGCATCGGCATCAGCACGTAGAGGAAGCTGGTGTTGATCTTTACTACACCCGGGCTCATCTCGTCGATCAACTCCAGGAACACCGTGTCCTCCGTCAGGTTCTTAAGCGGAGCCATCAAAAACTCCGGGTTGAAGGCAATCGTAAAATCTTTGCCGCTGTACTTCACCGGCAGTGATTCCTTCGCCTCGCCGATCTCGGGACTGTTGGCGGCGATGTCGATGTTGTTTTTCGTGAAGATCAGCTTCACCGAATTAGACTTTTCACTCGTCAGCAGCGACACGCGGCGCACGGCGGTCAAAAACGTTTCGCGCTCCAGTTCGATGCGCTCCTTCGTCTCGGCGGGAATGACCTGCCGATAGTTAGGATAATTGCCCTCGATCAGCTTGGAAACGAGCAGTGTGCCGTTCAACTCGAAAGCCACTTGGTTCTCACCGAGCCGGATCTGGATGTCGCCCTCGTCACGCAGCAAGCGTGAAAGCTCGTTGATCGCCTTGGCCGGGATGATCACGCTGGCGTCGGAACCCGGCGCAACTTCCAATTCGATGTCCACCATCGCCAGGCGGCGTCCGTCCGTTGCCACGAGGGTCAGCTTGCCGTCCTTGAACGAGCACAGGATGCCATTGAGCACGTAACGTGTCTCGTCGGTCGAGATGGCGTAGCTGGTCTTCTTGAGCGCGTTGCGCAACTCGCTCTGGCGCAAGGTGTACGTCTTGGCCCCTTCGAACTTGGGCAGGGGCGGGAACTCTTCCTCCGGCAGACCGAGGATTTTGAAGAAGCTCTGGCCGCTGTGGATGGAGGCGACGTTCTTCTCGTCGGAATCGAACTGCACATCGCTGGAGGGCAGCTCGCGGATGATCGTGAAGAGCCGCCGGGCCGGCAGGGTCGTGGCACCGGCTTCCTCGATCTCGGCGTCCACGTTGCAGCGTACGCCGACATCCAGGTCGGTCGTCGTCATATTGATGCCTTTTCCATTGGTCTGGAGCAGGACATTGGAGAGAATCGGCAGCGTCGTGCGGGTGCTGACCACGCTTTGCACCTGCTGCAAACCTTCGAGGAGCTTTTCTTTACTGAGATGAAATTTCATACGCGGCGGATCGGTCCGGTTTTTGTGTGCGCTACTCTAGCGCACAAACGGGTCACGTCGTCAAGAAATTGCACCTTATACACAAGATATTGTATTAGCCACCCGCAAAATGCCCATGAAACACAGATGCAGCGCCGGGTGCTAGCGGCGGCTCATCGGCGTTTTATCGCTGGCTGAAAACATCATCCCTTGCCTGTCCTCATCGCCCCAATCATCGAAGCTCAACGCTGGCGCGGGCTTGACGGCCAACAGCAACGCTCCCGCCGGTTGCTGCACGCCCACGTCGAAGGGCACCGCCGCGCCTTCCGATGTTTTCAGCACGTTGGCGATGTGCGCGTCGGACACCAGCAGGTTCTCGCCGACGTGGTAGAACGTCTTGGCATTGATCTTCTCAAATCCCGCCTTGGTGAAATGCCACGCAATCTGCGGGGGCGTCGTGTGCTCGCCGCGCACGTGCGGCTGCGACACCACCAAACGCGGACCCCGCGGGCCGTCGATCACGCCGTGCAGGCAAAATCCATCGCCCAGCTTCGTGTTCGCCAAGTGCAGGCGGCGCAGGTAAGCCGAAGGCAGGGCATCCTCGGTGATCAGGGTGGGCGAGACACCTATGCCCTCCTGCCGGGCGTGTACTTCCTTGCCGCCTTTGCCGGGCATGGTCAACTTGATCCAGCGGCCGCTGGCGGCGTCGTGAAAAACGTCGTGCTCCACGCCGCCGATGCCATCGAGGCGTTCTTCTAGGCGGACATCGATCAGCCGTCCGTGCCGGGCTGCCCAGCGGAGGATTTTCTGGCTTTGGCAGGCTTCTTCGCTGGCTTGTCCAGCGCGGCCAGCACCCGGCGCGCCTGCTCGTGCGCTTCTTCGGAGGAAACCTTCGGCTGAAGCGATCGTATGTAGCGCTGATGCTTGGCGTAGTCGGCGAGACGGCTCATGGTGCTGGCGAGTCCAGGGAATCAGTTCGTCCTCAAGTTGCGTGATGGCCGCGTCGATCCGCGCCGCTTTCGGTTCACTCGTGCTCCACAACAGGCGGTCGTTATCGGATCCTGGCACGCAAGGAATTTACCACAGAGGCACAGAGAGCACAGAGGGGAAAGGCGTGTTTTTGCTGACCCCTGGTTATTTCCTGCTTTCTCTCTCTGTGTTCTCTGTGTCTCTGTGGTGCCGATCAGCGCTGGAGTTCGGTGTCGAGCATCGACACCTTCTGGCGGACCTCGTCCACGTCCTTGATGCGCTGCTTCACCAGGCGGTGCGCGTGCAGCACCGTGCCGTGGTCGCGCCCGCCGAAGGCATCACCGATCTCGTTGAGCGAGCTTTTCGTCAGCTCGCGCGCCAGGTACATGGCGACCTGGCGGGGAAAGGCGATGTTGGCCGGACGGCGTTTGCTGGTCATATCGGCCAGGCGCACGTCGTAGTGCTCGGCAACGCGGCGCTGGATCTGGTCGATGGTCACCGTGCGGCGCGCTTCTTCCTGCAGGATGTCTTTGAGCAGGTGCTCCACGTTGTCCTGCGTCAGCGCCCGGCCGCTGAGCGAGGCGAAGCTGGCCACGCGCATGAGCGCCCCTTCCAGCCGGCGCACGTTGGTGCGGATGCGCTTGGCCAGGAACTCGTAGATCTCGCTCGTGAGCTTGATCTGCATCCCGTCGGCCTTTTTGCGCAGGATCGCCATGCGTGTCTCGATGTCCGGCGGCTGCAACTCGGCGGTGAGCCCCCATTCGAAACGCGACACGAGCCGCTGTTCCAGGTTCTGGATCTCGCTCGGCGGACGGTCACTGGACATCACGATCTGTTTGTGGCCGTCGAACAGAGCGTTGAACGTGTGGAAAAATTCTTCCTGGCTGCGCTCCTTACCCGCGAGGAACTGAATGTCGTCGATGAGCAGCACGTCGGCCAGGCGGTACTTCTTGCGGAACTTGACCAAGGTCGAATGCTGGATGGCGTCGATGAACTCGTTGGTGAACCGCTCGCTGGAGATATAGATGACCTTGAAGTTCTTTTTCTTGGCCAGGATCGCCTGCCCGATGGCTTGCATCAGGTGGGTCTTGCCAAGGCCGACACCGCCGTAGAGGAACAGCGGGTTGTACGTCTTGGCGGGCATGTCGGCCACGGCCTTGCTGGCGGCCTGGGCGTACTGGTTGTTCTGGCCGACGACAAACGTCTCGAACGTGTGCCGCGGGTTCATCCCGTTGGAAGGCGCGTTGCCGTCCGCCGAATCGGCCACGACCATCTCCGAGACGGCAAACGCACGCGCTTCACCGGTTTCGACCGTCGCTGCGGGCAGTCCCGCCACGCTGTCGCCGCCGGGGACGGTCTCACCGGAGGGACCGGCCACGCTGGCTTCGTCTCCCTGGAAGGTGAATTTCAACTGCCGCGGCGCCCCCAGCACCCCCATGATCGCCTGCTGGACCAGGGGCATGTAGTTACTTTCGATCCATAATTGGTAAATATTATTTGGCACCCGCAGCGTCAGGCTCTGCTCGTCGGCGCGCACCAGCACGATGGCAGCGAACCAGCGCGTGTAGGTATCTGCCCCAACCTGCGGCTTGATCGCTGCGGCGATGCTCTCCCAAATCAGACGAAAATTCTCTTGCATACAAATCAATGAACCCCGATGCCACACTCAAAAGCGAGGCACGTTCCGTGCCCGGCTTCCCCGCGGGGCGCAACCAACGGACCGAGCCGCTGGAAGCGGACGCGTCGAACGCGCCGGCGGGGAGCACAATCCACAGCGGGAGATAAACTTAGACATGACGATGGGAAATCGCTGACCTGTGTGGCAACCGTGCCGAACGCGAAGAACCTAGCCGCCGGCAAGCGGCCACTGGAAAGGATTTGCGGGGGATGGCATCGGTTGTTTTTAGTTTATCAACAGGCGGGTGAAGTGATGGCCAAAAGCTAAGGCGTTCCGGCCAAATCGAACAAGGAAAAATTCGTGTTTCTACACAGTTTTTTCCCTCAGAAACCGTGCCTGTTTTTCACAGAAATATATTTAGCGAGTCATGCTCACAGAGGGACTTCCGAGGCAGGAAACAAATGTCATGAACGGGCGCGAACAAAGGTATGGCACAACGTCTGCTAACTCCGAAGTTTTCCCTTTTAACCCGTCCATACGCTATCGGGCAGATGCCCGACGGGACCATGGGGCCTTTTGATTAAGGAACAGGAGGCGTTTTAAGTGCGCCGACAGGAGCCAGCGGCTTGACCAACACCTTGGAATGCCGCCCGCTCTGATCGTATTTCTCGCGGCGGGCCGGCGGGAGCGCATCGGGCGAGGCTTCCTGGAAACCGCCTTTCTGTTGCAGATAAACAAACGCCTGGGTCGAGAGCGCAAAGATCTCCTGGAATCCCTCACGCCGGGCCAACTCCTCGATAAAGGTCATGAGCATGCGCCCGTAACCGCCATTTTCCTTGTTCCGGCTGACGTAGAGACAGGCCAATTCGGCCTTGCCACTGTCCGGGTACGGGTGCAGGGCGATGCAGCCCATCAGGTTGCGGTCGATCTCCAGGACCCAGTAGTCCTCCAGGTGCGAGAGGATGTCCTGGCGCGTGCGGTGGATCAACTCCGCGTTCTGCACCGACTGGCGGATGAGCGCGATGATGCGGCGCACGTCCTTTTTCATCGCGCGCCGGATGTGCTGGTACTCGTTGGTGTGGACCATCGTGCCGATGCCCTCGCTGCTGAACAGCTCGGCCAGGAGCGCCTCGTTGACGTGGCCGTCGAGCAGGTGGACGCGCGGCACACCGAGTTTGCAGGCGCGCGCGGCGCTCTCCAGTTTCAGGCTCAGCGCCTTCTGGTCGGAGAGCCGGCCTTTTTTGATGAGTTCCTCCGCTCCGTTGACGGAAAGCTGCCGCACCAGCTCGCCGCCGAGCCGCAGACTGCCGGCTTCGCACAGGAAAATGATCTTGGTCGCGTGGAGCGCTTCGGCCACCTCCACGGCGACAGCGTCCGAGTTGATGCGGTAGGTCCGTCCGTCGCCGTCGAAGCCCAGCGGCGGCAGCACGGGCACGATGCCCTGGTCGAGGAAGAGTTGCAGGCTCTTGATGTCCACGCGCTCGACCTTGCCGGTGTAGAGCTGGTCCACGCCCTGGATGATCCCCGCGGGCGAGGCGATGATGGCGTTGGCGTACACCGCCCGCAGGTCCACGGAACTCAGGCCTTCCATGATCTCGTGCGTGAGCCGGTTGGCCGCTTCCAGGCTGATGCGCAGCGTTTCCGCGTCGGTGATGCCCGAGCCGTCCGTGTTGGAAACGTCGATGCCGAGGGCACCGGCGCGTTGCGCGATCTGGTGGCTGGCCCCGTGGACAAGGACTACCAGGATGTTCAGCGAGCGCAGCACGGCTAGATCGAGCAGGAGGTTGGAAAAGTTTTCCGATTCGATGATCTCGCCGTCGATGGCGATGACAAAGGTGCGTTCGCGGAAACGCGGGATGTATTCGAGGATGCCGCGGAGGTCGGAGACTTGCATCGGACAGGGAGAGCTAAAAGGCTAAAGACTGACGGGTTTTTCGGTAGAGAAACAATCGCACACATCCGGTCGGATAGGGGTATTTGCGAGGAGGGTTTCTCGGGTAACGATCATCCGGTTGTCGCTGCGCTTGTGCCAAGCGCGTCATCCTGTTCCTCGAAGTTCACGCGATGCGCGTCGGGCGGCTACGACGTGCCCGCTTGGAAATTTCCCACGGGCAGTTTGCCGTGGTAAGCTGCTTTTCTGCCGACGGGACACGCCTACGCCATGATCACTCTACGCAATCTTCGCTACCCTGACTTGCCGGCCATAGAGGTGGAGGCACTTGCCGGCACGGGTGCCACCTTCCTGTGCGTGCCAGCCGACATTGCCGCCGCTCTGCGGTTGGAACCCGCTGCCGATCGCAAAGAAGCCGTTCTCGCTGATGGTCGCCGCCAGTCGGTGCCTTACGTCGGACCGTTGGAAATCCGGTTCAAGGGGCGCGTCGCTTACGGTGGGGCACTGGTCATGGGTGAGCGCGTCCTCCTTGGAGCCATTCCGATGGAGGATATGGACCTTGTGGTCCTGCCTCGCAGCCGACGCGTGGAATGTTAATCCCGAGAGTCCTGACGTCGCTTCTTGTTTGGTGATGGCTAGCATCGCCCACCATCCGCTGCCTGACCACGCTCGCCAGCGCACGGAAGCCGGCCTCACAAATCCCCGTTGCGCCGACGCTGGATGATCAAGCGGGTCAGCCGCTCGTGGTCGCTCAGCTCCTTCGTCTCCCGCACAGGCGTCTGTTTCGGGAAGCACTCCGTGATCAGCGCGAGCAGCGGCTTCTTGTCGAAGACCTCGACGTGCGTGTGCTTGAGCCGGATCAACTCCGCGCAAAAATCCTGCACGCCGGACGACTTGATCTTTCTCACCTTTGTCCCGAGCAGCCCCGTCACGGGCAGGTGATCCAGCGTCACTCCTTGCGGATGCTCCAGGAAGATGGCCGCCAACAGATAAAAGACGGTGCCGCTCTCGTGCCGCGCCAGATCCCAGCGCACGCAATGGCACAGTTCCTCCAGCACCGTCCGCAGGTCCGGATTTTCTATCTCCCGCACCTTGGTGTGCAGATAGTTGGACATGACTTGCCGGCAGGTCGTTCCGCCGATCCTCCACTCCTACTTCAGAACCTTGTCCAGCAGCAACGCCAGCCGGCAGCCGCCTTTTTCCAGTTCCACCCGCACCACGCCGGCCGACCAATTTGCGTACAGCGGGACCCTGCCCGGACGCTCCACGGCCACGCCGCCCTCGGCGGGCTTGCCGTGGTCATCCTCCAGCTTGAACTGGGTAAATTCGAGCCGGTCGTGCGCTTCCCGGGCGATGGGCAGGATTTCGTTGGCCCAGGACTCGGCCCAGCCGGTCACGGCGAGGTTGTCGGCCGGTCTCCAGTTGGCCGGCTCCTGCCGGGCGAGGTACGCATCGAACTCCTGCGGCTTGAAATCCGGCCCATGCGCCGGGTTCTGTTTTTTGATCTCGTCGTACACCTGCTGCATGAGGAATTTGACCGCGTTGTTGTCCCAGTACCCGTGCAGCTTCGGACGGCGGCGCGGCGCGTTGAGGTCGGCACCCGGCGGGTCGATCAGGGCCACCGTGAAGGTGTTGCCGCCCTCGTCGCCGATGGCGTTCTTGTCCGTGTCCGGGTTGGCGGGCCGGCCGTTATCGAAATACTCCGCGCCGACGTGGAGAGGCTGGTGCAGATCACCGACGAAATGGGCCAGCAGGATCAAGGCGACGGTCTTGGTGATGGCGCGGTCGTTTTGCTCGGGGGTCTGGCCGGAGAGCACCTGGCAGCAATAGTTGATCATGTGGACGATGTCCCACTGGGAACGTCCCGCGTTGCCGTCGGCGTACTTCTCGTTCCCGACGAGCGGCACGTCGGTGTAGTGAAACCAATGGTGGGACGGATGGGCGTCGTCGTTCGCGTCGCCGGGTTTGTTGGCGTTCCAAAAAGCGCGGAGCTGTTCTTCCAACTTGGGATGTCCGGGCATTTTGAAACCGTGCGGGTCATCGGCTCCCCCGTCCCGGTCCCAGCTCTTGATGCGGTCGGGAACCGTGGCGGCAAAACCCAGGGACTCGCCGTCGAGCAGTTCGGCCACCCTGGCACCGGTGGGAGTGCCTTTAAGACGCGTCTCGGCGATCTCGCCCACCGCCCAGTGGCCTTCCGGCCCATAACCGTAGGTACGACAAACGGAAAGCGCGAGCAGCGCAACAACAGCGAGAAAAGCTTGATTCTTCAAGATGACAGGCACCTTAGCCGTCAACGGCGGCGAAGCAACCGGGGCCGTCGTGCCGCGGAAATTAAGAAGCTTCCCCTTTCGCTACTTCCGCATTATGATACTGGCGAGCCACACGGACTTAGACCGTTGGTTTGCCACCAATAAGTGGTGGGTTGTTTTCCATGTCAGAAGAAAAAATTCCGTCTCAGGAGTCACACGATCAGCAGGGTTTGAAGTCAAAAATCCTGCGCCTCCTCGCCTCCCCCAAATATCAACCCTTAGACAAAGTTGAGCTGACCAAAAAGCTCGGCCTGCGCAGCGACGACCGCGCACAGTTGAAGGAAATCCTCCGCACCCTGGAACAGGACGGAGCCATCGCCCGCATCCGCAAGGACCGCTACGTCCTGCCCGACACGGCCGATCTGTTTACCGGCACCGTCACCTTTCACGAAAAAGGGTACGCGTTCGTCGTCAGCGGCCAGCCCGGTGCGACCGACCTGTTCATCACCGCCGAGAACACCTGGATCGCCCTGCAAGGCGACAAGGTCGTGGCCCGCCTCATCCGCGACGGCTTCGAGGACCAGCACGGCCGCCGTTTCCGCGCCGACGCGGCCGGCAACCGGCGCGAGGGCCGGATCATCCGCATCCTCCAGCGCGCCAACGCCACGGTGGTCGGCACGCTCCAGAAGTCCAAGCAGTTCCACTACGTGGTCGCGGACGATCCGCGCTTCATCCACAACATCTACGTTCACCCGGGCCAGGTCGTGCTGCCCAAGCTGCCGCAGGTCGGCGACAAGGTTGTCATCGAGCTGGACAATTGGGAGTCGCGCCACGTCAACCCGGAAGGCAAGATCATCGAAGTCCTCGGGCCGGCCTCCAAGGCGGGCGTGGACATGCTCTCGATCATCCGCAAGTACCACCTGCCCGAGGAGTTTCCCAAGCCGGTGATGCAGGCGGCCGAACAGATCCCGCTCCAGCCCGACGAGGCCGAGATCGCCCGGCGTGAGGACCTTCGCAAGGACTACATCATCACCATCGACCCGGACGACGCGCGCGATTTCGACGACGCCATCCAGGTTGCCACCCTGCCCAACGGCGGGTGGAAGCTCGGCGTCCACATCGCCGACGTGAGCCACTACGTGCCGCCGGGCGGCGCGCTGGACCGCGAGGCGTTTCACCGGGGCAACAGCGTGTATCTCGCCGACCGTGTCATCCCCATGCTGCCCGAGCGGTTGAGCAACGGCGTCTGCTCGCTCAAGCCGCGCGAGGACCGGCTGACGTATTCCGTGTTCATCGAGTTCGGCGCGGGCGGCAAGGTGCGGCACGTGCGGTTCGCGCGGACGATCATTTGCAGCGCCGTGCGGCTGACCTACAAGGAGGCATTTGCCCTGCTCCAAGGACCCGCCAACGCCTCGCCCGTATCGCGCGAGCTGCACCGGGCCTGGAAGCTGGCCGCCCTCCTGCGCGAGAACCGTTTCAAGAACGGCTCGCTCGACCTGGACATGCCCGAGACCAAGGTGCATCTCGACGAGCATGGCAAACCGATCCGCCTGGAGCGCGTGGAAAACGACATCTCCCACCAGCTGATCGAGGAATTCATGCTCGTGGCCAACGAGGTCGTCGCCCGCGAGTTAAAGAATCGGCAGACGCCCACGGTGTACCGCATCCACGAGGACCCGGACGCGGACCGCTTGCTGGAGTTCCGCGATTTCGTGCGCAGCTACGACTACCAGGTGGGCGACCTGACGCACCGGCCCGAGATGCAGAAGCTCCTGCGCGCCGTCAAGGACCAACCCGAAGGTGAGGCGATCAAGCTCGGCCTGCTCAAGAGCCTGAAGCGCGCCGCTTACGACACTTCGCCGCAGGGCCACTACGGCCTGGCAAAGGTGAACTACACGCACTTCACCAGCCCCATCCGGCGGTACGCGGATCTGGTGGTCCACCGGTCGTTGTCGCTGCTGATCGGCGACCAGAAACGCGCGCGCCTCGCCGCGGGTGACCTGACGGCGGTCGCCGCGCACATCTCCACCACCGAACGCGTGGCGGCCGAGGCCGAGCGCGAATCGGTCAAGCTCAAGAAGCTGGAATATTTCCAGAACCTCCTGATGGAAAGCGCCCACGACCACGACGGCGAACCGACGACGTTCCCCGCCAGGATCGTGGACGTGCGCAACTACGGCCTGCTCGTGGAGCTGCCCGACCTGGTGTTGAGCGGCCTGATCCACGTCTCCGAACTGGACGACGATTTTTACAACTTCGACGCCACGCGCCTGCGTTTTTTGGGCAAGCGCAACCGGCGGATGTACGCCATCGGCGACCGGTTGCGGGTGGAAGTGGCCAACGTGGACATCTTCAAGCGCCAGGTGGATTTCCGCCCGGCCAAGGATGAAGACGAACCCACCGACGACTGGCAGGGCGGCGGCCGCATGGCCAAACGAAAGCGCGGCCGCCGGGAACGCTGAAGCCAGCGCGAAGCGCCTCGTTTTCAAGGTAGGGACTCTCTCTCCGAGCGATCCGACTTTTCAGCGTGCCGCAGAGGACAAGGCTGCCACAAAAGACAAAAACCCGACCAGGCGAGACCACGGATCGCTCGAAGAGCGAGCCCCTACCTTGTATTGGCCGCCGCCGGCGCGGCGGGAAGGTTCAACTGGTAAAGATCGGCTTCGCTGTGTTTGCGATAAATGATAGGAGAACGCTCGAAATGCTGCACCCGGGGCGAAGGCACTGCCGGCTTTGATAAAGTGTCCCAGACGGTTGCCACCGTGACATCATCGGTGTACACCGCCCGCGCCCGCGCCAGAGTCTCCACCGGGTTCATCTTCCCGAAGGCCGAGGCCGGGATGACGTGAAAGTCCGGCGCGTACCACTGCGCGTGCCGCAAGCCGTCCCCCAGGATCAGCCACACCCCGGATCGCTCGTCCGCCGGGTAGCGGGTTTGCAGCCAGCGCAACGAACGCACCGTTGGCGGCTCCTCGGTGTGGTTCGGGCCGACCAATGGCAGCGTCGCCGCCAGGGTGACCGCAGGCACGAGCAATGCCATCCAGCGCCACCCTCCCGGCAGGCACATCCACCATCCCGCCGCCGCCGCGAGGATGAAGAGCGGAAACAACGGCAGGTAGTAACGCTGGTCACCCGGCAGACAGCAGAAAATCATCAGCACATAAACCGTTTCCCAAGGCAAGTGCAGCCGCCAGAATTTTTTTTGCCGCGCCGCTTCATCTCCCGCGGCGGCGGCGCGGCGCGGCGCGAACAGATACATCGCCCAGCCCGCCACGATCACGCTCAACCCAATCCAGGGTAGCGCGTGGTCCAGCGAGAACCCGAATCCGCGGGTGAACCAGCCCACCAGATGACGCTCCAGCCGAAAGAGCACCATGTCCCAGCTCTGGCCGCTGGAACCCACGAACACCTTCGGCTTGTCGAGCCGCCAGCGCCATTGCCGGAGCACCTGCGCGCCGTAAGCCCACGGATTGCCGGCGGATTGAGGGGTACGCGCCTGCGTGATCAGCAGAGGAACGAACCAGGCCAGGCAGCCGGCCAGGAATGTTCCCAGACCCCACGTCCAGCACCGGCGCGGCGCGAGTTCTCCACGTCTCGCCTCCGCGACGACCGCCGGCACCAGGATCAACAGGAGGATGCCGATGTTCTGCGGACGCACCCCCGCCGCCGCCGCCGCCGCCAACGCCCCCATAGCCAGACGCAGACGTGGCCGGTGCGAACCACCGGTTGCCGCCGGCACGCGGTCCAGCCACACCAAGGCCAACGTGAGCAGACCGGTCGCCAGCGGATCGGTGATGACCTTGGTCGCGCTCATCCAGGTGATCGCCATGGTCGCCAGGGCCGCCGCGCTGATCGCCGCCACCGGTCGCTCGAACCGGCGCGCCACCAGGACAAACCAGCCCGACACGAAGAGCCCGCCGCCCGCCGCGCTGCCCAGAGCGAGCGCATCTTGCGCGTTCAATCCCAGCAGGCGCTCGCCCAGCCAGCCCCAGGCGATGTAGAGCGGGTAACCCGGCGCGTGCGGTTGGTTTTTCCACAAGTCGAACTCGCCGATGCCCATCGCGAACTGCACCGAATCCCACTCGTCCAGAGCCGGGCTGCGGGTCAGGTAGTACACCGCCGAACAAACCAGAAAGATCAGTCCCGCCCAGAGCCAGCGCGACGGGTCAGCGCGTCGGGTGGAGGGATGATCGGTGGACATGCAACAAAAAAGCCTTCCCCGCGAAGGGAGGGCTTTCGAAATCCCCGGCGGCTGCCGAGGGAAGATCATGGACACCTAGGGTGCCTTTGGACAATCAATTCTTGAAATTGAGCGGCTGGCCCGAGGCCATCGCGGCGTGCTGGGCGTCGGTGCAGGGCGCGTTCAACGGGACGCTGGTCGGCGCGCTGCTCTGGCCCACCATGCTGTTTTGCAGGAGGTAACGCTCGACCTCTTCACCACTCACGTCGGGCAGCATCTGGCCGTTGATCTCGATGCAAGGCGAGAGAGGCTGGCCGCTTTTTTGCTCCATTTCCCAGCGGAAAGCCGGATTTTGGATAATGTCTTTTTCCGTGTAGGGAAGTTGGTACTTGTCCAACACGGCGCGCACACCGGCGCTCCAGCCACAGTACGTTTTGAGATAGGCGGTAATTTCAGGTTTATCCATAGGACAATAAGCGGTTCGGAAACTTGAGGCTTGGTATGCTGGTACCTTCGCCTTTCTCGGGGCAGGCGTCAACACTGAGGGAGAAGCCGTTTGGATCGCACAACGCCTGGATTTTTGGATTCCCGTCCGGCGGCGGGAGGATTTTGCGGTTGCCGCGGGGCGCATCAGTCAACAGACGTCACGCGCTCAACCGGCTTTTGCAGGTCGGGAGGGGCAGCTTTGTTCACCAACGCCTCGAAGCGCGGGTCTCCGCGCAAGGGGTCCCAATGCGGGTGAAGACGAAGATGCCCGTAGCAAGGACCTCCCGGCTTGTTGACCACCTCTCCGAGCAGCGCAAGGGCTTTGTCTTTCTCCCCGGTGTTCGCGTAGATCGCGGCGAGCAGGGTGACGCAAAAGGGCGTCTCGAAGACATCCTTTGCTTGTTGCAGCACCCGCACGGAATGCTCGCCTTCGGCGATCGCGTCCGCCTTGCGTCCCAGTGCTGCGTCGATCAAGCCGAGCATGATCAGGCGGCCCGAGTCATCGGGCGCTTCAGCCACCTTTCGCTCCATGTCGTTTCTCGCCTGCTGAAAGGCGGACTGCGCCTTCGCGGCATCACCGTTCAAGTGGGCGAACATGCCCTCGAAATAGGTACGCGGAAAGTATTGTCCGAGCATCCGGCTCGTGATCTCGCGAGCGGAAGCAGCGGCCAGCGTCCGCGTGCCAAAGGCGACATCCCGCGTGCAGAGCGTGAGTTCGACGGCGGGGCCCACGGCTGCTTCCGCCGCTTCGGGGCCTTTGTTGACCAGGTCCGGGAGAACGGCGTAAGCCGCCCGTGGATCCGCCCGGGCAAAAAGATCCACCATCGAGCGGTCGGCCCGCAGATAGGCGTCGCTCGGAGCGAGGGTCAACAGATAATCCAGCAGACGAGCGACCTCATCGTAGCGGTGCAGGACGAGGTTGCTGACGTAGAGTTGTTCGAGCGCCAACCGGCCGCGCGGGTTCAGGGCGATACCTTTCTGGTGTTCCCGGAGAGATTCGTCCCACTGGCCCTGCCGCCGGAGGATGTACGCGCGCAGCAGGTGAATGTCCGCGTTGTTGGGCAAGGCGCGGGCAACGACATCCAGTTCGTGCCAAGCTCCCGCGTAATCGTGGCAGTGGTAGAGGTGCAGCGCACGCGCCAGATGCACTTCCTCGGCATCCGGCCGCAAGCGCGTGGCGCGGGTGAGAACTTCTTCGGCGAGGGCGAACCGGGCCGGGGTGGAATCAAAACCGAACCAGTACGTGTCCTCGTGCGCCCGGGCGAGCAGGCACAGGGCCGCCAGGAAGCCCGGGTCCCGCGCCACCGCTTCGTCCAGCAGCCGGATCATCTGGGGCAGCACTTCCCGGGCCTTGTTGTCGAACTGGGTCGTGTCGAGCAGTTCCTTGGCGCGCAGGTATAGATCGTAGGCAGCCAAGTCGGAGGTCGGCCGCTCCTGGACGGCAGCTTTTTCCCGGGCCGAGATGCGGGCCTGCAGCTGGTCGGTAATGGAGCGCGCAATATCGCTCTGGATAGCGAAAACGTCGGCCAAGTCTCGGTCGTACCGGTCGGCCCAGAGCTGGGTGCCGTTGCGCGCGTCGATGAGTTGGGCGCTCACCCGCACCTTGCCCCCGGCCCGCTGGACGCTGCCTTCCAGCACGTTCGCCACGCCGAGCGCGGCGGCGATCTCGCGCAGGTTCCGGGGCGTGTCGCTGCGGTATTGCATCACGCTGCCACGGCTGATCACCTTCAAATCGGCGACCTTGGCCAGGTCGGTGAGGATTTCACCTTGCACGCCGTCGGCGAAAAAGGCGTTGTCCCTCCCCTCGGAAAGATTGTCGAAGGGAAGCACCGCGATGGATTTGTCGGGGGCTGGCAACGGCGGTGCCGCCCGGTGGCGCGCGCGGGCGTGGGAACCCACCATCATCGCGCCGAGTAGCAATGCCGCAATGGCCGCCGTCCACGCCGCTATCCTCCAGCGGGTTGGCAAGGTGATTGTTCCGGCGATCTCCGCGCGGCAGCGTTTCAGGGCCTCGCCCAGGGCGCGCGCGGTTTGCGGCCGGCCCGCCGGGTCGGATGAAAGAATCAGCCGGAGGAGCTGCACCACCCGCCGCGGCACCCGCGCGGCCCGCAGGGTGGACAGCGGCAGGACTCCGGCGCGTTGCCGTTCGCGGACCTCCGCCGCTGTCCGGCCAGCGAACGGCGGCTGGCCGGTCAACGCGTACCAGAGGGTGGCCCCAAGGGCGTAGAAATCAGAGCGCGCGTCCTTCTCCTGCCAGGGGTTGAAATGCTCCGGACTGGCAAAAGCCGGGGTGCCGACGAAATCATCTACTCGGGTAAGTTGAGGATCGCCGGTGCGGTCCTGGGCGATTGCCCTGGCCAGCCCGAAATCGATGACCTTGACGTGAATGCCCTCGCCCGCCACGAGCATCAGGTTGGCTGGCTTGAGGTCGCGGTGCATCAGCCCGCGCGCCTCCGCCGCCGCCAGGGCATCGGCCACCTGCGCGCCGATCTCCAGCACCGTCTCGGCCGGCAAGCCGCCCGCCCGGCCCACGCGGGCGTGCAAGGTTTCGCCCTCGATAAGTTCCATCGCGTAGAAGAGTTCGCCGTCCTCCCGGCGTTCGCCGAAGAAGAACACGCTGGCCACGTGCGGATGACGCAGCCCCGCCGCCGCCCGGGCCTCGCGCAGAAAGCGCGCGCGGGCGGATGGATTTCGCGCGATCTCCGGGGCGATGACCTTCAATGCCACCGCGCAATGCAGGATCGTATCGACCGCCCGGTAGGTCACCCCCATCGCGCCACGGCCCAATTCGACGGGAAAACCGTGGTCATCGGCGGCGATCTCGTAGTGGGCAAACCGCGGACCGCCGGTGTGTTGCCCCTCCTCGGGTAGCAGCCCGGCGGCGTCCCCCCTCACCGCCGGCACGTCCTCCTGCCCACCGGCAGGGACAGGTTTGAGCAGACAGCCGAGACAAAGCCGTCCCAGGCCGTTGCCTTGGGTGGCAAACGCCGTGCCGCAAGCGCGGCAGACGGTGGTTGGCGTGGGAAGGTCCACGAGACACGACCCTAACCGCAAACTCCTGCCGGGCAAGGAGCAATGCCGACGCAACAAAGGAGCCCCGAGGCAAAAGACCCCTGATCGGCGGACGCGCTTGGCAACCCGGCAGGTGTTGAGCCGGATCCGGAGAAATCCTGCAACTTCCCGCCACGATTTACGGAAAGCACCATGAGACACCATCAACTTTTCACTCCACATAACACTTCCATGTATCGTTCATTCACCTGCTTCTTTTCCTGCCGTCGTGCGATGCTGCTTTGCGCCACGGCGACGTTGGCCTGCCACTTCCTGCTGCCCTTGGCTGCCAGGGCTGATGAGAATGACGCGGCCAGTTTGCCGGGCACCTCACCGGCGGCGGTCTCGACGGTGCGCTCGGCGGAAAGCGGCACCATCCTGGCGGTTGCCCTGCTGCTCGCCGCGGGGCTTGTCGTCATGGAACGCGGTTGCTCCTGGCGGCTGCGCCAGCGCTCCCGCACGGAGGCCAACGCACGGCGCTTGCAGGATTGTCTGCCATCGAATTCTATCGGTCGGACGGTGCAGGACCACCCTGCGAACCGCGACGTAGCCGAAGTCTCCCGCGCCGGCTGAGCAGGCAGGTAACACCGTTTCTCTCGATCGGTCCCACGCTTTTGTGTCCTTCCTCGTCTGTCATCCTGAGCGGGAGCGAGGAACGAGCGAGAGTCGAAAGCCGAGTCTGCGAGACAGCCGAAGGCAAACCTTCCGCCGCCGGAGGCAAGAGCTCGTCACCGCCGGAGGCCGTGGAGCTTGCGGCTCCCTCTCAGGAGGACGGACAAGGAAACGCCGGGTCAATTCCTGGAGATGGTATTACACTTATCTTGGTACCATCCTTGCCCGACCCCTTTGACATGTTCTCGGGGGGGAACTTTGGGAGTTCGTCAACGTCAGCCGACAGACGTTGATTGCCTCCGATCTCGGACCCCTTGGCGAGGAGAATGCCGTAGAGCCCCGCGACAGATCACAAACCCGTGCGGGCGTAGATTGCATCCAGTGGCAGAACGCATCCGGCGGCCGCGAGCGGCAGGCTCTGGCCGTGTTCCTTGAAGGAGTCCACCACCCACCCCGACGTTTTATCCTGGCGCGAGTAGCAGGTGACGCCGACGCGTTCACTCTCGACGATGGCGTAGGCGCGCAGGATGCCGATGCCCTGGTAAGCGCGCCGCTTTTCCTCGCGGTCCTTGCGCGAGGTCGATTCCGAGATGCCTTCAAAGAGCGCCACCGGACGATCCTGGAACACTTCCTCCGGATCGTTGGGCTCGCAAACCACCATGGCATCAGGGTAGTAAAAGTGGGTGTCTTCCCCCTGGCGGATGCGCCCTTTGGTGCCCGAATTAAATGGCTGGCAGCGATGGCCGCGTAGAGCGGCGTGCAGTTCACCGAGAAGGTTGGTCGCGATCAGGTTGTGGCGGTTGCGCGCCCCGGCCATCGCGTAGATGACACCGCCGACGTACTCATGTTTGGTGTCGTCAAGAGCCTCCCCGTGAAGGTATTCCTCCGGGCTGCCCCACCAATCGTTTTTGAGGGCGTTGCTCACGGGGCCAAGCCTAGAATCCGGCCTCGCGGCTGTCAATCACCGCCGTTCCCTGCGGCGGACTGCCTTCGGCGATCTCACCCTCCGGCGATGGTTGCCCCTCAAGCGTCCAAGGCATTCGCCACCGGGATCGTCAGCCCCGGCAACAAAGGCGTGGTGAGCACATCGTTTCTCTCCAAGGCCGCCACCGCTGCGGGACCCGGCTCGGTGGGGAAACGATGCACCTCGATCCGGTCGTTCCAAAGATCGACCAGCCAGAGCTCGCGCACGCCGGCTTGCGCATACACCGAGCGTTTGATCTCGCGGTCGAGTCGAGCGGTGGAAGGCGAAAGGATTTCGATGACAAGATCCGGTGCGCCCTTGGCACCTTGCTTGTCCAGGATCCCCAGCCGCTCGCGGCTGACGTAGTAGAGATCGGGCTGGTACACATCGCCGTTCCCCAATTCGACGTCGGAGGGTGACATGATGATCTCCCCGGAAGGATTGGTATCAAGGAAGTTCCCGATTAGACGGAAGAATTTCCCCAAGACTTTCTGGTGGCGGATGACCGGTGAAGGCGACATGAAAAGCTCTCCGTGGACGAGTTGGAAGTACGGCGGCCCCTCCGGCATCGCGAAATACTCGGCGGCGGACATACGGCGATGGGTGGTGGGCAGAGGCATGGCCAGGTGAGGCAAAGGGGTGGAAAATCCGGCCTTGGAAGTTTGCTTTCCATGCGAGGCGGAGTCAACGCCAGGGTTTATCGGAGGATGGAGTGGATGATTGGGGTGAATTTCCCGCCCGCACCTTGTGGTTGATCGAGGTGCGCTTTGTGTTGTCAATAGCTAGAACCGACCCCTGCGGACTTGCCACGCTACTGTCCTCGCTGGACTCCTGATGGTCGGCGCGCTGGGCTGGAACCAGCGGCGGCGGATCGGCGGCTTGCTGACGCTCGCTCGTTCGGGCGGCATGGGCATCGCCGCCTGATTGCGACCATCAGCGATTTAGATTTTGCCGGGGTTCCCGTCGAGGGGCAGGAATCCCGGTATCGTGGGGTCAGTTCTTCGTACTGTAAACAACTGAGCCGACTGGCTTGGATAAAGCGCGGCGACTCTGCTGCCGTCTTTAACCAATTTGCCGGGGTTCCCAGCGAGAGGCGGGTGCCTTAGTTCCGTTTTCGGGGACAGCATTTGCTGTGTACTGAACGTAGAGCGCTCACTTTTTTTATCGCCGGTAGATTTCACGCCGATGCCCCAGCGTGATCAACGAAATGGTATTCCGCGCAAGATCGAAGTTGTAGATGATACGATAATCGCCCACCCGCAGCCGGTATTCGGTACGGCCAGTCATTCGGTAATGGGAAAAACGATCAAGCCGCAATCCCATTTCGGTGATTTTATCCAGAACCGACCCACGGAACGCAGATGGGAGCCGGGTCAACGCGGCGTCGAACTCGTGGGAAAATATCTGCGTCGCAGCCCCACCCATCGGTTTATGAGCGGACGATTCTATGCTCTCCAAGGGCAAGATTTGTTTTGCCGCGTTCGATGGAAGCGAGGAATTCCGGCGTCATTGCGTGCTGATCCTCCAACCACTGTTCCAGCCACTCCTGGAGGGTTTCCGCCTCCGAGAGAGGCAGCCGAACAATCGCGCTTTCGATTTCAGTCAGCGTGCTCATCAGTTGAAATTATCCGTGTTCTGCCCCCGGTTCAAGTGCGCCGGGCGAAAGTAGCACATAGGATGTCATAGGGTCAGTTCTTCGTATTGTAAACAACTGAGCCGACTGGCTTGGATAAAGCGCGGCGACTCTGCTGCCGTCTTTAACCAATTTGCCGGGGTTCCCAGCGAGAGGCGGAAATCCCGGTTGCGTATTCCACCGGTAGTCGGCATTTACGTTTGACTGTCGCGGATGGTGAAGAGAATACTCCTTTTATGACCTGGGATGAAATCTGCGCGGATCCCAACCTGCGGGATTTGCCTTTCAAGATTGAAACCAATCAACGCGGTCAGATCATCATGAGCCCTGCTCACAGCCGCCACGGAGAGTATCAATCGGAAATAATTATTCTGTTGAAGGAACTGCTCCCCCACGGCCGCGGTGTCATCGAATGCCCGGTCCAGACCTCGGCGGGCGTCCGCGTGCCCGATGTCGCCTGGACCAGCCCGGAACGACGACAACCAGTCATCTACACCCTAGCTCCCGAAATTTGCGTGGAAGTGTTCTCTCCTTACAACGACAAAACGGAGATGGCCGAAAAGCGCGCTCTTTATTTCGAGGCGGGCGCTTTGGAGTGCTGGCTCTGCGCGGAGGATGGCCGCATGACCTTCCACGGACCAGCGGGATTGCTGCCACATTCTGAACTCTGTCCCGGCTTCCCGGCGGGCGTGGAAATCTGACGGTCCGGCAGGGTTGTTTTCACCAAGGGCACTTGCGACAACGCAAGCCAACAAAGGCAAGGCATTATTCCCGTCAGAGAATCAGCATACAATCGCCGTAGCTGAAGAACCGGTACCGCTCGCCCACGGCTTGCGAGTACGCTTCCAGCACGAACTCGCGGCCGGCAAAGGCGCTGATGAGCATGAGCAGCGTCGAACGCGGCAGATGGAAGTTCGTCAGCAGCGCGTCCACGTGAGCCACCTCCTTCGGTGGGTGGATAAAAATGTCGGTGACCCCTTGTTGGGGCACCACGTTCCCTGCCCCGTCCCGGGCGCAAGCCTCCAGTACCCGCACGCTGGTCGTGCCGATGGCAAACAGCCGCCCGCCCGCCGCTTTGCCGTTGATCGCCGCCGCCGCCGCGGCAGAAATCTCGAAGCGCTCGGCGTGCATGCGGTGCCCGCTCAGGTCGTCGGCTTGCACGGGCTTGAACGTCCCGATGCCGACGTGCAGCGTCAAAAACGTGTGCGGGATCGCCGCCAGGATTTCCGGCGTGAAGTGCAACCCGGCCGTGGGTGCCGCGATGGCTCCCGAGTTCCTGGCGTACACCGTCTGGTAACGCGTGCGGTCGGACTCCTCCGCCGCGCGTCCCAGGTAGGGCGGCAGCGGCAGCGCCCCCACGGCTTCCAGGTCGATCAAGCCGTCGAAACGGATGACCCGCTCGCCGTCCTCCAGGATGCGCTCCACCGTGCCGCGCACCTCGCCCACGCGTACCGCTGCCCCGAGCCGCGCCTTGCGTCCCGGTTTGACCAGGCAGGTCCACACCGCCGGCTCGGCGCGTTCGACCACCAGCAGCTCCAGCGCGCCGCCGTTGGCGAACAAACGCGCCGGGACCACCCGCGCGTCGTTGAGCACCGCCAGGTCACCCGGGCGGAAGTACGAGGGCAGGTCCGTGAATTGCCGGTGCTCAATGCGGCCTTCCGCCCGGTGCAGCACCATCATGCGCGCCCCCGACCGGCTCTCCGGCGGATAACGCGCGACCAGGGTGTCAGGCAGATCGAAGTCGTAGTCGCTGGTGAGTGGCACGGGAAAGAAAAGGTCGGGCGGCCAGGAAAATACACGGAGGCAGGTAGATCGACAAACGCAGCCAGACCGGCTCCGTCCAGGGCGCGGCGGTGCGGTTCAAATCCCACAGCAGGAAGTACCCGAACAGACTGGCCGCCAACACCAGCCATCCCTGCGCCGCCCCGCCCCGCCACACGGCAAACGGCAGGACCCACACCAGGTACCACGGGTGCAGCACCGGACTGAGCAGCAACACCGCGCCCAGCACCCACAACACCGCCCGCCGCCAATCGTGGCGGAAATACACCGAGAGCCCGAGACACACGCCGACCGTGACCTGCTGGTAAAAGCCGTTCTTTTGCCCCGGATTGGCCCGCACGGTGAGTTCGACCAGCCACCAGAACGCATCGTTGAGCCGCGTGACGTAGGCGAAATCCTTGAGCGTCCGGAAGATCGGCGCGTCCGGAAAACCGTACACGCACGCCGTGAGCGGCAACCCGACCACCGCAAACGGCAGCACCAGCAGCGCGCGCCGCCAGCCCAGCGCGAAAAACCATATCGGCAGCAGCGCGACGGGCACCAGCTTCAACGCGATGGCCAACCCCAGCCAGAGCGAGCTGACCCAGGTAAAGGTCAGGGCCGGCAGGGCGGATAAAGCCGGCGCACAGGCGCGGTCCAGCGTCCACACGGCGGCGGCCAGCGCCAGGAGCATCAGGCTGTCGTAGTGCCCTCCCCCGGCAAAGACATAGACCACCAGCGGGTTCCAGGCGTACCAGGCGGCGGCGCGCGGCAGGGCAGGATTCCCCCGGGCGAGCAGGCGGCACAGCATGGCGACCACCCCGAGATCCGCCAGCGCGAAGAGCAGTTTATCGCCCCAGACCGGCACCCGCAGCGCCGCCAGCACCGCGAAGATCATCTCGGCCGCCGGCGGATAGATCGCCGGGTAGTCGCGGTGGTTTACCCTCGGCCAATCGGAGTCACGCCACCGGACCAGCGCGCGGTCGTCGGGGGCGTGCAGGTAGGGATTGACCCGGTGCAGTTGGACCGTGCCTTCCCAGCGGTAGCGCCAGAAATCATCCCCCGGTTCCGCCGGCAGCAGGATGACGCGCAACGCGACGGCGGTGACCCAGAAAAGGATGGCACCCGCCCGCGGAGTGAGGGACGCACGCAGGTAAGCACGCACCGCCAGCCACTGCGCTCCCCCCGCCAGCACTCCGCAGACGACGAACCATCGCGCCGCGCCGGGTTGGCTGAAGTCGGAGTAGAGGGCGACTCCGCCTAACAGGAGAGATTCGATGATCAGCCACGGATAAAACGCGGATGAAGCACGGATGAAGCACGGAGAAGGAAGGAACTTCCCCGTCTCATTACTCTTCATCCGCGTTTCATCCGTGGCCAAGAAGAACAGCCCTTACATCCCGGTGGACTTCGTCGGAGCGTTAGTCTCGCGCATCTTGGAATTGGCGTACTCCTTTTCCGCCTCGGGCATCCAACTTTGAAGCTGCTGGATGCGTACGCCGTCCGAGGGATGGTCGGACATAAACTGCGGCGGCTGCCCACCCTGGTTGTTCTCCTGCATGCGCTGCCAGAAAGCGAGCGCCTCGTGCGGGTCGTACCCAGCGCGAGCCATGTAGAGCAGCCCGATGTGGTCCGCCTCGGACTCGTCGCCCCGGCTGTAACGTTGGATCACGCCGTACTTAGTTGCCGCGCCCAAGGCACCCATGACAGCCTGCTGCTGGTTCCAGTCCATGTTGCCCATGCTGAACTGGGCACCCGACAGAACGGTCTGCATGAGGCTCTGTTGCAGCATGCGCCGCGCGCCGTGGTGGCTCGTGGCGTGCGCCATCTCGTGGCCCATCACCGTGGCCAGACCCGCCGGGTTCTGCGCGACCGGCAGGATGGCTGTGTACACCACGATCTCGCCGCCCGGCAGGCAGAAGGCGTTGACCTGATCGCTTTTCACCACGCTCAGTTGCCAGTTGTACTGCGCATCGCTCTTTTCAGACGCCGCCGCCGCCAGCCGCCGCGCGATTTGCTTGATCTCCTCGACCTCCTTGCCCTGGGTCACCACGTTGCCCTGCTCTTGCTGCAGGACCTGCTGGTAACTCTGCAACCCCAGCGTCTGCTCCTGCTGCGGGCTCATCCCCAAGCGGTGGACCGACCCGGTTTCCGGATTCACGTACCTCGGGGCCGAGAGGAACTTGAACAGGACGAAAGCGAGCGTCAGGACGATGGGCAGGAGGCGGATGCCGAAGCGATTCATAAGGGGTTCACAGATTAACCACAGATGAAACGCAAACGAAGCGCGGATGGCCGTAACCTACTTCACCGGGACTGGCGGAGCCGCCGTCGGCACCTGCTTCGTCTGCACCTTGGTTCCATCCGCCAGGGAGTCCGCCGGGTTGATGATGATGTTCTCCTCACGCGTCACCCCGCTGGTCACTTCCATGGTCGTGCCGTAATCTTGGCCGATCGTCACGGCCTTGAGGTGGACCACCCCATCGGTGCCCACCGTCGCCACCTGCGAGCCTTCCTTGCGGAAGAGCAGCGTGTTGACCGGGATCACCATCGGCGCCTTCTTGAGCGGCAGTTGCAGGTGCGTGTTGGCAAACGCGCCGGGGAACAGCCGGCCTTCCTTGTTGTCCACCTGGATCTCGGTTTGAAGCGTGCGGGTCGCCGGGTCCATCGCACCGGCGATGTTCGCCACCTTGCCCTCAAACTTTTCCCCGGGAAATTCGACCAGGTCCAGGTAAGCCTTGGAGCCGTCCTGGACGTAAGCCGCGTAAGCTTGCGGCACGTACACGTTCACGCGCAGGATGTCCGTGCGCGCCACGCGGAAAAGCTCCTGGCCGCCGCCCGCGCTGCTGATCAACGCGCCCACGTCCGTGTTGCGCCGGGTCACCACGCCCGCGAAGGGCGAGACGATCTTCTGAAAATTCTGTTGCACGGTCAGGTTCTGCACGTTGGCCTCGGCGGCTTGCACGCTGGCCTTCATCGCATCCACGTTGGTGCGGTTCTGATCGAACTCCTGCTGGCTGGCGACCTTCTTCTGCAGCAGGTCCTTCTGGCGTTCGAAGTTCAAGTTGGCGATGTCGAGGTTCGCCTTGGCCTGCGAGAGCGACGCGCTGGCTTGGCGGAGTTGGGCGTCCACGTCGGGCGCTTCAATCTCGGCGAGCACCTGGCCGGCGGCGACCTTCGCGCCGATGCTGGTGTACCAGGCCTTGAGGTAACCGTTGGTGCGCGCGTAGATCGACGCCTCGTTGTAGGCCGTCAGGTTGCCCGGCAGCACGATCACGTTTTCGGAAGGGCCGGTGCCGGGATGCGTGACGTTGACCGTCAGCACGTTGAGGTCCTGCGTCTCTTTGACGAGTTGGTTGTGCTCGCCCGAACGCTTGATCAACAGGAAGACCACCGCGCCGACCGCCAGCAGCGCCAGCAGCACGAGCCACTTGCCCAATCCGTGGCTGGGTATGCCGTGCGGGGTGCGATCTTCCGGCGCGGGCGCGGGCGCGGGCACCGGGTGGCGCTGCCCGGCGGTGTCCGCCGGGGGACGCGCGTCGCCCCCAGGCGCGGGGTTCAACGAGGGATTGTGATGGCTTTCCGGCGCGGCGGGCGCGGCTGTGTCAGCCTCGCGGCGGGTGTTTTCCATGGTGGCGTTCATTTTGACAGAGAATGGCTCGGGATGCGAGGGCGGGATTAATGCGCGACCAGCGTGCCCCGGGCGTCCGCGTGCGGGCGGTTGCCGTCGAGGCCGGGCACGACGACGGAGTGTCCCTCGGCGTCCAGGTGCTCCTCGCGCTCCCGGCCACGGCCGCGGATCAGCGCGAAGATGACCGGCACGAACAACAAAGTCGCCACGGTCGAGATCAACAACCCGCCGATGACCGCCCGGCCCAGCGGCGCGTTCTGCTCGCCGCCTTCACCCAGACCCAGGCTCATGGGCACCATGCCGATCATCATGGCCAGCGCCGTCATGATGACCGGGCGCAGCCGCGTGCGGCCCGCCTGCATCGCGGCGCGCAGAGCGTCGCCATGCTCGGCCAACTGCTCGCGGGCGAAGGTAACGACCAGGATCGAGTTGGCCGTCGCCACTCCGATGCACATGATGGCTCCCATCAGCGCCGGCACGCTTAGGGCTGTGCCCGTCAGGAAGAGCATCCACGAGATGCCCGCCAGCGCGCCGGGCAGGCCGGTCAGGATGATGAACGGGTCCGTCCACGACTGGAAATTGACCACGATGAGCAGATACACGAGCACCACGGCACCCACCAGGCCCAGCAGCAGCCCGATGAACGACGAGCGCATCGTCTTCACCTGCCCGCGCAGCTCGATCGTGGTGCCGCGCGGCAGCTTGGAAGGCGGCAGCACGAACAGGTTCTTGCACCCGGGAACATACTGCGTGATAAATTCCTTGAAGGGCAGGTAGGCCTTGTACCAGGGCAACTGCGGGTCGATCTCGTTGAGGATGGCCCGGATGTCGCCGGCCACGCCGCCCAGGTCGCGTCCCTGCACGCTGGCCAGGATGTCGATGACCGGCTGGATGTCGTAGTGGTTCGCCACCGCCGCCCCCGTGGTCCGCTGGAAGCTCGCCAGGTTGATGAGCGACTGGTTGGGCGCGCCGTTGGTGCTGGTGATCGGCAGGTTGGCCAGATCCTGGAACTCCTCGATGCGGTACTGCGGAGCCTGCGCGGCCAGGTTGTAGCTCACGCCGTTGACCGGGCTCAGGTAAAAGCTCGGCGCCACCTGGAAGCTGCTGCTCAGCGCCACCAGGAGACTATTGGCCACGTCGCGCTCGGTCAGGCCGAGCTGGCTGGCCTTGGAACGGTCCACCGTCAGGTTCAGCTTGGGCTCGTTGAAGAGCTGGTAAACGTGCGTGTCCACGGCACCCGGCACCATTTTCATCTTGGCAGCCACGCTCTCCGCGATGGCGCGGCTGGCCTCCACGTTCTTGCCGACGAATTGCACGTCGATGGGCGCGGACAGACCGAAGTTGAGGATCTGGCTGACGATGTCGGCCGGCTGGAAGAAGAACTCCGAGCCGGGGAAGCGTTTGGGCAGTTCCGCGCGCAGTTTGGCGATATAGTCCGCCGTCGGGTGGTGGTCCTCGGCGTTGAGCGAGCACAAGATCTCGACGTCGGCCGTGCCGATGGTGCCGTTGTTGGAGTACGAGGTGTTGATGCCGCTGTACGGCAGGCCGATGTTGTCCAGCACGCCCGTCAACTCCTCCTTGGGGATCACGGTGCGGATGTAGTTTTCCACCTGGTCGGCGAGGCTGGCCGTTTCCTCGATGCGCGTGGAAGTGCGGGCGCGGACGTGCAGGCGGAACTGTCCGGCATCGACCGTCGGGAAGAAGTCATTGCCGATGGTCAGCAAGAGCAGCAGCGACGTGAGGCACACGAGCAGGAACCCGCCGATGAACGCCCAGCGCAGCTTCATGCAGGCATCCAGCAGGCCGGTGTAGGCATCGCGCATCCGCTCGAACCCGCGCTCGAAGCCCGCCTGGAACCGCCCGAAGAATCCCTTCGGCGCATCGTGATCCAGGTGCTCGTGCCCGCGTAGGATGTACTGCACCAGCGTCGGCACCAGCGTGCGCGAGAGCACGTAGGAAGACAGCATCGCGAAGACCACCGACTCGGCCAGCGGCACGAAGAGATATTTGGCCACCCCCGTCAGGAAGAACATCGGCACGAACACGATGCAGATGCACAGCGTCGAGACCAGCGCCGGCAGGGCGATCTGCTGCGCGCCGTCCAGGATGGCCGTGGTTACGTCCTTGCCCAGCTCCAGGTTGCGGTCGATGTTTTCGATCTCCACCGTGGCATCGTCCACGAGGATGCCCACCGCCAGCGCCAGACCGCCGAGGGTCATGATGTTGATGGTCTCGCCCAGCGCGCTCAGGATGCAGATGGCGCTCAGGATCGACAGCGGGATGGAGATGCAGATCACCAGCGTGTGCCGCCACTTGCCCAGGAACAGCAGGATCATCAGTGCCGTCAGGACCGCCGCGATGACCGCCTCGCGCAGGACGCCGTTGATCGAAGCGCGCACGAAGATGGACTGGTCGAAGAGCGGCTTGATGGTCAGCTCCGGCGGCAGGGTCGCGGCGATTTTGGGCAACCGGGCGCGGACCTCGTCCACGATGGCCAGCGTGGAAGCGGCACCCGCCTTGTAGATGGACAGCAGCGCGCCGCGCTCGCCGTCTTGGCGCACGATGTTGGTCTGGAACTGGAAGCCTTGGCGCACGCTCGCTACGTCGCGCACGTAGAGGATCGCGCCGTTGGCACTCTTGATGGGCAGGTCGGCGATGGCCGGGATGGTCTGCGGCGAGGCGTTCATCTCCACGTCGCTCTCCAGGCTGCCCAGCTTCACCGTGCCGCTGGGCACGATCAGGTTCTGCACGGCGATGGCGTTGACCACGTCGGTCGGCGACAGGCCGCGGGCGGTGAGCTTGTTCGGGTCGATGTCGATGGTGATCTGGGGCATCTTGCCGCCGAAGGGATAGGGCACCGCCAGACCGGGCACGCTGGCCAGGCCCGTGCGCACGAAATTCAGTCCCAGATCGGTGAGCGCCTGTTCGGGCAGCGTCTTGCTGCTGAGGCCCAGCTGGAGGATGGGCACCGTGGACGCGTTGTAGGTGATGATCAGCGGCGGGGTAATGCCCGTGGGCAACTGCTTGAGGATCGTCTGCGAGATGGCCGTGACCTGGGCGATGGCGGCTTCGATCTTTGCCTTGGGCTGGAAGTACACCTTGATGACCGAGATGCCGTTGAGCGACTGGCTCTCGATGTGCTCGATGTCGTTGACGGTGGTCGTGAGCACACGCTCGTAGGGCGAAGTGATGCGCCCCTCGAACTGCGAGGCCGGCATCCCCGTGAACTGGAACACGATGGAGACGACCGGGATGTTGATGTTCGGGAAGATGTCCTTGGGCGTAGTCAGGATCACCAGCGGACTGATGATCAGTAGCAGCAGAGAGGCGACGACGAACGTGTAGGGCCGCCGGAGGGCGAGTTGGACGATCCACATAGGAGAAGGACGAGAACAGCGGAAGCTTGTGAGCGGACGGTACGCCGGATCGACCAGCGCGGTCGGAGCAGACTAAACCCGGCACCCGACCATTCAACGTGCGCCAAGCTTCCAGCAACGGAACGTTTCAGCCAATACAAGTTCTTAGCGAGATTGATAACGGTCCATTATCAATCGCAGACGCCAAGTTCATGAGACAAGTCGCCGGAACGCAAAAAACCGTCTCCCGGCAGGCACCGGAAAGACGGTTGAAGATTGCGAAAGCGGCGAAGAACCCCTTACACCCGGCTCACGCGGCGGAAGCGGCGCACGGCACCGAGCAGACCCAGGCCAGCCAGCGATATGAACCACGTCGAAGGCTCCGGCACCACGGTGGGGGCATTGAAGAACGTGTCGAACTGCGGACCGCTGCCGGCGTTGTTGTCAAACACCTGGAACTGCGAAATGGCCGACGAAGCGAGCGTTCCGTTGATCGTGGTGGCCGTGCCGCCAACGGGAGTCACGGTAAAGGTAAAAGCGTTGCCAGCCCCTTGGGCGAAGGAAAGATTCAAGCCGCCATCGGTGAAGCCGACGGTCGTATTGGTCTGGGTACCCGTGCCGGTGTCGTAGCTGTAGAAGTTTCCACCGCCCACAAACTCGAACGTGAACAACGCGACGTTGTTGGCGTTGAACAGGTTGATGCCCACCGTCGAGCCGGTGTTCACCAGTCCGTTGTCGAAGCCAAGAGAAAATGTCTGGCCGGCGGCGAGCAGGCTGCTGCCGCTGGCGTCGGCGGTAAACGAGCGGTTGACGAGTTCCTGTCCGCCGCTGTTGGCGTACAAGGCAAAGGACGTGCCGCTGGCGTCGTTGATGCCGCCGCTGGTGCCGCTGCCGTTCTTGGTGGAATCACCGAGGAACGCGCCGGTGTTGCCGGTGTTGTTGCTCGTGACCGTGTAGGCACCGAAACCGGTGCCGGAGTTCAAGCCGGCGTAGGTGCCGTTGTAGTTGCCGGCGGTGTCGGTGGCCAGTGCGGCCGCGTGGAGCGAAGAGATGGGCAGCAACGCAGCGGCGGCCGCCGCAAAGAATAAGGGGGGGTGGGTTTTGATCACGCGCCACTTGCATCCAAAGACGACCAGATGTCCAGAGAAAATCTCCACGGTGAGCCTCAATCAAGGTTTCCACGATGGCATGAACAATCGTCCCGCCGAGCGTTAATATATTATATCGCGCCGCGGTGGATACCTTTAAGCAACTGAATGGCGGCGGCGCGGCGTAGGTGAAGGGCAGGCATCCTGCAAAAACAACCAAACAAACCCATCATGGCCAACTCAGAACTCGACAGCACCATCTCCGCCCTTAACGGCGGTATTACCACCTTGAGCCCCTCCGTGGCGGTCTCAAACATCGAAGGCTGGGAATCCCAGCTCCATTCCAGCGGCAAGCCGGAATTGACCAGCATCGCCACAGACCTCGGCGCGTTGCGCCAGCAGTTGACCAGCGGCAAGCTTGACGGCTCCGCCATCGGCCAGCTCCTGAGCAAGCTGGGCAAAGAGACCACCAGCGTGGCGGGCGGCGCCGAGGCGGCGAGCAAAGACAAGCTCACCACCTTGGGCAGCCTCCTGACCAAGGCCGGCAGCGCCCTCGGCGGCCACGCCTAAAGTCCAGGAATCCGTCGTACCATCGGCAGTGCCTTCCCGGCTGCCGGTGCCGGTGTTGGTGTCTGTTCCTGGTGCCCGTGCTGCCCCTTGATCTCTTCTGCGGCGCATCCACATTCCAGGGCTGTGAATTTCCTGGAACAAGCCCGCCGTGTCATCGCCCTCGAAGCCGCGGAGTTGCGCCGGCTGCACGACCGGCTAGACGGCGACGCTTTCAGCCGGGCCATTGAGGCGCTGCTGCGCTGTCTGGACAAACGCGGCAAGATCGTGGTCATCGGGGTGGGCAAGAGCGGGCACATCGGCGAAAAGATCGCCGCCACGCTCACCAGCACGGGCAGCCCGGCGGTGGTGCTCAACTCACTCAACGCCCTGCACGGCGACCTCGGCGTGGTGGCCGACGGCGACGCAGTCTTAGCCCTGAGCAGCAGCGGCGAGACCGACGAACTGGTCAACCTGCTCCCCGCCCTGCTGCGCTTCGACGTGACGCTGATCGCCTTCACGGGCCGCGCCGACAGCACCCTGGCGCTGGCCAGCCACGTCCGCCTGGATGTCGGCGTGACCCAGGAGGCCTGCCCGCTCAACCTCGCCCCGACGAGCAGCACCACCGTGATGCTCGCCCTGGGCGACGCCCTGGCGATGGTGCTGCTGGAGGCGCGCGGGTTCAACAAGGAGGATTTCGCGAAGTTCCATCCCGGCGGCACTTTGGGCCGCAGCCTGCTGCTGCGGGTGCGCCAGATCATGCGTCCGCACGAGCAGATGGCCACTGTCGCTCCCGGGGACACCATTCACGCCACCCTGGCCGAGATCGCCCGCCGGCGGACGGGAGCTGCCGTCGTGGTGGACACCGAAGGCCGCTTGGCGGGCATCTTCACCCACGGCGACTTTGCCCGGCACTACCAGCACGACGAATCGCTGGGCCACCAGCCTGTGGCCGGCTACATGACGCGCCATCCGGTGACCATCCAGGGCGAGCGTCTAGCGGTGGAAATCCTCCACCTGCTCGAACACTCCCGCATCGACGATCTCGTCGTCGTGGACGACGACCAGCGCCCCATCGGCTTGGTGGACGCGCAGGACCTGACGCGGCTCAAGCTGCTGTGAAGGCAGAAGGCAGAAGGCAGAAGGCAGAAGGCAGAAGGCAGAAGGCAGAAGAAGCCGGCAAGACGGGGAAGGATGAATACTTGCGTTCTGTGCTTCCCTAATTATTTTCCCTGTTCTACTAAGCCATCTGTCGGCGTTACCCCCTCTTCTTCATCCTTCTGCCTTCTACCTTCTGCCTTCCCTCCTATGCCCAACGCCAACGATCTCCGCAAAGGCCAAGCCATCCGTTACAACGGCGACATCGCCATCGTGCTGGAAGTGATGCACCGCACGCCGGGCAACCTGCGCGCGTTCGTCCAGGCGATCATCCGCTCGATCAAGACGGGCAAGAGTGCCGACGTGCGCTTCACCTCGACGGAAAAGGTCGAACTGGTGGACGTCAATCGCGAGACGCTGGAGTTCTCCTACAAGGACGGCGACGAGTACCACTTCATGGACCCGAAGACGTATGACGATACGGTCCTGCGTGCGGCCCTGGTCGGCGACGCCAAGGATTACCTCGTAGAGAACCTGGCCGTGACCGTGCTGTACGCTGAGGGTAAAGCCGTGGAAATCGAGCTGCCCAGCTCGGTGCAGCTCAAGATCGCCGAGTCGGCGGACGGCGTGCGCGGCGACAGCGCCAACAACGTGCAGAAACCCGCCACGTTGGAAACAGGCAAGGTCATCAACGTCCCGCTGTTCATCAAGACGGGTGAGACCGTCAAGATCGACACCCGCACCGGTGCCTACATGGGCCGGGCGTAAGGTGCCGGATTTGTCCGAAGCATCATTACCGCAGCCGCCCGGGAACGGGCGGCTTTCTGTTTTGTTGCCCGGCCAATGCTTACTGGCGGTCTACGGCACGCTCCGGGCCGGACATCCCGGCCAAGGTCGTGCAGGAGTCGACGGCAAGCTACGGCGCTACGGTGCCGGGACTTGCCTCCTGCCGGGCGTCCTCTACGATTGCGGCGAGTACCCCGGCCTGGTCGCAGCCGGGAGGGATTCCGAAAACGTCGTCGCGGAACTGTACGTGGTGCCCGACGCCGCCACGCTCGCGCGGTTGGACGATTACGAGGGCTACGACCCGGCCACCGACCGAGGCGAGTTCGTGCGCCGCCGGCTCCGCCTCCAGGAGCCGCCGCAGGCGGATTGCTGGGTGTACTTCTACACCGGTCCGACGATCGGCAAACCCCTGGTGATCGCGGGAGATTGGACCCGCCATCTCCAGCACCGCGCATCCGCGCTGCACTAGCGCACTCGTTTCCCGTTTCCCTTTCCTACAGCCAGGAAAGAGGAAACGACGCAGGACATAAAGGATGGCTGCCTGTGCGGATTTGGACCGCTCAACGCCCTTGGCACATGGCATGATGCAAGCCGTTGATCTGCGTGGCGTGCTCATCGTGGTACTTGTCGAACACGAAACTCGAACCTTGCAGGGTCAACCTGATAGGTCCCCGGCACGTCACCGCGTTTTCCGGGTAAGGCGGTAGAAAACCCAACGCGCTGTGATGATTCATCACGTGCTCGCGGTTTTCTACCCGCCGCCTGTCGCAGTGATTAAGTTGGGAACAGTACACCCTTCTTCCTCGGTCATGCTGGCTCTCGACAGACGCCTTGATGGAATGCTGGTGCTTATTCCGTGTGCCGACTGAGACATACACGTGGTCGGGCTTCGGCTCCTCGAATGCCTGTTCGTAGCTTCGCGAAGGTTTGCCTCTGGTGGAGCGATCCGACGGCGCACCATGGTGAGGCCCTACCTGCATGATCGGTGCTCGGCCTTTACAGTGCTCGGACAGAATCTTCATCGGAGCGTCTGCTGCCCAGATCACTTCGGTGCGACCGTCGATATCCAGGCAGATGATACCTGAAACTCGGTTGGGTTGGGGAGTGCCGCTGATGGCGTTGCCCATGGCTGCCGCCACATCCGGGAAGACGCAGTAGATCGAAGTCACTGGTGGTCCCATCGACACAAAGAGGGGACAAACCTCGAGTCGAGGGTCGGCTTCCAGGCGGCAGACTTTGTAAGTGCCAGTGCGCCGGAGACGCAGAGCACACTCCCACAGCCTCTGGCAGGGTTGGGTCCTCGGATTGCGGTCTTCCAACAGCCAGACGTAGTCGATCTGCGTCTTGAATCGCTCCAAAATGGCTTCGAAGCACCCCGAGTGGTCTACATCGTTGTGGGTGAGGAGAAGGGCGTGGATATTCTGTGGTCCGTACGCCGCCAGCCAATCGTGGAGCGGGCTATCAGGGGGGCCGGTGTCGATGATGAACAGTTTTCCGTCGGGGAGGGTGATAACGGAGCAATCCCCCTGCCCGACATCCCAGAAGTCGACCGTCAGACTCAAAGGTTCTTTGAGGTTGGCTGTTGCCGGTTCGCGTTGGCGAACAAGGCAATTTCCACCTCACTAAAGCTTGGTGGTGCATCAGCCGTGTCGGCGGGTTCTTTGGCGTCGGGATCTACTACAGCCTGGAGGAAGGCAATGTTGCTCACGGCAACAACAGCACCGGAGCGGTCGAGTTTGAACAGCGCACTGAAACGATCGCCCGGTTCAAGCAGTCTGAAGTGCGGCGAAAGGTCGCGCGACAGCTTCTCCTTGGAACCGTCCCTGAACTCGATTTGCAAGTGCGGCTCCTTGACGAGCAGGAAAGCTTCCCGGTAGCGGGGGAGAGCACGCGCGGCCACGAAGGACCGGTAATCCACTTGCTGACAGACAAATTCAAAAACCTCTATCTCCTGCTCGGTGGCGGTCCTGGACATCGCCTTGGAAAATAGCTCCAAGAATCGCCGGGCTACCAATCGTGGGATGTCGGCATACTGCCCGAGATCAACTGCCACGCCCCATCCAATTACTTCAAGCGTCTCCTTATCCCGTCGGTACCCCAGCTTCAGGGTTTGGTTTGCCTTGATGGTCTGACCAGGCTCTATGGGAAAAACTGTTTGATCGCAGTCGACCTCGAAATCGACCTCCTCGTAACCTTTGAACGGCGTGGTTGTTAAATCGACAACTTCCTTCCACTGAAGTGTTTGTTTATTCGGAGCCTCCGGGCGGTCGGTGTCTGAAAGCGCTGTCACCTCGTAAGTGCTAGTATTTAGGGCAGTCATACGAAGTGCTTTTTGGCTTCCTCGGTAAAATAAAGCTCGAACTGAGAGAGGATGAGTTGGTGAGCTTCTTCTACTGCTTCGTAGACCTCCTCGCAGCTTTGTCGGCTTACTTTCCTGCTATCTGCGTACTCGAAGTTCACCAAAATGCGAGTGCTTCCCTCGTTTTCGATGAAAAATCTGAAGTATGCCGGTGCGTCGGGGAGCTTCATGCACACTTGCGTGAAATAAGGAGGCACGAGCGCTCCGATCGCCGGGGTTCTGCCATGAAAGTACGTTAGAACCTCGCCTATTTGCAGGGTGTTCTTGTTCCACATTTTTGGATAAAGCTCAGGGCTAACCAAGTTGCGGTAGGTCAGAGTGATGCGACCAAATTGTTGAACCGAGAACTGGTCTACCCACACAGGCAACCACTTTTTGACCTGTTCCTGAAGCTGCGTAAAGCGGGTCGGGTTGTCGTCTCTCCCCAAGGTAAATTTTGCGCGTGCCAATTCATCGGGAATTGGCGGGAAGAGCTCAATTGAGCGGAGAACCTCATTGTCCGTTTTTTGAGCCCAAATCAGAGGGGCATTAGTAAGCCGACCGACAGGTTTTGGGATAACGCCCGGTTTAGGCTTTGGAATTCGAAAGTTCCAATACTGGTTGAGTTGCTGCTGGTCGTAGTCGCCTGAGCCTAGTATTACAGTGGTACTTCTTGGCAGATGAGAATGGGAATGCGCGTTTTCGCCTCCAAAAGGGTGCAAAAAGCTGCGTTCTTAACGCTTTTCGGCCTGGAAAACCGACCTTTCCGCCGTGAATCGTCCATCTACTACTGTAATACTAGAGTCTGTTTGATCCAGTCGGGTACTCTCGCTTCGAACTCATCCTTCGAGATCTGACCGTAAACCTTCAGTTCGCAGGAAAACACCGGCGGGTTGCGATACTCGCGAGGCGTAGGCGGGGAGGGCTCCACATCCTTCTCCAAAGCATTCGCTGTGCTGTCGGCAGGGATATCCGCATCCATGGGGAAATAGACTGCAGGCGGTTATGTGGGTGCCGTGAGGGGGTTACGAGTTTTGGCGTGCGTGACGCACAAAGCTGCCTGTTTTCTGAAGCAGACACGGCCATCGCGTCAAAACAATTCTGTTCATGCCCCGCACGGCGGTTTGAGCGGGCATGATGGCAAGTAGCCCGCATGATCACTCTCGCTCAGCAAAACGCTCGCAGCGCTTCGTTTCCGTTTTCCTGGCTGTAGGAAAGGGAAACGGGGTGGCATTGGCGGTGGGTGGAAGGAGCAGGGAATTAAGTGCATTAAGTGCACACTCTGGTCCCTTCCAAAGCGTGCGTGCGTGCGGGTTGTTGGTGGCACACCATGCCCGCCGACAACTACCTATCTCCCGATCAACACAGCGGCTCGCCCGGCCTCCCGGCGACGTGGCAACCTTCTCCCGGACCGCTTCCCGCTTCATCGCCCGCCGGCAGCCTCCTGCCCATCGTGGAGCGCGCCCGGCGCTACCTCGCGGCCATCCCGCCCGCCGTCGCCGGACAGCGCGGGCACGACGCCGCCTTTCGCGCGGCCTGCACCCTGATCCACGGCTTCGCCCTGGACGAGAGCACCGCCTTCGCCCTGGACGAGAGCACCGCCTTCGCCCTGCTCGGCGAATGGAACGCCCGCTGCCTGCCACCGTGGTCGCCCACCGAGCTCGCCCACAAGACCATGAGCGCCCTGGCCGCGCCGGCCCTGCGTTCGCGCGGCTACCTGCTCGGCGATGACGCACCCGGCCTGCCGGTCGGCCCCCTTCCCTTTCCACGACCCGGCCTCCCGCCGGTCGACTCCCCCAGGTGGCCCGCGCCCCAACCGGCCAGGATCGCCGAGATCGCCGACGCCGGCCCCACGGCGCTGGAACTCTGGAAAAAGTCGCCCCATTCACTCGACGTGGACGACGGCAGCAACTGCGAGCAGATCGTCGAAAGGCTCTTCGCCGACGCCGCTGGCACCGATCCGCTTTTGTACGTAGGCCGCAACAGCCGCGAGTTCGCCACCCGCCCCCTCTCGGAATGGCTGACCCGACACACCCTCTCCGAACACGCGCTCATCGTCCCCTCACCCATGAGCGCCCGCACCGGGCGCATCCGGGAGGGCCGCGAGAGCGCCCACACCCTGGACAACACCGGCCCGCGCCGCTTTCTGGTCATCGAATTCGACCAGGGCAGCATCGACGACCACGCCGCCCGCTTGTGGCACCTGGCCGGGTTTGCCCGGCTGGCGCTGGTGGTCCATTCCGGAGGGCGGAGCCTGCACGGCTGGTTCCCCTGCGCCGACCGTCCCGAGGCGGACGTGCGCCGCTTCCTTTTCTACGCCGTGAGCATCGGCGCGGACCGGGCCACCTGGACCCGCTCGCAGTTCGTGCGCCTGCCCGCCGGCCAGCGCGACACCGGCTGCCGGCAAAGCGTTTTTTACTTCAACCCCGACACCCTCAAAACAGAAAAGGAATCCGCCCGATGAACCCCGAAACCGACCTCGCCGCTCACCCCTCCACCGAACACCGATCCACCCTGCACGGACTGCCCCCGCTGGCCGGGCGTCCGTTCGCCTGCGTGCCCGACGTGTCTGCTCCGTCCCCGCCCCCGCGCCCGGGGGCGGCGGTCCCCGGTGAGGAGTACCGGGTGGACATCCACGCCGCGCTGGAGAAAAGCATCCACGCCTGGACCACGCTGGCCGAACTGCGCCTCCCGCGCCGCGAACCGCTCCTGGACGAATGGTTCATGGAGGGCGACCTGGGTTTCGTGTACGCCCCGCGCGGCCTGGGCAAGACCTGGCTGTCCCTGTCCCTGGCGGCGGCGCTCTCCAGCGGCGGGAAGTGCGGCCCGTGGCAGGCGGCGGGCGCGCGCCGGGTGTTGTACGTCGACGGCGAGATGCCCTGCGAGGCGCTGCACGAACGCATCGCCGGCATGGGCGCGGGCGGCAACCTGAGCGTGCTCAACCACGGAGGCACTCTTCCACCAGGGCGGCAGCGGTGCTCAATCTCACCGATCCGGCAACCCAGGACGCACTGACGGCCCGCATGCTGGCCGACGGCGTGAAGGTGCTCTTCCTCGACAACCTGAGCTGCCTCTGTTCCGGATTGAAGGAGAACGACGCCGACGCCTGGGAGAGCGTGCTGCCGTGGCTGCTGGCGTTGCGGCGGCAGCGGATCGCCGTCGTGCTGGTGCATCACTCCCGGGCGCAACAAGGAGACGATGCGCGGCACCAGCCGGCGCGAGGACGCCGCGTTTTGGGTCGTCCGCCCGGATACCGTCGGCGCGAGCGATGACGCGCTGCGCGGCGGGGCGCGGTTTTCCTCACGCTTCACCAAGGACCGCAACTCGCGCCTGGAGCAGCCGGCCACCGAGTGAAGCTTCCGCACGGGGGCGGACGGCCGGGTGGCCATCGCCACGCAGCCGGCGGAGGGCCTGGACATCCTGCGCCAGTGGGTGGCCGACGGGTTGACGGGGGCCGAGGACATCGCCCGCGAGATGGGCGTGACCAAAGGCACGGTGTCCAAGATGGCCAGGCGCGCCATGGAAGCCGGCTGGCTGTGCAAGAACAGCCGGGAGTACGCCCTGGTATCCGCCTGAATGCGGCGGACAGCAGTGGGCCCGGACCGTTGGTTTCCCGTTTCCTTCCCTGGGGACAGGAAACGGGAAACCGGCGTTCGGGCCGGGGAAACACCTGTTTTACCAAGGTCTGGCAAGTTTTCACTCGCTGCCGGGGAAATTGCCGCCACGTTCCTCCCGATGAACCTTACACCTTTGCATCGTCTCTTTGGTTCCGCGCTGCTGCTGGCGGCGACGGTCGGCGCCGTCCCCGCGGTGGCCTGGGCGCAGGCGCCCGCCGATTCGGCCCGGCCCATCGACCGCAACATCGGCACGCTGGAAACCGTGGCCGGCTTCGACCAGCAGCTCATCGGCGTCGCGGTTTCCGCTGCGGGGCGCGTGTTCGTTTCGTTCCCGCGCAATGGTGTCGATCCCGTTAAAAAATCGGTGGCGGAGGTCATCAACGGCGAGGCCGTGGCTTATCCCAACCACCAGATCAACCATCTCGACACCACGCAGCCGACCACGCACTTCCTCTCGGCGCAGAGCGTGTACGTGGACGCCAGGGACACGCTCTGGGTGCTCGACACGGGCAATCTCGGTTCGGGCACTCCCCTGGTCGTGGGCGGCCCCAAGCTGGTCGCCATCGACCTGACCACCAACACGGTCACTCGCACCATCGTCTTTCCCCAGAGCCTGCTCGGCACGGGCACCTCGCTCAACGACGTGCGCTTCGACTCGGCGCGCGGCGCGGCGGGGTTCGCTTACCTCTCGGATTCCTCGCCCTCCATGGGCAGCGGCATCATCGTCGTGGACCTGTCCAGCGGCAACGCCGTCCGCCGCCTGGCCAACGATCCCAGCGTGTTGCCCGACAAAGGGTTTCGCGCGGTCGTCGAGGGCAAGCAATTTGTCACCCAGGCGAGCGCCACCGCCGCCCCTTCGGTGATCAACATCGCCTGCGACGGCATCGCCGTCTCGGCGGACGGCAAGCTCGTGTACTACTGCCCGATCGCCAGCCGCAACCTGTTCTCGGTGGACGCCGATCTGCTGACGGATTTTACCCAGACTGATGCCACCGTGGCGGCTTCGATCGAGAACCTCGGTGAAAAGGGCGAGGTCGGCGGCCTGGAAGCCGACGCGCAGGGCCGCATTTACTTGACCAACGCCGAGTACAACGCCGTCCGCCGCTTCGATCCGGCGGCCGGCACCAGCACCACCTTCAACGGCACGTTTGAAACCGTGGTGCACAACCGGCACCTGGTCTGGCCGGACTCGATGGCGCTGGGCAAGGACGGCACCCTCTACATCACTTCGACCCAGGTCAACCGCCTGCCCACCTTCAACGGCGGCTCGGACGTGCGCACCACGCCTTACCTGCTCTACAAGGTCCAGACCGACGCGACACCGGGGACGCGTTGAAGCCGACGTGTGAGTTGAACGGGGCGGGCTTTGCGTCCAACGTTGCGTCTTCTATGGACCTGCAACTTTCCGGGAAAACCGCCCTCGTCACCGGCTCGACCGCCGGCATCGGCTACGCCATCGCCGCCGCGCTCGCCCGCGAGGGCGCGCACGTTACCCTCAACGGCCGCACCCAGGCGCGGGTGGACGAGGCCGTCAAGCGCCTGACAGAAACCTCCGGCGTCAGCAGCGACGTGGCCGGCTTTGCCGCCGACCTGGGCACGGCGGAAGGCGTCGAGGCGCTGACCAAAGTGCACCCGGCGTTCGACATCCTGGTCAACAACCTGGGCATCTTCGAGCCGAAGGCGTTCGCCGACATCTCCGACGCCGACTGGCAGAAGTTCTTCGAGGTCAACGTGATGAGCGGCATCCGTCTGAGCCGGTTCTACCTGCCCAAAATGACCGCCAAGCAGTGGGGGCGCATCGTCTTCATTTCCAGCGAATCGGCGGTGAACATCCCGACCGAGATGGTGCATTACGGCTGGACGAAGACCTCGCAGCTCGCGGTGTCGCGCGGGCTGGCGCAGACCGCCGCCGGGACCGGGGTGACGGTCAACAGCGTCCTGCCCGGGCCGACCAAGAGCGAGGGCGTGGGCACGTTCGTCGGGCAGATGGCCCGGGACAAGGGCATCAGCGCCGAGCAGATGGAAACCGAGTTCTTCCAGCACGCGCGGCCGAGTTCGCTGCTCAAGCGCTTCGAGACGGTGGAGGAGATCGCGGACGTGGTGGCCTTCGTGTGCAGTCCGCTGGCTTCGGCCATCACCGGAGCGGCGTGGCGCGCGGACGGCGGCGTGGTGTCGAGCCTGGTCTGAGCGCGGAGCGGCGGCGAAAGCCGATGTTCCTTTGCGTTGGGCTTGACAGAACGGGGCACTTCCGTGCTTTCTGCTGGGGTTCCAGAAGCTTCCCCGCATGGCCAGAGAACGCCGCGTGCCCCGACGTCCATCCCGACCGCTCCCTTCGCGCAAGGCCACCCTGCGCCACGCTCTGAAAGGGCCGGGCAGCCCCAAACTCAGGGACAAGCGTCAGGGGGATTACGACCAAGATGAAGACGGCGCCCTGGATGACGACGGACGGCGGTCGATCATGGTGCCGACTCGCTGGGTCAAGTTCGTCGCCGGCGTGCTGCTGCTGCCGGTGTGCTGGGTGCTGAGCCGGACTTTCTTCGACGAATTCACCCGCGTGGCCGTCACCCACCGGTTCTGGGCCACGGAGGAATTTTACTTCTTTGCCTTGGGGGCGACGCTGTGGAGCCTCGCCTTCGTGATCCTGCCCCGGCCGCTGATCGTGTACGTGTTCGGCCACGAGGCGACGCATGCCCTGTGGGTGTGGCTGCAACTCGGCGAGGTCAGCGCGTTCCGCGTCGGGCGCGAGGGCGGCTACATCGTCGCGGACCGGCGGGATTTCCTGGTGTCGCTCGCGCCGTACTTCTTCCCGCTCTACAGCATCGTGGCCATCGCGGCCTTCGGTGCGGCTGGGCATTTCTACCCGTGGCTGTGGGAATCGCCGCACCGGCGCTGGCTCTTCGGGGCCATCGGGGCGACGTGGGCTTTTCACGCCACGTTTACCTGCTGGATGATCCTCCAGCGGCAGACCGATCTCCTGCTGCACGGCACGTTTTTCTCGCTGGTCGTCATCTACCTGGCCAACCTGTGCGTGCTCTTCCTGCTGCTCATCGTGGCGTGTCCGACGATGCACTGGACGGCTTGCGGCCGGGAATTGCTCGGCAACGCGGCGGATTTCTCGTTCACGGCGCGGGAAAATGCCGTATGGCTCTGGCAAACATTCCATGATTAAGGACCCTTTTTCTCCGAGACGATTCCTGCGGCCGGCTGCCATTCTGCTCTGCACCGTGGCCACCGCGCATTTCCTGAGCGGCTGCGCGTACCACCAGATGGACTCGATCCCGACCACTTCGGCGGCTGGCAACCCGAAAGGGGGCCGTGCGCTGCTGGCGCAATGCGTGGAGGCGCACGGCGGACAGGCCGCCTACGCCCGCCTGCACGACGTGAACGTGCGCTACGCGGGGCACTGGGCGGCGCTGGGACCCAAGCTCCAGCCGAAGCTCTCCGACACCGGCTACCGCGGCGGCAGCGAGGAGCGCTACCTCGTCGGCGCAGCGGGCTTCACCGTGGGGCAGCACCACACCGGGGACAAAGGCGAAAAGTGGGTGTACCACGCGCCGCTGGAGGAAGCCGAGGTCGGCTACCATCCCCGGGAGCGCGGCAACGATCCCACGCTGGACCGGCCGAGCGACCCCGAAGTGCGTGACGCGGCCGCCTTGGTGGTCGATGCGTATGCCAGCTTTCTCTTCGGGCCGTATTTCTTCCAGAAACGCGCGGTGTCGGTGCAAAAGCTCGATGACGGCATCGTGCTCGATCATCGCCCCTGCGACCGGGTGCTGGCCATCCTGCAGCCGGGCCTGGGCCGTTCGCCTGAGGATCGGGTGGTGCTGTGCATCGACCAGCAGACGCACCTGCTGCGGCGGGTGCAATTTACCCTAGAGGGGCTGGAGAGCACGCGCGGGGCGGAGGTGTACGTGGACCTGATGGCATACCGGCGGCTCGCGGGTGTGGAATGGCCGACGGAGTTTTACGAGCACATCCTGACCCCGGTGAACCTGCCCGCGCACCGCTGGCGCATGACCGGCCTCGACACCGGGCGCGGCTACGGTGCCGGCGACCTCACGGTGCGGGACAACACCGGCTTTCGCGGCCGCGCAGACCATCCGGCGAATGATCTGGTGGATCGATGACGACGATGACGACTGTGCCTGCCCTTTGCCGTTTTTTCCTGACCGGCCTCACCGCGGTTTTGATTCTGGCCGGTCACGCCCTGGCCGTGGAGCCGCCGCCGGTGTTCAACGACCCGGAAGTGACGGCCTACGTCAAAGCCTACGCGGAGTACACCGACGACTACGTGGCCGCGGCGACCGCCGCCGCCAGGACCCACGACACCGGCAAGCTCAACGCGCTGGAACCGAGGGCACGCGACCTCCAGACGGTTGCCGGCAAGATCGCCCTGAAAATCCGGCCGGAAGAGACAGAAAGGTTCACCGAGTATCTGACGGACTGCGCTCAGCGGATGACCAACGCGTCGCCGTGACCCTGCCAGGGACGAGGCTCAAGCGAGTAAACCTTTAGTACACTGCCCGCTTCGTGCCGTCGGCGGAGGAGGTGTTTTTGAGCATTTCCACGAAGTGCAACAGATGGGGCGCACGATCGGCTTTGCGCCAGGCGGCGAAGGTTAACACTTCCGGCCCATCGTCGGGCAGGTCGCGGTAGCATACCCCTTCCCGCGCGATCTCGCGCGAGGCGGCCGTGGTCGGGGTAAACCCGAAGCCGGAAGCTACCAACCACAGGCGGGTCATCAACTCGTACGCGCGCTGGCTGAGGATGGGACGTGCGTCCTGTTGCGCGCAACAAGCCAGGAACGGCTCGAAATAACGCTCGCCCGGGTCAGCCGTCAGGATGATGGGCTGGCCGTCGAAGTCCCGCCAGACGAGCGGCTCCTTTTTTCGTCCCAGCGGGCTGTCGCACGGCACGGCGACGATCATGCGCTGGCGGGCGATTTCCTCACTCGCTAGCTCCTCCGCCGAAAGACCCGCGCCGATCGCGAATCGTTCCATGCCGATGTTGACGCGCACCGCGTCCTCCCGGTCCGCCAGAACCGCTTTGCCGCGCTCGACCTGGCGGGAAAACCGCAGCAGGCCGACATCAATTTCCCCGTCCAGGATCAGCTTGATCTGCCGGTGCGTGCTGGCTTCCAGCAGGGTGACTTTTACTCCGGGAAAACGGCCCTGGAAGGCGCGCACCCGGTTGCCCAGGTCCAGCGTGGCGATGTTGGAAAGCATGGCCACGCGCAGGTCGCCGATCAATCCCTGGGCGGCATCCTGCGCGTGCTTGCCGGCCACCTCGGCGCGCGTGAGGATTTCCCGCGCCTCCGTGTAAAAGTTGCTGCCCGCGTGGGTCAACTCGACCCGGCGGGTGGTGCGCAGCAGCAACTGGACACCTAATTCCTGCTCCAGTTGCCGCACCTGGATGCTCAGGGCGGGCTGCGCGATGAAAAGCCGGCGCGCCGCCCGCGCGTAGGAAAGCTCCTCCGCGACCGCGCAGAAGTACCGGAGTTGGCGCAGTTCCATTCCGCAACCTACGCGAAATCGACCACCGAGACACCGAGGACACAGAGAAGAACCCGCATCGTTTTCCGCCCCGGTGTTCTCTGTGTTTCAGTGGTTGAACCAAGACTACCCTTTTTCGGGTTCGGAAGCGTTGACCATCTCGCCCGGCTTGACGGGGCGCAGCTTCACGATCTGCGAGCGGTTCGGGCGCAGCTTGCGCGGGGTGTTCTCCACCGCGACGGGTTTGCCCGTCTCGACGGATTCCTCAATGGCCTTGATCACGCGCACGTCGGCCAAGCCTTCGTAGCCGTCCGGCTCGGGGTGTTCGTCGTCCAGCACGCAGTTTGAAAAGTACTGGGTCTCGCCGCCGAAATGATCGGAGCGGTCGAAGGTTTTTTCGGTCTTCTTCTCGCCGATGGTCAGCGTGTGGGCAATCGGTTGCAGCCAGGTGAAGCCGGGTTCCACCTCGATGCTGCCCTCGGTGCCTACGACGATGTACTTGCCCCCGGCGTTCGCGCCGTAGGAACAAATGAACTGCGCCAGACGGTCGCCGGGGAATTTCATCACCACGGTGTACATCTCGGGGATTTCCTCGAAACGCTCCTCCTGGCTGCTGGCCGTGTAGGCAAATACTTCTGTGGGTTCGGCCTCGAAGAGCTGGCGCACGGCGTTGATCGGGTACGGTCCCATGTCGGCGATGGGCGCGGCCCAGTTGCCGGCGGCGGCGCGGGAGTTCTTGCCGGACACCTGCTGGCTGAAGGTGCTGCTGAAAAAGCGCGGGCGGCCGATCTTGCCCTCGCGGATGGTCATGATGGCTTCGACGGTGGCCTCCTCGAAGTGCAGGCGGTAGGCGATCATCAGCTTCGCACCGCTCTTTTCGCTGGCGGCAATCATCTGGAGGCACTCTTCCGCGGTGGGGGCCATCGGCTTCTCGCAGAGCACGTGGACGCCCGCCTCCAAGGCCTTGACCACGTACGGGGTGTGCTTGGAGTTGGGGGTGGCCAGGTAGATGGCGTCGATCACGCCGGCCTTGAGCAAGGTGTCGAAGCCGTCGTAGTCATAGACGTGTTCGATGTCGTACTTCTTGGCGACTTCCTTGGCTTTTTCCGGGTCGCCGGTGACCAGGGCGGTCGTGACGGAGTTGCCCGTGTGTTCGACACCGGGCATGAAATCTTCCTGGGCGATCCAGCCCGCGCCGACGACGGCGTAGCGGACCTTGCGGCCGTCGGAGCGTTCTTTGATGGGATGAAGCAAACTCATGGTAGTCCCTGAAACGCTCGGGGACGCCGGTGCGGTTGCTTGTAATTCGGTGAGGGCTTCAGATGGAGAGCAAACGGATAAATCCCTCCTGCTCGAAGTGATGATCCGTGGTCAACGCCTCCCTTTCGCCCCGCTGCCGCATGAGCACGAAGCTCACGGCGTCGCAAAGTGAATAGCTTTTATCGAGGCGGGTAAGCAGGAGCCGATGTGCTTGTTCGTGCAAGTTGCGTTCTATCCACACGACTTGCACTTCCCCGCTCGTGACGAGGGCAGAAATGAAGTTTAGAACCAGCCTTCGCGGCAAGCCACGTACTTGCGCGAGCGGTATCAACTCAGCCAGTACATAGGAATGCGTGAACGGTGCAACGGCTCGCGCTGCTGCCATTTGCGCACGCTCGTGGAAAACATCGGAACGATCCAACAGAGCGTAAAATCCCGAGGTGTCGAAGAGCACGTGACCGATGTTGAAGACTAAGGTCTGCCAGCAGCCTCGCGCGCAAGATCGGTGTCAATGCGCTCGTTATCAGACCCCTGCGGATCGCCACTGGAAAAGCGACCGAAGAACTCCCGGACCGAACGCGGGGGTTCGCTCGGCCATTCATCTTCTGTCGCTGGCTCCATGGGATCGCAGAGAAGAATGGGGGCTAGCTCGGGGTACGTTTGCAGAGGGTTGCGCACCTCAGTCTTCTCGGTGGCGAGGCCTCGCAGTTCGGCCACCGGCTTGCCGTTGCGGCAGATGACGACGACTTCCTGCTGGTTTTCCACGGCAGCCAGCAGGGCGGACAAGTTACCTTCCTGTTCGTCGGCGTTCACGGTGATCATGCTCTCAAGTATGTCGTAGATTTTGCGGACGGTCCAGCTTGATCCTTACTCCGCCAGCCAGCGGAAAAAGCGCAGCACACCCAGGATCGGCCCAGCCAGGCGGCGCGCGGGATGGCTGATGGTCGCCCGGGTAATTTCCGCCAGCACGGTGCCGCTCACGGCACCCACGGCCACGTCGCCGGGATAGTGCGCGCCGAGGTACACGCGCGACGCTCCCACCATCACCGCCAGCAGGTAGAAAAGCGAGGTCCAACGCGGATAATACCGCCGCAGCAGCGTCGCCCCGGCAAAGGCCGCGGCGCTGTGACCCGACGGGAACGAAAAGCTTCCCGGGCGACGGCCCACCACGATGGCGCGCACCACGTCGATGAACGGGCGGCGGCGGCGGAAAAAGTGCTTCACCGGCACCTCGATGATCGCCGTGGTGATCCACAGGGAAGGCAGCACTTGCGCCATCGCCTTCGAGCCGCGCTCCGGGTCACGCAGCGCCGCCACCAGCAGCCCCGCCGTCATGGCGTGGGCTCCCTTCATGATGATGGTCAGCCCACGCATCAGCAGATTAAGCCAGCGCGGGTGCGGCAGGTGGTTGATCTCCAGGAACAAGGCGGCGTCGAGGGCTTGCAGCGGCCCCAGGCGCTTGAGCACGGCGCGTTGCGAAGGATGCCGCGCCGCCCGCGCCGCGATGGCCTGGGCCAGCGGGACCACGCCGGGTGGTTTGCCGGCGGCGACGCAGGCGGCAGCCGCGGCGATGATTTGCCGCGGCAACTTCTCCGGCCCGGCGGCGGCGTCGGCAGCCTGAAGCAGCGCGGCTTGTGTCGCCGGTGAAGAGGGGTCTGCGGTCATGCGGCAGTTAGCCACGGATCATCTGGCGACGCTAGCCTGCCGGTCGTGTTTCCTCGTTCCCTGATTGAGAGCTGGACAGTTTACGATGATAGTGCGGGCAAGAAACTCCTTGATCTCGTTGTGGCGTGGAACGGGCTGGCAAACCTTTGTAGCCGGGTTCTGATACCAATCGTGTTTGCCGCCGTGGCGGATGAAGACCGCACCTTGTTGCTCAAGCGCGGACCAAATCGCGGCGTTTCACGCGAGTTCGAGTTCGGCGTGCTGGCGCACGGCCGGGATGGCACCGGAGGACAGGTCTTGGTAAAGGTCCAGCAAATGCTCCTTAAGGTCCTCCAAGCTGGAGCCCTGCGTCATGTAATCGGGGTACGTGTCGAGGTAACCGAGCCAGCAATCGCCATCCTGCCAAAAAGTGTAGCCAAGGGAGCGCATGGCAGGAAGGTAGCGGGTGGCATTTACTTGGTCAACACAGCGTCCAAGTCCGCGAGCGTCCGGTCACCCGACGAAGCCGGCTCATACCTCGACCGTCATCCGCTGGATACCGATAAACTCGGAAGACGCATCGTCGGGAGCCTGGACTTCCAAGCACAGTTCGATGGCTTCCTTGATGCGCAGCATGAGCTTGTCCAGCGAACGTGCCTGGGTATGGCAGCCGGGAAGTTCGGGCACGCTCGCCACGTGGTAACCCTCAAAGTCCTTTTCGATGACGATGCTAAATTCCCGTTTCATGGATGATGGCACAGGCTTTGTTGTCCTGCGAGCGTGGAAGCATACAACCATTACGATGCCCATGGTGGCGCCTGTGCCAAGCGCAATGACGGCGGCGCTTGGCACAAGCGCCTCTACAATCGGACCACGTGGCGGCTGGATCAGGACACAATCGCCACGGGGTCCTCGGCTTCCACCACCAGACGGTCCATGATGTAGGTCCGGCGTTCGGGCGTGTTCTTGCCCATGTAAAAATCCAGGATGTTCGGCGTGGCGGGCAGGTTCTCCACCTCCACCGGGCTCAGGCGCATGTCGGGTCCGACGAACGCCTTGAACTCCGTGGGCGAAATCTCCCCCAGCCCCTTGAACCGCGTGATCTCCGGGTTGGGCAGCGCCTTGATCGCGGCGGCTTTTTCGGCGTCGTCGTAACAGTAGATTGTCTTCTTTTTGTTGCGGACCCGGAAAAGAGGCGTTTCCAGGATGAAGAGGTGCTTGTTCGTGATCGTGTCCGGGAAAAACCGCAGGAAGAACGTGATGAGCAAATTGCGGATGTGCAGCCCGTCCACGTCGGCGTCGGTCGCCAGGATGACCTTCTCGTAGCGCAGCCCGGCGATGCTCTCCTCAATGTTGAGCGCGCGCATGAGGTTGTAAAGCTCGTCGTTCTTGTACAGCGCCGCGCGCTTGAGGTCGTTGACGTTGAGCGGCTTGCCCTTGAGCACGAAGATGGCCTGCGTCATCACGTCGCGGCAGCTCACCAGCGAACCGGCCGCCGACTGGCCCTCCGTGAGGAACACCATCGACCCCTCGCCGTTGCCGCGCTTCTGGTTGAGGTGCAGCTTGCAGTCCTTCAACTGCGGGATGCGCAAGGTAATCGCCCCGCTACGCTCGCGCGCCAGCTTCTTCACGCTGGCCAACTCCCGGCGCAGGCGCGCGGTGTCCTCCACCTTGAGCACGATCTTCTCCGCGGCTTCCGGGTTGCGGTGCAGCAGATCGGTGACGATGTCGCGCACCCGGGTCACCAGGTCACCCCGGATTTCCGTGTTGCCGAGCTTGTTCTTGGTCTGCGACTCGAACACCGGATCTTTCAACCGGATCGCCAGCGCGCCGACCAGGCCCTCGCGCACGTCGTCGCCCTCGTACTTTTTCTTGGTAAAATCGTTGACCGCCTTGAGGATGCCTTCACGGAAAGCGCTCAGGTGCGTACCGCCGTCGCTGGTGTACTGGCCGTTGACGAACGAGTAGTGCGACTCGTTGAAACGCTGCGTGTGCGTGAACGCCAGCTCGAGGGTCTTTTCGCGGTGGTGCAGCGGCGGGTAAAGCGCGTCCTGTTCGTTGTTGGTTTCCTCGTCGATGAGATCCAGCAGCCCGTTCTTGGCGTGGTAGAGCGCGCCGTTGTAGCGGATCTTCAGACCGGCGTTAAGGTAGGTGTACAACCGCAGCCGGCGGGTGACGTGCTCCTCGCGGAAGTCCACCTTCTTGAAGATGGCCGGATCGGGCGAGAAGTTGACCTGCGTGCCGTTGCGCTCGGCACCGTCCTTGTCCGCGCCCTTCTTCTGGCCGGTCAGCACGCCCTGGGCAAAGGTCGCGCGGGCGAACTGCCCCTCGCGGAAGCTCGCCACGGTGAACTTGCTGGACAAGGCGTTGACCGCCTTGGTGCCCACGCCGTTGAGTCCGACGCTGAACTGGAACACGTCGTCGTTGTACTTGGCTCCCGTGTTGATGCGCGAGACGCACTCCACGATCTTGCCCAGCGGAATGCCGCGCCCGAAGTCGCGGATGGTCACTTCCGGCCCCTCGATGGTCAGCAGGACCTCGCTGCCGTGGCCCATGATGAACTCGTCGATCGCGTTGTCGATGACCTCCTTGAGCAGCACGTAGATGCCGTCGTCGTAGTGCGTGCCGTCGCCGATGCGGCCGATGTACATGCCGGTGCGGGCGCGGATGTGTTCGAGCGAGGAGAGCGTCTTGATTTTGCTCTCGTCATAGACGTGCTTATCGTTGCTGGATGCCATGTCCTTGGGTCGGACACGTTAGCACCAAAGCTCCACAACCGCAAGGGGATTGACCCCTAGCGCGCCACAAGATCGTGCGGTTTTTGCCGCGTTTCGGCGGTGACTTCCTCCGCCTCGACCGCCGTGGCGGTGAGCACCGGCAAACAGGGGTCTGACTGCCGGGTTTGGTGGACTGCTTCGGCCAGCGTCGAGACGATCCAATCGGCGGCGGAATCCTCCGGCTTGCGCTCCACCGACGCCGCCTTTTTCTTCGAGTCCCAGAGTCCGATCATCACCTTGAGCTGCGGGAAGCGCACCCGCAGGCGCTTGGCGAGGAAGCGGGCGTGCATGACGGCGAAGGGCCGCACGGCCGAGATGCAAACCATGCCGATGCGACGCTCGCCGATGTCGGCCAGGATTTCGTTGACCAGCATCTTGGAAGATACGGCTTCCGCGCCGATGCCGGCGAGCGCCAGCACGTGAGCGAGCATGGCCCCGGCAGTCTCGTCCGCGTCGGTCTTCACCGGCAGGATGAGCACGCGCGTTGGCCGGACGGGAGGGGCCGGGGCCGCGTCCAGGGCGCGGGCGGCGGTGTCATCGGTCTTCTGGGCCGCGTCGGCAGCCTCCTCCACGGCGGTCAGCGCGGGGAAGGCAGCCGGCGGGCGTTCGCTCAGGTCGCTGACGATGTCATGGACGGTCTGCCGCACGAATTGCTGCCGGTCTTCACCCAGGTGGCCCATGCGCGTATCGATCTGCGCCTGGTTGAGCGCCGGAATGAGCACTTCGTCGTAGAACTCGATGGGCGTGTGCTTTTCGAAATAGGCGTCCACCAGATCGGAGACTTCCTCCTGGTCCAGGGCGAGCAGGCGCTGGTAGAGCCTGGCGTCGGGCGGCATGACGGGTTCGTCGCCGAGCAGGGTATGCAGGAATTCGAGTTGGGGCAGGTAGCGGCCCAGCACGACGATGCAGACCGTCAGCGGCGTGGAAAGCAGCAGGCCCACCCCGCCCCAGAGCCACGTCCAGAAGGTCGCCGCGACGATCACGGCCGCGGGCGAGATGCCGGTGCTCGCTCCGTACAGGAAGGGCTCGACGGCGTTGGCGATGGTCAGTTCCAGCACGACGAAGAGGCCGAAGACCAGCGCCACGGGCCGCCACGTGTCGAAAGCCGCCAGCGAGAGCGCCATCGGGCCCGCCGCCCCGATCAGGGGGCCGACGTATGGGACGAAGCGGCACACGCCCGCCAGCATGCCCCACAGCATGAAGTTGGGCACATGAATGAAAAACAGCCCCAAGGTCACCGCGACGCCGAAGCCGGCGTTCACGCACACCTGCGCGACGAGGTACTTGCTCACGCGGCTGCCGGCTTCGTCCACGGCCTGGGTGGTCAATGGCAGGCGCTCGGGGCCGGCCAGGTGCAGCACCCGGTCGCGCAGGTCCTCGCGCTGGAGGAGCATGAAGATGGTGAAGACGATCACGATGCCGGCGGTGCCCAGCGGCCCGAGCAGAGGTCCGAGATAGTTGCGCAGGAACTGCGGCGGACTGGCCGGCGGCTCGATGATGCGCACGGGCGCGGGCGGTTTTTCCTCGGGCGCGGCGGCAGCGGCGGCGGTCCGGGCGGCACGCTGCGGGTCGCCGGCCTCCGCGTCGCGGGGCGTCGGGTTGGCCGGGGTCTCCGGGGCGGCGGCTTTCTTCTCGATGTCCTGGATGGTGCGGGCCGCATCCTGGAGCGCGCCTCCCGGGTGTTGCAGGGCGGCGATTTTGCGCTGGACGTTATCCTGGTAACCCGGAATTCGGGCGGCCAGGTCCATGACCTGGAGCGACGTCGCCCAGCCGATCAACCCGAAGACGCAAAAGAAGAGCAGCGTCACCGACAGCACCGCCGGGGCGCGCCGGAAATGCCATCGCTCCAGCCGACGGACCAACGGTGCCAGCAAGAAGGAGAAAAGCAGCGCCAGCGCCAGCGGGATGAGCACTTCCCTGGCGAAGTACAGCACCGCGACGGCAAAGACGAGCGCGCTTAGCGGCAGCCGGCGTGACGGCGGAGCGGGCAAGGATGAGCGCACGGGTACGGGAGCGGAACGTTCAGAGCCGGGTGCGGCTGCCGTTGGCAAGCTGCACCACCAGGATAATCGCCGCGACGACCAGCAGCAGATGGATCAGGCCGCCGAACACGCCGCCGATGAGTCCGAGTGCCCAAAAGACGACGAGCACGACGATGATGGTCCAAAGCATAAGGGAAGTTTCTGGTTACGAGCCTTCGATGAAAGCACAGCCGGTGCCAGCGAGGCATCGGCGCGCTTTTCTTCCATTGCATTCGCAACCTGGGAACAGCCGGGACGGGTAAAGCCGCAAGAAAAGCATCCGGCGGATGCCGCTTGCCAAGCCTGCCGGTCTCCGAATGATTCCGGCCACGGATGGAACGCGGAGGAAACGCGGATGGTGAAGGCGGGAGGAAATCGTCTCTCTTCCTCTTCTATTTATCCGCGTTCCACCCGCGGCTGATTTCTCCGTCAGAAATGCAGAGTGACGCCGCCGCGCAACTCCCGCGGCTCGGTCTGATGCGTGTGGATATCGTTGACGCCCGCCAGCGGCTCGCCCGGCAGGCGCGAGGTGTAGTAGTAATCGATGTCGCTGTCCTGCGAGTCGAACAGGTTGAACACGTCGAAGCTCACCTCCCACGCTTTGCTGAAGTGGTAACCCAATTGCAGATACACCAGCGTGGTCGGGTCCGAACGCTGGCTGCGGTCCTCGATCAACGTGCGCGGCCCGAAGAAACGCAGCCGCAACCCGCCGTAGAATCCCTTTTGCCAGCCCAAGCCCAAATCGTGAAAGGCGATCCCGGCGTCCAGCACCGTTTCGATCGCCTCCGGCACCCAGGGGCCAGCGGGATCGTGGTCCGTGAAACGGGCGTTGGAGTAGGCGAAATCCAGGTCGAGCGTCAGCCAGGGAGTCGGCGTGTAGAAATTGGCCCACTCCACGCCCCAGCGGCGGCTCGGGCGGCCGGGTTCGTTGTCGGCGCTGTCACCGGCGAAAACCAGTTCGCTGTCCAGGTCCAGAATCCAGAGGGTGAGCGAACTTTGCAGGCCGGGCACCGCCGTCGTGCGCACGCCGAACTCCGCGCCCTTCGACTTCACCAGCGGCGTCGCGTTGCCCGTGCCGGCGACGCCGGGGATGGGCGGGCCGATGGTGGCACGCACGTCGTTGGAGTGAAAGCCGAAGCCGCCGTTGAGATAAAACTCCGTTTTATCCCAGGGACCCAGGATCAGGCTGAACTTGGGGCTGACGATGGCCGCCGTCTGACCGCCGGAAACGTGGTCGCTCGTGTCGTTGTCGTGGAACGCGAACACGTCGGCGCGGAAACCCGCCACGGTGCGCAGCCACGGCAGCCACGAGATCTTGTTTTCCAGGTAGGGGCCGACGCGCGTTTCGTCGATCACATCCTGGCGCGTGGTGCCCAGGCGCACGCGGTCTTCCGTGTGGTAGAGGCCGTTGCGGATGAAGTCCGTGCGCTCCTGCAATCCCACGGTGTTTTCCGTGTCGAACCCGAAGACCTTGTACCGCCACGTCTGGCTGGCGCTCGCACCCAGGTACACGCGGCGATCCTTTTGCTCGAACTGGTCGCCGTTGACGGGATCGTCCAGGAAGTAGGTAAATTCGCTGAACAGATCGAGGTCGTAATAGTTGGCGTAGGCCGTGACGCGCGTGGTCTCGTTCTCGGTGCCGCGGTGCCAGTCGCCGTTGAGGCCGTAGCGTTGCGAGTTGCCGCCGTCGCTCGGGTCGATCTCGCCGAAGCGGTCGATGATCTTTTCCTCGATCGCGCGCACGGGCACCTGGTCGGTGGAGTTGAAGTTGCCGTGGTAAGCCAGGGCGGTCAGGCTCGCGCCGTTGAGCCCGTCGCCCACACTGTAGCTGACGACACCGTTGATCTTCTGGTAGTTGTCGCCGCGATCCCAGGGGCCGTCGTTGTGTTCCAGTTCCAGGGCGTAGAGCAGGTGGCCCGGCCCGATTTTGGGTGAGGAGGCGAAGACCGCCCGCTCGTAGCCGGTTTCGCCGCCCTCGACCTTCAGGAAACTGCCGCCGGGCAGCACGTCGAAATAGTGGAGGCTGAACGCTCCGGCGCTGCCGAAGTCACCGACGCCGGCGTAGTAGTTGCCCTTTTTGTAATCGACCTCGCTGACCAGTTCTGGGATGAGGAAATTCAGGTCCGTGTAGCCCTGGCCATGCGCGTGGCTGGGCATGTTGATGGGCATGCCTTCGAAGTCCGTGGCCAGGTCCGTGCCATGGTCGAGGTTGAAGCCGCGCAGGAAATACTGGTTGGCCTTGCCGCTGCCGCTGTGCTGCGTGACGATCACGCCGGGGATGGTTTCCATCACCTCACCCGGCCGGAAGATGGGACGGGTGGCCAGATCTGCCGCGCTCACCACGCCCTCGCTGGAGGAAGTGGCTACTCCGAGAATATCGCTCGCGCGGCCCACGACGATCACGCGGTCAGCCGGCTCCGCAGTTTCGGCGGGGTCCGGAGCCAGCGACGAGCGGATAAGGTCCTGCGCCGGCGCGTTCGCGATGCCCACAACGGCGATGATGAGACTGAGGTGGATCGAGCGGGCGTTCATTGAGCAGAGTCGTAAGTGAACCACTTTCTAACCGTAAATCGCTGGCCCTGTCACGTGAAGAAATATTAACAATTCGGAAATGGTAACACGCTGGATCAACTCCGGCTCAGTGCTATGCTCGGCAAGGAGAAACCCCAAGCGATGAGCAAGAAGGAAAAAGTCGTCCGCTTCAGCGTCTCAGCCGATCAGGCGTTGATGCGGCAATTCGACCAACTGCGCAAAACCCAGGGGTACAAGAACCGATCCCTCGCGCTGGCCGACATGATGCGCGACCGCCTGGTCGAACACCGCCAGGACGCCGACGATTACGACGCCGCCGGCACCGTGACCCTGGTTTACGACCACCACAAACCGCACGTGCAGCAGGCGCTCACCGAGTTGCAGCACGATTTCACCGGGATGATCGTTTCCACGCTGCACGTCCACCTGGACCATCACAATTGTCTGGAGGTCATCGTGCTCAAGAGCCAGGCGTCGGCCATCAAGAAGCTGGCCGCCCGGCTCATCGGTTCCAAGGGCGTCAAGCACGGCAAGCTGAGCCTGACTTCGACCGGCAAGGATCTGCCGGTGTGAGGAGCAGGGCAGGCGCTGAAAGCTTGGTCTAGCGCGACCTCCACAAAGTTCGAAGGTGCCCTGGATGAGCCGCAGGCTTTGGAGAGCGGTGACATGTCACCGCTCTCCAAAGCCTGCGGCTCATCCAGAGAACGTTCAAGCGGTACGAAAAGAACCGGGGTGCTCTGTCGGAAGGGTGTCTCTCTTACCCGGGACGTTCGCAGCCCTCCACGGACAAACAAAAAGGGACCCGCTCTTGTGAGCGGGTCCCTGCTTCTTCCAAACTACCTCGTCCGGCTCCGCTTACTGCGGGGCCAGGATTCGCACCTTCAGCATATCGTTGCCGATGACGGTGTAGGCTTCCGAGGGCTGGATCATGAGCTTTACCCGCTTGATGGGGGCACCTCCCAGGGTGCCCATGGGCTTGACCTTGACCTTCACACTCGTGCTCCCTGCCGGGACGACCGCCAATCCGCTCAGGAACTGGTAATCCGTGCCGTTGATGGCGCTGCTGTAGAGCCGGTAGTTGACGGTCAGCGGCTGGGTCGCGTCCCCTCCGTTTCGCATGAGCAGGAAGATGCCTTTCTCTCCCGTGCCCAGGGTTGCGTCACGTTTGATTACCACCCCGCTGATGGCAGGCAGCTGCACCGTGGTCAGTACCAGGGTCGCCGTGCCGGTGCCGCCCGCGTTGGTCGCGCCGAGCGTCACGTTGAAGACGCCCGCCGCCGTCGGCGTGCCGCTGATGAGACCCGAATCCGCATCGACCGTCAGCCCATCGGGCAGGCCGGCCGCGGTGAAAGCGCGTCCGCGCGGCGTCGCGGTGATCTGGTAGGTGAAGGGCAGACCCACCGACGTGCTCACCGCCAGCGGACTGGTGATGACCGGCGTTGCCACGGTGGCTGCGCCAACCGTCAAGGTCAGCGGAGCCGTGCCCGTGCCGGTGGCGTTGGTCGCCAGCAGGGTCACGTTGTACGTGCCCGCCGTCGTCGGCGTGCCCGTGATGATCCCGCTGATCGAATCCAGCGTCAACCCCGCCGGCAAGCCGCTCGCCCCGAAGCTCGTCGCCCCGTTGCTCGCCGTCACCGAGTAGGTGAACGCCGCGCCGACGCTGGCCGAAGCAGCCGCAGGGCTGGTGATGGCCGGCGCGGGCGTCGGCACGGTGGCCGGCGTGACCGTCAGGGTCAGCGTGGCCGTACCGGAGCCGCCCGCGTTGCTGGCTGTCAGCGTGACCGTGTACGTGCCCGCCGTGGTCGGCGTGCCCGAGATCAAGCCGGCGGTGGTATCCACCATTAGGCCCGCCGGCAGCCCGGCGGCGGCGAAGCTCGTCGGATTATTGCTGGCGGCGATCTGGTAGGAGAACTGTACTCCGGCCTGGGTGGAAGCCGTCGCGGGGCTGGTGATGACCGGCGCGAGCGGGGCGACCGTCAGGCTGTCGCCCGCCGAGCCCGTGCCGCCGGCATTCGTGGCGGTGAAGACCACCCCGAAGGTGCCCGCCGCCGTCGGCGAGCCGCTGACCAGACCCGTGGCGGAATCCAGGGTCAAACCCGTCGGCAAGCCCGTCGCGCCAAAGCTGGTCGGGGCGTTGCTCGCGGTGACCTGGAAGGCGTAACTTACCCCAATCTGCCCGGCCGGCGGCGCGCCGCTGGTGATGGCCGGAGCAGCCGGCACGACCGGCGGCGTGGGCGGGGCGGGATTGACGACGACGACCAGCGTCGCGGTGTCGGGACCGGCGGCGTTGGCCAGGGTGAGGGTCACCGTGAACGTGCCCGCCGCGGCCGGCGTGCCCGTGATCAGGCCCGTTGCGGGATCGATCGTCAAACCGGCCGGCAACCCGGTGGCGGCGAAGCTGGTGGCGACATGGAAGTCGGTCACCTGGAAGTTGAAGGCCGCTCCGACCTGGCCCGTCGTGCCGGCGGCGCTGGCCGCCAGGGGCGTCAACTGGACCCGGTAAACCGAGCCGCTGCCCGAGGTGCCTCCGTTGGGGCTGGTGCCGTAGAAGAAGCCGTCGGTGCCCAGGACCAGGCTGGCGAAGGAACCGTTGGCCAGATCCGACGGGCCCGGGACCGGGGTGACCGCGGCCGGGGCCGGGCCCTGGCGGGTCGAGACGGAATGGTTTGCCACATCGTCCCCTTCACCGCCACCGTTGGTGGAAAAGTTGTAAACCGTGGCCACATCGCCCGCCGTGCTGAGGCGGTAGATCGTGCCGCCGTTGAAGGCACCGCCGCCGGCCGTCGTGCCGTAGAGGTAGCCGTCGGCGTTCGGCAGCAAGGTGGACCCGGGATAATAGCCATCCCTGCCGTCGAAGTTGTACAGCGTGGTGAAGGTCGCGCCGTCGGTCGAAACCTTGTACGCGGTCCCGTCACCGGAGTTGCCGCCGGTGCGGGTGGTGCCGTAGAGGAAGCCATCCGCGCCGAAGACCGGTGCGCCGTAGGCGATGCGACCCTCGGGAGGAGTGCTGGTGAAGCTGTGCAGGATGGTCAAGGTGTTGCCGTCCGCGGACAACCGGTAAACCGTGCCGGCCCCGCCGGAGCCGCTGCCGCCGCCTTCCGTGGCACCGTAGAAAGTGCCGTCCGGCCCCTGGGTCAGACCGGAGAAGGGGTAAGCGCCATCCAACGGGGTGGCCCCGCCGCCCGCGAACTGGTGGACGACGGCAAAGGTCGCGCCGCCGGGGGCGAAGCGATAGATCGTGCCGTAGTTGGAGGTGCCGCCGTTGTTGGTGACGCCGTAGAAGAGGCCCGTCCCCCCCTGCTGGACCAGCGCGCCAATCGGGTTGACCCCGTCGGCGTTGGTGCCGTCATCGTTGGAAGCCGCGAAACTGTGGAGGACCGTGTAGGCCGTGCCGTCGGTGGAGATGGAGAAGACGATGCCGGTGTTGTTGTCGCCGCCGCCCTGGGTGGTGCCGTAGAAGAGGCCGTCGCTGCCCAGGATCAGAGCACTGAAGGGATTAGTGCCATCGGAAACGGTGGGAGCCGCCGCCTTGGGCACGACCCCGGCAGCGCGGGATGAACGCGTTTTAGCCGTGCGCTTGGCCGTAGCCTGGGAGGAGGCGGCGGCCTTTGTCTGCTGCCGATTCACGGCCTGGGCGGTTGCCGCCGTGGCCAGGGTGCCCGAGAAATCGTGCAAGGTGGTGATCACGCCGGCAGCGTCGAGGCGGAAGACGCGCCCGTCGTTGAAAGCACCGCCGTATTGCGTGGTGCCGTAGAACGCGCCATCCGGACCCTGGACCAGAGCGGTCTCCGGGTCCTGGTAATCGACAAGGAACGTGTTGAGCACGGTGAAGGCACCGTTGGCGGGCGCCACTTCGAACAGGGTGCCGTTGTTGCCCGAGCCACCATTGGGAGCGGTGCCATACAGATTGCCATCCGTGCCCAGCGTCAGGCCGGATTGCGGGTTGGTCCCGTCGGTGTTCGTGAAGGAATGAAGCGTGGTGAAGCCGGAGCCGTCCTCCGCCAACGAGAAAACATCGCCATACCCGCTGGTGGAGCCGCTGCTGGCGGTGCCATAAAGCAGGCCACCGGACAAGACGAGGCCGCTTTGCGGATAGGCACCATCCGTGCCGGCAGTAAAGGAGTACAAAGGATCGACGACAGTGGCCCCCGTGGTGGTGACAGAAAAGATGTCGCCGTAGCCATTACTGCCGCCGTTGCTGCACGTGCCGTAGAGCACCCCGTTGTCCAGAACGAGCTTGCCGTTTGGACTGGAACTACTCTGGCCAAAGGCGCGCAGGACGGTAAGGTTGCCCACACCGTTGGCCACGGTGAGGGAAAACACCGTGCCGCCATTATTGGGACCATAGCTCTGCTTGGCTCCGTAGAAGGTGCCATCGGGACCCTGCACCAACGATGTGTTGCCGTTGTAACCTTCCGTCGAGTAATCCAGGGTGTGCAAAACGGTGAAGGCAGACCCGTCTGTCGCGAAGGAGAAGATCGCTCCGCCACTGTTCGGGCCGCCGTTTTGGGTAAGGCCGTAGAGGAGGCCATCCTGGCCGAGGAGAAGCGCGGCATCGGGATTATCGCCTTCCGTGCTGTAATCAAAGGAGTGCAGGACGGTGAAGGTCGTCTGGTCGGCAGCAAGCTTGAACACCGTACCATAACCATTCACGCCGCCCTGCTGCGCGACACCGTAGAACGAGCCATCCGGCCCCTGGATGAGAGCGGCAGTCACGTTGCTCCCTTCGAGCGGTCTGCCTGTCGTGGGGTCTTGTCCCGCGAGAGAATGGAGAACCGTGAGGGTTCCGTCGGCGGCCCGGCGATAGATGGTGCCGTTGCCGAACGCGCCGCCGGAAGGGGTGGTGCCGTAAAAGGCACCGTCCGCGCCCTGGATCGGAGCGGCCTGGGGGTTGACGCCGTTGAGGCTGCCGAGCTGGTTGAGGTTGGCCAGCGTGGCGGAAGGCGGGCTATTTTGCGCCGGGAGCAAACCGGGTGCCGCGAGGGCAAGCAGACCGGCCGACAGCACGCGGACAAGTGGGACGAAGCGGGTGTACATAGATAGGTGGGTAGAGAAGGGCAAGCCCTACCCTGCCGGGGGGCAGGGCGGAGCCGCAGATTGGGGGAAGTGGGACGCTAGAGGAAATTCCGATGGCGGAGCAAGTAGATATTCTTGCGTGTGGCAAGGATTTACAAAGCACGCTCTATGCCAAGCGTGAGGCTTGCATACTCTCGAAATAGGTTGTTTACAAATTTGGGTAATCAGCCTGCCTAGCAGTACGGCAAGGTAGGTTCTGTGGGTGGATGGCGCGCTCCGCCGCGCCATTGCTTCGTTGCGGCGCAGCCGCCTTTTCCTCCTTTTGGGTAGCGATGCTGCCAGTGGCATCGATGGCGCGGCGGAGCGCGCCATCCACCCACAGAACCTACCTTGCTAGAGCGTGGATCGTTTGGGTAAGCGGTGTTCTGCATCCGGTTGTAAGGTGGGCGCTCCGCCTGCCGTGAGTGGACGCGCATACGGCAGGCGGGGCGCGCCCTACAACCAGAAAGCTTATCCTTTCGATCTGTGCTCTAGACTACTGGGATGCGTCATGGTTCCACGCGGGACCCGCTGACACGGCATGCCATCCCACCTGGTATGTGCCAGCTCCCGGTCCGGGGGGTAGCGGCATCACTAGACCACGCGGCTCTGGGGGATCGTGGGGCGGTTCCTTGTTGTCCACCTCCCTGCCCGCAGGGTCCGGAATCTTGGGGTTACCCGGGTTTGGCGGCGCATTCATGGCCAGCGCTTCAGTGGCCAGCAGCACGCACACCGCCAGCGCGGATTCCCACGCGACGTTGCGCCAGAGCGCGCGCAGGATCCGCGGTGCGCTTGCCGTGCCGTCTTGCCGGATCATCCGCCGGTTCACGGCTCCGAACCCGACCATGCCGGCCAGGAGCGCCACTTTGCAGAGGATCAACCGGCCATAAGCGGTCGGCCACAACGCCGAGAGCGTTCCGACCAGACCGACGCTGTCGAGCAATCCGCTGAGCGCCAGGATGCTTACCGCCGCCACGCTGAGGCGCGAGAACCGCCGGGTCACCCGCAACGTGGGTGCCACGAGGTTCGGATCACGGCGCGCTTGCGCCAGCAGAAGCGCCAGGGGCAGCAGGCCGCCCGGCCAGGCACCGGCCGCGGCGACGTGCAGCAGGTCCGTCGGCAGCAGCCACGCGTGCTGGTCGGAGGCATGGGCGTGGCCGCTCCAGACCAGGGTGGCAAGCAATCCCACAGCCATGAGCGCCCCCGTAATTTCCAGGACGGCGGACACGCTGCTCCGCCCGCCACAACGCCGGGTTGCCGCCGCGCCGCGCCCGGCCACGAGTGCTCCCGCGAGCAAACCCACGCGCACCTTCCAGACCGCGCCGAAGACCGTGCTCCCGAGGATGCTTCCGAGCACTGGCCCGGAGCACGCCTGCGCGAGCGGGAAGCCGCTCATGTCAGCCGCCGTCAGCCCGAGTTGAAGGATCGCGGCACCCAGCAGGACGCTCCAACTCACCCAGAAAAGATGGTGCCAACCGGAGGGACGTTCCACGCCCGTGCCCCAGGCGAGCAGGCGCAGCGTGGCCGTGCCGGCCAGGAGCACGGCGGCAGTGGTCTGAGCGCACTGACAGAGCCAGTGCGCCCACATGAACGGCGTGGAGTCCAAGAGAGGATTCCTGTCAGGATTCCACCTGGAACTTGAACGCTCCCTCGGTGGGGTGTGTGTCCACGCTCACCACCCGCCAGACCACCTTGTAGTTGCCGGCACCCAGCCCGGCGGGCAGGGAAACGATCAAGAGGTGGTTGTTTTTCGGGTCCAGGTGAGCATCCATTTTGTCCACCTCCTTGCCCGCCGCGTCGAAGACCTGCACGCGGACAAAGGCGGGTTCCAGCCCTTGCGTGTACCACAGCCGCACCTCGGCGGGAGCTTGCTTGACGGCACCTCCCACCAGCGGGTCCGAGTGGTCGAGGAAAGCGTGCGCCCAAGCGTGGGTCATGCCGGCAAAGCTCACGAGCGCCGTCAGCGCCAAACCTTTGCCGAGGGTGTTGAATCGATGGGTGGCCATGTTCATTTGCCGTTGGAATTTGCGTTGTTGTAGGCCGCGCTGTTGTGGCTCGGGCCGCCGAAGATCGGATGGAAGATGCCGGGGAGCAGGTCATCCAGGTAGATGTGGAACTGGACCAGCGCGCCGACACGGCTGCCGCTGCGGGCGTTGACCGGGATGAGTGCTTCCACTCCGATCTGATAGTAGCTGCCCGACCAGATGACGCCGGGATTGATGGAGGCGGTCGTCAGCCCATCCTGGCCGCGGTCGAGCGGCGTCGTGATGACGGCCTCCACTAGGGGAATGAGCCGGTTGAAGGGAGCCCTCAAACCGATGTTTTTCACGTTGTCCTGCAGGTAGATGAGGCTGTATTCCAGCGCAAAGTTGGTCTCCAGGGCCACGACGTTATGATCCACGTCCACGTCGCGCAGGCCGGTGGCCGGGTCCACGTCACCGAAGGAGCGCGTCCGGGCGCTGGTGGGAATGTCCACGCTGATGTTGCCCGTCAGCGCCAGCGGCCGCAGGAACGACACCGTGTCCGGCAGGTCGCCAAAGCCCTTGCCGAAGAACAAGCCCGGCGAGAACGTGGTGAACGGATCACGTCCCACCTGGCGGCTGCCGGTGCCGCCCACGTCGATGTCCACGCCCAGCGAGAGGATCGTCTCGTGCGGCGCGCTGACGTAGAACTGGAACTTGCTGCCCAGCTCCAGGTTGCTGAAGCCCGTCTTGTTGCGCCCGGCGTGCGGGAACAGGTTGACCTCGTCGATGCCGACCTCGATGTCGAGGTAAGGCGTGATCGTCTTGGCGATGTCGATGGACGCGTCGAACTCGCGGGTGCCGCCGCTGTCCGGCGTATGGAAGGTTTGCAGCGTGGGCAGCGACAACTCGTCGGCGACGAAAGGATCGTCGGTGGTGAGGGTCGCCGGGAAGAAGCGCCCACCCGCAAACCCGTGGGCGGGTGAGGAGCGAGGCGTGAGCAGCAGAGCCGCGAACAGCGTCGCGAGCAGAGGAGCGGAGAATGGATTTTGTGAAAAGTGCATGAACAGAGAAAGACAGGAAATGAAAGACAGAGAGCGTGGACGGTGCGCGCCTGTCCCAGCGTGGGGCAAGTGCGTAAGGCGGCAGGACAGCCGGAAGCTGGGCCGCTGGCAAGGTGCGCAGGCGCTCGCGGAAGCGCGCTACGGCACGGAAAAAAGCGTCAGGCCGCGAGCTTTCCGCCGCGTGGCGGAGGTGTCGGCGGCGAGTCGTCGCGGCTGACGAGGGCAGACGCGATCAAGGCGGGGAAGAAACGTTCCACGGACGGGCGTGCCGGCGCGAGCAGGGTTGCTTCAGCCAGGGCGGCTTTTACTTTCGCGTCGGCTTTGGCAATCGGAACCGACGGACTGCCCCTGTGTTCTTTCGATTTGCCCGCCTGGATGTCGCGGCACAACTCGCAAGGGTGCTGGCCATCGAAGGTCTGCTCGACGGCCACAGCCAGACTGCCGCTGTGCTGTGAGTAATCGTGCAGCATCTCCGCCCAGGCCACTGTTTGCAGCGCGGTCCAGTGACCGCCGGCGATGAAGAACATCGCGAGCGCGGCACAAGCGAGACCGAAGCGGCGTGGCATGAATGCGGAGAGCTTAAGCGGGTGCGCCACGGTGTCAAACCCTCTCGAAGCAATCGCGTTCGGTGCCGGGGCACCGAGGCTGCAACCGAATCGGACGGGCGCTTATTGGACCTGCTTGAGCACCACGATCTCGGGTGGCTCGACCAGCAAACCGGACAAGTCCGCTCCCAACTGCTTGAAGTGCGGCGAAGCGAGGTGCGCGTCAAAGGCCTCGCGGCTCTCGTAGATCTCGAAGAAGTAGAACCGGTCACCCGCTTCGGTCTCGTGGAGTTCGTAAGTCACCGCGCCCGGCTCGGCCATCGTCGGGACGATCATGGCGCGGAGGAATTCTTTTACTTTTTGCTCGTGGCCCGGCTGCGGAACGATTTTGGCGATGATGCGAGTTTCAGTCATGGCTGGGAAGGGGTAAAGATGGCAGGCTAAGCGCTCTCGAACCGAGCGACACCGCCCTGAATCGTACCGCCCGACCCGTATGGCCCTGACCATCGACCGCATCGAACTATTGCTGCTCATCGCCGCTGTCGTGGCGATGGCGGCCCGGCGGCTGCACCTGCCCTACACCGTGGGATTGACCCTGGCGGGTGTCGCCCTGGCGTTCAGCCATGTCCCCTTCGACGTCGGACTGACCAAGGACCTCATCTTCACCGCGTTCCTGCCGCCGCTGATCTTCGAGGCCGCCTTCGACATGCACTGGGACGAGCTGCGCGACGACGCCACGGTCGTGCTGGTCCTGGCCACCGCGGGCGTGTTGCTGGCCTGCGGCATCACGGCGGCGGGATTGCACTACCTGGCCGCGTGGCCGTGGGCGGCGGCGGCGCTGCTGGGGCTGCTCATCTCGGCGACGGACCCGGTTTCCGTCATCGCGACCTTCAAGGAAGCCGGGGTCACCGGCCGGCTGCGCCTGCTGGTCGAAGCCGAGAGCCTGGCCAACGACGGCACGGTGGCGGTGTTCTACGGCGTGGCGCTGGCGGCGCTGACGGGCAGCGAGAGCGTCAGCGCGGGTGGTGTGGTGGGCGACTTTCTCGTCACTGTCGCCGGCGGTGTGTTCTGCGGAGCGCTCGTGGGTGTCGTGATGCTGGTGCTCGTGGGACCCACCGACGACCATCTGGTCGAAATCACCCTCACCACCGTCGCGGCTTACGGCTCGTTCCTGCTGGCCGAACGTTCCCATCTATCCGGCGTTCTGGCGACACTCACGGCGGGCGTGCTGATGGGCAACACCCGGTCGCCCGGGGTGTTCACGCGCCGCGGGCGCGAGGCGGTCACGGCGTTCTGGGAATACATCGGCTTTGCCGCCAACTCGCTGATCTTCCTCCTGATCGGCATCAGCCTCGTGGGGCAAAACCTCCTGCGCGGGCTGGAAGCCGGCCTGCTCGTCATCCTGTTGGTGATCCTGGGACGGGCGGCGGCGGTTTACGGGTGTTGCGGGCTGTTCCGGCGCACGGCCAGCCGGGTCTCGCTCAACCACCAGCACGTCCTGGTTTGGGGCGGCTTGCGCGGGGCGCTCGCGCTGGCCCTGGCGCTCGGCCTGCCGGCCAGCGTTCCTCTCCGGGAAACCATTGTCTCCGTGACGTTTACGGTCGTGGCTTTTTCCGTCGTCGTGCAGGGTCTGACGGTCACCCCGCTCCTGCGGCGGCTGGGGGAAATCGCCCCCTCTTCCCGGGCGCAGGAGGGCCCGGGATGAGGCCGGCAACCTCGCTTTGGAAGTGCTTGGACAATCCTTCCCGCAAAAATTAGCGAATTTCCTTCGCCCGGAGCATCCATCCATCTATAAATCTGCCGTTGGTAACCTGTGGCTGAGACACCAACCGGAACATCGCCGTCGGAAGGAGGGGAAGACCTGCGCAAGCTGTCGCCGCAGGTTTTCCTGCCCCGCGCCAACCTTTTTTATCGCGCCGTCCTGCTGGGCATTCCGGTGTTCGCGCTCGCGGCCGGCTACGTCTGGTACAAAGTGTACCGCTCGCCGCTGGTCACGGAGGTGAAGATCCCCATCGGCCAGCCGGTGCTCTTCAGCCACCGGCACCATTCGGGCGAGCTGAAGATCGACTGCCGTTACTGCCATACCAGCGTGGAGAAATCGTGGTTCGCCGGGGTGCCGCCTACGCAAACCTGCATGACCTGCCACTCGCAGCTTTTCACGGACAGCCCCCTGCTCCAGCCGGTGCGCGCGAGCGCCGCCAACCATACGCCCATCGCCTGGAACCGCGTGCACATCATCCCCGACTACGTGTACTTCAACCATTCCATCCACGTGAACAAAGGTGTGGGCTGCACCTCCTGCCACGGCGCGGTCAACGAGATGCCGCTGACGTGGAAGGAAAGCACGCTCTTCATGCAATGGTGCCTGCAATGCCACCGCAACACGGAGGAAAACCTGCGCCCGATCTCGCAGATTTACAGCATGACCTGGAAGGCCCCTGCCAACCAGAAGGAAGCCGGCGCGGTCCTGGCCAAGCAGTACGGCATCGAAGCGGCGCACCTGACCAACTGCTCGGTCTGCCACCACTGATTTTTGATGATGACGCCGCCTTCTTCCATCGAGCAGTTTCGCGCGCGTCTGGCCGGCCAGAGCGGCCCGCAATTGTGGCGCAGCCTGGAGGAACTGGGCAACGACGCGGAGTTCCGCGCGTGCCTGGAACGCGAGTTTCCGGTGGGCGCTTCCGAGTGGCCCGAGCCGGACGAGCACGGCAACGTCGAGGGCATGGGCCGGCGGCAGTTTCTGACGCTCGTGGGCGCGTCGCTGGCGCTGGCGGGTTTCGCCGGGTGCAGCAACAACCGCGAGCGCGAAAAGATCGTGCCCTACGTGAACCAGCCCGAACAGATCATCCCGGGCAAGCCGCTGTACTACGCGACCGCCATCCCGCTGGGCGGCTACGGCCAGGGTATCCTGGTGGCCACGGACATGGGCCGGCCCGTCAAGATCGAGGGCAACCCGGCGCACCCCGACAGCCTAGGCGCGACCAACGCCGTCACCCAGGCGTCCATCCTCGACCTGTGGGACCCGGACCGCTCACAGTCACCCTTTTTCAACAACAAGCTGGCCACCTGGGGGAGCTTCCAGCTCGAACTGCTCGCGGTGATGAAGACCGTCGCGGCGGACGCGGGCGCGGGCCTGGCCATCCTTTCCGAGCCGACGACCTCGCCGACCCTGGCCCGGCAGAAGGATGAGTTGCTCAAGAAGTACCCTGGCGCGCGCTGGCATCAATGGGCACCCTGTGGTGGCCTTTATCGACCGCTCCCGGTGGTTCCGGATCTTGGGGAGTGGGATCTGATCGTCTCTGTCGGCGACGACTTTCTTTTGGAGAACCCGGCCAACCTGCGGTACACCCGCCAGTTTGCCGCCCGGCGGCGCGTGCAGGACGGACAAGTCCACCCGAACCGCCTCTACGTGCTGGAATCCACGCCGACTCTCACCGGCTCCATGGCCGACCAGCGTCTTTCCGCCCCGCCGGACCGGATCGCCGCCGTGCTGCGGCGCGTCGGCGGGGCCTTTGACGAGAAGCTCGACGCAAGAGAAGAGGCTTTTGCGCAAAGTCTGGCAGCCGACCTGAAGAAACACGAGGGCCGGACTATCGTCACGGCGGGTGAAGTGGAGCCGATGGAAATACGCCATCTGACGGCTGCACTCACGCACGAACCGGTCGAACCGCGCACAAACGGTGCTGCCGACCTTGGCAGACTCCTCGTTGACCTAGACGCTGGTCTGGTCAAGCACCTGTTTATTCTAGGCGGCAATCCGGTTTACAATACACCATCCGAAATGCGCTTCGTCGAGCGGATGAAGAAGGCTACCTTCACAACGCACCTCTCGCTCTATCGTGACGAGACCTCGCAGCTTTGCCGCTGGCACCTGCCAGAAACGCATTTTCTGGAAACCTGGAGCGACATCTGCGCCACCGACAACACGGCGACGATCATGCAGCCGGTGATCGATCCGCTCTACGGCGGAAAGTCCATCCACGAGGTGCTGGCGATGATGACGGAGGACTTCCAGCCGTCTGGCTACGAAATCGTCCGCGCGACCTGGAACGCGGATCGGCGAGAAGATTTCGACACCTTCTGGCAGCAATCGGTGCATGATGGCGTCGTTAATGCCCCGTTTGTACCGACACCCTCCCAAGTAGCAGGAGCCTACACCGACGCATCGTTTTCCGACTCGGGCGATCCAAAGCTGAGCGCTGACACAAACTACCTGCTTATCCGTCCGGACCCAACGGTGGGTGATGGCCGCTCGGCCAACAACGGCTGGCTGCAAGAATTGCCCAAGCCGCTGACGAAACTCACCTGGGACAACGCCGCGATGGTGGCCCCGGCGATGGCCGCGCGCCTCGGTCTGGCCAACGGCGACATGGTCGAGCTGCAGGGCAGCGGGGTCGCGCTGAAGACCCCGGTGTGGGTCCTGCCCGGCCAGGCGGACCGCTGCGTCACCGTGCACCTGGGTTATGGGCGCAAGGCGTCGGGCAACGTCGGCAACGGGCGCGGTTTCGACGCCTACCCGCTCCAGACCCCGGGCGGGCGCTGGTTCCAGGCGGGCCTGAAAATCCGCAAGCTTCCGGAGGCGGAGAAATGGAGGTTTGCCACGACACAGCAACATTTCTCGATGGAAGGCCGCGACATCATCCGGGTCGCCGATTTGACGGAGTTCCGCGCGCATCCCGGTTTCGCCACCGCGAAGGACATCCCGGATCAGCCCAGCCTGCTGTCCAGGGAGCAGCCGCTGAATCCGCAGAATCCTTACGCCTGGGGCATGTCCGTGGATCTGAGCACCTGCACCGGTTGCAACGCGTGCGTGACCGCCTGCCAGGCCGAGAACAACATCCCGGTCGTCGGCAAGGAGCAGGTCATCGGCGGGCGCGAGCTGCACTGGATTCGCATCGACCGGTACTACGAGGGGTCACCCGACGATCCCGCCGCGCTGCACCAGCCGGTGATGTGTATGCACTGCGAGAAAGCGCCGTGCGAGATCGTCTGCCCGGTCGCCGCCACCGTCCACAACGACGAGGGACTGAACACGATGGTGTACAACCGTTGCATCGGCACGCGGTACTGTTCCAACAATTGCCCGTACAAGGTGCGGCGCTTCAATTTCCTGGATTACAGTCCGCCCGACGGCTCGGCGGAATCGCAGCGCGCGAACCCGAACGTCACCGTGCGCCGGCGCGGCGTGATGGAGAAATGCACGTACTGCGTGCAGCGCATCAACGAGTCGCGCATCACGGCCAACCTGGAAAACCGCCTGATCCGCGACGGCGAGGTAAAGACCGCCTGCCAGCAGGCGTGCCCGGCGGAAGCGATCGTCTTCGGCAACCTGCGCGATCCGGACAGCGCCGTGAACAAGCGCAAGCGCGAGCCAGTCAATTATGGGTTGCTCGCCGAGTTGAACACGCAGCCGCGCACGACCTACCTGGCGCGCGTCCGCAATCCGAGCGACCCGCAGGTGGATCAGGAGGGAGGGGCGCACGCGTGAGTATGCCACTTATCTTCCGCATCCCCTTACCCGGTAGTTCCAACCTCGGTGTTGACGTGCCGGGAGGGACCCGCTCCGTCGGGTCCGCTCTGGCAACGTGGCTACGGCCACGGACCCGACGGAGCGGGTCCCTCCCGGCACGTCAACACCGGGTTTATTACTGCCGCACATTCTCTTCCGTCATCCTGAGCGCAGCGAGGGATGACAGAATAACCATGGCCATCGCTAACCATCAGTTACCATCCACGCGATGAGCAGCCCTTTCCTAGCGTCCAGCGAGACCTACAGCTCGGTCACCGGGCAGATCACGCACGTCGTGCTCAAACGCTCGCGCGGTTGGGGCTGGCTCATCGGCTTCACCGTCGCCTTCGGGCTGCTGTCGATCATGATGGCGTCTCTGTTCTGGCTGTTCTTCCGGGGCGTGGGGATCTGGGGCATCAACATGCCGGTCGCCTGGGGCTACGCCATTCTCAACTACGTCTGGTGGATCGAGATCGCCCAAGGCGGCACGTTCATCTCCGCCGTCTTGCTCTTGTTCCACCAAAAGTGGCGCACGTCGGTCAACCGGCTCACGGAAGCCGTCACGCTCTTCGCGCTCGCCTGCGCCGGGTTGTTTCCCTTGCTGCACCTGGGCCGGCCGCAATACGCGTTCTTCCTCATGCCCTACCCGAACACGCTGGCCATGTGGCCGCAGTTCGACAGCCCGCTGGTGTGGGACTTCTTCGCCGTGCTCACCTACGGCACCATCTCGGTGCTGTTCTGGCTGCTGGGCATGATCCCCGACCTCGCCACCCTGCGCGACAGCACCAACCGCGTGTGGCTGCGCCGCCTGTACAGCGTGGCCTCGTTTGGTTGGCGCAACTCCTCCACGCACTGGCACCACTACGAGACGACCTACAAGGTCATCGCCGCACTCGCCGCGCCACTGGTCATCTCCGTCCACAGCATCGTCGGCCTGGATTTCGCCTACACGCTGCTGCCCGGCTGGCACTCGACCATCTTCCCGCCGTTCTTTGTCGTGGGCGCGATCTTTTCGGGGTTCGCAATGGTGCTGACGCTGGTCTTGCCGATCCGGTCCATCTACGGGTTACACGGCCTCATCACGGACAGCCACCTCGTCAACATGGCCAAGCTGCTGCTGCTGATGGGCACCTGCGTGCTTTTCGGCCACCTGAGCGAGTATTTCATGGCCTGGTACAGCGGCGACATCTACGAGCAATACCACGCCTTGGACGAGAAGATCGGCATGTACGCTCCGGCCTTCTACATCTCGATGGTTTGCACGGCGGTGGTGATCCAGCCGCTTTGGTTCGGCGCGGTACGGCGCAGCCCGGCGGCGCTCTTCGTGATTTCGCTGCTGGTGAACATCGGCATGTGGGCCGAACGCTACCTGAACATCGTCGGCAGCCTGCACCGCGACTTTTTGCCGTCGTCGTGGGGCAGCTACAGCGGGACGATCTGGGACCGGACGCTGTTCCTCGGCACGTTCGGACTATTTTTGACGCTGCTCTTTTTGTTCCTGCGTTTTCTGCCCATCGTCTCGATGTCGGAAGTGCGCGGGATGATCCACGAAGAATCGGAGGGAAGGCAATGAGTGAGGACAACGCCAGCCCAAAACCCGACCAGCCACCGCTCCACGGCTGCATGGCCGAGTTCGCCACCGTGGCGCTGCTCATCGCGGCCGTGCGTCGCACGAAGATGGAAGGTTACCAACGGGTGGATACCTACGCGCCCTTCCCCGTGGAAGAATTGAACGATGCGCTGGAGTTAAAGCCCTCGCGCATCCCTTGGTTGATGGCAGCCGGCGGCGTCGGCGGTGGGCTGATCGGCTACGGCATGCAGTATTATGCCGCCGTGATCTCCTACCCCATGAACATCGGCGGGCGCCCGCTGCACGCGTGGCCGGCTTTCATCCCGGTGACCTTCGAGCTGACCATCCTCTTCGCCGTGCTGGGCGGGCTGGCGGCGCTGTTCTTCACGCTGGGGCTGCCGCAGGTTTACCATCCGGTGTTCAACCACCCAAATTTTCGCCGCGCGAGCCGCAACGGGTTCTTCCTGTGCATCGAGTCGAAGGACGAACGCTTCGACCTGGAGCGCACCCGGGCGTTCCTGGAAACCTTAAGCCCCATGTCCGTACTGGCCGTCGAGAAATGAAAGCTTTTCTTCGACTCAACACTCTGATGGGTTTGCTCGCCCTGCTGACCGGCTGCGACAACCTGGAGAAGGGCACCAGGCTCAAGCCGCTGGAGGAGAGCAAGTTTTTTGCCGATGGTCAATCGTCGCGCCTGCCGCCCGCACACAGCGTCGCGCAGAGTGATCTGCGCATTGACACCGTGCTCTTCACCGGGCGTAATCCGGACGGCACGATGGCCGGCCTGATGCCCTTCCCCGTCAACGAGGCCATGCTGGCGCGCGGCAAGCAGCAGTTCCTGGCCATCTGCGCGAATTGCCACGGACCGGACGGCTACGGCAAAGGGATCATCGTGCGCCGGGGCTTTCCTTCGCCGCCTTCCTACCACGAGGAAAAACTGCTCAAGGCCCCCGTCGGCCATCTCTACGACGTGATCGCCAACGGCTACGGCGCGATGTACCCCTATGCGTCCATCGTGGATGTAAACGACCGCTGGGCCATCGTGTCCTACATCCGCGCACTCCAGCGCAGCCAGCGCGCAACCCGCGGCGATGTGCCGGCCGAGGAGTTGGCCAAACTGACAAAGGAGGGCAATTGACATGGCCACGGCGACCCTGACCGACCAAACCTCCCAGCCGACACCCGCGGAGATCCTTGCGCGCCGCCAATCCATCCTGCGCCTCGTTTGCGGGGCGGCGGGCGCGGCGGGAGTGTTGCTGGCGCTGCTGGGCTGGTGGACCGACCCGGCGCAGTTTTTTCACGTTTACCTTTTCGCCACCCTGGCGTGCCTCAACCCGGCTTTGGGCTGCCTGGTGCTGACCTTCATCCACCGCCTGACCGGAGGCGCGTGGGGCCGGACGCTTGCCCCTGCCCTGACGACCGGGCAGCACATGGTGCCCTGGGCGCTGCTGTTCTGCGTGCCGCTGTTTTTCGGACTACCGCACATCTTCCCGTGGGCGGTGGCCCCCGGGGCGCTGAGCGAACAGGCGCGTACCCTGCTGACACATCACCCGGTCTATTTCGGACGGACGTTTTTCATCGCGCGGACCGTGCTCTGCGCCGGGGTGCTGCTGGGCGTTCTGCTCATGGCACGGCGCGGGGCGCGGGCGGCCTGGACCGGACCGGCTGGGTTGATCGTCTATGCGGCGACCGTCTATGTGCTCGCCGTCGATTGGATCCTGTCGCTGGAGCCGGGCTGGTACTCGACCGGGTTCACGATCATCGTCATGGCTAGCCAGACGCTCTCGGCGCTGGCGGTGAGCGTGGCGGCGACCATCCTGGCCAGTCCGCCGGTGCCGCGCAACGTGGTGAACAAAGGGGTCACCGCGGCGTGGAAGGACCTGGGTAACCTCTTGCTCGGGTGTATCATGTTTTGGGCCTACGTGGCTTACAGCCAGTTCCTGATCGTGTGGTCGGGCAACCTGCCGGCGCAGGCCGTGTGGTATCTGCACCGCAACGCGGGCGGGTGGCACTACGTGCTCATCGGCGTGGTGGCGCTACACCTTTTCCTACCGGTGATGATGCTGCTCTCCAACCGGGTGAAACGCCGCGCGCCGGTGTTCGCGGCCCTGGCGATCTTCGTGGTGCTGGTCCAGGCGGTTTATCTTTACTGGTTGATCCTGCCGACGTTCCGCCCGGCGGGCATCGGCTTCCATTGGCTCGACGCCACAGTACCGCTGGCGCTCGACGGCCTGTGGCTGTTTATCTACTTAGGAAATCCGCTGGCGGCGATCCCCAACGCGGAAGTGACGGAAGAGCCGGAGGGACCCGCCGATGTTTAGGTTGATCTCACGTGTGTTGCAGGCGCTTCTTCCCCGTCAGGAAGGGAAAGTCCTGGCTGCTTCGGCCCCGCCAGATCCTGAGGCGCTCAGTGAAGCTTCCGAGAAGTCCGGCTACGAGGTCGAGGACGCGAGCGCCAAGGGGATCGCCGTCTTTGCGGTGGGATTGTTCACGATCATCATCGGCACGATGCTGGTGCTGGGGATCATGTATAAATTCCTCTACCACGACGACCAGGCCATCCCGGTCCCGGAAGCGCAAGCCAACTTCCAGAACGCGCCGAAGGCCAGGACCAGCATCGACGAGGATTGGGTTGGTATTGATGTCCAAGCCCGCCAGCACCTGGAAGGTTACGGTTGGACTGACCGCAGACAGGGAGTGGTGAAACTGCCGATCGAGCGGGCGATGGAGTTGGTCGCGAAGGAAGGGTTGCCCACCCGCGAGGGACAGGTCACACCCTTTTACCCCGCTCCTGCCGACGAGAAATTGCCGTTAACCGAAACGCTGAAAGTTCAAGATGCCCCGCCAAGACTCACTACTCACTAGCAGGCCACGCGAAGCGCTTCGTGACAAGGTAGGGACTCGCTCTGCGAGCGATCCGACTTTTCGGCGTGCCGCAGGAGACAAGGCTGTCATCGAAGACCTGACCGGGCGAAATCACGGATCGCTCGCAGAGCGAGTCCCTACCTTGTCACGAAGCGCTTCGCGTGGCCTGCCGATGGTGTTTATTCTGCTCCTCGTCGTCTTTACTCCTCTGGCCCGTGCCCAGCAGAAGCTCCCGGCCCGGGCTGACCTGGAGCAGCACCTCGGCGCGCAGATCCCGTTCGATTTGCCCTTCACCGACGACACCGGCCAGACCTCTCCGCTCGGGCAATACTTCGGCGCCCGCCCGGTGCTCCTCCAGATGGGCTACAATCACTGCTGGCTCATGTGCGACGTGGTCACCGGCGCGCTCGTGCGCAGCTTGCAGGACCTGCGTCTCAACCCGGGCACCGACTTCGACGTCCTTTTCGTCAGCATCGATCCCAACGAGACCTGGCAGCTCGCCGCCAGGAAGCGCGCCGAGTACGTCCGCAACTACGGACGCGCGAAGACCGGCCCCGGTTGGCACTTTCTCACCGGCCAAAAACCGCAGATCGACGCGCTCGCCAGCGCCGTGGGCTTCCACTACTTCTATGATCCCGAGCACCAGCAGTTCGCCCACCCGAGCGGGCTGATGGTCGCCACAACCAAGGGCGTGCTCTCGAAGTATTTTTACGGTGTCGAGTTCGACCCGCGCGAATTGCGCCCCGCCATCATCGAGGCGTCCGGCGGCAAGGTCGGTTCCGCCGTGGACACCATCCTCCTGCTTTGCTACCACTGGAACCCGCTCACGGGTAAGTACGGCACCTTGATCGCCCGGCTGCTGGGCGCCGCCTGCTTCGGCACGGTCGCGGTGCTGGGCGGGTTCATGTTCGTCTGGCTGCGGCGCGACGCGCGGCAGCGCCAACTGGAGGAGGCCGCTTCGCTCCCATGATCACCCATCCTCTGTTTGCCGCCGGCATGACCTTTCTGCCGAGCGAGGCCAGCACCCAGGCACCCCAGGTGGACGCCATCTGGTGGGGTCTGTGCGCCATCAGCCTGTTCATGACGCTGGGGCTGTTCGCCGTCATCACGTTTTTCCTGGTGCGCTACCGGGCGTCTTCCGACGCGCCCCGCGCCATGGGGCGTTTCAGCCCCACGTACCTGGAAGTCACCTGGACGGCCATTCCCGTCGCCATCTTCATCGGCCTGTTCGTCTGGGGCACGGTCGTCTTCGCCAAAGCCAGCAAGCCGCCCAGGGACGCCATCCCCATCTACGTCGTGGGCTACCAGTGGTACTGGGATGTGACGCACGAAAACGGCCGCCACGAGCTGAGCGACCTCCACGTGCCTCTGAACGAGCCGGTGCAGCTCATCATGAGTTCGCCGGACGTGATCCACAGTTACTACGTGCCCGACTTCCGCGTGCAGCGCGACGTCATGCCCGGGAAGTACACTACCGTCTGGTTCACCGGCACCAAGCCCGGCAAGTACCGCATCTTTTGCAACCAATACTGCGGCACCAAGCACGGCGAGATGGGCGGATTCGTTTACGTGATGCGCCCCGACGAATACCAGGCGTGGCTGACCCAGCAAAGTGGCACCGCCCAGGAGAGCATCGCGCAGACCGGCGCGAAGCTCTACCGGCAGTCCGGGTGCAGCGGCTGCCACGGGGCAAACTCCGCCGTCCACGCGCCGGGCCTGGCCGGCATCTACGGCCATCCCGTGCCGCTGGACGGCGGCGGGTTCGTCACCGCCGACGACCAGTACCTGCACGACTCCATCCTCCAGCCCGCCTCGCAGATCGTGGCTGGCTACCGCAACATCATGCCCAGCTACCAGGGGCAACTCAGCGAGCAGGATGTCATCACGCTCGTCGCTTACATCAAGAGCCTTGCCCAAGGTCCGCCTGCCTCGCCGATTGCCGCCGCCCAGCCTGACCAGGGACCCATCCCGCCCGCGCCATGACCACCGCCACAGCTACTGCCATCGCTCCCGCCAAGAACACTTCGACCGCCAAGACCATCGAACTCGCGCCCACCGGCCCGGCGCACAACCCGCGCAAGCCCGACTACCTCAACGATGGGTACGGTCTGAAATCCTGGCTGCTCACGCACGACCACAAGCGTATCGGGCTGCTCTACCTGATGTCGATCACGGTGTTCTTCTTCATTGGCGGCTGGGCGGCGACGATGATGCGCCTGCAGCTCATCGCGCCGGACAGCCAGTTCGTCACCACCGAAACCTATAATCGGCGGTTCACCCTCCACGGCGTGACGATGGTGTGGTTCTTCCTGATTCCCTCCATCCCGACGGTGTTGGGCAACTTCCTGCTGCCGATGATGATCGGCGCGCGCGACGTGGCCTTCCCGCGGCTCAACCTCCTGAGCTGGTACGTGTTCATCACGGCGGGAGCGTTCACGCTTTACGCCACGATCTCGGGCGGCGTGGACACGGGTTGGACCTTCTACACGCCCTACAGCACCGTGTACGCCAACGGCCACGTCATTGCGATGGCGACGGGTATTTTCGTGGTGGGGTTCTCGTCGATCTTCACGGGGCTGAACTTCATCGTGACCGTCCACACCATGCGCGCGCCGGGCATGCATTGGTTCCGGATGCCGCTCTTCGTGTGGACGATCTACGCCACCAGCCTGATCATGGTGCTGGCCACGCCGGTGATCGCGGTGACGCTCGGGCTGATTGCCGTGGAGCGGTTCACCGGCATCGGCGTATTCGATCCCAAGATCGGCGGCGACCCGCTGTTGTTCCAGCACCTGTTCTGGTTCTACTCCCACCCGGCGGTGTACATCATGGTGTTGCCGGGGATGGGGGTGGTCAGTGAGTTGATCACCTGTTTCTCGCGTAAAAAACTCTTCGGCTACAAGTTCGTGGCGGGGTCGAGCCTAGCGATCGCCGTCTTCGGCTTCATCGTGTGGGGACATCATATGTTCGTGAGCAGCCAGTCGATCTATGCGGGCATGGTGTTTTCCATCCTGAGCTTCCTGGTCTCGGTGCCTTCGGCGATCAAGGTCTTCAACTGGACGGCCACGCTGTACAAGGGGCGCATCTACTTTCACACCCCCATGCTCTACGCGCTGGGCTTCATCGGGCTGTTCACCATCGGCGGGTTGACGGGTCTATTCCTCGCCACGATGGCGGTGGACATGCACGTCCATGGCACCTACTTCGTCATCGCGCATTTCCATTACATCATGGTCGGCGGCATGGTGATGGGTTACCTGGGTGGCATCCACTTCTGGTGGCCCAAGATCAGCGGGCGCATGTACAACGAAAAGCTCGCGCAGTTCGCGGCCTCGCTGATTTTCGTCGGATTCAACCTGACATTCCTGCCGCAGTTCGTGCTTGGCTACCTGGGCATGCCGAGGCGTTACCCGTCCTACCCGGCGGAGTGGCAGGTGTTCAACGTGCTCTCCACGGCGGGCGCCTCGGTGCTGGCGGTCGGCTACGTGCTGCCGTTGTGCTACCTGAGCTGGTCGTTCTTCTTCGGGCGGCCCGCACCGAAGAACCCGTGGGGAGCCAGCGGCCTGGAGTGGAACGAGACGGATTCGCCGCCCATCCGCGAGAACTTCGAACGCATCCCCAAAGTGACGCGGGGCGCGTACGATTATCCGTACCCGATCCAGGACGAAGACCCGGAGGCCGTCACCGAGCAAGCCGAACAGGAGATTGTCCAACATGCCTGAGCTAGCCGCCATCGAGCGCGACAAATACCATGTCGCCGAGCAGTTCGAGAACGCCGAGCAGCAGGAGCACGCGGCGACGATGGGAATCTGGACCTTTCTGTCCACGGAGATCCTCTTCTTCGGCGGCTTGTTCCTGTGCTACACGGTGTACCGGGTGAACTACAAGGCCGGGTTCGTGGAAGGCAGCCAGCACCTGTATTTCTGGATCGGCACGATCAACACGCTGGTGCTGCTGACCAGCAGTTTGTTCATGGCGCTGGCGGTGCGCGCCAGCGAGGACGGCGAACAGAAGAAACTGCGGTGGTTCGTGATCCTGACCTTTCTCTTCGGCGCGACGTTTCTGGGTGCGAAGATGGGCGAATACTTCCTTGACTATCGCGAGCACCTGATTCCCAATTACAACTTCCGGCCTGAGGAATTTGCGCACGCCAACGGGGCGCAGATGTTTCTGTTCATCTACTTCTGCATGACGGGCCTGCACGCCGTGCATATGACCATCGGGCTATGTGCGCTGACTTATTTATATTTGCGAGCGCGGCGGGGGGATTTTTCGGCGGAGTACCACAACCCGGTCAAGATCATCGGGCTGTACTGGCACTTCGTGGACATCGTGTGGGTGTTTCTCTACCCGATGCTGTATCTCATCAGCGGCTGAGAGGATTTTCTTTGATTTATGGCTGCACAAGCAAACCGCCCCGCCTTGCTCACGCTGTATGGCGTGTATGCTTCGCTACTCCTGCTGCTGGTGCTCACCGCCGTCGGGGCCAAGATGCCTTTGAGCGGACGCGTCCACGACGTGATGGCCTATGGCATCTCGATCCTCAAGACGATCCTCATTGTTCTGATCTTCATGGAGGTAAAGTATTCCAAGGGCATCATGCGCATCTTTGCGAGCGCGGGGTTGGTCTGGTTGTTCCTGTTATTCCTGCTGACGTTCTGTGACTACGTGACACGGGAATGGCGGTTTTGAGCGTGGCGATGGTTTGTTGATCCTTCCTCCCCGGGGTCTGTCATCCTGAGCCGAGTCTTGCGAGGTCGAAGGACCTTCCGGCCGGCGGCAGCCAACCAGGCGCATCCTCGGTGGAGATGTCCTGCCACCGACCACCTCCGTGCCTCCGGCGGCAGAAGGTCCTTCGACCTCGCAAGACTCGGCTCAGGATGACAGACCCCGGAGATGCCGGTTTGGCGATGAGAAGTTGTATAACATCGATTTCATCGCCACTCGTGTTCGCCAAGTAGCGAAGAATCAGGGTTACCTCTCCACGATCACCGTCAACCCAAATGGGTATCGGCCCGACTCCGCGCCGTAGATGACCAGTCCGCCGGGCATCGCGGTGCCGGCCGGCACCGCACAACGCAGTCGCAGGTGACTCGCCTCGCCGCCTTCTACCACCCGGCGCAGCAGGTCGCCCTCCACGGCAGCGCGTGTCAGATAGCCATACGCCCCACGCCCGCCGCGCAGGTAGCTCAGCGAGCCGCGCGCATCGTGCGGGTGGTTGCGCAACACCCCGCGATGAATCGGCACGCCGTTCAGCGAAATATCCAGCTCCGTCGGTCGGGCGTGCTCGTCTGTCTGCGCGGCGTCCGGCCCGCAGGAACTCGCCTCCACCAACACTCGCAGCCGGCGCATCGAGCGCAGCTCCAGCCCTTCCAGGGGCAACGCCCATTCAAAGTACCCCGTTCCCCGGCCGCAGGAACAGTCTCGGCTGCCGGCCTCCTCGCGCGGGAGCGCCCATTCACTCCAACGTTCCTCCGACCAGTCCGCCGGCAGGGCGCACAGGAGCGTTTGTCCATCCTCCATCTCCCGCCGGGCCGGGGGATAGCCTGCGGTCACAAAGAATTCCACGAAATTGTGCGCCACTGTTTCGCCGTCGCCCGTGCGCGCCGCGACCGAGAGTTGGCACAGCGTCGGCAGCTCACCTCCGGGCAGTCTGAATTCCGCCGTCGCTGCCGCAGCCACCCGACGCGGCGGGTATGGGATGGGCCCCCCGCCCCGCGCCAGATCGGGCAGGATGCGGCCCAGCGCATCCATGCCGCTCACGCGCCAGTCCAGCACCACGTCCTTGCACTCGCGCCGGGCGTAATGCGAACTCGTGATTTCCACCTTCACCATCTCGCCCGGCGCGCCACGGCGGATGGGCGGTGCGTCCATCGGCAGCACGTCGCTGTGGTTGATCATTACCGGGTCATAACCGAACTCCTTGGCCGTGCGGTCATAGTTGAGAAACCCGTTGTACTCCCATTCCACGTCATGAAGTTGCGTGAACACGTAGGCCGACAGCTTCGGCTGCCGGCGCAACTCGTTGGTCAGGAATTTGAAGCTCCAGCTCACATCCACGTCGCCATCCAGCGCGCCGATGCCGCCGTACTCGCTGGTGATCAGCGGCTGCTGCTTCTGCGCGTAACCTTCCGCATAGTTGAACATCGAGCCGGCGTAGGTCGAGTGGACCACCTTTTCGATGTGCTCGCGCGCCTTCGCGTAGTCGTTGACGTAAAAATGCCATGAATTGATGTCCGTGTCGCCGTGCGCGTAATAATCCAGGTGTTCCCAGAACACCACGCTCATGTCCTCGATCAGCCGCGTGGAATCGAGCGTCTTGGCGAGTTCCCAGGTGTGCTGGACCCATTGGAGGGCATCCTGGTTGGCGAGCCTCTTGGCCTCCTCGTGGACGGCACCTTCCCGCGGGCCGAAGAGTTTTACCAGTTCGACCTGACCGCCAAAACCCCACGTTTCGTTGAACAAGCACCAGGCGATCACCGCCGGATGGTTGTAGTCGCGCTCCACGGCACGGCGCATCATGTCCTCGTACCTTCGGCGGCCCAATGGAGTATCACCGCCTTCCCCAAAATTGGGAAAGTCGAGCATGAGCAGGATGCCCATCGTGTCCGCGTAGTGGAGCAGCAGCGGGTCGTCGATCTTGATGTGGATGCGCAGGAAGTCGAACCCGCTCTTCTTGGCGTGGGCGATGTCGTTGCGCAGCACGCTGGCGTCGCCCGCGGTGTACACGCCGTCAGGATAGAAGGACTGGTGCAGCGCGCCGCGCAGGTAAACGGGCTCGTTGTTCAGGCACAGCGCCGCCGGGGCGCTGTCGTCGCCCGGGTCGCCGTGGGCCAGTTCGGTGCTGATCTTGCGCAGACCGAAGTACGTCTGCACCTCGTCGAGCACCGCACCGCCGCGTTTCAACCGCAGCTTGACGTAGTACAGTTGCGGGTTTGTGTGGTCCCACTTCACCCGGCCCGGCGCGGCGATCTCGGCGCTGGCCGCGTGGGTGCCGGGGTCGATGGGGAGGATCTCGGTGTGCGCGGGCGCCTCGCCCGGCGGGCGGGTTTCCACCTCCACCGTATCGCCGGGGTCCCAGGCGGAGCAGGGCAGCTCAAATCTCGCGGTGCCGCGATCCAGGTCCGGCGAGATGCGAAAAGGCCGCAGGTGCGTGGCGTGGCGCGGCTCCAGGAAGACGGTCTGCCAGATGCCGCTGGTCGTCGTGTACCAGCGCCATTGTTTCCCCACGGGCTGCTCGGAGTTGTCCATCGGATCCTCCACGCGCAGGACGATCGTCGCGCGGGAAAAACCGTCCGCGGCGGGTTCGCCGAGCGCCTGGGTCAGGTCGAACTCGAAGGGGGTGTAACCTCCTTCGTGATGGCCGAGGTGGTGGCCGTTGCACCAGCCGTCGCTGAAGAAATCCGCCGCGCCGACGGTGAGGATCACCCGCTTGCCTTCCCACGGTCCGCGGCGCGGGATGCGCACCTCGCGCCGGTACCAGCCGATCTCGTAGCGCAGGGCGGAGCGATGGTTCTGGCGGGTGACGCTCAGCGGATCGCGGAAGACGCGTGTGGCGTAATAGTTGTCGTTGCCCGCGGCATCACCCTGGCCCCACGCCGCCAGAGATTCCCAGCAGAAGGGGACGATGATCTGTTCCTCCCAGCCACCCGTCGCCGGGTCGAACCAGCGCAGGTCCCGGCCATCGTTCTCGCTGTCGAAGCGGAACTGCCACGGTCCGTTGAGGTTCAGCCAGTCGTGGCCTTCAACGAACGACCGCTGCCGGTCAGGCCGCGGGTACTCGGGACGGGGGAGGACGGAGTAGTCGAGCATGGGAGGAAGGCGGAAGGCAGAAAATAGAAGGCAGAAGGCAGAAGGAAAGACGAAAAGTTTCCCTCTGTCTCTTCTTCGCCTTCTGCCTTCTGCCTTCTGCCTTCTGCCTTCTGCCTTTTGCCTTCTGCCTTCTGCCTTTTGCCTTCTGCCTTTTGCCTTTTGCCTTTTGCCTTTTGCCTTTTCTTCAGTTCCTTGTCGCGCCGGCGCTCGCGAACTCTTCGTCGAGCATGTTCAAGAGCCCGGGCACATTGATGGGCTTGGTCACGTAGCTGCGCGCGCCGGCGTCGAGCAACCGCGTGATCTGCTCGGGCATTGCTCCCGCGCTGATCACCACCACCGGGATGCCCGCCGTCCGGGCGTCGGCGCGCAGTTGCTCCAGCACCTGGTCGCCGAGAAGGTCGGGTAACTGCACGTCGAGCAAAATCAACTCGGGCCGCTGCTCCCGCGCCTCTTCCAACCCCGTCAGCCCGTTGACCGCGGAAACCAGCCGCAAGCCTGGACGCATGGAGAAAATCCGGCGCATCAGATCCAGGTTCGACGTGTTATCCTCCACGTACAGCACGGTGTGCCGCCGGATTTGGGCAGGCTCGGCGCACAGGGCCACCGACAACTCCTCGAGGGGGACGTCCACCCCGGGGAACCCGGCGGCCTGGCCAACAAACGGACCGTCCTGGCCCATGCCGGGCAACTCGAGAGTAAACGTGCTGCCCTGCCCCACGGCGCTCTCCGCCCGCAGCTTGCCGTCCATCGCCTCCACCAGGCGCTTGGAGAGTGCGAGGCCCAGGCCCGTGCCTTGCACACTGCCGTGCTCTGCGCCGAGCCGCTCGAAGGGGACAAAGAGCCGCGCCACATCCTCCGGGTTCAGGCCCACCCCCGTGTCAGACACCCGCACGCAGAGGCGATCTGGTTCGCCTCGGTGCGCCACGCAACTCAGCAGCACCCGGCCGAAGGGACGGTTGTACTTCACCGCGTTGGTCAGAAGGTTGATGAGCACCTGCCGCACGCGTTGCGCATCCGCCATGACCCAGCGTTCGCCGTCCAGACAGCTGCTTTCCCAGGCAATACCCCGGGAACTGGCCAGCGGCGTGACCAGCGCGATGCATTCCCGCAGCGTGCTGCCGAGTTCCACCGGCCGGATGTCCAGGCGCAGGTCGCCGGTCTCGATGCGAGAAATGTCGAGCACCTCGTCGATGAGCCCCAGCAGGTGCCGGCCCGCCTTGTAGATCTGCTCCACGGCGCATTGGTGGGCGGCGGCGAGGCCGTCGTCCAGTTGCATCAACTGGCTGAAGCCCAGGATGGCGTTCATGGGCGTGCGTAATTCGTGGCTCATGCGGGCGAGAAATTCGCTCTTGGCGTTGTTGGCCCGCTCGGCTTCCTCCTTGACGGCGCGCAGGTCCCGCTGGACAGCCTGCAAGGCTGCGGTGCGCTCGGCGACCCTGGCTTCCAGGTGCCGCCGGTTGTGGCGCAGTTCAATCTCGCTCACGGTCACCGCGGCCAGATCGCACAGGACGGCGGTCTCCTGCTCCGACAGCGGCGCGCGCGCCTTGAAGTCGAAAACACTAAGCGTACCGATCCGGTGCCCCCGCGGGGTGACCAGAGGAGCGCCGGCGTAGAAACGGATTGCCAAAGGACCGGTCACCAATGGATGTTCGGCAAAACGTGGGTGGAGCGTCGCGTCGGGCACGACAAAAACTTCGTTTTGCGTGATGGCGTAGGCGCAGAACGAGGCTTCCCGCGCCGCCTCGCGGAAATCCAGCCCGCAGATGGACTTGAACCAGACGCGATCCTCGTCAACAAGAGAGACCAGGGCAATCGGCGCATCGAACAGCCGCGACACCAGCACGGTCAGGCGGTCGAAGGCCGGTTCGGGTGCCGTGTCCAAAATTTCGTAACGATGCAGGTCACACAGGCGCGCGGCCTCGTCGATGGTGGTGGTGGTGGTGGTGAGTTGCACGGTAAAAAATGGTAACTACCCTGGAAATGTCCCCCCCAGATACTTGACTTGTGGCGTTAAAAACACAAAGCATTTGTCCTAAGGTATATTCCCTAGGAGCAATGCCGTGAAGTAATTCGTTTTGACGCTGCCAGCGAGGGCTTGCTTGTGAGT
>CAXTOP010000010.1:0-110876 GCA_964245965.1 uncultured Chthoniobacterales bacterium
TGCGGGGGTAGGATTTGAACCTACGACCTTCAGGTTATGAGCCTGACGAGCTACCAGGCTGCTCCACCCCGCGATTTGATGTCAGTATTCTTCCTCATCTCGCTACCGGCTGCAAGCGGGAAATTTCCTTTTGTTCACCTGGGATGAAATTTTGTTTGTCACATGGCGGTTCATATCTAACGTCCAGCCTCTATGAAAATCGTCGTCGCCTATTCGGGTGGGCTGGATACCTCGGTGCTGCTTTCTTGGCTGCGCGAAACGTACCAAGCCGAGATCATCGCCTTCTGCGCCGACATCGGGCAGCAGGAAGAACTCGACGGGCTGGAGCAAAAGGCGCTCACCACCGGCGCCACCACTTGCTACATCGACGACCTGCGCGCGGAGTTCGCCCGAGACTTCATCTTCCCCATGATCCAGGCCGGAGCGATCTACGAAGGCCAGTATTATCTCGGCACCAGTATCGCGCGTCCGCTCATCGCCAAACGCATGATCGAAATCGCCCGGGCCGAGGGGGCCAACGCCGTGGCTCACGGTGCGACGGGGAAGGGGAATGACCAGGTCCGCTTCGAGTTGACCGCTGCGGCGCTCGCTCCCGATATCGAAGTAATTGCCCCGTGGCGCCAGGAACGCTTCCGCCAGCAGTTCCCCGGTCGTACGGAGATGATCGCCTTCGCCGAGGCACATCACATTCCGGTCGCCGCGAGCGCGAAGAAACCCTATTCGATGGACCGCAACCTCCTGCATATCTCTTTTGAGAGCGGCATCCTCGAAGATCCCTGGATGGATGCCAGTGCGCCGGATTCCCGCGAGATGTACAAGCTCAGCGTCTCGCCCGAAGACGCGCCCGACAAGCCCGAATACGTCCAGCTTTGCTTCGAGAAGGGAGATTGCGTGGCCGTGTGCCACGAAACCGACAGCGACTACAGAACCCTCAGCCCCTTGGAAGTGATGGAAACGCTCAACCAGTTGGGCGGCCGACATGGGGTCGGGCGGGTGGACATGGTGGAAAACCGGTTCGTCGGCATGAAGAGCCGGGGGGTGTACGAAACACCCGGCGGCGCGATCCTGCACTTCGCCCACCGTCAGATGGAATCGCTCACGATGGACCGTGAGGTGATGCATTTGCGCGACTCGTTGATTCCGAAATACAGCACGCTGGTTTACAACGGCTTCTGGTTCGCCCCGGAACGGGAGGCGCTCCAGGCACTGGTTCGCGAGTCACAGCGCAACGTTACGGGCGAGGTACGAATCAAGCTGTACAAAGGCAACGTCATTGCAGCGGGCCGCCGGAGCCCGGTCAGCCTTTACAATCCACACATCGCCACGATGGAAGCCGACCCCACGCAAGCTTACAATCAGTCCGACGCCACCGGGTTTATTTCGCTCAACGGCTTGCGTCTCAAAGTCGAAGCGCGAGTGCAGCAGCGGGCTTGAACGAAAGCGCCGCACGGCGAGTACGTGGCTTCGCCGGCAGACGCTGCCATTGAACTTATCCTCTGGTTGTAGAGCGGGCGCTTCGCCTGCCGGAAGCTGCCCAACGGCGGGCGAAGCGCCCGTCCTGCGGCCGGAAGCATCCTTTGAGGCAAACCCTACCCGGTGGTACTTCAATACCGCGGAACAGACGGATCAATCTCGGTTGACCATTTGTCCACGCCGCCAGCGATGCTGCGGGCCCGGAGGTATCCAAGCTCCCTCAACTGCTGGGCCGCCTGCGCCGAGCGCATGCCGTGGTGGCAATAAACAAGGATGTCGGCATCCTTGTTCATCAGTTTCGCCGCCGCATCCCGCGAGATTGTCTGCAAAGGAATGTGCTGGGCACCCGGCAGCCGGTTGAAGGCAAATTCCTCCGGATCACGCACGTCGATCAGTCGGACGTGGACACCGCCTTCTTCCAGTTGGCGATGCGCATCCTGCACGGAAATTTCCAGCGGGACAGTCTGATTGGGAGATTGGCCGGGGTTCATGACGAAGGATTGCTTGTATGAAAGGTTCAATTTGTAATCGAAACCGGCGTACCCATCGGCGTGTTGTAGAAGAAATTCTCCGCCATAAATTCTGGCATGCGGATACAGCCGTGGCTGGCAGGGACGCCCGGCAGGTAGCCGGCGTGCAAGCCCACGCCGTTGGTCACCCGCAGGAAGTACGGCATGGAGGCTCCCAGGTAGGTCGTACCCGGGGGCTTGGGGTCTTTGCCGACTTCGACGTTGCCCTTCACCACCGTACCGTTGGCGTCCACGTAATCGCCATACAAGCTGGAGCGGTGATCCTTGTCTTTCTGGAGCACCTTGTAATTTCCCGAAGGGGTATTGTAGCCTTCGCGGCCAGTGGACACCTGGGCGACTCCCACCAGAGTGTCGCCCTTGTAGAAATAAGCGCGCTGTTCGCCCAAGCGCACCTCGATGTGCGGATTGCCGGGCACGCCGTCACCGTCCCAGAAGGAAACGGTGTCCTCGGGGCGGGAACGCTGGTTGTAGGCCGTGTTGACGTGGCCACCCGACATATTACCGATGTATTCCGTGTGGTCTCCACTGTACAAGTCGTTGTCGGCGCAGGCAGCCAGGCCGAGGGCGACCAGGGCCAGTCCGGTGAGACGAAATGAATTCTTGAGCGGCAGCATAGATGTAGATTTAGACGTGCGGAAAACTGTGGTACCTATACAATCCTATTGCGGTGCGTCAACCAAGCAATCGCCGCGCCACCTGCGTCGAACCCCGCTTTTTACCTCCCGATTCCGTATGCCGACCTACGAGTACTTTTGCCAGAAATGCGAGAAGAGTTTCGATGCCGTCCAGTCCATGAAGGACCCGCACTTTGACACTTGTCCGCAGGAAAAATGCCGCCAGGAGGAATGGGGCCACGGCAAGGTGAAGCGTCAGCTCGGCACCGGCGCGGGGTTGATCTTCAAAGGCTCCGGTTTCTACATCACCGATTACCGCAGCGAAAATTACAAGGAAGCCGCCAAGAAAGACGTGGCCCCGGGAGCCTCGGCTTCCTCCGGAGAAAGCAAGTCCAGCGAGGCGACTCCGGCTAAAAGCGCCGACTCGGCACCGGCCCCGGCGAAGAAGGTGGAGCCAGCACCCGCCGCCCCTGCCAACAAACCGAGTACTGGCGGCGGTACTTCCGCTTGATCCGGTCGCCCCTCCGTCAAAAAGGGGGACCGGAAAATGCTGCTGGTCAGCCGGCTCCACCTTCTTGTATTCTCGGCTTTCCCTAGCTCATGGCGACCACCACCATCCTGTGTAAACAATGCAATTTCGAAAACGAGCCCGAGCGCGTTTACTGCCATAATTGCGGTGCCAAACTCGACCGCTCGCTCCTGCCGACCGATGCGGCCAAACGCGACGATCCAACCGCGGTGCAGGAACGGGTTCGAAAGATCATGAGCCCCAAACGGGGACAGGGCAAGCGCAACGCCAGGAACTTCGCCCTCAGCTTGGGAGTAAGTTTGTTGCTCGCCGCTTTCGTCCAGATCATCCGTCCGCCCCGCCTGATCCCCACCGTCAGCCAGGACGCCGTGATGGGCGCTCCGGCCATCCGGGACGACATGGACAATGTCGCCCAGCAGGCTTCCGCCCGCCGGTTGGTGTACCCGGAGGAGCAGGTCAACGCGTTTTTGCAGTATTCGATCCGCAGCAAGGACGAAAGTTTCTTCGGCATTCCGCTCAAGTTTGAACGGGTTTTCGTCCACCTGGGCGAGGGGACATGCCGGGTGACCACGCAGCAATCATTGCTCGGTTATCCGCTCTATGCCTCGGACGCTTACGCGGTGACCATCGAAGGTGGAAAGCTGGTACCCCGCAACCTGGGCGGCTCGTTCGGCCGTCTCCAGTTGCCGGCTTCCTTTATGAACCTGATCAACCCGCTGGTCTTCGGCTCGTTATGGAAAGTTCTGGAACCTGATCAGAAGGTGCTGGCCCGGATGCAATCTCTGACCTTCCACAAGGGCAGCGTGGAGATCATCAGCCGGCCCGCCGGTCACTGAAGCGGGACGAAGAGCGATGACCAGACGCTGGCCGGGCTTTTCTCTGCTTTGGTCACTGGTCGTTGGTCATCGGCCGTTGCTGCCTTTGCTCCTGCTCTCGGGCTTGGCTCCCACGGCTTCAGCCCTGGAAACTTTGCTGCCCTGCAGCATCAGCCGCACGCACCAGTTCATCATCTACGCGCGTGAGGGCGCGGTGCGCGGCGGCGTTGCCACGTTGAGCGAGGACACGAAGGCGGGGTTGCTCAGCATCCTGGGTCTGAAGGATGATTGGCGTTTGCCCATCGTCGTGAGCCTGCGCCAGCCGGATGCCGCCATGCCCGACGCGCTGCCGCCTCGCGCACTGGCGCTCGTGCAGACTCCTTCCGGACTCAAGATCCAGCTCGATCTGCTTCTGGGGGAGGCCGGACGGGGCACGCGCCTCCGCGACGAGATCGTGCGTGCGATCCTGCTGGAAATGGCTTACCGCAGCCACGCCAGCGCCAGCGCCGGGCAGAGCTACACTCCCCCGCCGCCCTGGCTGGTCGAAGGGCTGGCCGCATACCTCGAGAGCCAGGACGATGGCGTTTCGGCCAACCTGTTTGCCGCCCTGCTGCCCACCAGCCAGGAGCTGCCCATTCTCGCCTTCCTGAGCAAGGACCCGGCGACGATGGATTCCACCTCGCGCTCCCTGTACCGCGCGGACGCTTACAATCTGGTCTGCCTGCTGCTGCGGGAGATGTCGGCCGGCCGCAGCGGTCTGGCCGGCTTCATCCACGACCTGCCCTCCATCAGTCCGGAAGCGGCCCGGGAGATTCAGGCCTTGCGCACCCATTTCCCCGAACTAGGCGGTTCGGACGACTCCCTGGAAAAATGGTGGACCCTGGGCCTCGCGCAGTTGGCGGTGGCGGATCGCTACCAGCTTTTCTCGGTTCTCGAAACGGAGAAGAGGCTGGCGGCGCTTACCAAGTTCACCGGCCCCGGCCTGGCGAAGGACAGCGGCGCTCCGAGGGTTTACAGCCTGCACGATTTCAAGGAGTTCACCGCCTTGAAGCAAAACCGTCAATTGCTTGCGGCGGCGCGCACCGGGTTGATGGAACTGACGGGGCGTTGCAGCCCGCTGTGCCGATCCATCGTGCTCGGTTACCAGCAACTGGTGGACCGCTTGAGCCGAGGCAAGATGGGCGAGACGGAAGAAAAACTCCTGGCGCTCGAGGCCGCCAGAAAAACCGTCCTGCAACAGCGCGAGGAAATCGTCGATTACTTGAACTGGTACGAGGCGACGCAGGTGAGTTCCGAGAGCGGAGTCTTCGAAGAATATTTCCGCAGCGCCAAGCAGCTTGATCGGGAGCACACCCATCGCCCCGACGCCGTGTCGAGCTACCTGGACAACCTGGAACTCGAATTTCGCTGAGAGCACAAGTAGAAGGTAGCAGTTGCGTCACCGGTAACGTTGTAGCTGCGCTTGTGCCAAACGCATCCCTTTACTGATTCGATCCCCACGCCGAGCCGGGCGTTGACTCGTGGGCACCCGGTTGACAGCGTGAAAGCCGGGCGGTATCCATCTGGGACCAACGTGTTGGCAGACAGCGCACTTCTCAAGATGTTCTCTCTTACTCCGCGCGATCGGCTGCTCATCGTTGCCGTTCTTGCCGCCACACTGGTCGGAGCGGCGACGAAGTATTGGCGCGACGCGAGGCGCGAGGGCACGCCGGCGGTTCATTTGCAAAACGTTCATCCATCCCGGCGGGCGGGTTCGTCTGTCGGCTTCCACGCACCATGATCACTGATCAGTTTTCCAACTCCGTTGACGAAATCGTCGCACGCGACCCGCGCTTTGAGCACGATGCCTACCTCTTTGTGCGCGATGCCCTGGATTTTACCACCAAAGGGCAGCGCCGGAAAACATCCGCCGCCGCTCCAGCCGCTGATGCCCACGTGACCGGGCAGCAGCTGCTGGAAGGAGTTCGGCTCTACGCGATCAAACAGTATGGTCCGATGGCATTGACCGTCCTTGAGCACTGGCGCGTCCGTTCCTGCGATGACATCGGCGCGATCGTTTTCAACCTGATCGAAGCGCGCGTCTTCGGCAAGACGGACCAAGACACGCTGGAGGATTTCAGTGGGGGCTACGGTTTCAAGGAGGCTTTTGTGGATCCTTTCCGCTCGTCGCGCAAAGCGAAGCCGGCGGTCGCAGGAGGTTCCCGAGGGGCGGGTTCCACGGACCGTGAGGCACCCTAGCCACCCGCCCGTTTGATTTCAGCGTCTTCCTGCACAACAGTTGTTTCCCTGCCATGATTGCCACCCAACCCCTCAAGACGCAGAGCGCGCAGCCTTCCGGCACCATTCACTTTCCGTCGGCCACCGCACGCAAACATATTTTGCCGAACGGTTTAACCTTGCTGGTTCAGGAGGATCGCAGCGCACCGGTCGTCAGCATACAGGCCTGGGTCGGGACGGGTAGCATCCACGAGGGACCCTGGTTGGGGGCTGGACTCTCCCACCTGCTGGAGCACATGCTCTTCAAGGGAACCGAAAAGCGTTCGACCAACCAGATCGCCCAAAGCGTGCAGGACGAGGGCGGGTACATCAACGCGTACACGTCCTTCGACCGCACGGTCTATTGGATCGACGTTCCGAAAGCCGGCACCGCCACAGCGATCGACCTTCTGGCGGACGCTTGCATGAATTCCATCCTGCCTGCCGATGAACTCGTCAAGGAGCAGGAGGTGATCCGGCGCGAGTTCGCGATGGGCAACGACGACCCGGACCGCGTCAACAGCCACCAGCTTTTCGCGACGGCTTACCGGCAGCACCCTTACTCTCTTCCGGTGATCGGGCACCTGGACGTCTTCAACCAACTGACGCGGGAAGACTTGGTCGCCTACTACAAGAGTCGCTACGTGCCGAACAACATCACGTTTGTGATCGTCGGCGACGTGCAGGAACGGGCGGTGCTCGCGCAGCTCGAAGAAGTGTTCGCTCCTTATCCGCGCAAGGCGCTGCCGCCGCTGTACCTGCCGGCCGAAGCTCCGCAGCTCGGCCGGCGCGAGTCCGGCACGCGCTTTCCCACCGAGCTTTCGCGGCTGCTGATCGCCTGGCACATCCCCAACATCACCCACCCGGACGTGCCGGCTCTTGATGTTCTAGCCACTCTGCTGGGTGAGGGGCGCAGTTCGCGTCTGTACCGGCAGGTGCGCGAGGAAAAGAAGCTCGCTCATTCCGTTTCCGCTTTTTCCTACGTGCCTTCCGAGCCAGGTCTCTTTGGGATTGAGGCCACCACGGACCCGGACAAACGGGCTGCCACCGAGGCAGCCATCATGGAGATGATTGCGGAGATACAGAGGAACGGCATCACGGCTCCCGAGTTGGCCAAAGCGAAGCGGGTGATCCTCAACAATCAGCTCGGTGCGCTGGTGACGATGCGCGGTCAGGCCAGCGACCTGGGTTCCAATTGGCTGCTCACCGGCAACCTCGATTTCTCGCGGCTTTATCTGGAAGCTATCCAGCAGGTTCGTCCCGAGGACATCACACAGGTGGCATGCCGCTACCTGCGCGTTGATCAGTGCAATGTCGCGACCCTGGACCCGATTGAACATACCCCGGGTAAAGACGCGGAAGCCGGGGCGCGGCACGCCGGTGAGATCCAAAAATTTGAGCTTTCCAATGGGCTGCGGCTGCTGGTGCGTGAAGACGCCCGCCTGCCGCTCGTGTACATGGACGCCGTGTTCCGCGGTGGACTCCTCACGGAGACCGCGGAGAACAACGGACTCAACCGCTTGTTTTCCCGGGTATGGCTCAAAGGCACTTCCAACCGCACCGCCGAACACCTCGCCGAGCAGATCGAGGCCGTGGGCGGCAGCATCGGCAGCGAGTCGGGCAATAATAGTTTCAGCCTCTCCCTGGAGGTCATGGAACCCGATCTCGACCTGGGGCTGGACATCATGGCCGACGTACTGCTCAATGCGACTTTGCCCGAGTCGGTGATCGAGCGCGAGAAACTCGTCCAGATCGCTGCGGTAAAATCGGAGGATGAGCATGTGACAAGCGTGGCGCGCAACCTCCTGCGCTCGACGTTGTTTGGCGCCCATCCTTACTCCTTGCGCAATTCGGGCAACATCGACTCGATTCAGAATCTGGATCGGGCTGCTCTCGTTGCCTTCCAGCAGCGCCATGTCACCGCCAGGAACGGGGTGGTTGCCGTCTTCGGCAACGTGAAGGCCGAAGTGGTGCGCGACCGCGTGGAAGCTTTGTTGGCGGCGCTGCCCGCCGGCCGGCCCGCGCCGACACCCGAGGCGATCCCGGCAGAACCGCTGGTTGCTGCGGCCCGGACGGTCGAGAAGTTCGAGGACAAGGAGCAGGCCGTCCTGATGATCGGCTACCAGGGAACAACCATCACCAGCCCGGACCGCTTCGCGCTCGAACTCATCGACGAAGCCAGCAGTGATCTCGGCTCACGGTTTTTCATCCGCATCCGTGAGGAACTCGGGCTGGCGTACTTTGTCGGCTCTTCGCAGATGCTGGGATTGGCTCCGGGCATGTTCACCTTCTATCTTGGAACCGACCCGCGGAAAGTCGAGGAAGTACGCGCCGCCTTCACCGACGAGATCGCGCACCTGGCCAACGACGGTTTGAGCGAACAGGAACTCACCCGGGCCAAGAAAAAGATGCTTGGCAAGCAGGCCATCGCCTATCAGAACAACGCCACGCTGGCTTACACCGCCGCGTTGGATGAACTTTACGAACTCGGCTACCTGTACCATCTGAAGCTGGCCGATCAAATCGAGTCGATCACACCCGAGCAGGTGCGGGATGTGGCGCGCCGCTACTTTCAGGATCAAGCGGCGATTACAGCTATTGTTCGTCCCGAGGCAGTCTGAAACAAGTTCGCTTCACTCCCCTTGACCTATCTTCTTCCCTTATGGCCGAAGTTCAACAAAATAACCAGTCGGGCGAGACTGCCGCGCGTTTCATCGAATTCGTGATGATGCAGGCCCAGAACGCTTCTCTCTTTCTTGGGTTGATTCCAAACCCTTCCAGCAACAAGCCGGAAGTGAACCTTGAGCTCGCCCGCCTGTTCATCGACCAACTCTCGATGATCCAGGAAAAAACCCGCGGCAACTTGACCACCGAGGAAACCGGGGTGCTGCGCAACGCTTTGACCCACCTTCAGATGGCCTTTGTCGAGGTGTCACAGGGTGTTCCCGCCGCCGAGGCAGCCGCCCCCGAACCTTCGATTACCCCGCCGGCACCGACCGCTACCGTCGAGGACGCGGCCCCGGACGCAACTCCTCTGACGCCGGAAGACCAGCGCGAGAGCAAAAAGCGGTTTACCAAGAGCTACGGCGGCTGAGTTCGCCCACGAACTCTACTCACCTTGCCCCACGGAGAGCAAATACAAGCGGTGGAGGGCAGCACGGTCGCCCGGATGGCTGCCGCGCCCAATCTATCGGCTTTGGTGTACGGCGAACACCTCCACAAACCAACAGGAAATCAGGTCTTCATTCTGGGGCCTTGCGTGATCGAGTCGGAGGATTTCCTGCGCCGGACCGCGCACACGATCAAAGAAATCTGTGACGAGGTGGGCACGGATTTCGTCCTCAAGGCTTCCTACGACAAAGCAAACCGCACCTCGGTACATTCCTTCCGGGGCACCACGGCACGAGAAGGTTGCATCCTGTTGTCAACGGTCGGTCGCGAGCTGGGTGTCCCGGTGACGACCGATGTTCACTCACCCGAGGAAGCCAGGATGGCCGCCGAGTTTATCGACGTGTTACAGATCCCCGCTTTTCTTTGCCGTCAGACCGACCTCATCCAGGCGGCTGCCGAAACGGGACGGGTGGTGAACGTCAAGAAAGGACAATTTCTCGCACCCTGGGATGTCCAGCCCATCGCGGAAAAGCTGCTGGCCTGCGGGTGCGAGAGATTTTTCTTCACGGAGCGCGGCGCCAGCTTCGGCTACCAAAACCTGGTGGCGGACATGCGTTCATTGTATTGGATCAGGGAAATGGGTTTCCCGGTCGTCTTTGACGCGACCCATTCCGTGCAGCGCCCGGGTGCCGGTGGCGACCGCACGATCGGCGACGGCGTTCTAGCGCCCGTTCTCGCCCGTGCGGCGGTGGCTGCGGGATGCGACGGTGTTTTTCTGGAAGTGCACGAAGACCCGCCCAAAGCGCTCTCCGACGGACCCAACCAAATTCCCCTTCGACAACTCGGAGGATTGCTCGTTACACTGCAACGCATCCATGAAGCCGCTCGCGTCTAGACCTGCACCGGGCGCGATCACACGCCTGGTTGCCTTTGGTGCATTTTTGCTGGTGCTTCTCGGCTTTCAACCGACGCCGGCCCTCGCGGGCCGCGAAGGCAAGGCCAAAAAGCCGAAGGTCCAAGCGACCCCGACCCCCACGCCTACGCCCGACCCGGACGCCACGCCGGAGGGAGCGCCTGCTTCCAAGGAAATTCCCATTCCGCTGCCGATTGGCGATAAGTCGATGCGGCTGAAAATCCCGAGCTTCGGTGACACCGGCCAGATGCTTTCGCAGTTGATGGCCATGCAGGCCAAACGCATCGACGCGGACCACATGGAACTGCAGGGCACCAAGATCGACCTCAACCAGGCCGATGGGAAAAGCGATTATCACATCGAAATCCCGACCAGTATTTTCAACTTGAAGACCCGGATCATCACCAGTGACCAGCCTGTGGTCATTCGTACCCAGGAGTTCGAGTTGACCGGCGAGAAGATGAGCTTCAATACGGTCGAGAAATCCGGTGAACTGCTCGGCAACGTGCATATGGTCATTCATAACCTCAAGAAGACAGCCGGTGTCACGTCGCCTGCGCCTTAAAGATCAATCCCATTTCGAATGAAGCGATCCCCTTTTCAAGTTTCAGTGTCCCGTGTGCTCACTGCTTTTTGCGTCGTCGCCGCGGCCAGCACTTTCCCGCTGGCGGTGCTGCACGCGCAGGACGCAAAACCCGCTGTGGGGGGGAAACATCGCAACGCCCAGCCGTCAGGCACTCCGCTCCCCTCGTCCGCTCTCATCCCGACCGGGGTTTCCCCAGCTCCCACAAACGTCAAACCTTTCCCGGCAGCAGCGGATAGCACCAAAATCACCGGTCAGGACATCGACGAGATCAACGAACCGTCACCACCCACCGACAAGGGGATGGTTGATGAGGCGGATACGCCGACCACCCAGACCGAGATCATCGCCACGCAAGGCGCAACTTTTGCCTCCAAGGACCGGATCGCGGTGTTCACGGGCGAGGTCCGTGTCCACGATCCCAAATTCCAACTCTCCAGCGACAAACTGACGGTCTTTCTCAATAAGACAGATAAAACCGGCGACAAAACGGCTTCCGCCGCAGCCACCCCGGCAGCTTCCACGCCGGCGCCGCTTTCCACGGCAGGCAGCACCCCGCCCGCACCGGCTCCCAAACAAAGCTCGGGCGGGATCGATCACGCCGTGGCCGAGGGCCATGTCATTATCATCCAGGAGCGTGCGGCCACCGATGGCGGCGAGGCCAAGCGCTCCGTGGGCCGCGCCGATTGGGCGTCGTTCGATAACAAATCCGGCGACATGGTTCTCAAGGGCACCCCGAGTGTCGAGCAAAACGGAAACACGCACGTCGCCACTTCGCCGGACACCGTTATGACACTGCGCCGCGACAACAGTCTGCTGACGGTGGGCCCGAGCCGGACCCTCATCACGCAGCGCAGCAAAGGCGGCGATCTGGGTTTTGGGCCGACGGCGCCCGCCGCTTCACCCGCGCCCGCCAACAAACCGCCGCGTCCGAGCCGCTGATCTTTTCTCCATGAGCATTCCCGCCGGCACCGACCCGACGCTGACGCAGGACGATGTGATCCGTCACTCGCCCGCACCGGGTGAACTCCCCGGGCACGCGGAGCACAGTGCCGCCTCCCGTTCCTCGCCCATCATGCGGACGGAAGGCCTGGTCAAAATTTACAAGGGCCGCACCGTCGTCAATCAGGTCGATATTCAAGTCAGCCGCGGCGAAATCGTCGGGTTGCTCGGTCCGAATGGGGCGGGCAAGACCACCAGCTTCTACATGATCGTGGGCCTCGTGCCGCCGAACGCCGGGCGGATCGACTTCAACGGCCGCGACGTGACCAACCTGCCCATGTACCGCCGTGCGCGGCTCGGCATGGGCTACCTGCCGCAGGAGGAATCGATCTTCCGCAAGCTGACTGTAGAGCAAAACCTGCTCGCGATTTTGGAAACCCTGCCGATCAAAGCCAGGGAGCGTCGCGCCCGGTGCGACGAGCTGCTGGAGCAATTCGGCATCACCCACGTGCGCAAAAACGTCGCCCTGACGCTCAGCGGCGGTGAGAAGCGGCGTTTAACCATTGCGCGCTCGTTAATTACCAATCCAAGCCTCCTGATGCTTGACGAACCATTCAGCGGGGTTGATCCCATCGCGGTGGCTGAAGTACAGCAGATCATCCTTTCGTTGCGCGAGCGATCCAACCTGGGAATCATCATCACGGACCACAACGTGCGCGAAACCCTGACCATCGTGGATCGCGCTTACCTCATGTACGAGGGCAGGGTGCGGCGCGAAGGAACGAAAGACTTTCTGATCAACGACCCGGTCAGCCGCCAGCTTTATCTCGGAGAACGATTTTCCATGTAGGCAAATACCCGCTGCGCAGGTCCGCAGCCCCACCGCTTTCCCCCCAAAGCTCAGTCAAACACCAAGAGCAAGAACAAACACATACCATGCAAGTCGCCAACGTCCATCCGCATGTCACCGTCACCGGCCGCCATTTGGCCATCACAGCGGCCATCAACGACTACGCAGAAAAGAAGATTGAAAGTCTTCATTTGAACTATCCTCGGATCATCGAGGCCCACGTCATTCTCGGGGTGGACAAGTACCGGCACCGTGCGGAAGTGGTGCTGGTCTGCGGGAATCACATCACCATTGAAGCCAGCGAAGAGTGCAGTGATCTCTACGCTTCGATGGACCAGGTGACCGACAAAATTGCCCGGCAGATGCGCAAGTACAAGACGCGGCTGCTGCGCCAGCAGCGTCCGCACCGCAATCAGTCTGTCCGCTACCTGGACGAACAGGTCTTCCAGGCCGATGCCTTCGAAAATCTCCCGGAACTCGCGGCCAACGGCTACCATGATAACGTGGCGGCTGCCGTGATGGCCAAGCCGGCGGCACCGGCGGCGATGGCTGCTCCTCTGGCATCCTCTCCCGCTCCGGAGATGATCCAGAACGAAAAGTACCCGGTCAAGCCGATGTACGTGGACGAGGCGGTTCTGCAAATGCAGGTGTCCGAACGGCCGTTTGTCGTCTTCCTGAACGCGAAGACCGAAAAGGTCAACGTTCTCTACCGCCGGGACGAGGGGAATTACGGCCTCATCCAGCCGGAGTTCAATTGAGCCATGAACAGCCGCTGAATTCCTCCCCAGCCTGTGAAAACTGCTCATGCTGTTTCGGTTGCGCATCACAATGCACCTGAGTGCAAAATGCCTACGATCACCGTCGGGCAGTTCTTCAAGGATCACGGCGATACTTTGCAGATGCGGTTGGAGGGGGACGACCGCGGTTTCGACCGGAAAATCCCCGAGCCTACGATCAACCGGCCCGGCTTGGCGCTGACCGGATTCTACCGGTACTTCGCCAACAAGCGCATCCAGGTGCTCGGCAGCGCGGAGTTGTCGTACCTGAAGAGCCTTTCCCGCGAGGAAATGTCGCAGCGATTCCGGCTGCTGTGCATGCGGCGGGTGCCCTGCATCGTTTTCTCCCGCAACGCGGTTATTCCGGCGGCGTTGCACGAAGTGGCGGCCCAGGCCGGGATCTCCCTGTTTCGCACCCCACTGGTCACGAAGAAGTTCGTCAACGCGGCCACGCTCGCGTTGGAGTTTGACTTCTCGCCTTCGCGCACCGAACACGGGAGCATGGTGGATATTCTCGGCATCGGCACCATGATCCGCGGGGTGAGCGGCATCGGCAAGAGCGAGTGCGTCCTGGGCCTGATCGAGCGTGGCTACAGCTTGGTGGCCGACGATGTGACACGCCTCCGCGTCATCGAGCGCCGGGAATTGATGGCCACCGCTCCAAATACCACGCGCTGCCACATGGAAGTGCGCGGGCTGGGGGTGATCAACGTGGCGGCAATCTTCGGGATCGGCAGCATCCGGAGCGAAAAGCGGCTGGATCTTGTCGTGACATTAAAAGATTGGCAGGAGATGGGGGAAGTCGATAGAGTGGGCCTCGAACAGGAGGTTTACCAGATACTCAACATCGAAGTCCCACACGTCACCATCCCCGTCCGGCCCGGGCGCGACATGGCCCGGTTGGTGGAGGTCGCCGCCCTGGACCAGAAACTGAAGAGTCATGGTCAGCACGGCTCCCGGGAATTCAACCAACGATTACTTAATTTGATGCACCGCAAGAACTCCTTATGAGCCTCGTCGGCGGCCTTTCTTCCAATTCTGAATCCGAGCGGAAGTGCAGCAAGGAACTGACCATCCTCAATCCCTTGGGGATGCACGCCAGGCCGTCGGCGCGTTTTGTCAAGGTGTCCAACCAGTTCAAGAGCGAGATCTGGGTCGAGAAGGACGGCGAGCAGGTCAACGGGAAGAGCATCATGGGCTTGATGATGCTCGCAGCTGGACAAGGCTCCAAGCTGCGCGTCACCGCCGAGGGTCCCGACGCCGAAAAGGCGCTGGAGGAAATCGAGACGCTGGTGCAAGGACACTTCGACGAATGATGGGAACACCGCCCTCCACTTTTGGCGGCTTCTGCTCCCGACGCAGGAATTATCGCCCATGAGCGGCGACGCGGGTTCTCCACCACCGGAACAGCGTTTCCAAGGGCTTGGTGTCTCGCCAGGGCTCGCGCGCGGCCGGATTTTTGTGATTCGTCCCGACGAGGACGCTTCACCGGATTACACGATTCAGGAAAAGGATCTTCCGTCGGAAATTGCCCGGTTCGAGTCCGCCCTTCTGCTCACCCGGGCGCAGATCCTGGAAATGCAGGCCAAGATCGCCGAAGCCATCGGAGCCAAGGACGCCAGCATCTTCGACGCGCACCTGCTGGTCGTCGAAGATCGGACGCTGATCGACGAGGTGTTGCGCACCTTGGAAAAGGAGCGCCGCAACATTGAAGCCATTTTTCAACAGGTCGCCGGACGCTACACCGATCTGCTCAACCAGATGGACGACCCGTACCTGCGCGAACGGGCACTGGATGTCCACGACGTCACGCGGCGGATCATCATGAACCTGCGCGGCAAATCGACCCAGAGTCTTTCCGAAATCAATTACCCGCACATCCTGCTCGCCAACAATCTGACTCCCTCCGACACGGCGCTGCTCAACCGGCAGTACGTGCTGGGCTTCGCCACCGACGCCGGCAGCCGGACCTCGCACACGGCCATCATGGCCCGTTCCTTGAACATTCCGGCCATCGTAGGCCTGCACGATGTCAGTGCGCGCCTGGAGTCCGGGGTGGAAGTCCTGCTCGACGGGTACCACGGCTTGCTCGTGCTGGACCCGAGCGAACAAACCCAGCGCGAATACGTGGAGCTGGGACGCCGCAAGGAACGGATCGAAGCTGGCCTGGACGACTTGCGTGAAACCGCTTCCACCACGGCGGACGGACACCATCTGATTCTCTCGGCCAACATCGAACTGCCCGAGGACGTACCGCAGGTCAAGAGCAGCGGGGCGGAAGGAATCGGCTTGTATCGCACCGAGTTCTTCTACCTCAACAAGAGCGACTTGCCCAATGAGGAGGAGCAGTACGCCAACTACCGCAAGGTAGCCAGCGAGATCCTGCCTCACGGTGTCATCATCCGGACGCTTGACCTGGGCGGTGACAAATTTGTCAGCAGCCTCAATCTGCCAACGGAGATGAATCCTTTTCTCGGCTGGCGCGCGATCCGGTTCTGTCTGGAGCGCCAGGATGTCTTCAAGGTGCAGCTGCGGGCGATCTTGCGCGCCAGCGCCTTGGGCAATGTCAAGATGATGTACCCGCTCATCAGCGGAGTTGAGGAAGTGCGCCAGGCCAACGCTCTGCTGACTGAGTGCAAGGAAGAACTGCGGCGTGAGGGCAAGCCTTTCAACGGGGACATGGAGGTCGGCGTGATGATCGAGGTGCCGAGCGCCGCGCTGTGTGCCAGCCACATCGCCCGCGAGGTGGATTTCTTTAGTATCGGCACCAACGACCTCATCCAGTACTCCATCGCCGTGGACCGGGTGAACGAACGGATCGCGCATCTCTACGAGCCGACGCATCCGGCGATTGTCCGTCTGATCAAGATGGTGACCGACGCCGCGCACGCGGCCGGCATTTGGGTGGGAGTCTGCGGGGAGATGGCCAGCGAGGTCACGCTCACACCGTTGCTGCTCGGCTTAGGCGTTGATGAACTCAGCGCGGGTGCGGCGCTGGTGCCACGGGTCAAACGCGCCGTGCAAACCTTGCGCATGGACGTTTGCCGCGATCTCGCCGCCCGCACGCTGGAGATGGATACTCCGGGCGCGATTGCTGACGAGTGCGAAAAGCTCGCACGTGAGTTCTATCCCGAATTGATCGGCTGATCCTTCCTTAGCCCTGATCCGGAGATAATCGTTTTGTTGAGGTTGTGGAGGGATATAACCTGCGTTACTAGGTGCAAAGTAAATCGCTTTTATACATCCTCATAAGATGAAGGAGGCGATTTACGATTGTCTGATACAAAATCCAATGAAGAACAAACTCAGTTCCTTGCTCGTCCTCTCGACCCTTTGCTTGGCGGCCGCCGCTCACGCGGGGGATGATTATTCCGCCCGGTCCTCGAAGGATTCCAAGGACTCCAAAGCAGTCATCCAGAAGCCAGAACCTGAAACACGTTTCTTCCTGAGCCTGTCGGCCGGCGGAAACTTTGATGAGTATCACGTCACCCGCTTCCTCACCAACGGTGGTGGAAACGTGATCGTGCCGACCTTCACGGGTGCGGCATACGCCCTTCCGGTCAAAGTGCAGGTGCGCGACTTCAACTCGCTGCACGACCCGGCTTCGATCACCGGCAACTTGGATGCAGGCTACCGGCTCAATGACGTGGTCTCGGTCTTCGTCGGTTTCACGTACGACCATGCGGATGGCGGCAAGCACAGCGCCGGTCGTGTGACGGACAGTGCTGGTGCCTTTGGAGCAGTGGGTGGGGTCTATCGCCTGGAAGCAGACGTGAATGACTACGAGGCGTACGCCGGCCGCTTGGGCGTCAAGGTGCAAACGCCCCGGACACTGTTGGACCTGGTGCATATTCCCCGGGCCATCAAGCCTTACTTCGTCGCCTCCGTGGGTGGCAAGTACCTCGAGGAGCAGCATGCCGACTTCACGGCGGGCCCCTTCCTCAACCAGCGTGCTGGTTTGTATGATTCCGGCTGGGTGCTTACCTCACAGGCGGCTCTCGGATATCAAATTGATGTTGCCCGCAACGTGAACGTGTTCTTCGAAAGCGGCTACGGCTATGACTCGAAGCCCGATCGCCCCGGTGCCGCTCTGAACGGTGTCACTGGTGTCAACGAGGGCGGTGATCGCTTCTACGAGACAGTCAAGCTCGGTGCCTCGATCAAGTTCTAAGCGACCAACGATCTTATTTAAGTTAAAGAGCGGCGAATGTTTAACATTCACCGCTCTTTTCGTTTTTGGATGAGTGGCTCGGAGCGTGTAAAGAGAACGCTGCGGCGCGAGTTGTCGTTGCGCTTGTGCCAGGCGCATCCTTCAAGCTTCCAGACAATCGTCAATGGCTGCAAGCAACTGCGCTATCGTGGCTTCCGTTTCGTCGCCCATGTTGGAGATGCGAAAGGTCTTACCCTTGAGTTTGCCGTAACCACCATCGAACAGGAAATTGTGGCGCTGCTTGACGCGGCTGATCAAGGCAGCCACGTCGATCCCACGGTTGTTTGCCACACAGGTGAGGCTTTTTGAACGGAAACCTTCCGGAGCGAAAAACGCGAAACCATTGGCCTCCACCCACCGGTGGACTTGGGCGTTCGTCCTGGCATGCCTCGCGTAGCGGGCTGGCAGTCCTTCGCCGAAAATGTCCTCCAGTTTCGACTGCAAAGCGTAGATGTGGCCGATGCTCGGCGTGCTGGGAGTCATGTAGTCGTCATGGTTCTTCTTGAACTCCAACAGGTCGAAGTAATACCCGCGGTCCTTGCTCTGCGCGGCACGTGCCAGCGCCCTCTCGGACGCGGTGAAAATGGCCAGGCCGGGCGGCAGCGCGAGCGCCTTTTGGCTGCCGGTGAGCAGAACGTCAATGCCGAGTTCATCGGTGGCAATCGGTACGGCGGAGAAGGAGGAAACACTGTCCACGACCGAGATCACGTCCGGGTAGCGGCGAAACACCTCGGCAAGTTCCGTCAGCGGATTCAGCACTCCGGTGGACGTCTCGTTGTGGATGAGGGTCACCACGTCAAACTGGCCGGTGGCGAGCTTCCAGTCGAGTTCTTCCGGCGAGATGGGCTGGCCCCACTCCACCTGCAATCCTTCGGCCTCGCGCCCGCACCGGCGGCTGACGTCGAGCCACTTGTCGGAAAATGCGCCGCACATACAGTTGAGGACTCGCTTCTGCACCAAGTTGCGGATCGCTCCCTCCATGATGCCCCACGCGGAAGAGGTCGAGAGATAGACCGGCTGCTTGGTGGCGAAAAGCTCCTGGAGTTGAGGGTGGATCGATTTGTAAAGCGCTTTGAACTCGCTGCCCCGGTGGCCGATCATGGGGCGGCTGAACGCCTCGAGGGTCTTCTGGGAGACTTCCACCGGACCGGGCGCAAAAAGTTTGGTGTGAGGAATCATCGCTTTAAGCATATCGCGGAATCGGCTTTCCCGCCTGCTTTTGTCGGGAAGCAAGAGGCGTCCTTGTTCAATTCTCCCAGATGAAATGCTCTAGCCGCAGCCGGCTGAGCAAGTTTTCATAATCGTTTTTGAGCGGGCCGTCCGCCGCGGCCAGTTTCTTGTAGATCACGATGGCGGATTGCCACTGCGACCGGGCCTTCAACAGTTCCGTGGCATTTCTGCCGGCGCGATAGAACCACGTCCACTCGGGTTCGCGCGAGGTGGTATCCGGTGGGTCGCCGGCGTTCAAGGCCTCGTCGTAGGCGGCGAGAGCGGAGGTGGGATCGCCAGCCTTTTCGTAGGCGGACCCTTTTTGGGTTAATGCTTGCCGCCGCCAAAGCAGCGAGGCGTGGGGCGTGTGGTTGGCGAGTTGGTCGAACGATTGCGCCGCGTCCTCGTAATACTTCGGTTCCCTGGCACCGAGCATCAACAAAGTTTCTCCTCGCCCCGCCAGCGCGGCGCAACGGGAATCCAGGTCCGCATCCGTCAAATCTAGGCTGGTCGCGGTTGCCGTTAATACCTCTTTATAAAGAGTGAGGGCGTCCTGAAGGTTGCCCAGCCGCTTCTGCAACTCGGCCTGCCGGAGGCGGGCCGAGAGTTTGAACGGGCCGCCCAGCCGCGCTGCTTTCTCAAAGAGAGGCACGGCCTGGTCGAGACCGGTGTTGCTCATGCTGCGCGAGGCCGCCAACCCGGCCAGGTAGAGGGCGGGTTCGACCAGCGGCGAATCGGGCGCTTTCTCAACGAGCAATTCCAATTGAGTCTGAGCGTCGGAGTAGTCTTCGTTGCGAAAATAAATCTCGCAGAGCTTCATCCGCACTTCGGGAGCGAGAGGCGAGTCCGGGCGACGTTCCAAAAAGCTCGCCGCCAGCGCGATCGCCCGTTTGGCGTCCTGAGTTGGTCCGGGGGTATCGGTCAACCAAATGGCAAGATAGGCGGCGCGGTCGTTTTCGGCCGGATTCTCGCCCGGTGAGACGATGGGATTATCCACGCGGCGAAATTCCGGCGCGGCCAGCTCGTGCCACGCGGCGGTCAGATTGGGGTAGGGGCGCTCGAAGGCCAGTTCCGCCAACACGATGCGTGCCTCGGTCGCCCGAGGATGGTCGGGATTGTCTCTCAGGAAATGTCTCAAGGCAGCGGCGGCACGCTGACGACCGTTGCGGTCGTCCTGCGCGGTGCGGGCCGCGCGGGCCAATCCTTCCTCCAGCGACAGCTCCGCCCCAAACGGGCTGTCCGGAAATCGCTCCAGGAACGTGCGCTCGGTGACGGTGAACCGGCTGGTGTCCGACGCGCGCAGCCATCCGAGCACCGCGTTGAACGCCGCCGCCTCTGCCTGTGCGCCGGTCAAGTTGGGACGGTTGGCGATGGATTCGAAAAGGCCCGCCGCCTCCGCGCTGTTGTGCTCGGCGAGACTCAGACGGGCGGCGAGCATGTCGGTCTCGCTCTGCGCCGAGACCGGATCGAGCTTTCTAGCTCGATCCAGTGCCTCCCGGGCCTCGGCGGGATGGTTCTGGCGCAGCCGCAAGTTGGCTAGGTCCAGCGTGGCGCGGATGCGCAACGGATCGTTCGGGAATGCCTCGGAAAAAGCCTGGAGCACGGTCTCGGCACGGTCCGGCCGCCCGAGCGTTTCTTCGACGTGAGCGAGCATCAGGAGACTGGACGCCTGACGTGATGGTTCGGCGGTGTCCGCCGCCCAGCGGCGCAGGTCGGCGAGGTTGGGCAGCTGGGGATTCCGGTCGTAGAGCTGCGTCAGCCAGGCCAGGGTGCCCTTGAGGTAAGTCGTGCGAGGATAGTTTCCCACGAAACTTTCCAGCACGTCCTCCGCTTCCGCGAGCTTTCCTTGCTCCAGGCAAGCCTGTGCCCAGCCCCAGAAACTTGCCGTGAGCAGACGTTCGGTTAATCCCTCGGGTTGCGCCGCAAGCCCGCTGAAGATCCTCTCCGCCAAAGCAGTCTGTTTTTGCGCCAGACGCAGCCGGCCGATCAGGAACCGGCGCTTCTTCAGGAGGCTCGTGCCGGTCATCTGGCGGGGCTGGCCCGGCTCCCGGTTGCCGCGCAGGAGCGCGGCGGCGTCCTTGAGGCGATTGGAGTCGAGGGCGATCTCGGCACCGCGAAGAAGTGCTTGTTCACCGACGAATGGGTCTTCTGCGAGGGATTGGAAGACCCCGAAAGCCTCGGGTTTCCGATTCAGTGCCAGCAAAGCCTCTCCACGGCCGAACCGGGCTTTGACGGCCATGCCAGTGTCCCCACTGACAGCACGCGAGTAAGCTGCCAGCGCATCGTCCCATCGACCGAGGACAGCCAGGGCCTGCCCGCGCCAGAAGAGTATCGCCGCATCGTTCTCGAGGCTTCCCGCCGCAGCGGTTTGCTTGTCCAGCAACGCAAGGGCGGCAGCCCCCTCGCCAAGCGAAACACTGGCTTGCACAGACGTCAAGATCGCGTTCCGACGCAGTTCCGGCGGCGGGTGGGAGTCGAGGCACACCGCCATTTGTTTAACCGCCACCTGGGGAAGACCGTCGGCGAACGCCTGCAAACCCGCCCGGTATTCGCTGGCAGCCTCGTTGCCAGGTGCCAGCGGGTCCACGCTGGCCAGCACGCAACTTCCCGACAGCAGAAGCACGGTGGACAACGCGGTACAAAATACTCGTTTGGCGTCGTGGTGGGTCACAGCTTCTGCGCGAGATAACGTCCCGTGTGGCTTTCCGGCAGCGCCGCGATGTGTTCAGGGGTGCCGCTGCCGACGATCTTGCCGCCCTCGGAGCCGCCTTCCGGCCCGAGGTCGATGATCCAGTCGGCGCACTTGATGATCTCCAGATTGTGCTCAATCACAATCAGAGTGTTGCCAGCATCACGCAGCTTAAAGAAGACCTCCAACAATTTGGCGATGTCCGTGAAGTGCAAGCCGGTGGTCGGCTCGTCGAAAAGATAAACCGTCCGCCCAGTGGACTTCTTCGCCAGTTCCGCCGCCAGTTTCACGCGTTGGGCCTCTCCGCCCGAGAGGGTGTTGGCCGCTTGGCCCAGGCGCAGGTAACCCAGGCCAACGCTTTCGAGCGCGGCGAGCCGGTCGGCCACCGCGGGCACCGCCCGGAAGAAACGGTCGGCCTCCTCGATCGTGAGTTCCAATACGTCGGCGATGTTCTTGCCCTTGAAGGTCACTTCCAGCGTTTCACGGTTGTACCGCCGGCCTTCGCAAACCTCGCACGTAACGTGGACGTCGGGTAGAAACTGCATCTCGATTTTCATCACTCCATCGCCTTCACAATGCTCGCAGCGTCCCCCCCGTACATTGAACGAGAAGCGTCCGGCATCGTACCCGCGGACCCGCGAAGCCGGCAAGCCGGCAAACAGTTCGCGGATCGGTCCGAATGCGCCCGTGTAGGTGACCGGATTCGAGCGCGGGCTGCGCCCGATGGCGCTCTGGTCGATGACGATGGCGTGATCGATCTGCTCGATGCCTTCGACGCGCTCGTGCCGGCCCGGCGCGTCCTTGGCGCGATAAAGCTGGCGGGCTAGCACGCGGCGGAGGATGTCGTCAACCAGGGTGCTCTTGCCGCTGCCCGACACGCCGGTAACGCACGTCATGCAACCGAGCGGGAAAGAGACCGTCACGTTCTGGAGGTTGTTTTCCGTGGCCCCAACCACCCGAATCCAGCCGCTGTCGTTGTACTCTTCCGCCGCGGTTCGCCCGTCCGCACGCTGCGCCCCCACCCGAAAACCGCCCTTCTTCGAAAGTGGGCGCGCCAGATCGGTGTCCGGAGGAGGAACGCGGGACGGCTGGTGCCGATGACGCGGCACGGGGATCGACAAGCGGCCCGAGAGATACTGCGCTGTGGGGGAGTTCTCGACGGTCAGGACTTCCGCCAGGGTTCCCTGGGCAACCAGCCGACCGCCGCGCGGACCCGCCCCGGGACCAATGTCGATGAGGTAATCGGCTGCCCGAATGGTGTCCTCGTCGTGCTCCACCACGATCACGGAATTGCCCAAGTCGCGCAGCCGGCGCAGGGTGGCGATTAGCCGGTCGTTGTCGCGTTGGTGCAGGCCGATACTCGGTTCGTCCAGCACGTAGAGGACACCGGCCAGCCGCGAGCCAATCTGCGCGGCCAAGCGGATGCGCTGCGATTCGCCGCCCGAGAGCGTGCCGCTTTCCCGGTCCAGATTCAGGTAGGCCAGACCCACCTCGACCAGGAACCCCAGGCGGGTGGAAACTTCCCGCACGATCTCCGCCGCGATGTGCCGCTGCGTGGCCGTCAGACGCAACTGGCTGATTAATCCGTGCGCCTCTCCGATGGTCAGCCGGCAGAAATCGCGGATGTTGAACTCGCGGGCGATGGACTCATCGGTGGTCAAGGTCACCGCGAGGATTTCCGGGCGCAGCCTGGCCCCCCGGCAGGCGGGGCAGGGCTGTGCGCTCATGAACGCCCGCAAACGATGCTTGGTCAATTCGCTGGCGGTGGTGTCCAGCAGGTGCTGGAGGTGGGCCAGCAAGCCCTCGAAAGGTTTGCGGACGGTCGTTTGCTCGCCTTTGCTTCCTTTGCCCTCCTTGCTTTCCTTGGTTTTGAGGATGCGGGTTTCGATGGGCTCGTCGCCGGTGCCATGAATCAGAGCGCGCCGGAAGGTTTCCGGCAAATCAGTGTACGGCTGGTCCAGCGGCGCTTTGTAGTGGCCCGCCAGACCGCGCAGGAGAATCTGGTAATAGGCGCGCATCCGCTTGCCGACCCCGCGCTGCCAAGGGGCGATCGCCCCTTCGGCGAGCGTCTTCTGCACATCGGGAACCATCAACTCGGGATCAAATTCCGAGAACGTCCCTAGTCCGTGGCACACGGGGCACGCGCCAAAGTGGCTGTTGAAGGAGAAGTGTTTGGCGGTGAGTACGGGCAGGGTGAAGCCCGTCTCGGGATCGCCGTAGTCGGTGGAAAAAGGCGTTTCCTTCCAGTCCGTTGCTTCGCTTTCTTCGGCCGGGGCAGGGGGCTGGTGCAACACCACAAGCTGGTTCTTGCCCCAACGCAATGCCGTTTCCACCGAGTCGGTCAACCGCGTGCGAATGCCATCGCGCAGCGCGAGGCGATCCACCACGGCTTCGATGGTGTGCTCCCGGCTCTTGGCGAGGCGGACCGGTTCGGGTCCATCCAACTCGACGATCTTACCGTCCAACCGCACGCGCACGAAACCCTCGCGACGGGTTTTTTCCAGCACATCACGGAACTCGCCGGCCTGCTTCCGGATTAAAGGAGCGAGCAGCATGAGCTTGCTGCCGGGCTCGAACGCCAGGATCTGGTCCACGATCACCTGCGGGGTTTGCCGCCGCAGTGCTTTCCCGGTGGCCGGATCGTGCGGCTGGCCGACCGAGGCGTAGAGCAGCCGGAGGTAATCGTAGATCTCGGTCGTTGTCGCGATGGTCGAACGGGGATTGGTGGCGCCCGCGCGCTGCTCAAGGGCGATGGCCGGGGAAAGACCCTCGATGAAATCCACGTCGGGCTTTTCGAGCTGGTCGAGAAACTGCCGCGCGTAGGCGGAAAGGCTTTCCACGTAACGCCGCCGTCCCTCGGCGTACAGCGTGTCGAACGCCAGGCTCGATTTTCCCGAGCCGCTCGGCCCGGTGATGATCACCAGTTGATCGCGCGGGATGGACAGGCTGAGATTTTGCAGATTATGCTGGCGCGCCCCACCAATTCTGATAGTCTGCTGGGTCATGCTTAGTCGCCCTCGCGCTGCGGAAACGGTCTGACCTGACGAAGGACGTTAGCAAAGCACAGAGCGACATCCAAAGTCAATGAATACATCCCAGCCGAGTGCGGAGGCTTCCTCTTTCTCAATGGACAATTCTCCCGAAAGCCCCGCCGTCACCCGGGCCGAACTGCTCGAGCTGCACAATAAGTTCCGCGCCGTCAAGCACAGTGCCTGCAACGCTCTGGCGGTGGTCATGGCCCTTTCCGAGATGGCGGAGCGCAATCCGGCCTACGTCGAGAAGCTGACGAAAACCGTTTTGTCCAAGAGCCCGCAAATGGTGACGGAGTTACGAGATTTCGACGACGAGTTCCGTACCCTGCTCAAAGCGCAGCCCGAATAGGTGCCCACGCGGGGACGCGAGGGAAGAGTGGGCAGGCGTGTTCCACTGTTGGCTCTGAAAGCTCTGTTGTGGTAAAGGAGCTTTCCCAACGATGGACCTGAACAAACTGCGTGCGAAGATCGATGCTCTGGATGGCGAATTGATCCGTCTGCTCAACGAACGGGCTGAACTGGTTCATGGAGTGGGTGAAATCAAGCGGGCCAACGGGTGGGAGATTTACGCTCCCCAGCGCGAGGACCAACTGCTCACTGCCCTCGCCGAAAAGAACGCCGCGCAAGGCGGCCGGCTGCCCAACGAGGGTCTGCGAGCCATTTACCGCGAGATCATGTCGGCCTCGCTTGCGCTCGAAAAGGACCTTGTCATTGCTTACTTCGGTCCCGAGGCGACGTGGACGCACCAGGCAGCGCGCAACAAATTTGGCGCCAGCGTCAGCTACCTGCCGCGCGAGAGCATCGGCGACGTTTTTGAAGCCGTTTCCCGCGGACGGGCTGACTACGGAGTCGTGCCGATCGAGAACTCGACCGAGGGCGCGGTGAACCACACGCTGGATGTGTTCATCGAGAGCGAGTTGCGGATCTGTGCGCAACTGACACTCAAGATCGAGCACCATTTCATGGCGGTGATGCCCCGGGAACAGGTACGCCGGGTTTTCAGCCACCCGCAGGTCTTCGGCCAGTGCCGGCAGTGGCTGCACGATCATCTGCCGGGGGTTGATCAGGTGGAGGTATCCAGCACCGCGCGGGCGGGGGAGATGGCGGCGAAAGCAACCGACGCCGGTGCGCTGGCGGGCCGGATGGTCGCCGAATTGTACGGCTTGAGCATCCTCGACGCCGGTGTGCAGGATCGTGCGACCAATACCACCCGTTTTTTGGTGATCGGACCCAAAGATTGCCCTCCGACCGGACGCGATAAAACCTCGCTGATGTTCGGGGTGCCGGACCGGGCCGGAGCGTTGTTCTCGGCGCTTGAACCTTTGCAGCGCACGGGGGTCAGCATGAGCAAGATCGAGAGCCGACCCTCCAAGCGCAAACCTTGGGAGTACGTCTTCTTTGTCGATGTCGAAGGACACCGGCAGGAAGACCGCCTGGTACAGTCGATCGGTGAAGTGGAAGCCCGGTGCTCGTTCCTGAAAATCCTCGGCAGTTACCCAAACACTACCGGACGGGACTGATCCCGCCGCGGTGCGATGGGATCAGAAACCCCGCTCGATCTCCCACTTCTCGACCATCTCGGTCGGCACCTCCAGCAGGAAGCGCGAGGGACGCTGGAACATGTCGCCGTAGCCGGCGTTCAAGCGCATGTACGGATAGGTTAGATACAACTCGTCGCAGGCGCGGGTCACGGACACGTAGAACAAACGTCTTTCTTCTTCCACGGCTTCGGGCGACTCCAGCGAACGATTGCTGGGGAACGATCCCTCGGTGAGATGGATGACGAAGACGACCTTCCATTCCAATCCCTTCGCCTGGTGGATGCTGGATAGCACCACCTGCTCGGTGTCGTGGGGTTCGTCGTTGGCGTTGAGCGCATCCTCCGTCTCCAGAGCGGTCACCAGGGCGAGCTGCGAGAGGAATTCGGCGGTATCGGTGTACTGCCGCGCGTAACTGGCCAGGACGTTGAGATCCTCGCGCCGCGCTTCGTAGTTAGGGAACTTGGTTTTGGCGTATTCGTCGTAAACCGCCTCAATGATACTTTCGATGGCGCTGCTCGGCGGGATGGGCTGGCCGCCGGGCGCGATTTCTTCGAGCGTGTGGACGAACTGCTTCCACATCTTCTCACTTTTCGCGCCGACCTTCACACCCGTCAGTGCATCCTTGAAGGAATCGACCGAGTCGCGCCCGTCGAGCGCCTTGTCGAAGTGCGCCCAGAGCTTGTCCGACGCTACCCCGCCGACGCCCGGCAGCAGGCGCACGATCCGCTTGAAGGCGACCTCGTCCCGGTGGTTGGCGGTGAACTTCAGGAACGACGCCACGTCTTTGATGTGCGCCTGCTCGAAGAACCGCAGCCCGCTGGTGATCTGGAAAGGCACGCCGTGGCGGGTCAGTTCCAGTTGAAGTTCCATCGAATGAAAATGTGCGCGGTAGAGCACCGCGATCTCGTTCAACTCGACGCCTTCGTCCCGCAACTCCAGGATACGCTGGGTGACGAACAGGGCCTGCTGGTTGCTGTCGTTGAGTTCGATGAGCGCCGGCTTGACCGAACGCGTCTCGCGCGACGCCTGCAGGTTCTTCGGGAACTGGTTGATGTTGGAAGCGATGGAAGCGTTGGCGACTTCCAGAATCTCCGGCACGCTGCGGTAGTTGGTCTCGATCTTGAACGTCCGGGCGTTCGAATACCGCTTGTTGAACTCCAGGATATTGCGGAAATCCGCGCCCCGCCACGAGTAGATGGATTGCGCGTCGTCGCCGACGACCATGATGTTCTGGTGCTTGGCGGCCAGGAGATCGACGAACTCGGCCTGGATGTGGTTGGTGTCCTGGTACTCGTCGACGAGCACGAACTGGAAGAGCTTCTGGTAAATTTCCGCCACGTCCGGGTGATCGCGCAAGAGCTTGAGCGTCTTCACGAGCAGGTCGTCGAAATCCATCGTGTTGGTGGACTTCTTCTTCGCCTCGTAGCGTTTGTGCATCTCCTTGATCTCGTCGGATAGGGGCAGGAAGTACGGGTACTTCTCGTTGATGATCTGCTCGACGCCCTTGTTGGTGTTGATCGCCATGCTGAAGATGTCGGAAACCACCTCCGGCTTGGGGAAACGCTTTTCCTTGGGATCGATCCCGGCGGCGGCGATGACCGTCTTCATCAGGTCTTCCTGATCTTCCCGGTCCATGATCGAAAACCCGCGCCGGTAGCCGATGGCTTCCGCGTGGCGGCGCAAAATTTTGTTGCCGATGGAGTGGAAAGTCCCGCCCCACAAGCCGTCCGTGCTGTTGGGCAGGAGCAGGGAAACGCGTTCCTGCATCTCGCGCGCGGCCTTGTTGGTGAAGGTCAGCAGCAGGATGTTGGAAGGATCGACGCCGTTCTCCAAGAGGTAGGCGACCCGGTAGGTCAGCGTGCGGGTCTTGCCGCTGCCGGCCCCGGCGATGACGAGCACCGGCCCCGGAGGCGCGGTGACGGCGGCGCACTGCTGGGGGTTGAGTTCCGCGGCGTAGTCGATCTGGATGGCCGGCGTCTTGGTTGCCGGCCGTTTATTGAGCGTGTAAGTGCGAGCCATCAGGCGAGGGGTGGCGGATCAGTCGAAGAGATCGAGTTGCTGAGGAAACTTCGGGCACAGGCGGGAGGCAGGCATTTGGCCCTCCGGAGAAAAGAAGTTCATCTTACCGTCGAGTTCACAGCGCCAAAACTCCAACGCTCCTGCCTCGAAATAGAGGCGCTTTTTTTCCTCAATTTCACGGCGTGTATTCGTTTTGGAAAGAATCTCGATGCAAATCTCCGGCGCAGGGGAAAGACTGGGACCAGGGCGCTTTTTGGCGCGACGGTCCCTAGATATCCAGCCGCCATCCGGCACCTTGGTGCCGTTGGAGGTTTTTACGCCCTTCTCAAAAAAAGCGCGGCCGTGAGGCAACAATCTGGTCAGTAGAAGAAAAATCTCGCCTCCAAAATCCTGGTGCTCTTCTCTAGGGGGAGGACTCATGATGATGCGATTCTGCGCGTCAGTTTCTACCTTCCAAGCCAAGTCGTTTGGGATGATGAAACGCGTGGTAGCCATCTCTTCCCAAGTCACCCCTGGTGCTTGCAACGGTGTCATGACGATGTGGCCTTCATCATCCACGTCCATGCTGTAAGGCAGCGCCAAGAGTTGCCGCATGACGCGCTCGTCCATTTCCACGTCCACGTCTTTGATGAGCATGGCTGCCAAGATGCGCTTTCTAGGCCTTACATACAAGGCTCAGAACGCAGCATTGCGCACCTGGACCACCAGCGGGGCGAACTCACCGATGCGCGCCTCCAGACGGTCGCCGTCTTTGATCGGGCCGACTCCGGCCGGCGTCCCTGTCATAATGGTATCCCCCGGCAACAACGTCGTGCTCTGGCTCAGGAAGGAGACGATGTAGCTCGCGCTGAAGATCATCTCGCTCGTGCGCCCGTTCTGTCGCAGTTCACCGTTCTGGTGAAGCGTGATCGGCAGATCATCTGGGGAAACGCCGGAGTACACGAATGGTCCCATGGGCGTAAACGTGTCGAAGGACTTGGCGCGGTAGAATTGTTTCTCGCTGTCCTGGACATCGCGGTCGCTGATGTCCAGCCCCGGCGTGTAACCGAAGATGTGCGAGGCTGCTTCCTCGGGCGAGACATTCTTGGTTGGTTTTGCGATGACGATGCAAAGCTCCGTCTCGAACTCCGTTTTGTGCTCGGGGAAGGGGAGTTCGATGGTGCCGCCCTGCGCGAGCAGCGAGGTTGCGCCTTTCAGCCACGTCATCGGGATCTTGGGGGCTTCGTGACCGCGCTCCCTGGCGTGGGCGTGGTAGTTGCGTCCCACAGCCAGCAGCTTGCCGGGCGCGACGGGCACGCCGATCTCGAGTCCGCTCAAAGGGTGAGTGGTGCCGGTCGTGGCAGCGGTATCGGGATCGATCCAAAAAGGATGCTGCAAGGCGCGCACGGTTTGTCCGTCGTTGACCACTTCGCCGTAGAAAGCCGCGTTGTCGGGGTGGCCGGTGAGCCGGAAGCTGCCAAAGGTTCTCATCATGGTACCATTACCTAGCTACACAACGCGGGGGTGCGCCAGCAGGTTCTGGGGGGCAATCGCATCCTTTGCCCGGACAAAACGGTGCTTTGTGCAGAAAGTCGCCGGAAGCCATTGCAATCCGCCAGCGGAGCACCTAAAAACTCCCCCATGCTCATACGGTCACTCCCCGCTGTTCTCCTTGGCGCGACGTTGGCGCTGGGTTTCACCGCCGCTGTTCCGGGTGCTTCCGCGCAGGACATCCCCGTCGGGGAGTACGCCTCGCTCACGGGTAGCGAAGCGACCTTCGGGATCAACTCCAACAACGGCGTGCAACTCGCCGTCGAGGAGATCAACAAGGCGGGCGGCTTGCTCGGGGGCCGCATGGTCAAGATCTTCGTCGAGGACGATCAATCCAAAGCCGGCGAGCCTTCCTCCGCCGTGAAGAAGCTCATCGCCACGAGCCACGTGGTCGCCGTGCTCGGCGAAATCGCCAGCTCGCGCTCACTGGAGGCCGCTCCCATCTGTCAGGAAGCCAGGGTCCCGATGATCTCGCCCGGTTCCACCAACCCGACCGTCACCCAGAAGGGCGACTATATTTTCCGGGTGTGCTTCATCGATCCTTTCCAGGGCACGGTGATGGCAAAGTTTGCGCTGGACACCTTGAAGGTGAAAAAGGTGGCTTTGCTCACCGATGTCACCAGCGATTACTCCAAGGGCCTGGCACAGTATTTCACCGAGTACTTCAAGGCCCACGGTGGCGAGATTGTGGTGGACCGCTCGTACAGCGGCGGCGGCAAGGACAAGGATTTTCGCGCGCAACTCACCGCCATCAAGTCTGCCGGTGCCGAGGCGATCTTTGTTCCCGGCTACTACACCGAGGCGGGCCTGATCGGCAAACAGGCGCGTGTCCTGGGCATCAAGGTGCCCTTGCTCGGCGGCGACGGCTGGGATAGCCCGAAGCTGGCCGAGATCGCCGGCACCTCGCTCAACGGCTGCTACTTCTCCACGCACTTCTCCCCGGCCGACAAGTCGCCGGTGGTGCAGGATTTCGTGAAGAAGTACACGGCAAAATTCAACACCGCGCCCGACGGGATGGCCCCGCTGGGCTACGACGCGATGATGATCCTGGCCAGCGCGATCAAGACGGCGGGCTCCACCGACGCGATCAAGGTGCGCGACACGCTCGCCGCGATCAAGGATTACTCGGCCGTCACCGGCAACATTTCCATCGACCCGAACCGCAACGCCACCAAGTCCGCGGTGGTCCTGAAGGTCACCGGCAAGGACAACGAGTTCGTCACCACCGTCGCGCCGTGATCGTGGTGCCGGGTCTTCAGGGTGGGCGGTCGAAGGTGGTATGAGCGGCGTCGAATTTCTCCAACAGATCATCAACGGCCTGTCGCTCGGCGCGTTCTACGCGCTCATCGCGCTGGGCTACACGATGGTTTACGGCGTGCTGCGCTTCATCAACTTCGCGCACGGCGACGTGTTCATGATCGGCGCGTTTTCGGGCTACTATCTCACGCCCAGGATCACGCCGCACTTTACCGGCGCGCTGGAACCGGTCGGCGTGGCCGTGGTGCTGCTGCTGGCGATGGGATTGTGCGCGCTGCTGGGCATGGTGATCGAGAAGCTCGCGTACCGTCCCCTGCGCAGCCGCCCAAAATTGACCGTGCTGATTACGGCTATCGGCGTGTCGTTGCTGCTGGAGTACGGCGGGCAGTTCGTTTTCGGCCCCGACCCCAAATCCTTCCCCGACCTGATCGTGGATAGCGCATTGGAAGGCACCGGAGCGCTGACCATCACCCGCAGCCAGGTCACGGCGCTGACGGTGACGGTGTTCCTGCTGGTGGCTCTGAGCTTCATCGTCAAACGCACGCGCCTCGGCATGGCGATGCGCGCCGTCTCCAACAACCCGACGGCAGCCGCGCTGATGGGCGTCAACCTCGACACCGTGATCTCGTTCACTTTCGGCCTGGGTTCCGCGTTGGCCGGGGCGGCGGGCATCCTGTGGGCGATCTCCAATCCTTCCATCGATCCGCTGATGGGTATCATGCCCGGCATCAAGGCGTTTGTCGCCGCGGTGGTCGGAGGCATCGGCAACATCCCCGGCGCAGCCATCGGAGGGTTGATCATCGGGCTGGTAGAAACCTTCGTGGGCGGCTCGTCTTATTCCACTTACCGGGACGCCATTGCCTTCGCCGTGTTGATCCTGATCCTGCTCTTCAAACCGTCCGGTTTGCTCGGCAAGTCGCAGGTGGAAAAAGTGTGAAGGCTCTCAAGCTCGACCCGCTCCTGCCGTGAAGTATCTGCGTTCCAAAAAGACCTTTTTGCTGGCGGCTGTCGCGGTCAGTGCGGTGGCGTCGCTGTTGTCGGGCCACTTCAACAGCTACTATGTCCAGGTGCTGCTCTTCGTCGGGATCAACGTGATCCTGGCGGTGAGCCTGAACCTGATCAACGGCTACACGGGCCAGTTCTCCCTTGGCCACGCCGGGTTCATGGCGGTGGGGGCGTACGCGGCGAGCCTGGTGACCCTGGCGGCGCACCTTTCCACCCCGAACGCTCCCGGCCTGGAACTTGGGAAGGGATGGCAGCCGCTGATCCATGCGGTGCAGATCCTGCCCTTTTGGCTGCAATTCCTGGTGGCGCTGCTGGCGGGCGGTCTCATGGCCGCGCTGGCCGGGTTCATTGTGGGCGTGCCATCACTGCGGTTAAAGGGGGACTACCTGGCGATTGTGACGCTCGGGTTCAACCAGATCATCGTGGTTCTGCTGCAAAACATGGATTTCCTCGGCGGCGCGCGGGGCCTGGGCAACATCACCGGCTACAACACGCTTTTCTGGACCTTCGGCCTGATGGCGCTGACCATCTACGCTGTTGTCAGCCTGATCGATTCCACGTACGGACGGGGTTTCCTCACCGTCCGCGACGACGAGATCGCCGCGGAGGCGATGGGGATCAACACGACGCGCTACAAAGTGGTGGCTTTTGTCCTGGGTTCCTTCCTGGCGGGTGTCGCGGGCGGCTTGTACGCGCACACGACCACCTACATCAATCCGTCGGGCTTCGACTTCCAGCTTTCGATCCAAATCGTGGTGATGGTGATCCTGGGCGGAATGGGCAGCACGGTGGGCGTGGCCTTTGCCGCCGTCCTGCTGACGATTTTGCTGGAATATCTCCGGTTCGTGGCCGGGTACGAGTTCCTGCCCGGCTGGATGCGCGAGATCGCCCGCAACCGGATGATCATTTTCTCGCTCGCGCTCATCGCGCTGATGCTCCTGCGGCCCCAGGGTTTGTTCGGCGGCTTGCGCGCTTTCGGCGGTGGCGCGACGCGCAAGGTTCCCAGGGCCACCTGATTAATCCATCCTTCCCCTGCGCCATGGATAATCCCTTGCTCGATCTTTCCCGCTGCACCGTGCAATTCGGCGGCCTGACGGCGGTCGCCGAACTGGACCTGCAAATCGGCGAGAACGATCTGGCTGGCCTGATCGGTCCCAACGGTGCCGGCAAGACGACCGTCTTCAACATCATCACCGGCGTATACCGTCCCACCACCGGCACGATCAAACTCGGGGCCTCGCCCATCGCCGGGTTGCGCCCGCACCGCATTGCGGCGCTGGGCATCGCGCGGACGTTCCAGAACATCCGGTTGTTCAGTTCGCTGACGGTGTTCGACAACGTCCGGGCAGCGTTCAACCTGCACATCGCCCACGGCATTTCGCTCGCCTTGTTCCGGACCGCCGGCTTTTACAGGGAGGAGGCCGCCATCGAGTCACAGGTGATGGACCTGCTGGAGATTTTCCACCTCGGGAAGCATCGCGACGTACTCTGCAAAAACCTGAGCTACGGCGACCAGCGGCGGCTGGAAATCGTGCGGGCTCTCGCGACCAAACCCAAGCTGCTGCTGCTCGATGAGCCGGCGGCCGGGATGAACCCGACCGAGAAAGAGGAACTCACCCGGCTGATCCGCTTCATCAAGGACAAGTTCCGTATCGCCGTCCTGTTGGTCGAGCACGACATGAAGGTGGTCATGGGAATTTGCGAGCGGATTTTTGTGCTCGACCACGGCATCAAGATCGCCGAGGGCGGCCCGCGCGAGGTCATGCGCAATCCCAAAGTGATCGAGGCTTACCTGGGCGAGCAGCCCGCCGGAGCCGAGTCGCACTGAGAAGGCCACCAAGCGCAACCTGTCATCCATGCTCGAACTCAAGAATCTCCAGGTCGGCTACGGGTCCATCACGGCGTTGCACGGCATCTCGCTAGAAGTGGCCAAGGGCGACATCGTCACGCTCATCGGCGCGAACGGCGCGGGCAAATCGACGACCTTGCGCGCTATTTCCGGCATGCTTAAAGCAGCCTCCGGGTCGATCCATTACGACGGACAGGAAATCACGAATCTGCCCTCACACAAGATCGTCGCGCGCGGTTTGTCGCACGTGCCGGAGGGACGGATGGTCTTCGCGAATCTAACAGTGTTAGAAAACTTGAAGATGGGAGCCTACCGCCTCAAGAAGAACACGCGCTGGAAGCAGGACCTAGACTATGTCTTCAGCATCTTCCCGCGGCTCAAGGAGCGTGAGAAGCAGGGGGCCGGCACGCTCTCGGGTGGCGAGCAGCAGATGCTGGCCATCGGCCGCGCTTTGACGGGTGCGCCGCAGTGCCTGATGCTCGATGAGCCTTCTCTGGGCATCGCGCCGATCCTGGTGAAAACGATTTTCCAGAAGATTGTGGAGATCAATAAGACCTTGGGCATCACCATCCTGTTGGTGGAGCAGAACGCCAACCTGGCGCTGGAGATTTCCAACTACGGCTACGTGCTGGAGACCGGGCAGATTATCCTCAAGGATCAGTCGGGAGCGTTGCGCCAGAACCCGCAGGTGCGTGAGGCGTATCTAGGCGGGTGAGAGGAAGTATGACCTCCTCCCTTCAAGTTCCTTGAGCACGCCACCTCCCACGTTTGTCACACCGGGAGGGGCGTATAGATCGTCCACCCTGCCGCTTTGTGCTGTCATCCTGAGCGCAGTGAGTCCGCGAACGTAGCCGAAGGACCTTCCGCCGCCGGAGGCAAACGGCCCTCCCACGGGGTGGCTCCCGCCGGGAAGGGAGCTCTGGCTGCCGCCGGCCGGAAGGTCCTTCGGCTGCGTTCGCGGACTCACTGCCCTCAGGATGACAGAAGGGGCCGAGCGGAACGGATAATCTATACGCCCTCCCAGGACGACAGCACAAGGAATCACGACACCGTGCTCGCTACACGCTCTCGGGAGGACGGGCAGAGAAGAGTCCAAGTTAATTTCTGAACAAGGTACGACCCTCTGCCTCCCGGGAAGGTGCCCGAAGAAGCAAGATCAAATCGGCTCGGCCTTCTCCAAACGAGCGAGCAGACCACTATACCTTTCGCGGGCGGATTGCTGCCGGATGGCTTGCAGCAACGCCCGTTTCTGGCCGACGATCACCACCAGCTTCCGCCCGCGCGTGATACCGGTATAAAGCAGATTGCGTTGCAGGAGCATGTATTGGCTCATCGCCAGCGGCACGACCACGGCGGGGAACTCCGAGCCTTGCGACTTGTGGATGGTAATCGCGTACGCCGGGGCCAGTTCGTCCAATTCGCCGAAGCCGTAGACCACGGTACGCGTTTCATACTTCACGGTCAGCTCGCTTTCCGTGAGATCAATTTGGTCAACCAGCCCCAGATCGCCGTTGAAGACTTCCTTGTCGTAGTCGTTCTGCGTCTGGATGACCTTGTCGCCCACCCGGTAAGTCCAGCCGAACTTTTCTGCCGTCACCTCGCCGGGGCGAGCGGGATTGATGGCTGCTTGAAGCTGATTGTTCAATTCACGCGCGCCGACCGCGCCGCGGTTGGTCGGACAAAGCACCTGGATGTCGCGCCGCGGGTCGAGCCCCCACTTGCGCGGGATGCGGTCCCGCACCAACTCGGCCAGCGTCGCGGCGATGCGCTCCGGTTCCTCGCGCTCGATGTAGAAGAAATCCGCGTCGCCGTTTTCCGGCGGCTTGAGGTCGGGCATCGCGCCCGCGTTGATCCGGTGAGCGCTCGTGATGATGCGGCTCTCCGCCGCTTGGCGGAAAATTTCCGTCAGCCGTGCGACGGGCAGCGCGCCGCTGTCAATGAAGTGGCGCAACACCAGTCCCGGTCCCACGGAGGGCAGTTGGTCCACGTCACCCACGAAGAGCACGCCGGCCGCTGGCGGCACGGCGTGCAGTAGGGAATGCATGAGCGGCGCATCGACCATCGAGCACTCGTCCACGACGAGCAGATCGGTGTCGAGCGGGTTGCGCTCGTTGCGCACAAACCCCGCCGTGCCGGGCGCAAACTCCAGCAGCCGGTGAATGGTCTTGGCTTCCAGGCCGGTCGCCTCGCTCAGGCGTTGCGCGGCACGGCCGGTCGGCGCGCACAGCAGGCAACGCACGCGCTTGGCCCGCACGATGGATAACAGCGCGTCCAACAGCGTCGTCTTGCCAACGCCCGGCCCACCGGTGATGACGAACACCCGTGACTTGATCGCCCGCTGCAACGCCTCGCGCTGGCTGGCGGAAAGGGTGCGGTCCTTTGTCTTCTCGTACCAAGCGATGGCCGCGTCGATGTCCATCGGCGGATAGTGGGAAGCTTGGGAGGTCAACTGATGAACGCGGCGGGCGATTCCCTGCTCGGCGGCGAGTAGGTTGGGCAGGTAGATCAGCGTGCGGTCACCGATGGTTTCGCGCACCAGCTCCTCGTCGGTGAGGGATTGGGCGAGCGCCTGGTTGATGATCCGTTCTTCCACGCCGAGTAGTTCCGCCGTTTCTTGCACCAACAGGTCTTCAGGCAGGGCGCAGTGGCCGTCGCTGGTCGCGTCAAAAAGGACGTGGCGCAGGCCGGCGGTGGCGCGCTGGAGCGAATCCGCGCTGATGCCGAGCTGGCGCGCGATGGCGTCGGCGGTTTTGAAGCCGATGCCGTGGATGTCGCGGGCGAGCTGGTAGGGGTTGGCGCGCACCTTTTCGATGGCCTGCTCGCCGTATGTCTTGTAGATGCGGACCGCGCGGCTGGTGCTGGCCCCGTGCGAGTGCAGGAACACCATGATCTCGCGCACCACCTTTTGCTCGGCCCAGGCTTCCTTGATGCGCTTGCGCCGCTTGGGCCCCACGTCGTTAACCTCTTCCAGACGGGCGGATTCGGTGTCGATCACGTCGAAGATCTTCTCGCCGAAGCGCGCGACCAGCTTCTTTGCCAGCACGGGACCGATGCCCTTGATCATGCCGCTGCCGAGGTACTTTTCGATGCCCTCGCGCGAGTTCGGCGCGTCGGCGCGCAAGGTTTCCGCTTTGAATTGCAGACCGTGCTGGGGATCGCGGTTCCAGATGCCGTCGCCGCGCACCCACTCGCCGGCGTTGATCGCGGGCAGCGAACCCAGGACGGTGACCAGATCGCGCTGGCCGCGCACGTTGACGCGCAGCACGGCAAAACCGTTCTGTTCGTTGAAGAAAGTGACGCGCTCGACCTGGCCTTCGATGTGTTCCATCGCGTGGGAACAGTTTTCCTCAGACGGGCGGTGTTGTCTCGGGAAATTGCCGTGTTCGCCGGATCATCCGGGCACGGAGCCGGTGGGGTCGGCACCGCGGGTGAGAAGCCTCCGCGAGGCTTGACGGAGGGGGGCGGGAGCCTATCCTGCCGGTCGTGAGATTTCCCCCGCAAAATTCCGAGAGTGTCCTGTTTATCACGCTCGATTCGTGCCGGTACGACACCTTTGTGGGAGCGAATCTGCCGAACATCAAAGCGTTGGGGCCCCTGCACCGGGCGCAAGCGCCGTCGCATTTCACGTACGGCTCGCACATGGCGATGTTCGTCGGCTTCTCACCCGGGGATTGCACGCGCATGGAGCCGTTCGTCAATCCGAAGTTCGGCAAGATCTTCCGCATGATGGGCAACGCGGACCACAGCCACGGGGAGGATTATTTCCGGCTGCCGGGACGCAACATCATCGACGGCTTCAAACGACTCGGGTACCGCGCGCTGGGGACGGGCGCGATGGGATGGTTCAACACGGACAAAGAGACGAGCCGGTACCTGACCTGCGATTTCGACGAATTCTTCTTCTCCGCCAGATTCAACGGCCTGAACAAGCAGTTGGAGTGGGTCTCCGAGCATCTGGCGACGACGGACGATGGGCGGCCGTTGTTCCTTTTCATGAACATCGGCGAAACGCATGTGCCCTACCATTATCCCGATGCTCCCTGGGAACGCGTCAACCCCTGCGTGCCGTTTCGCGAGGCCGGCAATGACGCGGGTGAGTGCCGCCGGCGCCAGACCGGCTGCGCAGAATATATCGATGGATTGATCGGTGAACTGCTGGCTGCTTTCGCCGGCGCGAACACGCTGATCTGCGCGGACCACGGCGACGCCTGGGGCGAGGATGGGCTCTGGGGACACTGCATCTCACATCCGAAAGTGCTGGAGGTACCCTTGCTCTTCCGGCTGCAACCGAAGCTGGCCACCGCTTGACGGCGAGTGCCGCTTGTCAGCAGCCGGACGGATGGTTAGTTTGCGCCTCCCTATGCGCGTCGTTGCCCTCATCGCCTTCCGCAACGAAGAACGCGTGCTAGGTCGGATTCTCGAACATCTGGCGGGCCAGGGTGTGGAGGTCTGCCTGATCGACAACGGCTCGACCGACGCCAGCGCGGCCATCGCCCGAAGCTTTCTCGGGCAAGGGGTGTTTCGCCTGGAAACATTGCCGTTCGCGGGCAGTTTCAACATGCCGGAATTGATGGCTTTCAAGGAGCGCCTCGCCAACGAGATTCCAGCCGACTGGTTTTTGCACCAGGACGCGGATGAGATTCGCGAGGCGCCGCGTGGGTTTTCCACGCTGCGCGCCGGGTTCGAGGAAATGGATCGCCGCGGATTCAACGCGGTCGAGTTCCAGGAGTTCGTCTTCCTCCCGACGGCGGGCGGCGAAAGTTTTGAGGGGCGCGATTTCGTCTCGGAAATGCGCCATTACTACTACTTTTCGCCGCAGATTCATCATCGCCTCAACGCCTGGAAGAACACGGGTGCGCCGGTTGACCTCCATACGCATTGGGGTCACCGGGTGGAGTTCGCGGGCCGCGCCGTTGCTCCCGTGCCGTTCATTTTGCGGCACTACATGGCGTTGAGCCGGGCGCACGCCCTCGGCAAGTACTGCGGCCGCATTCATTCCGCCCCGGACATTGAGCATCGGGGATGGAAGGATGCCCGGGTGAATTTCCAGCCCGACAAGCTCCACCTGCCGACGGTCGATCAACTCAAGACCGTGGATGCCCAGGGCGAATGGGACACTTCTGAACCCTGGCCAGCCCACCGGTTCATCAGCGCGGCCCCCATCAAAGCGAGCCAGGCGGCGCGCGTGGCGGCACCCGCGGCACCCGCTGAAAAACCGATGCCCCCAGAAGCGAAGCGCTGGCTTCCCGCTTGGTTGTCGTTGCAAAAGAAACCCGCGCACGGCTTGCCCGCCACGCAGCCGGGCGCGATGCCGGCGCCCATGCCCGTGATCATCGGAGCGGCGCGTTCCGGGACCACCCTGCTGCGGATGATGCTGGACTCGCATCCGCAGCTCGCCATCCCACCGGAGACCCATTTCCTGCCGGCGCTGCGCGCGCTGCAGACGCGTCCGGACCTGAAAGGCGGCGAGCAGGCAAACGCGTTGCGGGAAGAGTTTTTACGCATCGTTACCACCAGTCTCAACTGGCCTGAGTTCGGGATGGAGGAGCCCGCGTTGCGCGAGGCCGTGAGCGGCGGGAAATCGTTCGGCGTCGGCGTCGCCGTCCGCAAGTTTTATAGGAACTACGCCCGCGCCCGCGGGAAGGCACGATGGGGCGACAAGACGCCGCCGTACGTGACCCAAATGCGGGTGGTGCATGCGCTCCTGCCCGAGGCGCGCTTCATCCACATTGTGCGCGACGGCCGCGATGTGGCGTTGTCCATGCGCGGCTTGTGGTTTGACGCGGCCGCGGGAAATCTGGAAGATCAGGCGGCCAACTGGCTGTGGCGGATCCGGGAAGCGCGGCAGCACGCGGCTTTTTGTCCACATTACCTGGAAATTCGCTACGAGGATCTGCTGGAAAAACCCGCCGCTGTCCTGGGACGCATCTGTCGGTTCATCGACCTGGAATATTCACCTGCGATGGAAGAGTATCACCAGACGTCGGGTAACAGGTTGCGCGCCGAAATCCGCGACCGGCACGACGCCAGCGGCAAGGTCGTCGTCTCGAAGGCCCAGCGCGAGGCGATCTTCGAAAAGGTAAGCGGTCCGCCCGACGCGGCTCGGGCCGGGCGGTGGCGGCGTGAGCTGTCGGGTGAGGAGTGCGCCCGATACGAGGCAGTGGCGGGCAGTCTCCTGCGCGAATTGGGTTACGCTCTGAGTTGATGCCCATGGAACCGACGACCCAGCTTCCAGGCGTCTCGAAGAAAGCCGGCCTGTGCGTCGTCCTCAGATCCAGCCCGGACTGGGGCAGACTCAGCCAGGCGGAGTTCGAGGCGCAGGCACGCGCATTCTGCCGGCAGGTCAACCGGCCGGTCGAACAGGTCGTGGAAACTGCCCGTCTGTGGGACCGGACGTTTCGCACGCCGTACCGCGAAACACGCCGGGTGATGAAGGACATCGCTCAAACGGCGATGGCTTGGACGAAAGAGCACGAGGTCGCCGGCGCGCCGCCATCAGAGATCAGGCCGGGAACCATCTACGTGCTCACCGACGACGACGATTGGTTCAGTCCGGGACTGGCCGAGGCGCTCTCGGGGGTGAACGTCGAGGAATACGAAGGCGTCGTCTGGGGTTGCGCGGTCCTCGGGCCCATCCTTAAAGACGCGGTGGAACCCGTGCTGGCCCAGCCGGCCGCGGTGCGTTTTCGCCCTTTGACCGCTGCGTGTCAGTCGAACAATTACGGGGTGACCACGAAATTTTTTCAGCGGCCCGGAGCAGGGTGGATGGAGGTATTCAGCCACGGCCACGCGGACCGGAAGTTCCGGGCAATGAAAATCTGGAACATTCCGCGCTATCTGAGCATCAAAAACACGAATCCGGCCAGCACGGTGTTTTTGGAAAATGGGCTCCGCCGGGATTTCTCGGGGACGCGTTTGCGGGAGCTCATCGCGCAATACAACGCGCGCTTCGACGCCGGCAACCCGCCCGGCGAGCCGGCGCTGCAATGGGCAAGAGCACCGATGGAAGCGGTGCGCAGCTTCTTCGGTGAGTTGGCCGCCGGGGCGCGGTAGCCGGGCGAAGAGAGACGAGCCGTGCCGGCGTTCGATGATCACGAGACTCAAAACGTTTTTCACGCGCGCGCCGCGGCGCAAGAAAACCCTGCTTTTCTACATCAAGTTTCGCAAGATGCAGGGGGGGCATCTCAAGGCCTGGCATTACTTCCGGCATACCTTGCAATCGGACGATTGGACACCGCGCGTGTACTTCGATCCTGCGAGCACCTTGGACAAAGACTGTTTTTGGTGGGCGGAACGACGTCGTTTCGCGTCGTCCTACGAGCCTGAGAAAGCCGACGCGGTTTTTGTCACGTATTCCGGCGCGTGGGATGTGCTCGCCCGGAGCCATCGCGAGCATGGTAGAAGCTGTCCGGCCCTTGCGCTCGTGCAGGGACTGCGGCACGCCGACCCGCAACACTATCTCCACACCTTTCTGCGGCAGCCCGCGGTGCGGATTTGCGTCAGCGCCGAGGTCGCCACGGCGGTCCGTGCCTCTGGAATCACGCGTGGTCCCGTGTTCACAAATCCCGCCGCGACCGACCTGCCAACGCTTGGGTACCCGCCGCAGGGTGAGACAAAAAATGGCCCGCGGGAGCGCAAGGTGGTGATCGCGGGTCTGAAGAATCCTGCCCTTGCCATGCAGTTGGAAGCGGCGTTGCGGAGAGAAGGGGTTGACGTTTTTTCCATCATCAAGCCGTTGCCGCGTGAAAAATTTCTCTACGCATTGGCGAGCGCCGAAACCGCGGTGTTCTTACCGCTGCCGCGCGAGGGGTTTTATCTGCCTGCGCTGGAAGCGATGGCGTTGGGTACGCTGGTGATCTGCCCGGACGTCGGCGGCAACCGCGGGTTCTGCACGCCGGACGAAAACTGTTTCCGGCCTGAATACAGCGCGGAGGCCATCCTGGCGGCGTGGCGGCGGAGCGAGGGGATCGGTAACCGTGCGAGGGAGAGGACGTTGGAGGCAGCGTTCAAGACAGCACGCGAACATTCGCTGGAAGAAGAATGCCGGCGCTACCTGGCGATCCTGGGACAATTGGAAACGCTTTGGCGTGCCGAAGGGTTTTGATCGTGCCGATTAAGTGTCCGCAACAAAGTACCTCGCTGCAAAAGCTCCGGGGTGGATGGTGCGCTCCGCCGCGCCGTGGGTTTGTTGCGCCAACGCCGCCCAGAGGGATTGGGCGGCTGCGCCGCAAAGCAACCCGATGGCGCGGCGGAGCGCACCATCCACCCCGGAAGATTTCCCGCCTGCTTACAGCCCTTTTCAGAATATGGAACAGGGCGGTTGTGCTGGCGAGACTTTGGACGGGCACGCGCCGTCGTGCCCCTGACTCTCTGCCCCTGCCCCGACCAAGTGGGGCACGACGGCGCGTGCCCGTCCGGTGCTCCATCCTTTTGGAAATCGCTGTAGGCAAGGAAGTGAGACTCGCGGGTGCCGGAGACGATCCTGCCCGAACGCTCCCTCTCCCTCTACTCCGCTGGGTCGGCTGACCCGAAGCGTTCGACCATTTCCCGCCAGGCCGGGTGAGCAGGCGCGCCACCTTTCGCCTGCAAACGGCGCAAGGCACCGGCCAGTTCGCGCCGATTGTATTCTCCGTAGTCGCCCAATGCCGGGGTCAGCCATGAGCGGTCGGCCCCGAGATGAAAAGTGAGATGCAGACCGGCAAAATCCTCGTACCTCGATGCCCAATAGAGCATGTTCGCCGCGAGCACCTTGCCCACGTACTGCGCGCCGATGCAGGCCGATCCGAGGTCATACCTCCGCGCGGCCTCCCGGCTGAACACGAAGCAATCTCGTCCCGGATGGGCCTCACCGACCTGCGCGCGCATGAGCGGCAGATCAGCTTCCCGGTTGGGCCATATCCTGGCGAGCGTCCGCCGGTTGATCGTGAACGCGTCGTAACCCCGGTCGAGAAGCGCGCTTACCGCTGGGTAGAAGTCGGGCATCGGGGCGATGTCCACGTTGGTGTAAACGATGGCCCCGGCACCACACGCATCGGCGGCATCCACCGCGCGTTGGATGAGGTCGCCGATCAAGGGAAGCTTCCGGCGCTTTTGAAACGTGCCGACATCCAGCACCGAGCGCGTCAAATCCGGGAGCCGACGAAAATCGGGCGGCGTCGCCGGTGCATCCTCAGGATAGCCGACCGCACACAGCCGCGCCTCCACGCCGTGGGTGCTGCCCCATTGCCGGGCGTCTTCCATCGCGGCAAAGGTCACGGGCTGTGCCTGAAACAAATCCGACTCCGGCCCCACGAGAACCGGATTCACGAGATGGACCAGCTTGTTCATTGGCACTGAACTTCGGTCAGAGCCGCGCGGCATCCGGCATACACTTCATCGAGCAGCGGACGCCGGGGAGGCAATGTCGGCTCACGGTGTTCCCGTGACCAGTCGATCAGACGCTTCTGCGCGGCGAAGACGATATTTTCCGCGTCGCCGTTGCGATCGAGTCCGTGCGGGTGCCACGGATGGACCGCCACCTGACCGGGCAGAGCGCGGGCCGGCCTGCCGGCAAAAAGATCCAGGCGCGCATTCACGTCCTGCCCGGCACGCGAGATTCCCGTTGACCAGAGATCGTGCTCGTCGTATCCGTCCACCGCTTCCCACCACGCGCAAGGCGCGGAAATGCACGGCCCCTTGTTTTTCACCGTGCCGGGAATGGGGTTGCCCGCTTGTGGGCTGGCGGCAAGGCACCGGTCGAAGTCGATCACGCCCTCCGTCCACCGTTCCGGCGCGACTCCGACCGCGTGCGCCGCGCGGCGGCGTTCGAGGTTGAGCACACAGCCAAGCTCGTCGTGGGCGCGGGTGAGACACGCCAAAAAATCCGCCCGCACGAGCATGTCGCCGTCCATGCTGGTGAGGAGATCGCCCGAGGCAGCGCGGATCCCGGCGTTGACGGCCATCCCCAGATGATACGGCTGCGACGCCGGCTGGTTGAGGTACAAAACGCGCGCCTGACAATTTCCCGCGTGTTGCGCCACGGTGTCGCCCAGAGATTTCAAACCCAGGCGGTGATTGAAATGGTCGGATTCGGCCCGGCTGCGCTGCTCCACCCAGATGATCTCGTACGCGTCACGTGGAAAATCCTGGACGGCGAGAGATCCCGTCAGATGGAAGAAATTGCGGTAACAGCAATCCCAAAGGATGATCGAATGTTTCACCACGACCGGAATGAGTCAGAGGGACGGCAGCGGGCGCAGCCGGAAGAGCAGCGGCACCTCCAGCGTTTTCGGATGCGAGATGCCGTGTTCCCACAAACCGTCCTCGCCCCAGCAGTCGCCGTGGTCACCGCAAACCAGCACGTTCGCGCCCTCGAAAGCGGCCAGGAGCGGAGCCAGCCGGCCGTCGATAAACTCCACGCACCCGCGCTGGCGCCGGCGGCTCTCGTCGGCGTCGTTGGTCGCATCCGCAAAGGCGCGGCAGGGATTCACCTCACGCGGCCATGGCGCCCCCTCATGATAGTAGGGGAAATGCGTCTCGCCGGCGTTGAGGAAAACGAACATCGGCTGGTCGGATGGGGCGGCGAGCATTTCCGCGTGCAGCCATTGCAACTGGCGGCCGAGGGAATACGAGTTGCCGCTGTGGAAAAATCTGGCGAAATCCTGCGTCAGCGCCTGCGACGTGGGCTTCGCCGTATTGAACCAGGCCATCGCGGCGGCACCGATGGTGTGGTAGCCTCGCTCCTTGAATCCGTCGATGATGTTCCGGCCATGCAGATGGATCCACTCCTGTCCGGGACCCTTCGACCCGCCGCCCGCCATGCGAAAAATCTTGCCGTACTTGGGATTCACCCACGACTCGCGCTTTTCCGCGCAGCCCGGCGTAAAACCCATGAACATCGCCATGTGCGAGGCATAGGTAAAATTCGCCGGCGCCTGCGCGCAATAGTATGGCGCGAGGGCCTTGAGGTTGGGCAGCGCCGCGGAATCGAACGTGTCGAAGCGGCAGGAATCGAGCGTGACGAAAAGAATGCTCTCCGGACGCGGGACCGGGTAAGTCACGGATGCAGCGGCGCTGGCGGGGAGGCTCATGGAAAGAAAAGACGGCGCAAGCCGGAGGGAGATCCCTTGACCATACGTGCGGGAAAGATTTCTTAAACGGATGAAACGGGTTTTAGAAAGGAAATTATCTTGGTTTCATCGTCGGTGAATGAGCGATCCGGATTATCTTCCGCGCCTGCGCGCCGGGAGGCTCGCCGCGGCTCCCTGGTTCACGGCTTGGACGCGGCGGTCACCTTCGAATTTCCCTTGGGGGATTTCGCGGCGGCGGCGCGCGCGGAAGCTCAAGCCCTGTTTTTCCTCGCGGCATGGCGGCGGTACGCCGCGGGACGATTGCCTTTGAGCGTCACCTGCGTCGGCGACCCGCCCGATACGGTGCTCGCACTGGCCGAACGCTGCCGCGCTGTCATCGAACACCGGGAACCTCTCGTGCTCGGGAACGGCACCGTCTTCAATCGCGCCTTGAGTTGGATGGCGCCGGGCGATCGCGACCGGCGGGTCGTCCTCGGGCCGGATGTGCTCGTCCTGGGAGATTTTACCCAGGTTCTTGCCGGGTTGCCGTCCGGCTCCCTTTCGGTGGCTCCCGCGGAGAAGGCGCAGCTCACAGACGCTCATTGGGAGCGAGTGTACCGGCATCTCGCGGTGCCACCACCTGCCGACCGGATGAAGCCGTTGCGGGTGGAACTCGGCCTGCCCGTCAAAGGGGCGCTGCAGACGTTTCCCTACTACCATGGAGCAGTGGTAGTGGCACCCTGCGAAAAGCATTTCGGGCGTGTCTGGGTGGATCACTGCATCAAACTTGCGAAACTTCTCCCGGGACTGGAAGGCGTCGGTCCGCGCTTGGGTGCCAAACTGGCGGCGGGTGGGAAAGTGGCGCTGGCGACCGTCTGCCAGGCCATGCTGGCAGCGGGGACTTGTGTGCAGCACCGGCTGCCACGGGAGTGCGACGGCCGGTTGTCGTATTTCGAGAGCGCCGACGGCGCGGATTCGATTCGTTTGATGCACGCCTCCGGGCTGTTCGCGGCGGTGACCGATCTCGCGCAAATCCAGGAGAGTCTCCAGCACTACAGTGTGCTCCTGAGATCGGCCGTTGCGCACGGGGTGAGGCAGCGCGGCGGCGGAGCTGCGCGGGCGCGGCTGATCGCGTGGTGGCGCACTCGAGGCTTGGAATCGAACCTGCGCTGGCTCTACCGTCATGAAGTGAGACCGACTCTGCGCCATTGCGGGGCTTATGGTTGACCCGGGCCGGCGATCCAGCGAGCGTCTGGGAATGCGGAGGTCGGATATTTCCCCGGTGCATCGGGTGGACAAGAGCCGGGTGATTTGTGTGCTCGGGATGCATCGAACCGGCACGAGCTGCCTCGTGGGTACGCTTGAGCAGGGAGGGGTTTTCCTCGGCGAGGTGGCGACGCACAACACCTTCAACGTCAAGGGGAATCGGGAAAATGCCGCCATCCGGTCCGTCAACGGGCAGGTCCTGCACGACAATGGTGGAGATTGGAACCGCCCGCCCGTGCCGCCGGTGGTCTGGCAGACCGCGCACTGCGAGACGCGAGACGCGATCATCCGCAGCTATGCCGGTCAGCCGGTCTGGGGGTTCAAGGATCCGCGCACGCTCCTGACCCTTGAGGGTTGGCTGGAAGCATTGCCGGGGATGGAGTTTATCGGTGTGGTGCGTCATCCTCTCTCGGTGGCCCGGTCCCTGCGGGATCGTCCGCGCGGACCCATGCTGGAGGAGGGGGTGCGGTTATGGACGATCTACAACGCGCGTCTGCTGGACTACTGGGAGCGGTTCAAATTTCCGATCGTCTCTTTCGATTCATCGGCTGGGCGTCTGCAGGCGAGTCTGGCGGACGTCACGCGCGGGTTGCAGTTGCCGGACCCGCCCGAGGAGCCGGGGGCGCAATTTTTCGATCCGGGTTTGAAACACCAACCGGTCCCGGACAAGGATGACCCGGACGCGGGACTGCTTGATGGGGCAACCGTCGCGCTCTACGAGCGGTTGTCGGCGATCGCATTTTGAGATGGCGGTGTTTCCGTGAGTGCCAGCGTTGCCGGTACCGGGATGCCGGCTTGCCGGCACCGCTCCAGGTAGCCCGTCACGGCGTCCCGGCATTCCACGTAACCAATCGCAGACCCGATCGTCGTCTTACGCTGGGTGCGGTCGTTCACCCGTTTCCCGATGAGCGCGAGAGACTCGGCGCTGACCTTCAGACCGGCCCAGGTGAAAAGCCGCCGGATTTCCGCCGGGTCGCTGCCGATACGTTCCAGGCGTGTTTCAAATACGTTGGCTTCCGGGTATCGGCGCAAGAAACGTTGCGCGCGCGCCTCGACGTCGATGAGATACGCGATGATCCGCTCCAGCGGGGTGAGCGAAGCCTCCGGAGCGGGCGGATCGATGGCGCGAGTACACGCTTCGACACTCGGCATCCAGGCAGGCCAATACACATTGCGTTCGGTGTAGATGCCGAGCTCGACGAAGCTTTTCACCACCCGGGCCAGTTCGCGCCGGAGGATGACGACGCCGACCGGCGAGTCTGCGCCGGCGAGTTCGTTCATCGCCACGTCAAAGAACGTTTTGATGAACATGTGGTTCGTCTCGGCGTAAACGCTTTTACCGGGTTGAGCGTTGAGCAGCGCCCGGCACGCCGCCGCTTTGTGCCGGCGCGCCGCGTAAGTCTCGGGATAGGAATGTCGCTCGACGAGGCGAAGGATCTCGCCCGTCATCTCCGGCTTGGCCTCGTGAAACGCCGCTGTCTGCGGGTCGCTAGCGAAGAGCGCAGCCAAATACTGCGAACCACTCCGCCCGGAGTTGACGCAGAAGATGAAGCGGGAACGTGGGAAACTCATCGTGCCCAGGGTGGCAGGAAAAAGCTCCGATTATCCACCGGCTGACAGGCTCCCGGAAGGTCGCCTTGCATCTTCCTGTTAGAGGCTGCTCGCCACCCGCGCGGCGACCTAGCGCGCCGTTGGTCCACCCTTCTCGCCGGGCCGGCGGGCCCGGGGCTCGCGGTCCTTCGAGGTCGCGCTGGAGGGCGAGGTCACAAACGGTCCACCCATCAACGGAGCGGCGTCGGAGAACGCCACGTCCGGCATGTCGCTGGGCTTGCCTTCCAGCGGAAAATCTTTGCGCAGCGGAAAATACGGGAAGCCGTCCCACATCAGGATGCGCCGCAGGTCGGGATGGGCCGAAAAGCGGATGCCCATCATGTCGTAGATTTCGCGCTCGTGCCATTCGGCGGTCGGCCAGAGGTCGCAAACGGTCGGGGCCGCCTCGATTTCATCCTCACTGATCAAGGTCTTCAGCCGCAGATGGGTGCCGTCGCGCATGGAGTACAACTCGTACACCAGCTCGAACCGGGGTTCGTTGCCGAAGTTGTCCACGCTGCTGATATCCACAAGGTAGTCGAAGGCCAGCGACTCCTTGCAGTAGGTCATGATCGCTTTGAGTTGTTCCACGGGGAGCAGGTAGGTCAACTCGCCGCGGAACTCCGTCTTCTTCAGAGCGCCCTCGCCGAATTTCGTCTCCAAGTCCTTGGCGGTCTCGATCAGAGTCATGGGTCAGGAAGGGTTGGCTGGTTTGAGAAATCAGCGCAGGGAGGCAAGAAGCTCGCGCTTCTGTTCCACGAAGGAATGCTCCCCCTGGATCTTGCGCTGGAGCCGCATCAAGCCTTCCAACAGCGCTTCCGGGCGGGGAGGGCAGCCGGAGATATAAACGTCCACCGGGATGATCTGGTCCACGCCTTGCAGCACCGCGTAGGAGCGGTACATGCCGCCGCTGGAAGCGCAGGCACCCATCGCGATAACCCACTTAGGCTCGGGCATCTGCTCGTAGATGCGGCGCACGGCCAGAGCCATCTTGTAGGTGACGGTGCCGGCGACGATCATGACATCGCTCTGCCGGGGGGAAAAACGCATCACCTCCGCGCCGAAACGCGAGATGTCGAAGCGCGAGCTGGCCGCGGCCATCAGTTCGATGGCGCAGCAGGCGAGACCCATCGGCATCGGCCACAACGAGTTCTTGCGCATCCAGTTCATCGCGGCGTCCATGGTGGTGAAGATCACATTTCCTTCGACCTTCGAGTCGTAAGCGACGGGTTGTAGCTGGGCCATGCTCGCAATATAGTGGCCGGCTCCGCGCTTCTCAAGGGGCAACATCCTCGAAAGCAGCCCCTTTTTGCGTCATGCCTTCCGCCGCTCTCCCCGACCAGAACCCGGAGTTGCTCGTGCTGGCCATCGACATGGGGACTTCCTCCACCCGGACGGCGCTTTTCGACCGGCACGGACGCCGGCAAACCGGCAGTCTGGCCCAGGAGCCTTACGCCTTGCGGACGTCGGCGGACAGCGCGGCGGAACTCGACCCGACGATTCTGGAGTCCGCGCTGGCCAAATGCCTGACCGCCACTCTCCGCCGGGCGGGCCGGCGGCCGGTGGTTGCCGCCGGGGTCTCGTGCTTCTGGCACAGCCTGCTCGGCTGCGACAAAGCGGGCAAGCCGCTGACTCCCATCTACACCTGGGCCGACGGCCGGTGCCGCGAGGATGCCGCCCGGCTGCGCACGGAACTCTCCGAGGCCGACTACCACGCGCAGACCGGCTGCATGCTCCGCGCGTCGTTCTGGCCGGCCAAGCTGCGCTGGCTCGCGCGCACGCAGCCCCGGCTCTACGGACGGGTCGCCTACTGGATGTCTCCCGCGGAGTGGATCGAGAAGCGTTTTTGCGAAGAAGGAGGCACGCAGGGGGCCTTTGGTATGGCGACCGGCACGGGTTTGTTCAACCCGCGCACGCTCCAGTGGGAAAAGGATCTTCTAGGCGTGTGCGGCCTGGACCCGGCGAAACTGCCCGTCATCGGCGAGCAGCCGGTCCGGCTGCGTTCTGCACAATCCCGGAAGTACCCAGCCCTCAAGCAAACGTTGTGGTGGCCTGCCATCGGCGACGGGGCGGCCAGCAACCTGGGTTCGGGGGCTACCCGCCTGGGACGGGCGGCAATCAACATGGGAACGAGTGGCGCGTTGCGCATCATGCGCGAGGGGCCAGACGCGCAAAGTCCCTTCGGCCTTTTCTGCTACCGGGTGGATGAAAAACGCTACCTCGTCGGCGGGGCCATCAGCAATGCCGGCAACCTGCGGGCGTGGTGCTGCCGGGAACTCCGGCTGCCCAAAGGCGACCGTGCGGTCGAGCGGGCGCTGGCCTCCCGACCCGGCCCGGTGACGAGTCTGGTCACCCTGCCGTTCTGGTCGCCCGAACGCGCGCCGACGTGGTGCGAGGACATCGATGGTGTTTTCAGCGGTCTTGATCAAGACACCACCGCCCTTGATCTGCTGCAAGGGGCGACCGAAGCGACCTACCACCGGCTCGCCATGATCGCCGATCTGAGCCTGGGTGCCGGCGACGGCAGCGGCCCGCAGGAAACGCAGATCATTGTTTCGGGTGGCATCCTGAAATCGCCGGCCTCGCTCCAGCGGCTGGCCGACGTGATGGGGCGGCTATTGCACCCCAGCACCGAGCCGGAGGCCTCGCTACGCGGCGCGGCGATCCGTGCTTTGGAGAAGATCGGCATCGACGCCGAGGCGGAAGGCGGCGGAAAACTGCTCGCCACCGGGACCCCGCTGCGTCCAAGAAAGAAGTACGCCGCATTGTACGCGCAGGAGCGTGAACGCCAGGTAAAACTGGAAAAGCTGTTTACCTCCGCCGGCAGGATCTGAGTTGCGCCGGGCGTGCGATCTATGTTGAAGGTTGGGATCATTGCCGACACCCACGGCTTGCTGCGCCCCGAAGCGCTGGCAGCCCTCCAGGGATGTGCCCGCATCATCCACGCGGGCGACGTCGGCAAACCGGAAGTGCTGGAAGCCTTGCGCGCGCTCGCTCCCGTCTCCGCCATCCGCGGCAACGTGGACCGGGGACCCTGGGCGGCGCGCCTGCCCGAGGAGGAGACCCTGACCCTCGGTGGGGTAGGGGTGCACGTGCTTCACGACCGGGCGGTTTTGAAAACGGCTCCGCTGCCGGCGAAACGGCGGGTGGTGATCAGCGGGCATTCGCACCAGCCATCGATCGAGGAGAAAGGGGGCATCCTGTGGATCAACCCGGGCAGCGCCGGCCCGCGCCGCTTCCGCTTGCCGATCACGGTCGCGCGGCTCGAGATCGACGAGAAGACCGCCACGCCCCGTGCGCGCCTGATCGCGCTGGAGCCCGCGCTCGATCAGGCGAAGAAGTAGCGCGTCAGGTGAAAGAAGACCGGGGCGGCAAAGCAGATGGAGTCCACCCGGTCCAGCACCCCGCCGTGGCCCTGGAGCAAGGTGCCGTAATCCTTGACCCCCCGGTCCCGCTTGATCGCGGACATGGTCAGCCCGCCGGCAAAGCCGAGCAGATTGATCACGAGGCTCATCCCGGCGGCTTGCCACACGTTGAAGGGCGTGACCCGGCAGAGCGCCGCGCCGAGGACCGTGGCGGTGCCGACGCCGCCGATGAAACCTTCCCAGGTCTTGTTGGGGCTGACGTGCGGGGCGATCGGGTGTTTGCCGAAGAGCTTGCCCCAGGTGTACTGCAAGATGTCGCTGGATTGCACGACCACCAAAAAGAAGAGCAGCAGCCGAGCGCCGTAAGCCTTGCCGACCGGCGGGTGGATCAGGTCCAGCGTCATCAGCGCCGGTGCGTGACTGACGCAATACACGCACACCATCAGCCCCCATTGTGTCCGTGCCGCGCGCTCCAGGAAGTGTTCGCAGTCGCCGACCAGCGCCATCCGCATCGGGATGAACAAAAAAGCGTACACGGGGATCAGGATGACGAAGAGTCCGTACCACCCGGTCGCCACGAGGTAATACTGCAAAGGAGTAATAATAAAGAAGACCCAAAAAAGGGCGCGATGGTCGCCGCTCCGCGTGGGCGTCAGCGTCACGAACTCACGCAACGCCCAAAACGAAGCCAGGCCGAACAGGACGCAGGCACCGATCGTTCCCAGCCAGATCGCGGCGGTCACCAGGATGATGAGCACCCACCAGGCTCGCAAACGCGCGTTGAGGTTGGCCACGGTGGCACGCGTCGCTTCGCTGGCACCCGGCTTCGCCGCGCGTCCGGCCAGGACGTACCCGACGCCGGATGCCAGGATCAGAAAGCCGAAAATCCCGGCGACGAGCCAATAGGTGGAATTCATAGGTGGAAAGCGGAAAAGGATGCTAGACGGAGCGCAGAGAATTGACGGCATAACGCGCGCGTTCGAGGAAAACGGTTTTGTTCTCACCAATTTCGACCCGCATCGGGGTACCAAAGCTCAAACCTCCGAGCAGCGGCACCGGCAATAACTCGCCTTTGGGCAGGATCCGGTTCATGTTCTCGATCAACACCGGGACCATTTCCACGTCCGGCCGGTGTTTGCCGAGGTGGTAGAGTCCGCTCTTGAAGGGTGCGGCATCGGGACCGGCCCCGCGGGTCCCTTCGGGAAAGAGGATCAACGAATGTCTGCGGCTGTCTTCCAAGGCGTCGAGCAGCGGTTGGAGGGGATTGGCGTGCGCGGCGGTGCGATGGCGGTCGATCAGGACGGCGTTGAAGACGCGGGTGGCCAGGTGGCGGCGCAACCGGCCGGCCAGCCAGTAATCACGCGCGGCAACCGGCCGGGCCAGGGCGCGGGCGGCTGGATGCAAGGCGGTCCAAAGCACCAGCGCATCGAGGTGGCTGGTGTGGTTGGCAAAGTAGATCCGCTGGCGGGTGCTGGGCTCGCAACCGGTCCAGCGCACACTGCTGCCCGCGACGATCTTGACGACCGCAGCCAGCACGGAAGCGCTGAAGGAAGAGAGGAGGGCGTTAGGCACGGCAGAGCTCCTTCTTAGCCGGGTCACCTGCGGGAACGCAACTTTCAAAAAATCGTGGCGGTGAATCAGGGAGCATGTTCCATTTCCCGGGCGATTCGCACCGTGCGCCGAGCCACCGTGACGATCGTGCCCAGCACGATCAAACCCAGCGCCCAGGCCATCGTGCGATGCGGCCAGCCCACGATGGCTTCCAGGCTGGAGACGAGGCAGGCCAGCGTCAGCATGAACATGCGCTGCTGTTTCGCCATCGGTCCGCAGAACTGTTGCGCCGTTCCCATTTGGCCGCCGAACGCGCGCACGTACGCAGTCATCACCGCCAGGGTCGCCGCCGCCCACCCGAGTTCGTGTTGCCAGTGGGAACGCCCGGCGGCGTACCCCGCGGCGGCCAGGAAAAGGGTGTCCGACACGCGGTCCGGGAACTCGTTGTAGATTTCGCCGGTCCTGGTGCGCCGCCCGCCCTCCACCGCGATCATGCCGTCCAACAGGTTGCACAGGAGACGCAATTGCACGCACGCCGCCGCGATGAGCAGGAGCATCACCCGCAGCGCGGCGCCGGTGCTCGCTCCCGCGCCGACGAACGCCCCGGCACCGACGAGGGCGCTCGCGACCCCGGCGAGCGACACCTGGTTGGGCTGCACTCCCGCGCGGGTGAGCCAAGCCGCGACGGCGTGCGCCCACCGGGTATCACGCGCCCGGATCGGGCGGCGGCGTGCTTCGGGCGGCAGATCGGGGGCAGCAGGCTCGTTCACCCTGTGATGCAACCCGAGCACCGCCTGGTTGTCAACTCCCCTCCAACGGGAGAGGCACGCCGAAGTCCGGCAGACCGTCATCGCGCCAGGAAAAAGATTGCGCGCGGATGTTGCGATCCCGCCAGCCGCGCCGGCGGCGGGTTTTGGCGTGGTAGAAGATCAGGTCCGCCCCGCTGCCGGGATCGTGGACGAAGCTGCCATGCCCCACTCCCCAGACTTCGGGGGTGGATGGAAAGACCCGACCTATTTTTGTCCACGAGTCGGGGCGAAGGTAGTTGCCGTCGCGGTTGACGAGCATTCCCAGGCACGCGTGCGTGGTCCAGGACGCGCTCGCGGAGTACACGATGCACGTTAGCCCATCCCGCTGCAACACCGCGGGCCCTTCGCACACGGGAGCCCCCCGTCTTTCCCATGGCTGGGTAGGCCGGGCGAGGAGCACGCGCGGGCCGCCCAAGGTGACGGGGTCGCGCAACGGGGCGATATAAAGGTTCTGCGGACCGGGTGTCCGGCGTTCCCAGCCGGACCACAGGACGTAGCGTTCGCCCGGGGAACCTGGCAGCAAAGTGGCGTCGATGGCCCACCCGCCGGTGTCCAAGCGCCCGAGCAGGTCATAGTCACCCGCAGGGTCATCGCTCCGGGCGGCCAGTACCGACACCCGATGGTTCCGGTTCAGGCCATCGTCGGCAGCATGGTAGATGTGCCATCTGCCGCCGATCCGGTGGAGTTCCGGAGCCCAGAGATGATACCGGTTTGGATCATCTCCGGATGGTTGATACACACACCGCGCCACGGCGCGGTAGAGAGCGGCGGGATCGGCCGAGCGATGAACGAAAAGCTTGCGCCCGTCGGATCGCACGGCCAGGAACTCTCCGGCGTGCCGGGTCACCCAGGGATCCTGGGAGGGACACGGCAGCAGCGGGTTGGCAAAGATGGGCACGATGCCGCTGCGGTCACCGCGAATCGCCTACGCGCGCTTCTTCTTGAGCGGCGGGCGGCCGCGGGGGCGTTTCGCCTTGTGAGCGCCGGGTTCCGTGGCGGTGAACTCCGCGCCGTTGGGGAGCTTTTGGGCGTGCGCCTTGGCCATGTCGCGCACGAAGCGCGAATTGCTGCCGAGATACTTGAGGGTCAGGAGTTCTTCGCGCAGACCGTTGGCGGCGTTGGCCTTGATGTACTTGTCCCCGATCAGCCATTTGAGCAGGTTTTCGATGAGCTTTTCACTCGCCTGCCGCTGGCCGTTTTCCAACTTGATCCAACCGGGAGGCGAGACAAAGCCCTGCGATCCAACAGCCTCCTGTGAAAGGCCAAGATCAACCCGTAAGTTTCTGATGCGATCTCCGAACGTCATATGTGTTTTGGGTAGGCGCCGAGGGGCTGCAAACTTCGACCTGGGTCAGTCAGCGATGCGCTGTCCGTTGTTCCGTGATGTTGGATGGTGAAGTGCCGCCGGTTGAAGTGACGCAGAGTTTCCTCTGGCGCGTTACCCCCGCAGCTTGTGGACAATGCTCCTGATGTCAATGCATATTTGTATGTGTCGGGCGTGATCCTACCACCTCGTTTGTAAACATTTTGTAAGAGCCGATGCTGCACGCACCGGATGGTATCTACATTTCGATGATCCCCCATCATCTTTTCGATTGGCTCCATCCGGGGTTGTCGATCTTCCGCAGAACTGCGCAAGGACAACAAAAATCCCGCAGGAACAACAAAAGCTCGGCCAGCTCAAGCGAACCGCTCGTTTCCGCACCGGAGTTTGGCGCGGCTTGCAAATTGCCTCCGGTCGGGTTGTTGTTCCCTCCATGAGTTATCAACCGGATCCCACCCGCTATGAGATGATGAAATTCCAGCGTTGCGGGCGCAGCGGCGTGTTGCTGCCCCGCATCTCGCTCGGTTTGTGGCACAACTTCGGTGAGGTGGACCACTTCAAGAATGGACGCCGGGTGGTCCGGCGCGCCTTCGATCTTGGCATCACGCACTTCGACCTCGCGAACAACTACGGCCCTCCCTACGGCTCGGCGGAGGAGAACTTCGGGCGCATCCTCCGCGACGACCTCTCGTCCCACCGCGATGAACTGCTGATCTCCACCAAGGCCGGCTATGACATGTGGCCGGGACCTTACGGCGACAACGGGTCCCGCAAGTACCTGCTCGCCAGCCTCGACCAGAGTTTGCGGCGCCTGGGTCTGGAATACGTGGACATCTTTTATTCGCACCGTCCCGACCCCGGGACGCCGATCGAGGAAACCATGTCCGCGCTGGCGCACGCCGTCCGTCAAGGCAAGGCGCTTTATGCGGGCATCTCCAACTATTCGCCGGACCAGACGCGCCGGGCGTCGGCGCTCCTGCGCGAGTTGGGCGCGCCCTGCCTGATTCACCAACCCTCCTACAACCTGTTCAACCGCCGGGTTGAGGAGGGCCTGACGGATGCCCTGTTGGAGGAGGGGATCGGCTGCATTGTTTTCTCACCCCTGGCGCAGGGGCAACTCACCGACCGCTACCTGCGAGGAATCCCGGAGGATTCGCGGGCGGCGCGCGAGCGCTTCCTGAAGTCCGAGCAGGTCACAGAGAACCTGCCCAAGATCCAGCGTTTGAACACTCTGGCTCTGGCGCGCGGCCAGTCGCTTGCGCAGATGGCCCTCGCCTGGGTGCTCCGGCTGCCGGTGGTCACCTCGGCGCTCATCGGGGTGAGTTCGGCCAGCCAGTTGGAAGAGAACGTCCGGACACTGGACCATCTGGATTTTTCCGACGACGAAACCACGCAGATCGATCAGATCCTGAACGCGGCAGGTGTTGAATCTTGAGCAAAATGCGCGTATGAAGTGACATTTAACCGAAGTGACGCGCGAAAAATGGCATAAAACCACCAAATGTGCCGTGGTCCCTCCCCTTTCTGCCAACAGGTATAGCATGTGCTCCCAGCATCGTCCGATCTACGCGGCATGTCAGAGAAGCTTATATTGTTGATGGCGACGGGTGGGGCGGCTTTCGTCTTCGCCGCCGTGTTGCTGCTGCCTTCTCTGGCAGGTGCCCAGCTTCCGGCGCAGCCGGTTCCCTCGGACCGCCAAAACGCTTCGCCGCCTCTGGACGGAGGGCCGGAGGGCACCGCAGCCCCGGGTGCCAGCCTGGGGAACACATCGTCTGCAAACGTTGACCGCGAACAAGAGGAACGTTTGATCGATGAATACCGCCGGCAGGCAGGGACAGTCGGACCGCGCAAACTTTTCTCGGACTTTAAAGTCGATCCACACTTCGGTCTGGGCATCGCGTACGACGATAATATCCTCGTGTCCGGCGGCAGCCGCCAGCTCGGCGACGCCATCACCACCTTGGCCGGAGGTGTCACTGTTTCCCTGGGGGATTTCGCTACCCGCACCAATAGTTTCCTGATTCTGAATTACACCGCGACCGGCGAGATCTTCGCCATCCACAGTGATCAGAACGCGGTCGATCATGATGCTTCGCTGGTTGTGCGCTACCAACCGCATCAATTCTCGGTGCAACTCACCAGCAGCTACCAGCTCACCCACGATGCCACCGCAGACCTCGGCGAACGCGTCAGCCAGCAGGTCTATGGAGGAGATTTGCTGTTGCGTTATCTTCGTAACGACTACACTACTCTGGAGGCGGAGGCGGTTTACTCAAACTACAGTTATGCTGGCCGCGATAGCAACTCGCAAATTTCGGGTGGGATCGCCGCGGAATATCTCCTGGCCGACAAAGTCACCATCGGCGGCGGAATCGTCGGCGGGCACCTGGAAGGAAGCAACAAGCTCAACGAGGACTTTGTGCAATTCCAGGCGCGTCTCGGCTATAACATCACCAACCAAATCAACCTTTCCTTGCGTGCCGGCTTGGAAGTGCGCGAGCGCGGTGGCGGCGCCGGCATGGCTCTGGACCCTGTTTTCTCGCTCGCTGGCACTTGGACACCTTACAGCGGCACGAAGCTGACGTTGGAGGGTCACCGCAGCACCGAAGCATCGGCTTCCGTTGCCGGAGATGATTACATCAGCACCGGTTTACAGGTCACCGTGCGCCAGCACCTCTTCCAGAGGTTTTATGCGGAGCTGGGCGCAGGGTACGAGAACGCAGTTTACGAAAATATCACAAGTGTTCAAGCGACGGTACGCAAAGATGATTATTATACTCTTCGCGTCGCTGTGGGGTACGATTTTGTCGAATTCGTGAAGGCGGAAGTTTTCTACTCTTATCGCAATGACCGTTCGAACCAAGCCTTCAATGCCTTCACGAGCAACCGCGTCGGGGTACAGGTCAATTTTGTCTATTGAATTTTGTCTGCCCGCCTCCGTCTCTCATTTTCATCATGAAGCTGCCGTTCATCTTTCGATCCCTTTTGTGGCTGATGGCCGCCGGGTGGCTTACGCCGGGTTCGAGTCTGGCGCAGCAACCAAGTCAGACGCGTTCGCGTCCCACCAACGTTCCGGCTGCGGTGGTCTCCGCGCCGGTCAGCGCTCTGCCCGCCAACTACGTGCTGAGCGCCAACGACCTGGTGGAGGTAAAGGTCTTCCAGGAGGACGATATGGACTGGACGGTGCGCGTCACCAAGGATGGCACCGTCAGCATCCCGGTCGTGGGGGTGATCAGCGTCAAGGGCAAAACGCCGGATCAACTCAGCGCCGTCGTCCGCGACCGCCTGCACGACGGCTATCTGGTGCATCCACAGGTCAACGTGAGCGTGTTGGAATTTTCCAAGCGGCGCTTTACTATTTTGGGTCAGGTGGAACGGCCGGGCCAGCTCGATTTTCCGGACAACGCCAGCGTCAACGTGCTCCAGGCGATTGGGATGGCGGGAGGGACGACCAAGAACGCCGACCCGGGTCACGTGTTCGTCAAACGCCGGGTGGGCGCGCAGGAGATCGTGCTGAAGATGGATGCCCGCCGCATGGCCAAGGACCCTTCCTTGCCGCCGTTCGACATTCTGCCCGGTGACACGATCACCGTTCCGACCACCATTTTCTGATTCGATATGGAGCCATCCACTCATCCTGGACCCGCCGCCGCGGCGGGGAGCCCCGCCGTTGGCGTGCTGGACGTCAATCGCCTGCTCCACATCGTCTTGCGGCGCTGGTGGCTGCCGGTGCTCTTTTCGCTGTTGACCCTCGGCGCGGGCGTCGCCTACCTGCTCACGCGTCCGACGACCTATTCCGCCCTGGCCGTCGTCCAGGTGGAACAGCAGGCGCAACGCATCGTCAATTTCCAGGACGGCAGCCACGACGAGGACTACCGCTCGGCGGAAGTCCTCAAAACCTTCGAGCAGGTTTTCGAAAGCGGCTCGCTGCTGTTGCGGGTCGTCAAGGCGAACCACCTCGACACCAACCCGGCTTTTGCCCCGCCCAAGCCGAACCACGCGCCTTACTCCGACGGCGAGTTGATTGAGCGCATGTCCTACAAGGTGAACGTCGAGATCCGCCGCGGCACACGCCTGATCGACATCACCGTCACCGATGCCAACCCGGTGGTGGCCTGCCAGTTGGCCAAGTCGATGGTCACCGAGTACCACAACCTCGACATGGAGCAGAAGCTCGACGTCAACCGCAACGCCAGCGCTTTTCTGGTGAGCGAAGAGGACAACCTCAAGCGCAAGCTGGAAGATTCCGAGGGCAAACTGGCGGCTTACCGGGCGGAAAACCAGGCCGTGTCGCTGGAGGAAAAGCAGAACATCGTCGTCGAAAAGCTCCGCGAACTGAACCAGCAGGTGACCGAGGCCAAAGGCCGCCGCCTGGCGCTGGAATCCGATATCGCCAAGGTGAACGCGGGCGGCACCAAGCCCGACCAATTGCTCCAGCTCGCGAGCATCAACACCGTGCCGGCCGTGGCCGACCTGCGCCGGCAGATCAACGAGAAGGAGGGGGAGTTTGCCGCGATCAAAGAGCGCTACATGTTCAAGCACATCAAGTACATCGAGGCCGAAAGCAGTTTGCAGAAGCTGCACGCCGCGCTCGTGCAGGAAGTCACCGCCGCCGCGGCGGTCCTCAATCGCACCTACCAGGCCACGCTGGAAACCGAGAAGAAACTGGAGGGTGCCCTGCACGACCAGGAACAGCTCTCGCTCCACCTCGACGACATCGCCATTCCCTACAATGCCTTGCTGCGTGAGTCGCAGACCAACCGCACCCTTTACGAAAACGTGCTTACCCGGATGAAGCAGGCCGGTGTGGACCAGGGAGTCGGCTCCACGGATCTGCGCGTGGTGCAGGAACCGATGGTGCCGTACCGGCCGGATAAACAGTCGAAGGCCAAGACCCTGGCGCTGGCACTCGCCGCCGGCCTCTTTCTGGGCGGCGCGGCGATTCTGCTTCTGGAGGTGTTCAACCACACGCTGCAAACCGTGGATCAGGCCGAACAGGTCCTCGGGCTGCCACTGCTGGTGGCGGTGCCGGAACTGCGGCAAAAGGGACCCGTGGCTGGCATCCCGTTCGTGGGTGCCGAGCAGGCGCCGCAACGCGAGGCGTTCCGGACACTGCGCACGACGCTGGGTATGTTCAAGGAGCAGGAAACTCGTTCGTTTCTCTTCACCAGCGCCGTGCCGGGGGAGGGCAAGAGCTTTTGTTCGCTCAACTTTGCTTCCACTCTCGCGCAGGGCGGCTCTCATACCTTGCTGCTCAACGCGGACCTTCGCCGGTCCTCCGATTACGCGCGGGTACTCGGCGCCCGGGATAAACCGGGTTTGAGCGAGTGTCTGTCCGGCAAGACTCCGTTCTCGCAGGCGTGTCATCCCACCAACGTGCAGAACCTGTTCCTGTGCCCGGCGGGTGAACGTTCGGGCGAGCCGGCCGATCTGCTTGCCGGCAAGCGGCTTGGCGAAATTCTGCGCGAGGCCTGGCAGGTTTTCGACAAGGTGGTCATCGATAGCCCGCCTATCAACGCGGTGAGCGATTGTCTCGTGCTCGCTGCCCACGTGGAAGCGGTGTGTCTGGTGGTGCGTTCGCGTTCCACCCCCGTCAATGCTATCCTGCGGGCCTGCCGGACCCTTTCACTCGGGGGGATCACACCGGTGGGCTTTATCATCAATCGTATGTCCACACGGCTGGGTTCGAAATCTGCTTACTACTATTACGGAGCCGAGTACCACGAAGCGGAACGGCAACAAGCGGCGGCAGTAAAAACTTCTTGAACCCCCACAATTTCGCGGCCCGCGGGTATTTGATGCGGCTGCGGCACACCGGTGATGACGAATGGTCAAAGGGCTAACCAAAGGGCGCAGGAAGAGAGGGTAGATAAAACCACGGACTCGTGGCGTTTATCTCGTGCCGCCATCCAGACGGCGCCTCTGCAAATATTATGAATCAGAGCGGAAACGCGAATGTCATGAAGAATGAGCCGGGCACGGCCTTTCTTCCCGCAGCGGTAGGCTTGTTCAGCCATCACCGCTCCAAGAGCGTGCCTAGACGAAACCGCAGCTTCGCGGCGTGGATGGTCGGGATCAGTTTCACCGGTGACGTGGTTGCCATCGTCGGTGCGCTGTTGTTCGCGTTCTGGCTGCGCTTCCATACTCCCATGCGTGGGTTGGGGCACACCAACGTGAACCAGATGCTCCTGGCGGATTACCGCGGACACATGATTTTCCTGACGATCACGCTGTTGCTGGTGCTGTTTTACTTCGACCTCTACGGTTCGGGACGGCCCCAGCGGCTGCGCAAAGTCAACGCGATCGCCATTACCGGAGCTTTTACCTGGTTCCTGGCCAACCTCGGGCTGAGCTTCGAGCTGAACACGATGCCCATCGTCAGCCGCATCTTTCTCTTCAACGGGTTTGTCTGCACGGCTTGTGCGATCATGCTTTGGCGCTGGCTCTTCGATTGTTTCTTGCTCACCACCGGGCTGGCGGCGTTGCTGCAAAGACGCATCCTCTTCGTCGGCTGGAGCGATCAGGCCATCAAGATGCTCGAGCACATCGTCAAGGACCCCCGGCATCCTTACCAGATCGTCGGTTGTATGCCATCCTTGCACGGCGGCTACGACCTGGAGCCTCCGGCCTCGGTCCAGCAACTGGGCGGCTACCCGGAGCTGAAGGAAATCCTGGTCGAGCAGGCAATCGATATCGCCATCGTCGCCGACCTGAACCCGACGCGCGGCGGCCTGCGCGACCTGGTGACACTGTGCGAGAAGGAAATGGTCCACGTGCAGATCGTGCCTTCGTGTTTTCAAGTGCTCCTCTCCGGTCTGCACCTGGAGACGACCAGCGGCGTCCCGGTGCTGGGGATCAGCCGCCTGCCGCTCGATTCCCCGTGGAACCAGCTCCTCAAGCGCGCCTTCGACATCGTTGGTGCGCTGGTGGGCTTGTTGCTCAGTGCGCCGCTGATCGCGGTGTTTACCGCGCTGGTGTACCTGGAGTCACCCGGCCTTGTGTTCTACAGGCAAAAACGTGGCGGCATGGACGGCAAACCGTTTTATATCATCAAGATCCGCAGCATGAAGCTCGACGCCGAGCGCGGCCAGCGTCCCGGCTGGACCCAGAAGAACGATCCGCGCCGCCTCCGGGTAGGCGAGTTCATGCGCCGTTGGAACATCGACGAGACGCCCCAGTTTCTCAACGTGCTGCTGGGTCACATGAGCCTGGTGGGGCCACGTCCGGAACGGCCGGAGTTCATCGCGGACTTCAAGGAGGAAATCCCCCACTACAACGCCCGGCACGCCGTCAAACCCGGCATCTCCGGCTGGGCCCAGGTGAACGGCTTCCGCGGGGACACGGACTTGACCGAGCGTGTGAAGTGCGATCTCTACTACATGGAGAATTGGAGTTTGCTGCTCGACATGCAGATCGCCCTGATGACGTTTTTCAAACGCCAGAACGCTTGTTAGGCCAACCCGCCTCATCCCGGTTGAAAACAGTTGTTGCCATGGTCACCATCGGGCCGGCCTCGCCGACCCGGACCCACGCGGTCGCGCGCGCCCGGTCGTACGCCGAGCGGCACGGGTACACCTTTGTCCAGGTGACCCAGCCGATCGCGCCCGGCTCCGGCCGGACCCCGCACTGGGAAAAAGTGCTCGTGCCGAGGGCTTTCCCGGAGTTCGACCGCTACCTGATCATTGATGACGACATCCTCATCAATACCCGGGTCGCTCCCGCGTTGCCGGACTTGTCCAACGGCAGCCTGGGCATGGTGAAGGAACCGGTTCCCACCCGGTTCGACCCGCCGATGGATTGGCTGGGCAACAGCGGGGTGCTGCTCTTCAACCGGGCCGCGGTCGATCTGCTCGAAGCGGGCTACGCGCTGGGGGAGTACAAGGACATCGTTCCCGGCTACGGCGACCAGCCGGCGCTCAACGCCGTGGCTTGGCGTCAGGGACGCGTCGCGCGGCTCGACGATCGCTGGAACTACATCGCGATGGCTGATTGGCTGCACGCCTTCCACAAGCAGGAATACCCCTGGACCAACAACCGCGCTCTGGCGATTGCGGCCCGCCTGACGTTTGTCGTTCGCCTCGCCCTGGCCCGTCTGGGTCTGGCGTTCGGGCGTTCACCCAAGACGGGGCCGATGCATCGCCTGCGGGAAAGTTATTTTGTCCACCTCATCTGGCTGCGCATGGCTGCGGGATGGGTGAACCGCTACCTTGCCACCGAATGAACCGGATCACCCCTACCCAGCCGTCGCTGGTGCTATCGGCGGATTTTCCGTGCATGTACCTCCTCGCGGAGGCGTTGGCGCAAGACGGGGCGACGACCGCCGTGCGCCTCATTGACTACGCGATTTACTACCGGCACAAACCGCGCTGGATGCCTTCGGCGGCATCCCGGCTGCGGCGCAAGGTGTGGCTCTTCCCGCCGGGTTACGGCGGCAAGCTCGAGCGGCTCTGCCGTCCCTGGGTATCGGCGCACATCGCGCGAGCCGTCCGTGAACTTTCGACCCCTGAAACCGGGCCGAACCTGCCCTGGGTGATCGTGCCTTTTCCCTACCTGACCGCCGCGTTGCGCCCGCTGCCGCCGACGCGCACCATCTACTACAACCTGGACGACTACTCGCTCTACCCGAAGGGGTGGCCGCCGCGGTTGGCCGCCCTGGAGGATGAACTGGTCGAGCGCAGCCAGCTGGTCGCCTGCGCTTCATCTTACCAGGTGGAAAAGTTCCGGCGGCGCTTCCCGCACAAGCGCGTTGAGCACCTGCCGCTGGCCGTGCCTCTCGAATTCCTCAACCACGAACCCGGGCCGCCGGCTGGCCGCTGCTTCGACGTGGGCTACGTCGGCACGCTCAACGACCGGGTGGACTGGAGGTTCTGCGGTGAGGTGGCGGCGCGTTGTCCCGGGCTGCGGTTCACCTTTGTCGGTCCGCTGCACGACGCCAATCCTCGCGGGGGTAAACGTCAGGACTGGATGGAAGCGCGCAGCCGGGTGCTGGCCATGCCCAACGTCCGCTACATCTCTTCGGTCCCCCACTCGGAGGTTGTCCGCTTCTACCGGAATTTCTCGGCGAGCTGGATTCCCTATGACACCGACCACCCCTTCAACGTCGCGTCCTGCCCCACGAAGATCATGGATGGTTTGTCTTCCGGACGGCCGATCGTGAGCACGGCGCTGCCCGAGTGCCGGCTTTATCCCGAGTGGATTTCGGTGGTGGAAGACGCCTCCCGCGCCGCACGGGAACTCGAACGCCTGCGCGCCGTGCCCTGGGACGAAAGCGAACGTGAACGCGCCGCGCGCCAGGTAGCTTACGCAGGAACCCACACCTGGCGCGACCGCGTGAAAGACCTGACCGCCTGGCTGGCTGCGAAGCCCGGCACCGTACCGACACGCGCGGCGGTCGAGGCTTGACGACAAACACGAAACTTCCATGAGCTCGTTCACCGCCTTCCATGATTAAAATCGGGTTCCTGGCCGATCGCTACATGAACCCCGACGACGTTCGCTCGTGGTCCGGGCTGCCGTACTATTTTGCCCGCCGCCTGCGTGCGGCGGGATGCGAGGTCGTGCCGGTGCGGGCGGATCGTGAACCCTCCGAACTTCCCCGTAAACTGCGTCAGGCGTTTTGGAAGTACGCCCGCGGCAAACGCTACCTGCGCGACCTCGACCCGGCGGCGATGCGCGCCCAGGCTCGCGGGTGGGAAGCCCGGTTGCGGCAGTTGGAAGTGGATCTCGTTTTCAGCGCCGGCAGTTGGCCGTTCGCAGAGTTGGAGACCGTGCTGCCGAAGGTGTTCTGGACCGATGCGACCTTTGGTGCCATGCAGGGCTTCTACGGCAGCTTTTCGAACCTCGCGCCGGTGAGTCTGGCGCGCGGCTGGCAGGTGGAGGAAGCGGCTTTGCGGCGTTGTTCGATGGCGGTTTACGCTTCCGATTGGGCGGCGCGCAGCGCCGTGCGCGACCACGGTTGCGACCCCGCGAAAGTCCGGGTCCTGAGCTTTGGTGCGAACCTGGAAACACTGCCGTCGCCGGAAACGGTCCAGGCGGACATCCTCACCAGGATGTCCGCGCGGGTCTGCCAGCTCCTGCTGATCGGCGTGGATTGGGAGCGCAAGGGGGCCGGGATCGCCGTGGAGGCGTTGCGCGAACTGCGGCGCCGGGGAGTGGACGCCCGGCTCCGGGTCGTGGGCTGCCACCCGCCGGCGGGCTGCCCCTTACCCGAAGGAGTGGAGATCGTCGGCTTTCTCGACAAGAATACCCGCGAGGGCCAAGAGCGGCTGGCGGCGTTGTACCGGGCGGCTCACTTTTTCATCCTGCCGTCGCGGGCTGAAGCCTACGGGGTGGTGTTTTGCGAGGCGTCGGCCTTCGGTTTGCCCTGCGTGGCGGCGGCGGTCGGCGGGGTGCCGGGCATCGTCCGCAGCGGCGAGAACGGACAACTGCTTCCCCTGGAAGCGCTGCCTGCCGATTATGCCCGCTGGATTGCCGAAGTCTGGCGGCAGCCGGACCGCTATGCCGCCTTGTCGCACGGTGCGCTGGCTGCTTACCATGAACGCCTGGACGCGGCGCGCTCGGCGGAGTTGCTGGTGCAGGATCTCACGCGACTGGTGGAACAAGGCGCTTCCCGGCCGCTGGAAAAAATGCCGGCATGACTCATCGAACCTGATGCAAGCTCCCGTGTTCAACAAAGCGGTTTTACTCGTGTCATTCCGCCGCGCGGATCTCACCGCGCGTGTGCTGGAGGTCTTGCGCCGCGTCCGGCCCGTGCGCTTGTATCTGGCGACGGATGCGGCCCGCTCGGACCGCGATACCGACGTGGCCGGCTGTCTGGAAGTCCGTCGCGTTCTTGATACCTTTGTGCAAAGCATCGACTGGCCGTGCGAAACGGTTCGCCGCGCTGACGCTTCCGCCAACCTCGGGGCGCGCCGGCGCATGATCAGCGCCATCTCCTGGATGCTCGAGCACGAACCGGAAGGCATCATCCTGGAAGATGATTGCCTGCCGCTGGAATCTTTTTTCCCCTACTGCGCGGACCTGCTCGAGCGTTACCGTGACGAGCCGCGTGTCATGAGCATCGGCGGCGGGCGGGGCGGGGAAGCGGGCGAACCGGAGGCAGTCGAGAGCTTCTATTTTTCCAAGTACCCGCGGATTTGGGGCTGGGCCACCTGGCGCCGGGCCTGGGCACTTTACGACGAACATCTTGCCGGCTGGGAGGATTTTCAGCGTACCGGTGAACTCGACAAATGGTGCTTCCATCCGCAGGAAAAAGCGCACCATGTTCACCTCGTGAACCTCACTTTGCACGGCGGCCTGGACGCGTGGGACTACCAGTGGTTGATCTCCTGCTGGATGCACCGGGGACTCTCTATCGTGCCCAAGATGGACCAGATCGTAAACATCGGTTTCCGCGACGACGCCACCCACACCACACTGGACTCCCACGGGTGGATCGTACAGGATGCCCGGGCGATGGAATTTCCGCTGCGTGTGCCCGCCGAAGTCCGGGAAGATCGGCGGCGCGACCTGGGTTACTGGAAAAGCTCGTTGGAAGGCCCTTCGCTCCCGTGGCGGGTGAGCCGCCGTTTGCGCGCCATCGGCCGCGGCGCGGCCGCCTGGTTAATCCAAACTTGGGAAAGACGTTTCGGCTCGCGCCGTCCGCGGCCCGCGGACGCGGCACCTCATACCCTATGAACACCACACCCACCAAGATTCCCGCCGCTCCGGCGGAGGGTCGCCCCGGGCTGCCGCTTTCGGTGGTGATCCCGACGCGCAACCCGCGCCTGGACGTGATCCGGGTCGCGCTGGATGCCTTGCGGGCGCAAAGCCTGCCGCTGGACCAGTGGGAATTGATCCTGGTCGATAACGATTCCGAGCCGCCGCTGGAAACGGTGCTCGATCTCTCGTGGCACCCGAAGGCGCGCTTCGTGGTCGAGAAAAAGCGTGGGATGCTCCCGTGCCGCTCGCGCGGCCTGCGCGAGAGCCGCGGCGAGATGGTCGTCAGCGTGGACGACGACAACGTCCTGGCCCCCGACTATCTGGCCACCGCCGTCGCGCTTGGGACGGAACAACCTCAACTCGGCGTGTGGGGCGGCCGCATCAAGGCCGAGTACGAAGGCACACCGCCGGCGTGGATCTACCAGTTCTCCCACCACCTTGCGATCTGCGAGTTCGAACGGGCGAGCTGGTCTTCGTTCGTGGACGACCGTTCCATCCCCTATGGCGCGAGCATGTGTGTCCGGCGTGCGGTGGTCAACCGGTTCATCGAACGCCTCGACGCCGAGAACATCACCCGCTATGGCCGCACCTACGGCACCGCGGCGGACAGCAAAATCACCGGCGTTGGCGGGGAGGATCAACTTATCAGCTATACGGCAACGATGATGGGCTATGCCATCGGCCGCTTTCCCCAGTTGCAGATCCGCCACCTGATCAACCGCAAACGCTACGATCCGCTGTACTTTCTCAAGATGGTGCGCGGCAACGCCCACGGTGCCTTGCTCGTGCAGCTTTATCACGGCAACTGCGCGCGCTACCGCACGTTTCTGCTCTGGCCGCTGTTGAAGATGATTCACGCGTGTCTGCGGCAGCGCGGCATGAAGCGCCGCATTCTCCTGGCGGAAGCGCGTGGGGAGATGGATGGGATTCAGGAGTTCAGCCGGCACCCCGCCGTGGTGCCCGCGCGCGGGCCGGTCGAGACCGGTTCGGGGGAGGCCGCGGTGGTCTCGCGGCCCCTGGCTCCGACCCACGGCACGGCCTGACCATGAGCAACGATTCACCACCCACTTCCCGTTTCGGCCGGCCCGGTGCTCTGTGGCACCGGCTGGTCGCGCGGGTGAGCGTTGCCACGGGCAACCGCGGCGGCATGGGGGTGATCGTGCGCAATTTCGCCTGGCTTTCCGGCGACCGGGTGTTGCGCATGGGCCTCCAGTTCCTGGTGGGTGCCATCGTGGCCCGTTACCTGGGTGCGGCGGGGTTCGGTTCGCTCAACTATGCCCTGGCCATCGTCGGGTTGATCAGCGTTTTCGCCGGGTTAGGCTTCGACGGCATCTTCAGCCGCGAGCTGCTGCGTTTCCCCGAGCGGGCGAACTCCATCATCGGCACGGTTTTCTGGACGCGGCTGGCGGTGTCTCTGCTGCTCTACGGCGGGATCGCCGTTTACGCCCTGACGCAGCCGCCGGACCTGCGGGCCACCCTGCTCGTCAGCGGACTGTCTTTTCTCGGTGCGCCGCTCCTGGTGTTCAACACGCAGTTCGAAATTCGCCTGCAAGCCCGTTACACCGTGTGGGCGGCCAACGCGGCGTTCATCCTCTGCACCGTGGTGCGCTTTTGGCTGGTGGCCCGGCGGGCGTCGGTCGCCGCCTTTGCCGGCACCTACCTAATCGAGCCGGTGATCATCGCCGTGGCGCTTTACGGCTTCTACCGCCGCGACGGCGGCAGGGTGCGTCACTGGCGGTGGGAGAGCCCGCTCATGTGGCGCTTGCTCAACGAAAGCTGGCCGCTGCTCCTGAGCGGGTTGGCCGTGACCGTGTACATGCGCATCGATCAGGTCATGCTCGCGCAACTGCGCGGTGATGCCGAGCTGGGCATTTTTTCCGCGGCCCTGCGGCTTTCGGAGGTGTGGTACTTCATCCCGATGACGCTGGCCTCGTCCCTGTTCCCGACGCTGGTGCGCTCGCGCGAACTGGCCCCGGCGGCGTACCGCAAGCGCCTGACTCAATTCTACGACCTCAACGCCGGGTTGGCGTACGTGATCATCCTCTCGCTCTCGCCGTTTGCAACCTGGCTGTTCGCGCTGGTTTACGGCCACAGCTTCGCCGGTTCCGCCGGGGTGTTCCAGATCCATCTCTGGGCCTGTCTGTTCGTGTTCCTGGGGGTGGCGCGGGGTCAGTTTCTGCTCAACGAGGGGTTCACCCGCTTCGCGTTCCTCTCGACGACGGCCGGCGCGGTCTGCAACGTGGGTTTGAATTTCTTCCTCATCCCCCATTACGGCGCGCGGGGAGCGGCGGCGGCGACCATCATCAGCCAGGCCGCCTCGACGTTCTTTTCCTCTTTCGTGTGGGCACCCACCCGGGCCAACGGCTTCGAGCAGTTGCGTTCGATGCTGCTGCCGCTGCGCGTGATCGGCTGGGGCTGGCAGCGGTACATCCGGCGCGCCGGCACCGGTGCCGCGGTTCCGGTCGATCCTGTGAAAGCTCCCGTGAGGCCGCCCGAGGAAGCGGTGAAGTAGCGGCGAAAGACACGACATGGAACTCGATCCCGGCACCATCTTGGATAGCCGCACGGCTGCCCAGCAAGCGACCTTGCGGACGGCTTTCGCTACGATTGCGTTCTTCGCCGGGCTGACCACGCCTTTCACCGTGAACGTGGTCGGCGAGATGCCCATCGGCGAGGTCTTGCTCTTCGGCGTGGCGTTTTATTGTCTGTGCTACATGATCATGGAGCGCCGCTGGCCGGTGCCGCTGCTCGCCCAGCGGCCCTTCCAGATTCTGATGTTCTGCCAGTTCGTGGCCTTCCTGGGTTACGTGATGTCGGACCTCTACCGGGGCAGCGACCCGCACGATCTCTTGCGCGGCTGGGCGCGGATGATTTTTCTGGCGATCGACCTTCTGGCGACCTCATTCCTTTTCGGGATTTCCTCCGTCAACTTCGTCCTGATGGGCGGCGTGGGCGTTGCCTTGGGGCTGTGTCTTTTTACGACGTTCGTCGGTCCGCTTTTCGGTGACTACTGGAAGTTCGGCTACGGCGGTCCTTTCACGGTTTTGCTGGTCGTCATCATGCCCAACCTGAGCATGGCGCTCACGCCGGTCGCCGTCGCGGCGATGGGTTGCTTGCACCTGGCGCTCGGGTTCCGCAGTCTGGGGGCCGAATGCCTGTTGCTCGCCGTGCTCCTGGTCGTGCTGCGTTTCCCGCCGCGCACCCGCTCCTTCGTGCTGCCGGTCCTCGTGATCGGGGCGGCGGCGGGTGCCGCCCTTTTTTACCTCTCGCACCAGGGGGCGGAAGAAGGAAGCCGGGCGACGCGCTCCAACGTGGAGCGTTCGGCCATGATGACGGCTGCGTGGGATGGTTTTGCCGGCTCACCGTTGATCGGGCAAGGCTCGTGGTTTAGCAAATCGGACGTGATGACGCACTTCGTGGACCTGCGCACCCAATGGGCGTCGGAAGCTGGCATCGGTGGGTTCGACGCCGAAGACAGCAGCGAGACGGTGACCCTGCACTCGCAGATCCTCGTCGGCCTGGCGGAAGGCGGCATTCTGGGCGGCTGTTTCTTCGTCGTGTATGGGATCAACATCATCCTGGCCATCGGCTTCTGTGTCTTGCAGCGCCCGCTGGACAAGGTCAGCGCGATTTATCTCCTGGTGCTCGTGGCCAGTTTGTCGAACCTGTTCTTCAGCCCGTTCTCCGGCGCGCACCGCGAGAACATCGCCGTGGCCGCCGGCGTGGTCCTGGTCTGCTGGCAACAATGGCGCGAGGCGAGGGAACTCCGGGACAGGCAGGATCCCCGCCGGTCATCGTCCCCGGGTTGGCGGAGCATGGGCAACGCGGTCTTGGCGGCGGGAACGAACCGGGGATAGAAGCAGCAGCGTACCCGAGCAAATGGAAACCCGCCATTTCGCCAATATTCAGGCCCTGCGTGGGATCGCCGTGTTGCTGGTCCTGGGCCGGCACATGCAAATTTGCATCGAACGAATGCTCGGCAAATCGCAGCTCCTCGGTGCCTTTTTGCTCGGCGATTTCGGGGTGGACCTGTTCTTCGTCATCAGCGGCTTCGTCATGGTGATCTCCACCGAAAGCCGCTTTCGGACGTGGCGGGAAGCCGGGGTGTTCCTGTACCATCGCGTATCCCGCATTTACCCGCTCTACTGGCTCTACAGTCTGCCCACCATCTGGGTGTTCTTCTGTCGTCCGCAGTGGCTGCACCGCTACGACAAGAACGATCCGATCAGCGTCGGGAAGTCGTTGCTCCTGTGGCCGCAACAAGGCCTGCCCATCCTGGGTCAAGGTTGGTCGCTGACCTTTGAGATGTTTTACTACCTGGCGTTCGTCGCCTTGATGTTTCTGCCCCGGCGCTACTTCCTCAAGGGCCTGCTGTTTTGGGCGCTTGCCGTGGCCGGGCTCAACGCCTGGTTCACCTACAAGACGGGCGGCATCCGGATGCGGCCGGAAGGGTGGGTGGTGTGCAACATCCAGAGCGTGGAATTCATCGCCGGGGCGCTTGTCGGGGTGGCCGTCCAGCAACAATGGCTGGCCTGGGTACGTCCGGCGGCGGCTTGGTCGTGCTTCGGTGGCGCGGTTGCGTGGGTGGGCCTGGTGCTCCTGCCGCTGGGATTCGAATTGCTCAACGGCGACCGTGTGCTGGGCTACGGCCTCCCGGCGCTGGCGCTGGTTTACGGAGCGGCGGTGCTGGAGTTGAATCGGGTCAGACTCCCCGCGATGCTCGCCCGGATGGGCCAGTATTCTTACTCGATCTACCTGTCGCACATCCTGGTGCTGGGAGCGGTGGTGCAGTTCTGGCCCTGGCGGGGGATGAGTGGTGTGCTGGCGGAACTCGGTTTGTCGCTGTTGATGCTCGTTTGCGCCGTCGGAGCCGGCGCGGTGAGTTATCACGGGTTCGAACGGCCGCTCCTCACTTGGTCGCGGCGCTGGTTGCCGCCGCGCCGTAAAGGTGTAGCATCGTCCTCGCCCGTCTTCGGTGTGCCTTCTGCATTGGCGTTGGAGGGTGAGATCTCGGTTGCGCCATGATTCTGATTCTCACCCCCACGCTCGGCGAGTCCGAGTATCTGGAACAAACGGTGGACTCCGTCCGGCGGCTCGATCTGCCCGTCCGGCACGTCCTGGTCTGTCCCGAGGACAAGAGGGCCGGGTTGTCGGCGCGCTTTCCGCATTGTGAGACCGTCCCGGATCAAGGAAAGGCGGGAGGTCTCTACGGCGCGCTCAACGCCGGGCTGGACGCGGCCTACGACGATGGCCCCGCGTGGGACTGGTTCACCTACATCAACGACGACGACCTGCTCTCGCCCGGCTTCGCCGAAATGGCGCGCCGCCACACCCGCACGGGCAACCTTCGCACCGTGGCGTACGGCGACATCGAGACCATCGACGGCCGCGGCGAACCGCTCGGACGCATGACGGTCGAGGGCAACCCGGCCTATTTCGGCGCGCTGTTGCAGGGGGGCATCAGTCCGACGGGCCAGCAGGGGATGCTCTTCGGTTCCGAGGTGGTACACGCCTTGCGGCATTACGATTTGAACTACCGGATTTGCGCCGATCTGGAATTCTGGGCCCGGGCGTGCGCCGCCGGGTTCGCTTTTCGTTACTACCCGCTCCCGGTGGGTTCCTTCCGGGTTCGGCCGGGACAAATTTCGGGCGAGGTGTCGCTTTTGCGCCGGCAGGTCGATGCGATCGCGCGCCTGCACTTTCCCGCGCCGGTGTCGGCGGCCCGCAAGCGCTTCGCGCGGCTGCGCTACCGGGTGGCCAACTTGCCCCGCTATCTCGCGCGCCTCCGCTGGGTCGGGTTCGCGCGCAGTCTGGACGTCCTCCAAACCGGAGGGCGCAAGACGGCTTCGAAATGACCCCGGCGCTTCCCGACGGTTTCGAGTTGATCATCCTCACCGATTTCGCCTGCCTCAACGGCGGAGCGTCCGTGGTGGCCTTGAACAGCGCCCGGCAAATGGCTCTGGCGGGTTCGCCGGTAACCGTGTTCAGCGCGGTGGGACCGGTGGATGAGACACTGCGCGGCGTGCCCAACCTCTCCGTCGTTTGTCTGGAGCAGGAGGAAATCGTCAAGGACCCTCGCCGCGTCCGGGCTTTTCTGCGCGGCGTGAACAACCGTCCGGCGGTCCGAGCCTTGCGGGCGCTGCTGGCCGGCAAGCACCCCGCCCGCACGCTGGTCCACGCGCACCAGTGGTCCAAGGCGCTCTCACCCGCTGTCCTGGCAGCGGTGATCGACGCCGGCTTCAAGCTGGCGGTGACCATGCACGATTTTTTCATCGCCTGTCCCAACGGCGGGTTCTTCGTGTATCCCCGGCTGGAACTTTGCCACCGGCGGCCGCTCTCGCTCTCGTGCCTGGGTTGCCGTTGCGACCGGCGCAGCGAATTGCACAAGATCTGGCGCACCGTTCGAACTTGGGCGCAGAACGACTGGTGGCGGGTCTCGCAGCGCGTCCACCAGTTCATCGGGGTCTCCGAGTTCAGCGCGGAAATCCTGCGCCCGCACCTGCCGGCGGACGCGCCGGTGGCGGTAGTGCCTTGCCCTTGCGAGTGTCAGAATCACGGACCTGCGCCGGTCCGCGACAACGAGCTTTTCCTGTTCGTGGGCCGCCTGGTCCCGGAGAAAGGTCCGCGCCTGCTCGCGGAGGCCGCCCGGCGGCTGGGCGTGCGCGCGGCGTTCGTGGGGGATGGCGAATTGCGGGTGGAACTCCAGCGGGATTACCCCGAGCACGAGTGGACCGGCTGGCTCGACGCCCGGGCGATCGACGGCTGGATGCGCCGGTCCCGCGCCCTGGTTTTTCCTTCGCTCTGGTACGAAACGCTGGGCCTGGTCGTGGTGGAAGCCGCGGCGCAAGGAGTTCCGGTCGTCGTGGCGGATAGTTCGGCCGCCAGCCGCTTCATCCGAGCCGGGGAGAGCGGCCTGCACTTTCACCATGGCTCGCTGGACTCGCTGACCGATCAACTCCGGAGCCTGCGCGATGCCAACTTCGCCGCGCAGCTGGGGCAGGGAGCCTACGATTGGTACTGGCGGCGGCCCTGGACGATGACCGCTCACCTGGACACTCTGCGCGGCATCTATGCCCGGATGCTGCCGGTACCGGCCCGTTCATGACAAATCCACCCCCAGATTCCTCCGGACGACGTCCGTTGCGCGTCCTCCTGGTGGTCGAACCCGGCGTTGACGGCGTCTTCCGCTACGTGGAAGGATTGATGCAGCGCCTGCTGGCCATGGACGGCGTCGAGCCTCACCTCGCTTATTCCAGCGTGCGGGGAAGTCCGGGCCTGGATGCGCTGGTGGCCTTCGCGAAACGGCAGGGTGCGAAGACGCTGGACCTGCGCGTCAACAACATGCCCGCGCCGGGCGACGTGCGGGCCGTGGTCCAGTTGCGGCGGCTCGCCCGCGAGGTGCGGCCGGACGTGATCCACGCGCACAGCTCCAAAGCGGGAGTGCTGGCGCGGACGCTGGCTCTGCTCGGCGTGCGGGCGCGTTACTTTTACACGCCGCACGCTTATTTCCAGATGTACGGCGTACCCAGTCTCCAGCGCAAGATCTTCCAGGTGATCGAACGCATGTTCGGACGGATCGGGACGACGATCAACGTCTCGCTCGGCGAGGCCGCGTACGCCCGGCGCGAGTTGGGCCTGCCCGCCTCCCGGCAGATCACGCTGATCAACGGCATCGACTGCCAGAAATTCCATCCGGTCGGATCGGTCGCAGAAAAGAACGACGCGCGTTCCCGCTTCGGGCTGCCGGCCGACGCGTTGCTGCTGGGCACGGTGGCACGCTACAGTGAACAGAAGGATTCACGCACCTTGTACCGGGCGGTGCTCGCCGCGTTGGAGCAACGTCCGTCCTTGCACTTTGCCCACTTGGGCCGGGGAGAGTTGGCCGGTGAGATCGACGCCCTGCTAGCCGCCGCTCCTGCTGGGGTGCAAGCACGCGTGCATCGGCGCGAAGTCAGCGAGGAACCGGCGGTCTTTTGCCGCGCCCTGGACGCTTTTGTGTTGCCGTCCCGCTACGAGGGTTTCGCACTGGCGGCTATCGAAGCGGTTGCCACCGGCTTGCCGTTGATCCTCGCGGACTGCCCGGGCAATAACGATCTCAAGGGTTATCCGCTGGATGCCGTCCGCTGGGTGCCATCCGAAAATCCGGTGGCACTGGAAGCACAAATACTGGCCTGGGCCGATGCGCCGCCAACCGTCACCAATCATCGGCGAGTCGCATTGGAGCATTTTGATTCATCCGTGACTTGCGAGGAAGTCATCGCTTGTTACACCGCTCCGAAGCGGCCCCGGTGACGGTGGGCTCGCCGCAGAACAAACGCGCCGGCGAAAAAGAAAGCTTGGCAAGGGAACTGCTTAATGTAGAAATATCACTTGCATCTTTCTCATTTAGGCTGACGCATATCCACCCCCATCCCCCGAACATATGTTCTTCTTGTGCTCCCTCGTCGTTTGTCTCGCCGTCATTGGACTTTCCTTGCTGATCCACGCGGCCTACGCCGCGCCGGAAGGCGCGGAAGATGACCATGGATTTTATCTGACCTCCCCGGCGGAACCGCTGGAGACGGTCTTGCCCCAGACCTCTATGGTGACTGCCGCGGATCTGGTTTTCTTCCGGCAGTAACGTCGCCGGTTTCGACAAGCCAGAGCTGCTTGCCGCCGAGCTGAGAAAGCAGCATCGACTTTATCCCTGCCGCATTCCTACCCGCCGGCGGGGGACAAAGTGATTTGCGCTCGTAAATCGACGGCGTCAAAGTTTGCGTCGTCCGCCGGGCCGGGTGTAACGACGAAGTCGATCACCGACCCGGTCTTAATCTGCACGCCAACGTCAAAGGTGGCGCTGTCTGTTTTCCCGGGTCCACCGACCGTTTGCGAATACACCTCGGTTCCATCCAGGAAGATTTTGGTGCCCGCGCCGTCGCCCTCACCCGAACTCCGGTTCGCAGTGCCCGAGATCCGCACCTTCCCGGTGGTATTGCTCTGCCAGCGCCGGATGCTCCAGACCTGTTTGTAGCCGCTGTCTCCCGGGTGACCCCCGGTTGGGCCGACAGCCGCGTTCGCGTACTGGCATTGCCATTGATAGCCCCACGCGTTGCGGGTCCAGGTCATCGGCTTGAAGTCGGCGGCCTGGTACTTTTCCGAGTCGCCCTGGTGGTAGTACCCGTAAGCCCAGGTGCCGGGCGTCGTGCCCTGTGTCCCGCTGAACCCGGCCACGCTGTCGGCCAGCACCGGGTCGCGTCCCGTTTCGCGCACGCTGCCGACCTCGCCCTGGAGATAAACCGGGTTGTCGTCCACGACCAGCGTGACGGCGCCAGCCTGTGGCATCAGCGTATGGGCATCGCCCATGAGGTCGGTGATGATCAGCGGCTCGTTCGTGGTGAGCACGAGATGCGAAGAAGTGGCGGTGGACCACAGCACCCGTAGTTGCTTGCCGCCTTTCTCGAACAGGTAGTCCCGGGTGCGCAGGTCCGTCGCTTCGCGCTGGAGAAACCGCGCGTGGTAGAGTTGCCGGATGAGGTTGGCGTAGGCCGCGTAGGCGGCGGTCGGCACGTAGCGTCCCAGGGGATCGTTGTCCGCGTGCAACAGACCGGTCACGAACCCGTTGTAGTCACGCATCAGGTACCAATAGATCCGCTCGACGCCGGTGCTCCGCAGCACGGTCAAGAGCCTCACCAAGTAGCGCGCCATGTCCTGCCGCCCCGGGTGGCCCGGGTCGGCCGTCCCACACTCGGTGGCCCAGATCGGCTTCGGTCCGCGGCCATGATTGTATCGCGCGGTAAGGCCCTGGAGCGAGGTGATCTCCTTCTCCGCGTCCTCCGGGATGCCCACATAGGGGTGAACCACCACCGCATCCATGAAATCCAGCGCACCCGCGTTGAACAAATCCTCGAACCAGGGAAGGGGAGTGAGGATGGCCGCGCCGCCGAGTACGCGGACATCGGGACGCTGCTCCTTGATGCGCCGATAGGCCGCTTGCAGCATCTGGGTGTAAAAGGCCGGACGGTTCTCCCGCGCGGGGCCGTTGCACCAGGTGCCGTTGTATTCGTTCCACACCTCCAGGGTGCCGATTTGTGCCGGGTACTGTTTGAGCAACGCCGCGCCGTAGTTGGCGTAGCCGGCGCGGCCTTCGTCACTGCACGGAGCCCACGCGTTTTCAGGCGCGGCGGGGTCGTGGTCGTACTGGTTGTTGTCGAAGGTCAGTTCGATGAGCGGGTCCAGGCCGTTGGCGGCGGCCGCGGCCATGTAACCGCGGTAGCGGTCGCTGAAGACGTACCGGTCTCGCTGCGGCTCGACTTGCTGCCAGTACTGTTCGTCGCGGATGTGGCGCAGGCCCGCCCGGGCGATCAGAGGCATGAGGTCCGTGTCCCAGCCTTGGGCGAAGTGGGTCATCACGCCGAAGGGTGAGTCAGTCATGGTTCGTACGTCGCAGGGAGCGAGCACGGCAAACGTCGTTGCCGCTTGCGCTACGGTTTTCCCACCGCGTTTTGCCGTCGCGTGCAGCTCAAAGTATCCCAACCGGTCCGACAGCGCGGGGCGGATCACCGTCCGCGCGGAACCGCTCGATACTTTTCTGCCGTAGAAGTCGGTAGCCGTCCATTCCACGGTGTCGCCGGTGCCAGAGATGGGGAACTCGACGGTTTCTCCCCGCACGAAGACGTTGCCGGGCCGTGTTTGCTTGAGGGTCAGGCTGTCCTCACCGCGCGCCATCGCGGGGGCGAGCAGAAGCGGGAGGAAGCAGAGGACGTGAAAAAATGGTGCCGTGGGAAACATGAAATGAAAAAACCTGGTATGCTCTGTCATGAACCTCGCCGACATGCGTCTCGACTACCGCCGCGGCCACCTGCGCCGCGCGGAACTGCTCGATGATCCCATCGCCCAATTCAACCGCTGGATGGACGACGCGTGCGAAGCCAGGATTGTCGATCCCACCGCGATGAGCTTGGCGACGGTCGGCACCGATGGCCGTCCTCGCGTCCGCACGGTGTTGCTGAAGGGCCTGGACACCCGCGGCTTCGTCTTCTATTCGAATTTCGATAGCCGCAAGGGCCGTCAACTCGCCGAAAATGCTGCGGTTTCGCTCGTGTTTCCCTGGCTGGCCCTCGAGCGCCAGGTACTCGTCGCCGGACACGCGGAGAAGGTCCCGGACGAGGAGGCCTTCAAGTATTTCACGAGCCGGCCGCGTGAGAGCCAGCTGGCAGCCTGGACCTCGCAGCAGAGCCGGACCATTATTTCGCGCAAAGCGTTGGAAGCGGAGTTGCAGAAGATCAAGGATCGGTTTGGAGAGGGCGAAATTCCACTGCCGCCGTTCTGGGGCGGCTACCGGGTCAAACCGGTATCCATCGAATTCTGGCAGGGCGGACATGCGCGGCTGCACGACCGTTTCGAGTACACGCGCCAGGGAGAAAACGACCTGTGGCAGGTGGAACGGCTCGCGCCGTAGTTTCCGTTTGTGCATCGTAGGGCGGGCGCTCCGCCTGCCGTGGGTAAGACCGTACGGCAGGCGGAGCGCCCGCCCAACAAGTCTAGAATGATTCAGTCTGAAGCCGCTTTTCGTGCCCAGCGCAACTTGGCGGCAGTGGACCGCGGATTCGCCCGCCGCTCCTCGGGCCTCGCCCGGATCACCTCCTCCGCCACCGCGGAGTAGATGCCAGCTCGCAGACCTTCGCGAAATGCGTGTTTGACCCGGCGATCCTCACCGGAGTGAAACGTGAGGACCGCGGCCCGCCCACCAGCCTTCAGGCAAAGGGGCAGTTGCCGCAAAAGAGTATCCAGCGCGCCGAACTCATCGTTCACCGCGATCCGTACCGCCTGGAACACCCGCCTGACGGTGTCTTCCCGTGCTGCCACCGAGGGCGTCCCCGCCGACACCGCTTCCGCCAACGCGCGAGTGCCGGAAAATGTCTTTCCCGCGAGCAGCACCGCCAGCGCTTCGGCTCGCGGCTCGTCGGCGTGATCGGCCAGGCAGCGCGCCAGCGTTTCCGGTCGAACCCGCTCCAGCCACGCGGCGGCGCTCAGGCCGCGCTCGGGATTCATGCGCATGTCCAGCGGCCCGTCGTGCTTTACCGAAAAGCCCCGGGCGGGATTGTCGATCTGCATGGACGATACTCCCAGGTCCGCGAGGATCACGTCTGCCCCGGCGATCTGCCTTGCGGCCAGCACGCCCGCCAGACCCGCGAAATTGCTGCGCTGCCAGCTCAGCGCCTCCGGCGCGAATCCCAGGGCGCGCAGCCGTTCGCCCGTGCGCGGAAGCTCGATCGGGTCCGCGTCCAGCCCGATCAGGTGCCCGGAGGGTGCCAGTCTTTCCAGGATCGCCTGCGCGTGACCGCCGTAGCCCAGCGTGCAATCCACCGCCGTTTCACCCGATTGCGGAGCGAGAACTTCCAGGATCTCCTCCAGCAGGATGGGCCGGTGCGTGCCCGCGGGGGTCTTGCCGGCGGCCCGCACTTTCTCGACCGTTTCCAGGTGCTCTCCCGCCGCGAGTTCCTTGTACTTTTCGTGAAAGTGCCGCGGGTTCTTGCCCCGGTAGCGCGGACGCCGGCGGTGCGGTGTCGAAGGTGCCTCCGGTTCCGTTTTAGGAAGGGGTGTCAGATCAGGGTTCACGTCATTCGATGCCTTGCTTGCCGGGCGGGTTCTGTTAACCCTATGAATATGGCCGGCAACACGTTGGATGTCGAAGCAATCCAGGAGCACATGCGGGTGTTTGTCAGGGAGCGGGATTGGGAGCAATTCCATGACCCGAAAAACCTCGCCATGTCGCTCGCCATCGAGGCCGGCGAACTGATGGAGGTTTTTCAGTGGATTCGCACCGGCGACGCCAAGGCACTCATGGCCGACCCGATGAAGGCGCTGGCGGTGCGCGAGGAAATGGCGGACGTCTTGACTTACCTCTTGCGACTGGCGGACGTGCTCGCCGTGGACCTGCACGAGGCCGTGTGGGACAAGCTATCGAAGAACGCGGCGAAATATCCCGTTCACCTTGCCCGCGGCAACTCGCGCAAACACACCGAGTTCGACCGGAACGAGCCGCCTGCGAACGAGTACTTCACCGAGGAAGACCAATCTTAGCGAACCGTGGAAGGCTGGTGTGCCAGGTCCTTGATCTCCAGGTAACTCGGCGCGTGGGCGGCGTTGCCGGTCGCAGGATCGATGTTTTCGATGCGTAATTGCTTGAGGTACCACCGGCCTTCGAGCTTCTGCACGTGGACCACCGTCATGCGCTTGACCAGTTTGCCGTCGAAGTTGTAGCCCTCGGCCCGCAGCATCGCGCCGGTTTCCTTGGCGACCCAGAGCAGCACGTAGGAATATTGCGACTGGCGCGAGGGTGAGTTGAGCCGCAGTTTGTACGCGGCAAAGGTCGTCGCGTCGTCGCTCTCCAGCAGGGTGGCGCGTCTCCAATACACAAAGCGCAAGGCCAAGTCCTCATAGGTCAGGTCGGTGCCGAAGATCTTCTTGTCGAAGTTTGCCGGATTCAGACGCTCCTTGTCGCCGTCCCCGCCGACTTCTTCGAGTTGGCTGTTGTCCTCGTTGTAGCGGACTTGCAGGATGACCGCCGGAGGTCCGGAGAATGCGTAGCGCACCACCGGACCAGCCGCGGTCAAACGGAAGGGCAGCACTTGGCCCTCGCCGGTACGCAACTGGCCGTCCATCGTCTCGTTGCGTCCCGCCTGCATCTCGCGCACGGTCCGCAGGATGTCGGTGGCGGTGACCTCGTCACGCGCGGCGGCATGGGCGGTTCCTGTCCCACTGAGGGTTCCGAGGCTAAGCACGAGCAACGCGGTGGCGAGGAAGGATGGAGACGATGAACGCATGGATGACCTGACGCCCAAACTCGCCGATGCCCGGTGATTATGCAAAACCTGGAAGTCGTCCTTTCCCCGCCGCCGCCTCGCGGCATCTTGCAAGTGTCATCTCTGCCATGGACGAACGTGTCTTCTTCCTCATCAATCACACCTGGACCCATCCAGCCCTTGATCGCGTGATGGCGGCGGCGTCCTCGTTCGACCTGTGGCTGCCGCTGATCCTACTGGCAGTCGCGCTGAGTGCCTGGCGCGGGGGCCGTCGGGCGCGGTGGTTTCTGCTCAGCCTCGGGTTGACCCTGGCCTTCAGTGACGGCGTCGTTGGCCACTCGCTCAAGCATGCCTTTCACCGCCTGCGTCCCTATCAGATGGTCCAGGGAGTCCGGCAGTTGGACCTCACACACGGCGTCCGTCCAAGGATGCTGGCTCTTTTCCGGCCGCTCGATGTCCGCTGGTCCGGCAGTCCCGACCAGTACCCGCCGACGGGTAACGCCGGACGCTCTTTCCCGTCCAGCCACGTCATGAACAACGTCTGTGCCGCGGTGGTCCTGGCGCTGTTTTACCGCCGCTGGGGTTGGCTGTACTTCGGACCGGCTGCGCTGGTGGCTTACTCCCGGATTTACGTGGGCGCACACTGGCCCAGCGACGTGATTGTGTCGGCGTTTCTGGCCGGTGCCGTTGCTCTCTGGGTCATGCTGCTGGTGCAATGGGCCGCCATCCGGGCCGGGTGGCCGGCGGTACCCACGCCTTGACAACCCGCCGAATCTTCTCCACTGCTCTGCTCCCCAATGCGTTCAACGTCCCGCCTCGCCCTGCTACTCTTGCTGCTGCTCACCGGCCTGCGTCTGGCGTACGTCGGTCGTTTCGAGTTGTCGCCGGACGAGGCGTATTACCAGATGTGGAGCGAGCGCCTGGACTGGGGCTACTACAGCAAAGGCCCGGGCGTCGCCCTGGCGGTGCGGGCGGGTACGGCGCTTTTCGGCGTCAACGAGTTCGGGGTGCGCTGTCTGTCGCCGCTCTTCGCGCTCGGCACCAGTCTGGTGCTCTGGAGCCTGGCGCGGCGGCTTTATAGTGAGGCCGTGGCCCTCTGGACGGTCGTCCTGCTCAACCTGACCCCCATCTTCCAGGCCGGTGCCTTGCTGATGACCATTGATGCGCCCTCCATCTTTTTCTGGTCGGCCGGGATGCTCACTTTCTGGCTGGCCCTCGAACGGCGGCGGACGGGAGCCATGCCCTTCTGGATTCTGACGGGGCTGTGCGTCGCGGCGGGATTCCTCAGCAAGTTCACCAACGCCATGGAACTGCTCGGCGTCGCCTCTGCCCTCGCGGCGGTGCCGCGGTGGCGGCGGGAATTCCGCCGTCCCGGCTTTTACGTGATGCTTGCGACAGCGCTCCTGGGATGCCTGCCGCCGATCTTCTGGAACTCGACGCACGCCTGGATCACGCTGACCCACCTGCGCGAGCGGGGCAAGCTGGACAGCGCCTTCACCCATCCGCTCTCGGAGTTCGCCGGGTTCTGGGGCGCGCAGTTCGGGGTGTACTCGCCGCTGGTTTATCTCGGGTTGCTGGCCGCTCTCTGGTGGGCCGTCCGCCTGGCGCGGCCGCGGGTGGAGCCCGACGTGCCGGCGGTGGGAAATGCCCGGGAAGCCGAGAAAGCGCGTTTTCTCCTGTCGTTCTGCCTGCCGTTGCTGGGGATGTACGCGCTGCTGGCTTTCAAGACCAGCGGCGAGCCGAATTGGACCGCCCCGGCCCTGCTGAGCCTGAGCATCCTCGGCGCGGCGTTCTGGCACGGGCGGGCGCAGGTCAGCTATGGTGCCAGGGTTTTTTGCGTGGCGGGCCTGGCGGTTTCCCTGGTGATGAGCATCGCGTTGCTCGACACCGATCTCGCGCGCCTGCCCGGCATCAACTGGCCTTACGAGCGGGACCCGACCTCGCGCCTGCTGGGTTGGAAGAGCACCGCCGCCGCCGTGGCCACGTTGCGCGGCGACGAGGAACGCGAATTGGGCGCGCCGGTTTTCCTCATCGCCAACCGCTACCAACTGGCCGCTGAACTGAACTTCTATCTGCCCCCGGGTTTGCCCGCTCCCGGTGGAGAGGATCCCCCGGTGTACTTGCCCGAGTCCCAGAACATGGAAAACCAGTTTTCCTTCTGGCCGGGCTACGATCAGGTGACCGCGCCGAAGGGCAGTGACACCGCCGCGGCCAGCCCGTCCCAGGCGTTGACGGCCCAGGATGAATTCAAGAACATCGGGGCCAGTCCCTACCTCGGGCACAGCGCCTTGTTCATCACCGACGATTCACGCAACCGCCGCTTGCCGCCGTCGCTGGAAACCGGTTTCGAGGAATGTCGGCTGGTGGCGCAATTCGAGATCCGCCGCCGGGGCCAGCCCTTGCGGCAACTGCATGTGTACGCATGTTTCAATTACAAGGGCGTGGACCTGTGACCGCCCGTGCTTCCCCTTCGTCTCACCCCATGGATCATTCGCCCGCCCTGTCTGTCGTCGTGCCGCTCTACAACGAAGAGGAGAACATCCCCATCTTGCAACAGGAACTCAGCAGCGCGCTCGCCGGTTTGGACTATGAGATCGTCTTCGTCGATGACGGCTCCAAGGACGCCACCTTGCGGAAAATGGACCGCACTGATCCGCGGGTGCGGGTGATCGGGTTCGAGCGCAACGCCGGGCAGAGCGCGGCCATGTACGTGGGAGCCAACGCCGCCCGCGGCCGCGTGGTGGCGCTCATCGACGGCGACCTGCAGAACGATCCGGCCGACATCCCTCGGCTCTTCCACGAGGTGGAGCGCGGCGCGGCCGATCTGGTGTGCGGCTACCGCGCCAGGCGCAAGGACACCGTGGTCAAGCGCATCACCAGCCGAGTCGCGAACTTCGTGCGCAGCCGCTTCACCCGTGACGGCGTGCGCGACACCGGTTGCACCCTCAAGGCCATGCGCCGGGAGTGCGTGCGCGCGCTGGTGCCCTTCGTCGGCATGCACCGTTTCATCCCGGCGCTGGTCAAGGGGGCGGGCTTCCGGCTGATGGAGATGCCGGTCAACCACCGGGCACGGCGCTTCGGCGTCAGCAAGTACGGGTTGGGCAACCGGGCGCTGCGTGCCACCGTGGACATGTTCGGCGTCCGCTGGCTGCTGGGCCGGCAGCTCGCGTTCCACGTCCGGCCGGAGCACCCGCCCGCCTAAGTCTTGGACAAAACACCCGTCCACCGCTACTGCTAGAATTCCATGCTGAACAAAGCGGGCAAAGCGGTTCTCTATCAACTTGGCACCCTGGCGCTGGCTGCCGTGGCGGTGTTTGTCCTGGGGCGGCTCTTCCCGCTCGATCGGGTGGTGGATTGGCTGCACACCCACGTCGCCCGGTACTATCCGTGGAGCATGCTGGGATATCCGCTGGTCCACGCGGCCTGCAACCTCCTGCTGTTGCCGGCCGGTGTGCTGGTGGTGGGGAGCGGTTTTCTCTTCGGGCTGTGGCGTGGTTTCCTCCTGGCTTTGGTGGGGCACCTCTTGGGCGCGGCCGGCGCGTTTTGGATCAGCCGGACGTTTGCCCGCCGGTTCATCGAGCGGCACTTGGCCAGTCGGCCACAGTGGCAGGCGCTCGACCTCGCGATCGCGCGGGAGGGTTGGAAAATTGTTTTCTTGAGCCAGCTGAGCCCGCTTTTTCCGACTAGCCTCTTCAACTATTGCTACGGCCTCAGCCGGCTGCGCTTCTGGCCCTGCATGCTCTGGATCGCGCTCGGCTGGTCGCCCGGGATGTTTCTCTACGCCTACGTGGGCCGGATGGGGCACTTCGGCTGGAAGATCTGGCACGAAGGCAGCCCGCCCGATTACGGGCAGTATGTGGCCTGGATCATCGGTCTCGTCGTCTCGGTCGCGGTGACCGTCGGCCTCGGCCAGATTGCCACGCGCCTCCTTCAGGAAGCGCGCGCCCGGGCGTTGCGGGAGTTTCGCCCGGTTGATCGAGTGAAAGTGTCGGAGCAGAAAGCCGACGACGAGCTGGCTGCGGTGCGTTGACAGGCGTTTTGCGGGTGCTAATTTGAAAAGTTGCCGGATGGCTTTCGACCGCAACTGCCTCTCGCCGCGTCAGTCTGTGCCCCAAAGCTCGCGATGATGTCGTATCCCTCCGATAAGACGGCTTCCATCCACCTGGATTACGGGGTGGATTCCGCCGCGTTTGACTTCGATGACCTCTTCATCTGTCAACGCGGCCTGCGCATCCGCACCCGCTGGTCTTTCGACTTGGACACGGAGCTGAGCGTGAATTTCCAGGTTGCCGATGCTGGTGTTCCGGGTGGCACTCGGCTCTTCAAGACGCAGGGCATCGTGGCGGATTGTCACCGCGACGATGCTTCCTCTTATGTCGTGACCGTCGTGTTCCTCGAAGTCACGGATGACATCCGTGCTGCCGTCGCGGATCTTGCGGCGGACTCTCACGGTGCTTACCTCGCGGGTTGAGGTGGCCTCCACTCGTGAACGTTCACCATCTCGAACTTTTCTTTTACGTCGCCAGGCACGGCGGCATCAGCCAGGCGGTGCGCCGCATGCCGTATGGCATCCAGCAGCCGGCCGTCAGCGGGCAGATCCTCCAGTTGGAAGAAGCGCTCGGCACCCGGTTGTTCCAGCGCCGTCCGTTTGCGCTCACGCCCGCCGGGCGGCGGCTGGCGGAGTTCATCACGCCGTTTTTCGCCAGCCTGGATGAAGTCGCCCAGGAACTCCGCGGCGAGGCCGGGCAGCGTTTGCGCCTGGGCGGCAATGCCCGCACGCTGCGCGACCACGTCCCGGCGCTGCTGCGCGAACTCCACAAGGCGCACCCGCTGATCCGCCTGACCCTGACCCAAGCCGACCAGGCCGAAGCCGAGAATCTTCTGATCAAACAGCAGATCGATCTCGCTCTCACGGAACTCGACGGGCAGCCCGGTGAAGGAGTCAAGGCCTGCACGCTGCTCAAGCTTCCGCTGGTGTTACTGGTCCGGGAAGACTCGCCGATCCGTTCGGCCCGTGAACTTCTAGCCGGCGGTCAGATAACCCATCCACTGATCGCTTTCGGCGAGCACGCCACCTTGACGCGGATGTTTCAGACCGAGCTGCGCCGCCGCGGCCGGCAGTGGCCGGTGACCATCGAAGCCAATTCGACCGACCTGGTGGAAACGTATGCGGCCGAAGGCTTCGGTCTGGGGTTGGCCGTGGACGTGCCCGGAGCCGCCGGGCTGCCGGGTTTACGGAAGCTGGCGCTGGCGGGCTTTGCGCCCCTGATCATCGCCGCGCTCTGGCAGGGGAAGCTGCCACCCCTGCCGGCGGCGTTCCTCGAATTGGTCAAAGCCCGGGCGGGCGGTCTGATCGGTGCAGGGAAGGCGTGAGGGGCTGGCTTCAACGCCGCGAACCTGGCACGGAGGAAGGTGCCGGTGCCGCAACTCTGGCCTGTTCGACCTCCTGCACCATCTCCGTGATGCTATAAGGCTTGCTCACCACGCCGTAAAAACCGAAGTCGCGGTACCGGCTGACGACCGGATCTTGCGAGTAGCCGCTGGAGACGATCGCCCGCACCGAAGGATCGATCTGGCGCAGGCGGACCGCGGTTTCCTTGCCCCCCAAACCACCACGCACCGTCAAATCGAGGATGACCACGTCGTAGGGTTGGCCGGCATCCAGAGCAGCCTGGTACTTGCGAATCGCTTCCTCTCCATCGGCGGAAGTGTCCACTTCGTAACCCTCGCGCCCGAGCAACTCGGCGGCCAGTTCGCAGATCGGTGCCTCGTCGTCCATGACCAGCACGCGAGGCGTGCCCGTTGGGCGGGAAGCGGGTGGACCTTGTCTGGGCACCGGCGCGCGTACGGCGGCGGGCGGCAAAGGCCGATCGTCGGTTGGCAGGGAAGACGCCGGCGGCAGCGTGGCGGCCGACATCGGCAACCCGGGTAGGAAGAGGTGGAAAGTCGCCCCCGCGCCCGGTGTCGAATCCACGGTCAGGAACCCGTCGTGGTTGCGCGCGATTAGAAAACAGGTCGGTAAGCCCAGGCCCCGGGCATTCTCCCGGGTGGTGAAGAAAGGCTCGAAGATGCGCGGCAGATGCACTTCCGGGATGCCCGGACCTTCGTCCCGAATGCTCAGCCGGACGTAATCTCCCGCCGGCAGCGGCAGGGAACCGGAACTTTCGAGGTGGACGGCGTCGCCCGAGACGTGGATGGTTCCCCCCGTCGGCGTCGCGAGGATCGCGTTGGTGAGCAGTTCGTACAACAACTGGTGCATCTGCTCCGCGTCCACGTTCACCGGCGGCAGAGCGGCGGGCCAGTTCAGCCGGTAGGGCACGCCGGTGTCCTGGAGGATCAGCCGCGCGGACTCGCGCACGAGTGGTTCCAGCGCGATCGGCTTCCTGACCGGCAAACCGCCGCGCGAAAACGCGAGCAGTTGTTTAGTCAGATCCTTGGCGCGCAGACACGCCTTCTCGGTGTCCACCAGCCGCCGCAGGGCGGCGTCCGTGGGCGCGAGGAGCATCTTGGCCAGCGAAAGGTTGCCCAGGATCACCGTGAGCAGGTTGTTGAAGTCGTGCGCGATCCGGGCCGCCAACTGCCCGAGTGATTCCTGCTTGCTGAGCCGGAGCAGCTCGCGCTCGGTACGCCGGCGCTCGGTGATGTTGCGGAACACGAAGACGACCCCGAGCAAAAAACCTTCCGCGTCGCGGATGGGCGCGGCGGACCCCGCGACGGCGAACTCCAGTCCGCTGCTGGTTTTCAGCAGCGTGTTGCCGGAGTGGGGCAGGAAACTGGCGACCCCTTCGGTCAACGCCCGGATCACCGGGCTGCGCACGACGAACCGGGTTTCTTCCTCCACAAAGTCCAAAAACTGCTCGATGGGATTGCCGAGCAGCGCCTCGCGGTTGAGGGCCGTCAGTTCCAGGGCCGCGTCGTTGACCTGGGTGATCGCGCCCGTCAGGTCCGTGGCGACGACCCCGTCGGCGATGCTCCGCAGGGTGATCGTCAGCCGCTCGGTTTCCGTGGCGAGCGCCTGCCGGGTTTCGCGCCGCTCCGTCACGTCGCGGTACACGAAGACCGCCTGGCCTTGCTGGGGAAAGGGGTTTGCTTCCGCGTCTTCGGAAGGCTGCTCCAGGGGCTTGGCCGCCAGTTCCAGCCAGCGCCATCCGCCGGCGCGGTGGCGCAGCCGGAAGGTGCCCACGAAGGGCAAACCCGAGACCATGCAGTCGCTGAACTTTTCGACCATCGCGTCCACGTCGTCGCGGTGAATCAGCGTGGCGAAATTCTGGCCGAGCAACTCCTTGGCGCGGTAGCCGAGGATCTCGTGGTGGTTGGGACTGACGTAGGTGTAAACGCCGTGCTGCGAGACCTCGCAGATCAGGTCCAGGGTGTTCTCGGCGATGAGGCGGTAGTGCGCCTCGCTGTGGCGCATGGCGTCGCGCGATTCCCGGAGCGTCTGGTTTTCCGCCGCCAACGCCAGGTTCGCGACACGCAGACGCTCCAGCTCCGCCTGAAGATCGTCTTGCGGGGGAGTCGGTGGATTCATGAACCTTTGTCTGACGGGCCGTCAGCGAGTTCTGTTAGCGAAATCCGCGCCAATTGTCACCGTCTGTCCGCCATTCGTCAAAAATCGTGTGAAGGACAGAGGGCAAGGATCCGTCTGTACAATCCCCGGTTGCATTTCGACAAAGAAGCTCGTGTGTATTCGGCCGCCCCTAGTGCCGATGATTTACCTCGATGTGACGAGTTCGTGCAAGTCGCCCATGAACACGGGTGTGCAGCAGGCGGTGCGCAGCCTTCACCGCGTCCTGTCGGTTCAGGCCGAGGTCACTCCGGTGGTCTGGGACCGGCAACTGGCTACCTATTGCACCTTGTCCGCGCGCGAGCACGGTTTTCTCACCAGACCCTTTGGCCGCGGCGGAGCCATCGACCAGCCCGCCCGCTTGCAGCCCGGCGACGCCGAGCCGGGCCGGCGGGCCAACCCGATTCCGGTCGTCAGCAAATGGGCCCGCGCCATTTCGCACCGTTGGAACCGTCTCGCCTTTCCCGCCTGCCTCCGGGCGGGCGACACCCTGTTCGTGCCGGAGATCTTTCAGGACAACCGTATCGAACTGTTGACGGCGTGGGCGGAGCGGACGGCGGCCCGACTGGTGGCGGTGTGTCACGACGCCATCGCCTGGCGCCGGCCGGCGATCACGCCCCCGGAACGCCACCACGGCTTCCGGGATTACCTGGAAGCGTTGTCGAGGTTCCACGCCGTGGTCGCGGTTTCGGAGGAAACACGGCACGATCTCCGGGCCTGCTGGGAGGAGCGGGGCTGCCCAATCACCCCAATCACCGTCGAGGGATGGCCGGTCAACCACGCGGCGGGTAAGCGCCAGACGGCACGGCCGGCCAGTGCCGCAACCCGGACCGTGGTTTGCGTGGGCACCTTCGAACCCCGGAAGAACCATCTCGGGCTCCTCGAGGCGGCCGCGCAAATCTGGCGGCGCGGGGTGGATTTCGAGTTGATCCTGATCGGCCGGACCACGGCGCAATGGGGCAGCCGGGTGCTGGAGGTGATCGATTCGCTGCAAGCGGAAGGCAGACCCATCCGCTGGTTGCGGCACGTGGATGACCGCTCCCTGCACGCGGCGTACGAGGCGTGCGAGTTCACGGTTTTCCCTTCGTTCGTGGAAGGGTTCGGCCTGCCGATCCTGGAAAGTTTGTGGTACGGCCGCCCCTGTGTTTGCGGCAGCAACGGGGCCATCGGAGAGATCGCCGCCAGCGGCGGAGGCTGCCTGACCGTGGATCAGACGCTGCCCGCCTGCCTCGCGGACGGCATGGAACGCCTGCTCACCGACCCGGCGCTGCTCCGGCAGCTGAGTAAAGAAGCCGTCGCGCGCCCCTTCGACAGTTGGGAGGCGCTCGCCGCGCGGTTGGTGCCGCTCCTGCGGCAACCGGTGCTGGTCAACTCGTAGCGGACTGTTCTTCCAGGGCGGCGGCGTCGGAGTTTTCTTTGTTCTGCGCGAACAACTGCGAGATGATGTCCTCGATGGGCACCTCCTGCACGCTGATATCGCGCACCGCATTGGTGTCCAGCACCCGGCGGCAAACCGCGGCCACTTCGGCGCGGGGTACCTTCAGCTTTACGGCCAGATCGGACTGCTCGACGATGGCTCCCAGACCGGCGTAATCCCGCCGGAGGTCGGGGGCTTCGAACTCGAAACTGAGAATCTTCTGGGTGGAAAACTGGTCGGTGATCCGGTCCAGCGGTCCGTCGTAGAAGATGCGGCCCTGGTCGATCACGATGACCCGGTGGCACAGCTCCTCGATGTCCTGCATGTAGTGGCTGGTGAGCATCGTCACCACCGGGTAACGGGCGTTGTAACCCCGCAGGAACTCGCGCACCTTTTTCTGGCTGTCCACGTCCAGCCCGATGGTCGGCTCGTCCAGGAACAGCACCTTGGGGCGGTGGAGCAGGGACGCGATCAGTTCCATCTTCATGCGTTCGCCCAGGCTCAGCTCGCGGACCATCGTGCGCATCTTGCCCTGGACGTTGAGCAACTCGGCCAGCTCGGTCACGGTGCTGGCGAACTGCGCCGGATCGATGCCGTAGATGGCCCGGTTCAACTCCAATGATTCCTGGGCCGGCAAATCCCACCAGAGCGCGTTCTTCTGGCCCATGAGCAGGGCGAACTGCCGTTTCAACTCGTTGCGCCGCTCCCAGGGGACGTAGCCGAGCACCCGGGCTTCGCCGCCGCTCGGGTACAGCAGGCCGGAGAGCATCTTGAGCACCGTGGTCTTGCCCGCGCCGTTCGGTCCCAGGAAGCCGACGAACTCGCCTTCCTCGATCGTGAAGGTCACGTCGTTGGCCGCCCGGACCTCGTCGTACTCGCGTTTGCCCAGCCCCTTGAGCGCGCCCCACAGGCCACCCTCCTTGCGGTAGGTGCGATACGTTTTGGTGAGTCCGCGGGCTTCGATGGCGCTCATGCTTTGGGAACCCGGACAAACGTCCGTGGCGGGGGGGCTGTCAATCGCCGGCCACCGGCGGGGTGGCGACCCAGCGCGGCTGGTGCCAGCGTTGGACCCGGCGCACGAACCAACTGTAGGCGTTGAGCACCGCCGCCTGGCGGAACCAGTTGAAGACCAAACCCTCGGTCGCCATGTGCAGCGCCAGCCAGGGACCGCTGATCCCGTGGCTGCGCTCCGGGAAGAGCCGCCGGTGCCACCGCCACATCACACCGCTCAACAGCAGGTCCACGCTCCACCGGCCCAGGTACAGTTCCAATCCCAGCCGTTGCCAGTGGGTCGCGCCGCCGGAGAGCGAGGCGAGCAAAATGGCCAGCGACAAAAACCCCCACAGCGGCAGGATGGCATCCACGCACTTGATGGGCAGCATCAGGAACCCGACCACGCCCATGCGGGGGTTGCCGACCATGCGCCGGTAGTCCCACATCGTTTGCAGAAAGCCGGTGAACCAGCGCGTCCGTTGGTGGACGAACGAGGGCACCGTATCGGGCGGTTCCGTGTAGGCAACCGCACCCGGGGCCACCTCGACGCGGTAGGCCCGGCGGGCGTTGCGCAGGCGCTCGTGCAGCCGGAAGATCACCTCGTAGTCCTCCACCAGGCTGCGGCCGCTGAAGCCGCCCACCTCCCGCAGCACCGCCGTGCGGAACGCGCCGAACGCCCCCGAAACCTGCAGGCACATTCCCAGGTGGGCCAGGCCGATGCGCCACATGAAGTTCTTCACGTATTCCCAATATTGGTACCGCACCAACCAGGACGAACGCAGCCCGGCCGCGTTGCGCACGTACACGAAACCGCCCGCCGCCACGACTTCCGGGTCGTCGAAGGTCGCCGTCAGGGAGGCAAGAGCGCCGGGTGCGAGCCGGGTGTCGGCATCCAGGGTGATGACCACTTCATCGGTCACCTGCGCCAGCGCCGCGTTGAGCACGCCGCCCTTGCCCAGTTTGGGCAGTGCCAGCAGGCACAGACGCTCATCCGGGCTCGTCCAGCGCGAGCTATCCTCGCGACTCACGAGGCCCCGGCGTGCAATCAGAGCTTCGTTCATCCCGTCCGTCGATCCGTCGCTTGCCACGATGACGCGAACATCCACTCCCTGCTGGCTAAACACGCTTTCCAGGGTCTCGAAGATGCAGGATCGCTCGTTGTGCGCGGCGATCATGACGGTGGCACCCGGCCTGGTGCCAACCACTGGGTTCTTCGTCACCCGGCGCCTCGTGGCCCGCAACCCGAACCAGGCCGCGGTGACGAGCAGCGCGTTCAACCCGAGTTCGTAGCCGAAGTAGCCGAGTGTGGTCCCGAGCAGTGCGCCGGGTTCGTGCCGCCACACCGCCGCCGCGCCGATGATCAGCGTGCCACCCAGCACCAGGAGGACGAGGAAGAAGCGCCTGGCCGACGACCGTTGGACTGTCTTGATGATTGGAACCGGCAAAGCCATGCGGCTTAGAATACCTCACACCGGGCCATTGGGCGCAAGAATGCTGGGAAATACCCGGTTGCGGCATCCGGCGCGAAGCGGGAGGGTGCGCGCATGGATCATCCCACTCTCCCTTTGCCCCCGGAAAAAACGGTCGGATTTGTCGGCGTCGGGCGCATGGGGGCGAACATGGCGCGGCGTCTCCACGACCAGGGGTTCCAGATCACCGCCGTGTATGATGTCCATGCTCCCGCCGCCCAGGCGCTCGCCGCGGAACTCGGTGCTGCGGCCGTCACTTTCTTGCGTGAGGTGAGCACCGCCGCCCGCACGATTATTACCGTGGTTTCAGACGATGCCGCCATGCGCCAGATTTTCGACGCCGGCAGCTCCGATTCGCTGATCGCCCCGAGCGTCGCGGCGGGAAGGCTTTTCATTAATTGTGCCACCGTGAGCCCCCTGATTCATCACGCGGTTCAATCCGCCGCTTCCCTGGGCGGGGCGGAAACCCTGGAAGCCTGCATGGCGTCCAGCATCACCCAGGCCCGGGAAGGCACGCTCTACCTGATGTGCGGCGGTGAGGAAGCCACTTTCGAACGGGCTCGCCCGATCCTCGAAGCGATGGGCTCGACGGTGAAGATGGTCGGTCGGGCGGGGGAGGCCGCCAAGGTCAAGGCACTGGTCAACATGGTCATGAACATCAACACTGCCGGACTCGCGGAAGGACTCGGCCTGGGTGCGGCGCTGGATCTGGATCTGACCATGCTGCGAGAGATTTTTGCCGAGACCGGTGCGGCTTCCAGGGTGCTGCAGACCGATGGCGAAGACATGCAGAACCGTGCGCACGAGTGTTATTTCTCTGCCGCGCACGCCGCCAAGGATTCCGGCATCGCGCTGGCGCTGGCCGCGGAACACCATCTCGATTTGCCGTTGGCCGCCGCTTCCAAAGCGCAATATGATCGCCTGATCGAAAAGGGCCTGGGTGAACTCGACAAGAGCGGCGTCGCCGAACTGACGTTCCCGGGCCGCAGTGCCTGAGCGTTCACATGTAGGCTGGATCTGTCCCTTGTAGCCACGGCGCTCCGTCGCCGGGTGTGTTGCAGGCGGAACCGCGATGGCAAATTGGCTGCAGCTCCCGGGAGCTGCACAGGGCGGGCTTTCTCACGCCACCTCCACGAAGAGCACCCCCGCGCGCCGGCGTACGCACCATCCGCGCGGCAGGTTGACCTTCGCCGGTCCGTTCTGCGTATCAAACAAGCTGCGCGTGCGCTCGACTTCCTCGTACCCGACGCCCTGCACCCCGTGCGCCAGCAGCCACGCTCGGACCATCCGCCTTTGCTCGGCCACCGGACCACTCGCCAGCGTCTTGTACGGTAACTGCACACTGGCCGCCGCCGCCGCGGCGCGGTCCCGGAGACTTTCCCGCATCCAGGCTTCCTCCGCTCCGATGATGTCCGCCGTCCGCCAGATGTTCGGACCGACGGCACGCCCGAATACTTCATCCAGCACGGGTCGGAGCGTGTGCCGCACCCGGTTACGGGTGTGCGCGGGGTCGGTGTTCGTCTCATCCTCCCGGAAAGCAACGGCGCGTTCTGCGGCGTAGGCATCCACCTCCTGCCGCCAGACGCCTAACAACGGCCGGACCACCCGCAGAGCAGCTCCTGGCTTCATCTCCCACTCGGTCGAAGACGGCATCCCGCCCAACCCGGTCGAACCAGTTCCGCGGCACAGGTTGAAGAGCACTGTTTCCACCTGGTCGTCGGCGTGGTGCGCCAGAAGAAGGGTCCGGCACCGCCGCGCGCGAGCGACTTGAAGAAAGAACGTCCGCCGCGCCTCCCGGCCCGCCGTTTCCAGCGAAATCTTCCGTTCGTCTGCCAGAGCGCGAACTTCCACGCGTCCGACTACGGCGGTCAGTTTCGTCCGCTCGGCCCATTTCTGCACGAACCGGGCGTCGGCCTGCGCCTTGCGCCCCCGCAAGCCGTGGTCGAGATGGCACACCAACAGCCGCCGGTAGCCGGTCTGGACCAGTGCGTCCAGGAGGACCATCGAATCCCGTCCGCCGGAAACACCGACGAGGTAACGCGCTTCGGGTGGACAACCCAATGCCCCGGACAACGCGGCGACCGCCTTCGGAACCGCGCTGTCTGTCCGCTCCATGTCAGCCGATGCGCTCGTCGCGCATGTAATCCTGCAAAGGCTCGGGGATGCGCAACGAACCGTCCGCTTCCTGGCAGCTTTCCAGCAGGGCGACGTACAAACGCGGCAGCGCCGTGCCTGAACCGTTGAGCGTGTGGCAGAAACGGTTCTTGCCCGTCTCGGGGTCCTTGTACTTGAGGTTCATCCGGCGGGCCTGGTAATCCTCGAAGTTCGAGCAGCTGGAAACTTCCAGGTACGCCTTCTGCGCCGGTGCCCAGACCTCGATGTCGTAGGTCTTGGCCGAGCCGAAGCCCAGGTCGCCCGTGCAAAGTTCGATGACCCGGTAGTGCAACCCCAGGAGTTGCAGCACCTTTTCTGCGTCGGCAGTCAGGAGCTCCAGCTCGGCAAAGCTGGTTTCCGGTGTGGTGATCTTGACCAGCTCCACCTTGTCGAATTGGTGGACCCGGATCAGGCCGCGTGTTTCCCGGCCCGCCGAACCGGCCTCGCGCCGGAAACAGGGGGTGTAGCCAACCATCTTTTTCGTCAACGCCTCGGCCGGCAGGATCTCCTCGCGATGCAGGTTGGTCACCGGCACCTCGGCGGTCGGGGTGAGGAACAGGCTGTTTTCTTCCAGCCCGTACATGTCGTCCTCGAACTTCGGCAGTTGGGTCGTGCCGATCATGCAGTCGCGCTTCACGATGAAGGGCGCGCTGATCTCGGTGTAGCCGTGCTGCTGCGTGTGCAGATCGAGCAGGAAATTGATCAGGCTGCGCTCCAGCCGCGCCCCTGGGCCGGTGAAGCAGACGAACCCGCTCCCGCTGATCTTGGCGGCCCGCTCCAGGTCGAACAGGCCCAGGCGCGCGCCGACCTGCAGGTGACCCTGCGGCTCGCCGTCGGGAGCGAATACCGGCGGTTCCCCCCAGGTCCGCACCACCGGGTTGTCGGCGGCTTCCCGGCCCACGGGCGCGGCCGGGTGGGGAAGGTTGGGGATGCTCAGCAGGAGCGACTGCTGCTCCTCGTCGGCCTTGGCCACCTCACGGTTGAGGACGGCGATCTGCTCGCCGATGCCGCGCACCTGCACTTCGAGTTCCGCCGTGGGTTCACCCTTGCCGCGCTTGAAGCCGATCTCCTTGCTCAGCCGGTTGCGGTCGGCGTTCTGGGTCTGGAGCTGCGTTTGGACCCGGCGGCGCTCGGCGTCGCAGGCCAGCACCTGGTCCACGGACGTCTCCGCGTCGGCACCGCCCCGGGTCCGCAGGCGGGTCTTCACAAAATCGGGCTGTTCACGGATGAGGCGTATGTCGAGCATCGTCCCGCAAGCTTTACCCGCAGCCATCGCCCGGAGCAATCAAGGATTTCTTGAGTTCGCCGCGGCGGGATGGTTCCATGCCGGATTGATGTCTGCACCGCTTCCACCCCCGTCTGCGACCGCACCGGCGGCATCCCGCCAGGCCCTGGTGGTGCTCGGGATGCACCGCAGCGGGACCTCGGCGGTCGCGGGCTGCTTGCAGCGCCTGGGCGTGGAGTTTGGCCCCCGGCTCATGCCGGCGACGGCGGACAACGAGCGGGGCTATTACGAACATATCGACGTGGTCAACCTCCATGACCGCCTCTTGATGACTCTGGACCGTGGCTGGGACAGCACCACCCCTTTCCCGGAACGCTGGTGGGAGGGCGAGGCCGCCGCAGGGCGCTTCCACGCGGAGCTGCTCGGTCTGCTCCGGCGGGACTACGGCACCAGTGCGTTGTGGAGCATTAAAGACCCGCGCATGTGCCGACTGCTGCCCTGGTGGCAGCCGCTCTGGCCCGCTCTGGAGACAGAGCCGATTTTCCTGATCGTGGTGCGTGATCCGAACGAAGTGGCCATGTCACTGGCCCGGCGCGAGGGGATTTCGCCCACCAAATCCTACCTTTTGTGGCTTCAGCACTTGCTCGACGCCGAAAGGGCGACGCGGGGCCACCGGCGCCACTTCCTGAGTTTCCATCATTTTATGGAGGATTGGGCGGGCTCGCTCGCCCCTTTGGAGCGGTTTCTCGGCGAGCGCTGGAAGGAATTCCTCCTGGCCGGCCAGCAAGCCAACGAAAATTTCCTGGACCGTCGTCTGTTGCGAGCGTCGTCCGCTGGGAGCAAACCGGCCTCTCTTCCCGCCTGGCTGGACGAAGCCGCCGCCCTGTTCACGTCGGCGTGCGGCGGTCATGGCGATGGCTTCGAGCAAAGGATGCCCCGACTCCTGCAAGAAGCGGTCCTGGACCAAAGGCGGGAGGATCGACCGGCGGCAGAGCAGGCTGGCGATGCGGCGATCGAACTTGCCGCCGCCCGGAAACTCGCCCGCTGGTACGAGGCGGAATGGCAGAAAGCCCGCCATAAAGCGGACGACTACAAACAACGCTGGCAAGAGCGAAAAGGTCCGGGGAACCAAGAACGATCCGGGTGAAGCATAGATGATAAACCGTTTCAATAACGAGAAAGCATCTTACTTCAAATATGAGAAAACTGGCGATCACTTTGTTCCTTCCTTCCACTTTGTAAGGGATCGGGATGCGCCGTGGAGCAAAGATTTGCTTTGCGTGAGGCGAGGGTCAAGTCACTAAGATTCAGATACTTATCGGTCTGGAGAAGCTTGCTGACTCGCTGGTGGGCTGTGTTTGTCATGCCTCGGCGCACGCGGAAGAGCAGTTCGGTTGGCATCAAGATTGCATTAGGAGCAATCCGTCATCGGATCACCCGATGAAGCCAAGCCTTCTTCCCTGTTTCTCATGATTGCAAAAGCCTTCAAGCCCGCCCGCCTCGCTTACGCGCTGCTGCCTGTCTGTGTGTTGACCGCGCTGAGCGCCTCCGCTGCCCCGACCAACTTCTACTCCCAGCCGCAGCCCAGCAACCAAGAGCAGTATCTGCTCGAACTGATCAACCGGGCCCGCTCCAACCCGGCGGCCGAAGGTCAGATGCTCGCCGGCGTCACCGATGCCGAAATCCTGCGCTACTACAGCCACTACGCCGTGGACACGAACAAACTCAAGGGGGACTTCGCGGGCTACCAGGCCCAGCCTCCTCTGGCCATGAACGCAGACTTGATGACCTCCTCGCGCCAGCAATCGTTGGATCAGGCTGCCAACGGCTTCCAAGGCCACGACAGCAGCAACGGCACGCACTTCGACGGCCGCATCACCGCCACGGGCTACCTCTGGCAGGCGGTGGGTGAAAACGTCTTCGCCTACGTGGAGAATCCGTTTTTTGGCCACGTCGGTTTGAACGCGGATTGGGGCGTTCCCGATCTCGACCATCGGGAAAACATCATGAATTACGAGGGTGGAGCGACCTCTCCCATCTACAAAGAGGTCGGCATCTCCTGCGTGCCGACCAGCGTCAAGAACTTCGGCCCGCTGGTGGTCACCGAGGATTTTGGCACGCCCCGCGATAGCAATGTCGCCTACCTGGTCGGCGTCGTGTACAACGACCTCAACGGCAACGGTGCCTACGACGAAGGCGAGGGCCTGGGCGGCGTCACGGTCACCCCGGATGGAGGCAGCTACTACACGACGACTTCCTCTTCCGGCGGCTACGTCATCCCTCTTCCCACCGATGCTTCGGGTGCGCTGACGATTACGGTATCCGGCGGCTCCTTCGGGGATTCCCGGATGAAGACGGTCAACTACACGCCAGGCACCAACGTAAAGCTGGACTTCACCCCGGGCAGCGGGTCGCCGTCCGAGACCACCCAGGTGTCCACCCGGACGGTCATCAAAAACGCGACGGCGGACGGCAGCCAGGTCGGCGTGATCACCGTTTCCCGCACGGGCAACGACGACAGTGATCTGACGGTGGCGTTGAAGATCGCCGGCAACGCGGTCAGCGGGGTGGACTATGCGCCGCTGCCTTCTTCGGTGACGATCCCCGCCGGGCAGGATTCGGTGACCATCACGGTCGAGCCGCTGCCCCAGCAGTTCACGACGGTGAAGAAGGTAAAATTCACCGTGGTGCCTAGTGCGAACTACGTCCCCGACGCGACGGCCGCCGTTTCGAAGGTGAAGATTCGCCAGTAGGTCATCGCTCTCCCACCACGTCATTCCCCGGTGACGGCTGGCCCTTTTCGAAGGGTCAGCCGTTCGTGTTTACAGTCGTGTCCTGGTCGGTTCCTTCCTCGCGGCCTCCGTGCTTCCGAGGTGTCTTCTACCGGGAGAGAACACCGAGGCGGAGCCCTCGATGGAACGTAAACGGGCGACAGGTAAATTCCGAGGTGGATGGCGCGCTCCGCCGCACCATCGCTTCGTTGCGGCGCAGCTGCCTTTTGCCCCTTTTGGACCGCGGCGCTGCCAGTGGCACCAACGGCGCGGCGGAGCGCGCCGTCCACCTATCAAAGGGACTTTGCCGGAACCTATGTCATCGGGAGATTGATCTTGTCACTGCCCCGGAAAACGCCTATTCCTGCGCCCATGTCTTCGACCCCCCGCCAGGGTGCTCAACTCTTCGTCGAGCCGTTGGAAGCGCGGATCGCGCCGACGGGCCTCGTCGCCCTCACTAACCCGGATCCGACCAGCGCCGCCGGGACGACGGACCCAAACTTTATCACCTACAAGTCGGGGACGGCCCAAGGCGGCCTGCATTTCCAACCGGGCACCGATTACGGCGTGGCAGGCAACAACGTTTACGCCATCAAGCTCACTGGTGACGGCACGGTTAATCCCAACACCAACCTGAGCACCGGCGACCGGCTGCTCATCTACAATTCGGTCACGGGGTTTAACCAGAACAATCCTTCTCTGCAGGCCGCCAACGGCAGCCTGGTGGCGTTTTTTCACGACGCCAACAACGACGGATTGGTCCAAAACAGCGAGTTGGTCGGCATCTCGGCCAGCAAGAACGCTTCCATCAACGTCAACGGCAGCGTCAACGGCCCGATCATCGATAACCTCACTGGCAACGGCACCCTCAAGCTTGCCGGTGCGCAGAAGACCAAGTTCACCATCGGCAACCTGAACATCACGGGCGACGTGACCGGCGACATCCTGGCGGGCGGCTCAATCGGCTCCTTCAGCATCGTGGGCAACGTCCACGGCATCCTCACGGGCACCGCCGCCAACAATTCGACCTACTCCCTCACCGGGGATCCCGCCGTCGCGACGGGCACCTTCCGGGGCAACGCGCCCGCGGACGGCGTGGCGGGACCGTCCATCGGTACGGTCGGACTCATCAGCTCGGTCGGTTCCATCGGCGATCCCACGGTGCCGGGCGACGGCGTCTTCCACACGGGCGACGGCGGCCGGAACGCTCCCGGCGGCTCCATCACGGGTTTGACCGTCCAGAACGACACGAACGGGTTTGCGCTGCTCACCGGCAACGGCGGCAACGGCGACATCAACGCCCCCGCCGGCCAGGGCGGCTCGGTGGTAAATTTCCTCGTCCGCGGAGTGTTCGACTCGACCGCCGCCAGCCCGGCCAAAGTGATCTCGGTGACCACGGGCCACGGCGGCGACAACGGCGACACCAAGGGTGCCAAGGGCGGCGCGATCAGCGGCGTGGCCATCGGCTACGACCCCGGGTTCGATTTCGACAACAACAGCGGCAGCGTGTCGGTGGATCATCTCGGTGATGTCGTCATTCTCCAGGCGGGCACCGGTGGCGGGGGCGGCAAGGGCGGCAAGGGCGGCGCGGTGAACCTCGTCAACGTCGTCACCGCGGCCGCGGACGACGGCGGCACCAACCACGCCGAGACCCAAATTCTCTCGGGTCCCGGCGGCGTTTCCTTCAAGCCGGACAACCCCTTGGGCGGCCACGGTGGGGATATGAGCGCCATCCTCGCGCAGAACCTCCTCCTGCCCGCCGACGGGGTGACGCCCGGTTCCATCCTGGTGCAGGCCGGCGACGGCGGCGCGGCCAGGCCCGGCGGCAGCATCAGCGGAGTCACTTTGCTGGGTCAGCACCTGACGGTCAATGCCGGCAACGGCGGCGGCGGCATCGGTCACGGCGGCGGCGGCGGCTCGGTGACCGGAGTGGTCGTCGAAAACCTGGCCAACCTTTTTGCCACGCAAGTGAGCATCAACGCCGGGTCCGGCGGGATGGGCAACGGGTACGGCGGCAACGGCGGCAACATCGACACCGTCACGGTCACCGATTCCCGGCTGGGTACGGGTGGCCTGACCATCAACGGCGGTAACGGCGGCAAGGGGAATGCCGACGGCAACAATGATGATGCCGGCATCGGTGGCACCGGTGGCACGGTGAACAACGTCAACGTCGCCGATGCAAGCGACGCGCCGATCAACGCGGCCAACGGCATCGTCGCGGCGGCACCGGCCGCCCCCGTGATGATCCACTCCGGCAACGGCGGCGACGGCACCTCCGGCAACGTCGGCGGCACGCTGACTAACACCACGGTAATCGGGACGAACCTGACCTTTGCGGTCACCAGCGGCAGCGGCGGGAGCGTCACCGGCAGCGGCAACGGCAGCGCGGGTGCCGGCGGTGCGATCGTCAGCCTGAATCTCTCCGACCAGCCCGTCGAAGTGTTCAACCTGACGACCACGGCGGTGAGTCCCACGGGTATGATCATCACCACCGTCAAGACGAGCACGATTGCCTACAGCGGCAACACCGCGACGGTGGCGAGCGGCAACGGCGGCAACTCGTACGGCGGCACCGCCGGTGCGGGCGGCGACATCACCCAGCTCGACGTGGTCACCAACGTCAACGTCACCCCGCAGCCGAACCTTGTCCTACCTGCCGGCACCGTGCCCGACAACGACCTGGTGACTTCGGGAAAAGGCGGCAACGCTGGCGTCGGCGGCGACGGCACCATCGGCAGCGCAGGCAAGGGCGGCGACATGACCAGCCCGGTGGTCCAATCCATCTTCGGCTCGGTCTCCCTCCGCTCCGGCGACGGCGGATCCAACGGGGGCACCGGTGCCGACGGCGGCACGATCAATGGCGCGGTCCTGCGGGGGCTCGGAACCCTCTCCCTCATCGGCGGCAACGGTGGCGCGGGCGGCGCGGGCGGTTCCATCACCAACTCGGGCACCACCTTGACTTCGACCAGTTCCCCCGACGGTGTGGGCAACAACGTGGTCCGGGCGACCAACAACGAGGGCGGGTTGCTCGTCCAGGCCGGCAACGGCTCGGTGGGTGCGGTGGCCGGCGCGGGCGGCTCCGTCACCAACTTCAGCGGTTACGTCAGTTCCGGCGGCACCACCTCGATCATCGGCGGCGACGGCGGTAGCGGGGAGGGCAAGATCAGCGGGGCCGGCGGCGGTGTGAACGCCATCAAGCTGACGGGCGTGAACGACGGCATCGCGACCGGTTCCATCATCAACCTCGACGCGGGCGACGCCGGAACTTCCGCGAAGTCCAAACGCGGCAGCGCCGGTGGCGACGTGACGGGCATCAACCTCTACAACCTGGACGCCGGCACCGTCGTTCATCACATCGCGGCCGGCGACGGCAGCGCCGGCAAGAAGACGGGCGGCAATGGCGGCAGCATCACCCAGGTGAGCGTCGGCCTGGCCACCGAACCGGTGGACATCGGTTACCGCAGCGGCCACGTTTTCGGCTACAACCAGGACCAATCCGGCGGCGTCTTCGCCGGCGCGGCCGGCACGAGCGGCCAGGTGGCCGGCACCAGCGGCAACGTGACCGACGTCACCGCCGCGGCCATCGCTTCGATCGTGGCCGGCAAGAGCGGCGACCTCGGTTTCAGTCGTCTGGCGAACAAGGTGGACGCGATTTACCTGACCGGGCTGCAGCCGGCCAACGCGAACGCCGACGGCTCGTTCACGAACTTCGACGCGGCCAACGTGGTCGGCAGCGTGTTCGATCCGGGTGTGTCCGGTGCCAGCACCTTTCAGCGGAATCAGGATGGCTTGATCGCTGCCCTGAACCTCACCACCAACCGCAATTTTACCCCCGAGGCAACCCTCACGGTGGACGCCAACGGCGTGCTGACCTTGGGCGACCTGGTGGAGCCCAACCGCAATTTCTTTGTGACCGCATTCTAACTCCTGTTCGCGCCGTTCCTTTCTTTCCCACCCGTTCGCATGAACCGCTCGAAATCATCCGCCGCGTCCACCCTCTTCGTCGAAGCGCTCGAGCCGCGCATCGCTCCCGCCGGTCTGCTCAACGAGGCGAAGTTTACCTCCGTCACCGCCGGGGGCACCATCCTGCTCGACGCCAGTGATCCCAACGGGTTCCAGGGCATCACCACCGGCACGGGCGGCGGCTCGGGTTCCTACCTGCTCTACATCACCGCCGGCAAGGCCCTGGTTTATACCACGGACATCAACGGGGATCACCAGCTCGAATCCAACGAAATCACGGGCATCTCCGCCGGCCTGGATTCCAACGGCAAGCCGCTGGACCTGATCCTTTTCACGGACCTCCACGGCGACATCGTCACCAACCTGCTCCCGGGGAAGGGGGTCAACGCGGTCACCGATTCGGACGGCATCGCGCCCAACGGCAACGACGGCAAGCTGCTGGTGCCCAACGTCGGCATCCATTCCGTGACCCTGCGCTCGCTCACGGCGAACGACATCGACTCCAGCATCCCGGGCAACACGGTAGCCAACCGTCTGGCGCTCACCAACTATTCGATCTACGGCAACATTTACACCAGCGGCGACTTCGGCGGCACCGACGCCGGGGCCGGCCTAACCGTGGACACCAGCGGGGTCACCGCCCTCACCCAGAAGTTCAACGGCTTCAACAGTACGCAACTCTTTAGCGGGACGGTTCATCCCTACATTGAGGGCATCTACACCGGCACGGCCGCCAGTAATCAGCACTTCAGCCTGACCCAGAACGCCGGCCCCAACACCCAGGGTGACATCGCGCCCTACCAGATGGCGGCCGGGCAGCACGGCGGTGACATCAACGGCGTCCACGGTGCGACAACGTCCGACCTTTTCGACATCGACGTGCTCTCCACGGGAGCCGGCGGGGCGGGTGCGCGGGGCGGCAACATCGACAACGTCGTCCTGCACGGCGACCGCGGCGGCTACCAGGTGCTCACAGGTGACGGCGGCGCGGGTCCCGCCGGCGGCCACGGCGGAAATATCGACGCGTTCAACGACCTCGGCACCGTCACCAGCCAGGTCATCGTCCACACCGGGGCGGGCGGGGCCGGTTTCTTCGGCAAGGGCGGCGACGCCGGCACGGCGACGTTCGCCACCTCCGCGCTGGCGGCCAACGTCCAGATCTACCTGGGCCGGGGCGGCGACGGCACAGCCGGAGGCGGGGCGGGCACCGGACTGACCGACGCGACGTTTGCCGTCCCGGAAGGCCAGGTGCCCAACGGCGGCACCGTTCTCGGCACCTACCACGACATCGGCGACATCGGCACCCAGCAGTACCTGGGCATCGGCCGCACCGGCAACGGGGTCTCGGCCCCGCGGGTCATCGATTTCGACGGCGACGGCAACGGCGACGTCCTGTTTACCACCACCGCGCCCGATCAGATCGTGCTGATGTTCGGCGATGGCCAAGGGGGCTTTGCCGACACCACCGGCGGCAGTCTCTCCGGTGTCAGCAAGACCGTTTACCTGGACGCTCCCGGGGTCGTCTTCAAAAGCGTGGTCGTGGCGGACGTGAACGGCGACGGCCGGCCCGACGTCATCGCGGCCTCGACCGACGCCAGCGACGCCGGTGGCATCTACGTGTTCCTCAACCAGATCGGTGACAACGTTCACAATCCCGTTGGCGGCTCGCTCTACACGCACAACCCGCTGGGAGACCACCCGTTCAGTTCGCCTTTCATCTCGCCCCTGCCTCAATTAGGCAACTTTATCGGCAACACGTCGGGATCCGCGTTCTACGACAGCACGCACCCGGTCGTGGCGCTCACCGCCGGCGACTTCAACGGCGACGGCATCATGGACGTCGGCTACGTGGCCAAATACACCACCCCGACCACCGCTGGCCCCGGTGATGTCGTGAATGTCCTGGGAGTCATGTACGGTCACGCCGCCACGGACAGCATCACAGGCGCTCTCATCGTCCATCGCGTGGACAACGCCGATCGTCCCGCCGGAACCGGGTATTTCTACGCCAACAGCCAGACCGACACGAACCTCGCGCCGATCCTACAAGACAAGGTCATAAAGGGAGGAGACAACGCGAACTACATCCTTCGCGCGTCGGCGCAGGTCCGGACCAATCCAGGTACTACCGCCATTGGTCCAGAGGTTCTTTTCTATGCAAATTCGGGGACCAACTCGATGTCGGCGTACCAGACCAGCACGCTGGGGATCACGGCTGTCTCCTCCATCGTGCCGGGTCAGGTGGACACCAACCGGGGGGCTGACACGACACTTGCAACGGCAAGCATCCTCGATTACGCCATCGCTGACACCAACAATGATGGGGTAGCTGACATTTCGATCCTGTCTGAGACCCCCGGCGGCTTCGTCGTCACCCTGCAAGGCACATCGGGGGCTGGAGCGTTGGGAGCGGCAAACACTTATGTCGTCACTTCGGGCACTGCTAACCAGGCCGGTATCATTGTCACCGACAACGGCCTGGTCGGTACCACCATCCTGAACATCCAGCCCATCGATTTCAACGGCGACGGTGTGTTCAACGAGATCGCGTTGCTCGACTTCTTCGGCACCCCGCCCAAAGTCCACATCCGGGAGTACCAGCTTCCCACGGTAGCCGGCAGTTCCGACCCGATCTTGCTCAACGGGAGCGTGCCTCTTGCCACGCCCACGGCGGATCAAGCCATTCATGCGTTCTCTCCGGTGTACCAGACGACGGCACCCACCAGCGGCCAGAGCGCGCTGGTGACCGGTTACGGCGTGTTGGCAGCCAACACCGGTGATTACCGTTACGCCCAAATCGAGTTTGCCTCCGGGATCACCTCGGCCAGTGTGGTGTTCGGCATCGGCACCCGTTACGAGACGGACAACGGCATTCGCGTCTTCGGCGGCGCGGGCGGCACTTCCTCGGCCGGCACCGGCGGCGCGGGTGGCTCGCTGGGCAATGCCCTCACGGCCGGGGCGGACGGCACGCCGCAAGGTTCCCTTCAGGTCATCTTTCCCGCCTATCCGTCTTACAACGGCGAAGCGGCCTTCGTTGGCGGCAACGGCGGCGATGGGTTCGGCGGCGGTGGCAACGGTGGCACGGTAAAGGGGGTTTCCACCCGTTACACCGCGACTGCCACCATCATCGATTCCAGAGCCAGCCTGGTCGGCGGCAACGGTGGCAGCGGCATCATCGGCAACGGCGGCAACGGCGGTTCGCTCTCGCAGTTCTCTCTGGCCAGCGGTCGGGACTTCCTGGCGGGCAACGCGGGCAACGGCGTCGTTGGCGGCACCGGTGGCAGCGTGATCGGCAACGGCACCAACGGCGCCCTGGCGGACGTCACGGCCTTCGATTACGTCACGGTGATCGCGGGGCGTGGCGGGGTGGGCTCGGCTCAAGGCGGCACCGGCGGCAGCATCGATACCGTGCGGCCCTTGTTCGTCGGCTTCGGTCCGCTGACCTACGTGGCCGGTGCCGGTGGCGCGTCCGCCTCCGGTGCCGGCGGGAACGGCGGGACCATCGTCAACGCCAGTCCCGACCCCAACCAGAATGACCTGGGTGCCGGTGGTGTCTCGGGTGAAGGCATCACGTTGATCACCGGCAGCGGCGGCAACGGTCAGACCGGCGGCACGGGTGGCGCACTGACGAACTTCGTCAGTCAAAGCACCAGTGCGACGGGTATCCCATCCACCCTGGATGCAGTCACGGGCGCGGGAGGGATCGGCATCAGCGGCGCGGGCGGCGCGGGCGGCGCGATCAACAATCTCCAGGCCAACGGCTCCGGTCTCGGCACGAGCGTGGCCACCACGACCGCGCTGGTCCGGGTGATCGCCGGAGCGGGGGGAGTCAGCTTCGGCGGCGCGGGTGGCGCGGGCGGTGCCATCAGCAACTCGATGGTCACGGCGGTTTCTTCGCCTATCATCGTGGCAGCCGGCGCGGGTGGCAATGGCCTGACGAGCGGCGGCGTCGGTGGGAGCGCGAACAACAACACGATCAATTCCGCGGCACTGACGCTGGGCAAAGTGCTGGTGATCGCTGGGGCGGGCGGGGACGCCACCGCGTCGCTGCCCACGGACATCGCCGTTCCCGGCGACGGCGATCACACCGACCTCGCCCACACATTGCTGGCGTTCGGAGGAGTCAGCGGGTCCGGCGGGGACGGCGGGAACATCACCCGTCTGACGCAGCCGACCAGCGCGCAAACGGCGGTGGACCTGATCGCCGGCAACGGCGGCAGCACGATCAACTACGGCACCGCCACCGATCCCAAAAGCTCGGTCCACGTCGGCAATGGCGGTTCAGTGGATACCGTGGTCGCCACGGGCACTATCGGCGCGGTGCAGCGCGACGTAAACCTGAACTACAATCCTCCGATCAAGTCGTACCTCGACCCGAACGGAACAGGATTGGACACGGGCAGCCTGACGAACTTTGTGGCGGCGAACTTCCTGGGAACGGTGGACACCACACAAACCCCCGGCGCGCGTGTTTTCCTCCCAGACAGTCTGTTCACGGATGGCACCATCTTCAGCCTGAGCAACGCCTCCGGCAACGTGGGCATCGTGGCGGGTGTGGCCGGCCGGGTCCGCGGACTCGGCGAGGCCGGCGGCGAAGCCGCCCAGGGAGCGGCCAACGGTTCGGTCCAGAACATCACCGCTTCGAGCATCATGTCGATCGTGGCGGGTTCGGTGGACCGCGTGGCGCCGGTCACGCTGATCTCCAACCTCAACGCCCGCAACATCGGCGGTGAACTCGGAGCGGACAAGAGTCTCGTGAACGGCCCGCAGTTCGGAGGACCGGACGGGCTGGTGCAATATTACGCCAACCCGACCGACGCCAATCCAACCGCAACCAACCTGCAAGCGGGCTACCGCTTGTTTGACGGCGCTTTGTTCGGTTTGAACATTGTGTCGTCATCGACCGGTGCGGAACTCACCGGCCCGCGCATCTTCCAGACCGGTGGCTAGTCCTTCCCGTTTGATAAAGCCTGCCGGGAGGGACCCGCTCCGTCGGGTCCGGGGAGCCGTGGCTACACGGCACCGGGCACGGACCCGACGGAGCGGGTCCCTCCCAATTTGTCCAAGGCTTACCTAAACGGGAAGGGCTACAGCCGGAGATGACCGAATCAGCACCCATCGATGAACGTTGCTTGCCATCCAGCCGAAATTAGGTATGTTGTTTATCCCAGCACCGGCAAAATCCGGCTGCCTGATCCTATGAAAGAGAATCTCCATCCCAATTACGTCGAAACGAACATCAGCTGCGCTTGCGGGGCGGTGTATCACACCCGTTCCACCCGCCGCGATCTGAAGATCGGCATTTGCGCCTCCTGCCATCCTTTCTTCACGGGTGAACAGAAGTTCATCGACACCGCGGGCCGCATCGAGAAGTTCGCCCGCCGCTACGGCAGCGTGCAGCGCGCCGGTGCCAAGAAGAGCTAGTTACCCATTTCGATCTCCGCTAACGGTGAAGGTCCGCTCCGGCGTACTTTCACCGTTTTGTTTTGCTCCGGTACGTCAATCCTCCTCTTGCCTCTTTCCCTATGGACCTAGGTCCGATCGTCCAAAAAAAGTCCGAGCGTTTCCGCGAACTCGAGAACGCGATCGGTGACCCTGCGCTTTTCGACCAGCCTCTGCGCGCCCGCGCGACCATGCGGGAGCACGCCCAGCTCAAGCTCCTGCTGGATAACTGGGAAGCCCGGGAACGCGCCGTCGCCCAGCGTCAGGGAAGCATCGACCTGGTTAAGAACGAGGCCGACCCGGAGATGGCAGCCATGGCCGGGGAAGAAATCGCGGCGCTCGACGCCGAGATCACCCGGCTGGACCGGCAAGTGCAACTGGCCCTGCTCCCCGCCGATCCCAACGAAGACCGTGACGCGATTGTGGAAATCCGGGCTGGCACGGGCGGCAGCGAAGCCGCGCTTTTCGCGGCGGATCTGCACCGGATGTACAGCCGTTTCGCGGAAATGGCCGGCTTGAAGATTGAGCCGATGGATTCCAGTATTTCCGAGTTGGGCGGACTGAAGGAGTCGGTGTTCCGGGTTTCCGGCCAGGCGGTGTTCCGCAAGCTGCGCTACGAGAGCGGCGTCCACCGCGTGCAACGCGTGCCGGCGACCGAAGCGCAGGGGCGCATCCACACTTCCACGGCCACGGTCGCCGTGCTGCCCGAGGCGGAGGAAGTGGAGTTGGAGTTGAAGCCGGAAGATCTGCGCATCGAGGTCTGCCGCGCCGGCGGGCCGGGCGGGCAGGGGGTGAATACGACCGACTCGGCGGTCCAGGTGATGCACATTCCGACCGGGCGCATCGTGCGCTGCCAGGACGGACGCAGCCAGCAGAAGAACAAGGAACAAGCCCTCAACATCATGCGGGCGCGTCTGCTGGAGGACAAGCAGCGCGAGGAAGCCGAGAAGTACAGCGCCCACCGCAAGAGCCAGATCGGCAGCGGCGGCCGGGAGGAAAAAGTGCGCACCTACAATTTTCGCGAAAACCGGGTCACCGACCATCGTATCAACCTGACCCTGCACAGTCTCGACCGCTTCATGGAAGGCGACCTGAATGGGATGATCGAGGCCCTGCAAACCCAGGACATGGAAGAGCGCCTGCGCGAAGCCGAGAAGCAGTTCGGCCTGTAACCGCCTATCCGGATTCCCCGGGTTGCAGCCACGGCGCTCCGTCGCCGTGTCAAGTTTCCAGAGCGGACACGGCGACGGAGCGCCGTGGCTGCAACCCGGATGCAGAGTCAATCGGATGGGCACTAACCGTTGGTCATCGGTCGCTTCCGCCCTTATGGTCCGGCGTCCATGAGCCTTCCGTCCCGACCAGTCAGGAACCCACCCGCGCCGGTTCCGCCGCCACCCCCCAAGATGCTGACCGTGCTGGAGGTGGTGACCTCTTCCGCGCAGTACCTGGAAAAGCATCAGGTCGAGTCCGCGCGGCTCAACGCGGAACACCTCCTGGCGCACGTGCTGGGCAAGAAGAAGCGGATCGACCTTTACCTGGAGTTCGACCGGCCGCTCAGCGCCCGCGAACTGGACCCAATGCGCGACTTGATCCGCCGCCGCGGCCAGGGGGTGCCGCTCCAGCATCTGCTGGGCACCGTTGAATTTCACGGACGGGAGTTTGCGGTGGACAAACGGGCGTTGATCCCGCGCCCGGAAACCGAGCAACTCATCGAGATGCTCCTCAAGCTGGAATTGCCGCCACGCGCCATGTGCCTGGATGTAGGCACCGGGTCCGGTGTGATCGCGCTGACCCTGGCGGCGGAACGGCCCGAATGGCGCGCCGTGGCGGTGGATTGTTCGCCGGACGCCTTGTCGTTGGCCGCAGAGAACGCGGGACGGCTGGAGTTGGAAGACCCGCGCCGCCTGGAGTTCGTGGAAGGCGACTTGCTCTGCGACGCCACGGCGGTCAACGGCCCCTACGATTTGATCGTCGCCAATCTGCCCTACATTGCCCGGGGTGAAATGGCGGGATTGTCGCGCGAGGTCCAGCACGACCCCGCGCTGGCGCTCGACGGCGGACCGGACGGGCTGGAACTGGTGGCCCGTTGCGTGGCGGAAGCCCCGGATCAACTCGCCGGCGGCGGACGGCTGGCCCTGGAAATCGGTCACGACCAGGCCGGCCGGGTAAAGGAGTTGCTCGCCCGGGCCGGCTTCAGCGAGATCGAAGCGCGCCAGGATTATCAAGGAGTGGAGCGCTTCGTTTTCGGGACGCGCGGCGCATAAGGCGAACCGCGCGAAGTTCCTGCTGGTAGCGGAGACCCGTTGCTGCTTAATTCGGCTCCTCTTCCCCCGCGGTTCTCCAACAAATTTCCCGTTTATGGCCATGGATAAAATTCTCGTGCACGGCGGTGCCACTCTCAGCGGCAGCGTGCGCATCAGCGGCTCGAAGAATTCCGCCCTGCCGATCCTCGCGGCGGCGCTGCTGACCAGGGAGCAATGCATCATTCATCACGTTCCGGACCTGAGCGACATCAACTACATGCTCCAAATCCTGAGCCACCTCGGCGCGGAGGTCGAGCGGGCCAGCGGCACGGTGACGATCAAGGCGGAAAAAATTCGCACCAACGCGCCCTACGACATCGTCCGCAAGATGCGCGCTTCGGTCTGCGTGCTGGGCCCTTTGCTGGGCCGCGAAAGGGAGGCCACCGTGGCCCTGCCCGGCGGCTGCGTGATCGGCGACCGGCCCATCGATCTTCACTTGAAGGGGTTCCAGGCCCTGGGCGCGGCGGTGCGGGTGGTCGGCGGCGACGTGAAAGTCTTCGCGCCGAGCCTGCGCGGCACGACCATTTCGCTGCGGGGCAAGTACGGGTCCACCGTCCTGGGCACGGACAACGTGATGATGGCGGCCGTGCTGGCGGAGGGAACGACGGTGATCGAAGCCGCCGCCGCCGAGCCGGAGGTGATCGATCTGGCCAATTTCCTGAACTCGATGGGTGCCAGGATCGAAGGCGCGGGCACGCGCCGGATCATCATCGAGGGAGTCAGCGAGCTGCACGGGGCCGAGCACCAGGTCATCCCCGACCGCATCGAGGCCGGCACCTTCCTGGTGGCCGGCGCGATCTGCGGCAACGGCGTGACGCTTAAGAACGTCATCCCGGGCCATCTGACGGCCGTCACCGAGCGTTTGCGCGAGGCCGGGTTCCACATCGACGAGCAGGAACGCGCGATGACCATCAAGCCCAACGGCGGGAGCAGGCAGTTGGAACTCTCCACGGAGCCTTACCCCGGCTTCCCGACGGACATGCAGGCGCAGATGTGCGCGCTGCTGGCCACGAGCCAGGGGATCAGCACGGTAACCGAGAACATTTTCCCCCAGCGCTTCATGCACCTCTCGGAGATGAAGCGCATGGGTGCGGACATCAAAATCGAAGGCTCGACGGCGATCATCCACGGGGTGGAGCGCCTGAGCGCCGCCCCGGTGATGGCGAGCGACCTGCGGGCTTCGGCGGCGTTGGTGCTCGCCGGGCTGAAAGCGGACGGAGTCACCGAGATCAACCGCGTGTACCACATCGACCGCGGATACGAACACCTCGACGATAAACTCGCCGGCCTGGGCGCCAGGATCGAGCGCGAGAAGGTGTAGCCCTCTTTCTCTGGGATCATCCGGCGATACAGCCAATTTCAGAATGATTGAGAGTATGGTAGGCTGCCAGTCATGAAACCC
>CAXTOP010000011.1:0-105216 GCA_964245965.1 uncultured Chthoniobacterales bacterium
GAACTTACCACCTGCTGGCCAACACGTAACGATCTCTTCTGCGGTCACACCCTAGGCTCCCGCGCTTTTCTTTTCCGTGCCCAGCAACGATTTACCCGAGCTTGCCCCCTCCTCCCGCGACCGCGTCCCCACGGTGGCAAGACCGAAGCCCAGACGCTGGCTCCGCCGTTTCTGTCTGCTCATCTTGTTGATGGTTGCGAGCAGCGGCTTGTTGCTTTACCCGCCGGTCTGGCACCGGGCCCTGCGGACGCTGCTCGTCTGGCAGGCATCCCGGCAGGGCTGCGAGTTGAGCATCGGCCGGGTCGAAGGCCGCTTGTTCGGCACCACGCAATTATCCGAGGTCCATCTATGGCAGTGGAGCCTGCCGCCGGCTCCACTTTCCGCCGTGGGTTCCCGGCCGGAAGGACCGGGAACGAACCTGACCCTGGCGCGCATCGAACTGGCCTTTGCCTGGCGGGTTCCCTTCCTGCAACATCCGGCCGCAGCGTGGATCAAAGACCTGGTGCTGGAAGGATTGAACGGCCAACTGGATATTTCCACCAAAGGCGTGCCCAAGGGTGAGCGGCAAGCGGCGGGATTCGCGCCGGCACTGTTCGCCGAAAGCCTGCTTTTGTCGCGCCGGATAGTTCCCGGACGCTTCCGGGTGGACTGCGAAAATCTGCTCGTCCGCCGCGGTCGTTTCTGGCTGCACTGGCGGGGCGGCCTCCTGACCGGCAAAAGCGGCGACGCCGGACAGTTTCAGGCGCACGAGATCGGGGCGGGCGGGCCGGGTTACGAAAATACCCTCATTGACCGGCACGCCGTGACTTTCTGGAAAGATGGGAAGCTCACTCTGGCCAATCTCGAACTGCGCCCGACGGTCGCACTGCGCAGCGTGACGCTCGATGGCGCACACCTCGGCCGCCGCCAACTCGATTGGACCGGCGATCTCGATGCCTTGGGCGGCAGCGTGCGGGGACAGGGATCGCTGGATTTTTCCCGCCGCCGTCTGGGTCTGGATATCGCCTGCTCGCTGGCCGGGGTGCAGGTACGCCCGCTGGCGAAAACCCTGGGGATCGACGGCGTCACCGATGGCCAGGTCGTCCAGAGCAATTTCACCTTTCGCGGCGACCTGGACGACTGGCTGGGGGCGGAAATGTGGATGAGCGGCCGGGTGACCGACTTTCGCTGGCGGCAGCGGCGCTGGGAGAGCCTGGACGCGCGCGCCATCGTGATCAACCGGCATTTGCAGGTCCACGGACTGGAACTCCGCCAGAGCCAAAATCATCTGTCCTTCAACGGGGAATGCGCGTTGCCGCCATCGGCGGCGAAACCCGGGGCCGCTGAGGCTGCTGTGCCCGAAGACTGGTGGCGGCAGGCCGCCTTCTCGTGCAACATCGACGCGCGGCTGGACGACCTGCAAGCCCTCTCGGATCTGCTCAGCCCGCAGTTGCCCGAACTGCAGGGCCGGATGTCCGCCAACGGCAAGATCACCGCGCGCGGCGGCGAGGCCCACGGCTTTGAAGGCTACCTCAACGTGGAAGGCAGCGCGCTTTCCATCCGGCAGGCACCGCTGGATTACCTGCGGGCGACCCTGCTCTTCCACGGCGACGAGCTGCAAGTGGCCGATTTGCAGGCAACGCAAGCCGGCGACTATTTCACGGGCAAGGGCACGCTGACCATCCTCGGGCCGTTCCGCTACCAGGGGCAGCTTCGTGCCTCGGCGAAGGATCTGGCCGTTTACGCGCCCGCGTACCAGGGGGTGCTGAGTTCCCAGCCGGTGGGCGGTGCGTTGACCCTGGAATGGAGCGGCGACGGCACCCCGGCGGCGCACAACGGCACCTTCAAAGCCGGCATGGAACACTTCTTCACCTCCGCCGGGGGCGTGCTGCCGCGGCCGGTCAGCCTGGAGACGGAAGGCACGTATTCCCCGGTGAGCCTGTCGGTTCGGCGGCTGACTCTGCTGGACGGCGAAGGCAAGGACCGGCACGAGGCGGTCCGGGCAGAGGGTACTTTTCCGTGGAACCAGGACCCGCAACAATGGACGGCCGGCCATTGGATGGATCTGACACGTCCGCTGGCCACGCGCGTGGAATGCGCCGGCACGCCGCTGGATGTGCTCGCCGCCCTGGTGCCCGGGGTGGTGAACGCCGGCCGGGGGCAGGTCAGCGGGATGCTGGAAGCAAAGACCGTTGAAGGCGCGTTGCTTCTCGACGGCGCTTTGCGGTTCAAGGACGCCGGCCTGCTCTGGACTAGGCCCGACGAACCGCCGGTTGAACACGTGAACGCCGCCGTGCGGATCGAGCGAAGCTTGTTGCATGTGGAAGAGTGTCACGGCCGTCGGGCAGGCGAAGAGTTTGACCTGCAAGGCACGGTGGACCTGCGCGATCCGGCACACGTCATACTCGATCTAATCGGGCACGGCGCTGCCACTCTGCAAACGGCTGACGGGCGGTTCAAAGCTCGCGCGGAGTAGCTTGCTACATCATCGCTTTTCGATCTTGGGCGATCCCTCTGGCCAAGCCGCCTCTACTTGCACCTGCGATGAGTCGCCGCGTAGCGGCATGGTATCAAGGCAGGAATGCCGCTCGCGGTGAGTGCTCGAGCAGTTTGCGTCTGTCTGTATGACAAATCCCTACACGGTGAACTCGATCATCCCGAAACGCTCCGCCCGGTGGAACTGGCGCAACCCCGTCGGCGACCACGCGCTGAGATCCGCGTCGGTACCGGGGCCGGCCGGACGGTCGATGCGCAGGAAATTGGCCCGCCACACGCTGCCTTCCGTTGGTGTCACCGCGCCCAGCGCGGTAAAAGGGATCGCCAACTCCGCCGTCCAACCGCTGGCGGTGCACTGCACAGCGCTCTGCAGCCCTTCCACCTTCCAAGCGAAGTTCTTCCGCCAGCCGCTGAGGCTCCGCCGCAACACCAGATCCTTCACCGTACCGAGCGGATTGATCTCCACCTCAAAATAACTCTCGAGATCGCCCACCGGATCGAAGAACACTTCAACCGCCTCCTCCTCCCACAACGGCGATTCCCGACCGGTGAAAGTAGCCCACGGATGTAAATCCTCCATCTCGAAGAGCACGCGCCAACCCGTGTCGTCCCAGGCCGTCTTGATCCGGGTGCTTTGCGGTGCCGCCTCGCCGGTGACGACCTCGCGGAGTTCCACCGCTTCGATCTCCCGCCAGCACGGAACGTCGGCCTTCGCTTCCACCGGGCCGAGCCTGCCCTTGCGGCAGCGCACTACGGGCAGTTCGGCCATCCCTTCAAACCGTCGGTGGTTGCAGCATGAAGACCATCACCAGAGCCGCGATGAACAGCGCAATCGCCACTCCTGCCGCGATCATGATGAACTGCCCCGCCTTATCCTTCTCGCGGACTTTTTTTTCGAAGGGTGACACGTTGGAAAAGTTGGTGGGTCTGCGGCTCTCGGAAGCAACCGCCGTCTCGGGTTCCACGGCGGCGGGCAGCGGGGCGTGCTCGTCGGCGGCCTCGCCCTGGTAGGCAGTCTCGATCTGGCCAAAGCGGATGTGGTCCCCGTGCCGCAGGTGCGCCTCGGCGGCAGAATCGCCGTTGACGTGGGTTCCGTTGGTGGAGTTCAGGTCCTGGAGATGGTAACCGCCCCCCTCGCCAAGCGTGAGTTGCGCGTGCCGGCTGCTGACACTGGCGTGCTCGATCTGGATGAGGTTCCCGGCCGCACGGCCAACCGTAATCGTCTCGTCGGTCAACTCGTAGGTGACCGCCGAACCATCCGGCATGGTAATTTTCAGGTTCGGCATAGACAGGGAGGAACGAACGCTGAAAAATCTTTATCAAGCCTGGCGCGAATCATCAATGAGTTTGCCGAACTGACGGAAAAAATGCAGCGCGTCGTGCGGCCCGGGCGCGGCCTCGGGGTGATACTGCACGCTGAACACGGGCAGCGTACGGTGGCGCATGCCTTCCACGGTGTTGTCGTTGAGGTTGAGATGAGTCACCTCCACGTCGGCCGGCAACGAGTCGGCATCCACCGCGAACCCGTGGTTCTGCGCGGTGATGTCCACCCGGCCCGTCACCAGGTCCTTGACCGGCTGGTTGCCGCCGTGGTGCCCGAACTTGAGCTTGAACGTCTTGCCGCCGAACGCACACCCGAGGATCTGGTGCCCCAAGCAAATGCCGAAGATCGGCTTCCTGCTCTCCATGAGTTCACGCACGGCCTCGTGCGCGTAGCCGAGCGAGGCCGGATCGCCGGGACCGTTCGACAGGAAGATGCCGTCCGGGTTGAGCGCCAGCACCTCGGCGGCGGGTGTCGTGGCCGGAACGACGTGGACCTTGAAGCCATGTTGTCGCAGCCGGCGCAGGATGTTGCGCTTCAAGCCGTAATCGTAGGCGACGATGTGGTAGCGCACCGGCGGAAGGTCGGCCGGCAGATCGGCCGGTTCGCCGCTGGAACGCGTCACATCCCAGCGCGGGCTTTCCGTGTCTTCCGGGTCCCAATCGTACGCGTCTTCCGCCGACACCGTCTGCACGAAGTCCATGCCGATAACCCCCTCACCCTCCACGGCGCGGCGTTGGGCTTCCTCGACGCTCAGCCCTTCGGTGGTCAAGCAGGCTTTGAGCGCACCGCGTTCCCGCAGGTGCCGGGTGAGCGCCCGGGTATCAATGCCCTGGATACCGCACACGCCGTGCTGGGTCATGTAATCGGCGAGCGAAGTTTGCGAGCGCCAGTTGCTGGCCAGTTCGCTCAGTTCTTCGATCACGAAGCCGCTGACCTGCGGCTTGCTGCTTTCCTCGTCGCTGAGGTTCACCCCGTAGTTGCCGATGAGCGGATAGGTCATCGCGACAATTTGACCGTAGTAGGAAGGATCGGTGAGCACCTCCTGGTAACCGGTCATGGAGGTGTTGAAGCAAATCTCTCCGATGCGCGTGCCGGCCGCGCCGAAAGCCTCACCTTCAAACACCCGGCCATCCTCTAGAACCAGCAAAGCTTTCATCATGGTCGGAGAAGATGCCGAGGTCGGGCCACCGGCGCAAGCGCGCCAGCGAAACCCGACAAAAAGAAGATTACCCCGCCTGTGCCGTTTGGCGCTATCCCCGTTCCCTTATGGAAACGGCGGATGACCGTAGGAGAAGGCTCTGACTTCCAACCAAGGCCTGTCATTTGCCTCCCCGCCACTGGCCTCCTTGTGCAGTAATTATCGGTCCGGGGTAATGCGCCGTGATCTCGAACACCGCAGGGTAAAGTTACTAGTCCCCCGCCGGAGCGGAGAAGAAAAATCTTGGTCGATCTTGTAAGATCGCCGTTAGGAAAGAACAGGGAAAGGCGACACCTGATTCGCACTATTCCCTAAACCGGATGCCTTCAAATGCGCCTTGCAGCACGGCCTTGAGCCGGACGTGAGCCGCGTTGACTTCCTCGTTCTTGAGTGTCCGGTCTTCGGCCCGAAAAGTCAACGAATATGCTAGCGACTTTTTACCCGCGGGCACCTTTTCGCCGCTCTGATCGGTGAACACATCGAAGAGTTGCACGTCGGATAACAGGTCCTCCTTTGCCCCGCGCAGCACCTCGTTGACCCGACCATGCGGCAGGGCAGCGTCGGCGATCATGGCGAGGTCGCGCGTCACGCTGGGAAAGCGCGGCAGGGCGGCGAAGCGGCGTCCGGCGGACGCGGCTTCCTGCAAGAAGGCAACGTCCAGCTCGGCGACGAAAACAGATCCGCGCAGGTCCAGTTCCCTGGCGCGAGAAGGAGCCACCTGGCCGAGTCTGCCGGCGGGTTTGCCATTCAACAGGATTTCAGCGGCGACGGCCAAGGCCTCGACCGGCTGGCCTTGGGCGACCCGCAGTTCCAGCCTGGTTCCACCGGCGAGTTGTTCCAGCGCACCGGCCAGGTCGTGCAGATCCACCGGGCGACCCTCGTTGCGCCAGGAGGCTGGCGACGCCGTGCCCGTGAGCAGCAGCCCGAGCCGCATCGCCTCGGGTTTGCCAAGCGGCACATCCGCCGCGAACACCCGGCCCAACTCGAAGAGCCGCAGATCGGACGAACCCTGCCGCGCGTTGCGGCCCGCCGCCGCGAGCAGACCAGGCAGCAGGCTGCCGCGCAGGGCGGCATTCTCCTCGCTGAGCGGGTTCTTGAGCGTCGGACCGCCCGTGGCGGCGGCCTCGGCGGCGCTCACGAGCGAGACACTGCGCGCCTCCATGAAACCCATGCCCGCCAGCCGGCGGCGCAGGCTCATGTGAAAATCGTACGTGTGATCCACCGCCGACGAAGGGGCGAAACGGGCCAGTACCCTGGCGGGGATCTGGTTCAAGCCGTAAACACGCGCAACCTCTTCGATCAGATCGATCTCGCGCCGCAGGTCGGGCCGGTAGCTGGGCACCTGCCAGTCGATGGACACCCGGTTTGGTTCGTCCTCGCGGCCGACCTCCTCCAGCCCGAAGCGGCCCAAAATTTCGCGCACCTTCATGCCGGAAACCGGCACGCCGAGCACCTGCTGGCAGCGGTCCAGCCGCAGGCGGGCGACGATGGGCGTTTCGGTCAACCGTCCTCCGCGCCCGGCGAGATCACCCGCCGCGGCAATGCCCAGCGCGTGGCCGCCGCAAACGTGCTCGATCAACTCGACCGCCCGGCGCGACGCCGGCAGCACGCCCGAAGAATCCACGCCGCGTTCGAAGCGGTAGCTGGCGTCGCTGCTCAGGCCGAGTTCGCGCGAGCTGCGGCGGATGCCGCCGGGAGCGAAGTAGGCGCTTTCGAGTACGAGGCGCGTCGTCGCGGTGGTCACGCCGCTGTTCTCGCCGCCCATGATGCCGGCCAGCGCGAGCGGTTTGCCTTCCGCGCCCGCCCCGGCGACGAGCAGGTGGTTCCTGTTCAGTTGGTACGTTTTGCCGTCCAGCGCGTGCAGCGCCTCACCCTCGCGGGCGTGGCGCACCTCGATGCCCCCTTCCCCGATGCTCCGGGCGTCGAAGGCGTGCAGCGGCTGGCCCATTTCCAGCATCACGAAATTGGTCACATCGACCACGTTGTTGATCGAGCGCAGACCGACGGACTCGACCCAGCCGCGCAGCCAGTCGGGGCTGGGCTCGACCTTGACGTTCTCGATGAGGCGGGCCGTGTAATAAGGGCACGCCCCGCTGGAGGTCCAGTCCACGGCGACCTTGAGCCCGCCGGTGGTCGCGTCCTCGCCGGTGTGCCCGTAATCGGCGGTATGATGCTCGCCGCCGTCGTTGGTGACGGTGCGCCCGGACAACGCCGCGACTTCGCGGGCGATGCCAATGTGGCTGAGCAGATCGCTGCGGTTGGGCGTAATTTCCAGGTCCAGCACCGTGTCCGAAGGGATGGCGTCGCCGATCGGCGTGCCGACCACCGCGTCCGCCGGCAGGAGGAGCAAGCCCTCGCCGTCCTCGGAAAGCCGCAACTCGCGGGCACTGCACAGCATCCCCTCGCTCTCGACGCCGCGCAGCTTGCCGACCTTGATCCGCACGTCGCCCGGCAACACCGCGCCGGGCAGGGCGAGCGGGACCTTGGCGCCGGCCTCGAAGTTCTTCGCGCCGCAGACGATCTGCCGCGGGTGTTCCGCGCCCGAGCCGTCATCGACCCGGCACACGCTCAGGCGGTCGGCGTTGGGGTGCGGCTCCTTGGAGAGCACCTGCGCGACGACGACCTTGTCCAGGTTGACGCCGGTTTCCACGATGCCTTCAACCTCGACGCCCGCCATCGTCAGCAACTCGGCCAGCGCCTGCGAGGTGCCCTCATAATCCACGTAATGCCGCAGCCAGTTCAGAGAAATCTTCATAACGGATCAGGCTGATTAATTGATGGGAGAACGCCCCCGAACGCAAGCAAAACACACCTCGGGACGGCGGGCAGGCTCAGCGGATTTTGCGCAGGATACCCAGTTGGAACAGGACGCCGGCCACCGCCAAGCCAACACACAGCGCGGAGGAAACCTGCGGACTCAGGCGCACCGATTCGCAGATGAGCGCCGCGCCGCCGATGGATGACAGGATGATGAGCGCCCAGGTAAAGAACGTGTTGATGAGCGCGCTGCCGAGCACGCCACCCACGAGGAAGTACACCCACGGTGACATGCCGGCGGCGTCCCAGCCGTTGAAGAGCGCCAGCCGCCACAAAAGGTAGCCGCCCGCGAAGAACCCGGCGACGCCGAGCGCCGCCTTCTTGAGGAACATGGCCAGTACCGCCCCGACCAGGCCGACGATCAGCGCGAAGACGATGACCACGTTGTCGGGCTGCCCTTGCATGAACTGCGCCGCAAACTGGTTGGCGAGCACGAAACCCACCGCGCCGACGAACAGCCAGAAGAGCTTGCGACCGAGCGCGAGCAGCAGGATGCCGATGATGATTCTGGTTTCCTCGATGGACATGGCGGCCTTTCCTTCGCAGAAACCAGGGCGTTGCTCAACTTCCGTGGCTGCGGGGAAAGTTTTCAGCCGCGGATAAAACGCGGATGAAACGCGGATGAGGGAAGGTGCGGGAATGGCACCTTGTTCCCAGCCCCGGCAGGGGCGTAAGAACTCAGCCCGTGGCGCAAGCCCCGGGGAACGTGTCCCCTTTTATCTCCAACCCCTACTGGGGCGCAAGAAAATCGCCGCGGCTTTTTTCTTTCACCCCAGTAGGGGTTGGTCTCTTCTTTTTGAACCATCTTCCCACGGCTTGCGCCGTGGGCTGAGTTCTTACGCCCCTGCCGGGGCTGGGAGGCAGAGGGCAAGCAGCGTGAGTCATTCCCGCGCAAACAAGCTCCGCTTGTTACATAGCGCGGACCGGCTCCCGACTTACCGTGTTGCGATTGAGCAGATGATCAACACTCAGGATGCCCGAGCCGTGGAAAGCAATATAGAGAAAGATAAAGCAATACAGCACGGCTGATTCCCCTTTGTTGACGATGGGAAAGAATCCCCCTTTGGCGTGTACCATGAAGTACGCAATCGCCATTTGTCCGCTGCAAATAAAAGCCGCCAAACTGCCGAACAAACCAAAGGCGACCAGAAATCCGCCGATCAGCTCGATCAAACCGCCCACACCAAAGAGGGACAGCAGAGGCGGAGTCTGCGTGGCTCCAAACATGCCGAGGACCTTCTGGCCGCCGTGACAGGCAAACAGCAAGCCCGTGATGATGCGCAGCACGGCAAAGGCGGAAGGTGAGAATCTACCAAGGTATCGTTCCATGATTCGAACCTTTAGTGGAGATGCTTGTCCGAACACAAGTATCTTTCGCGCCCACCCGGAAATATCTTCCTTTCATACGATCGAACGCAGGCTCGATCATCGGGCGGCTAACTAGACCAAGGCATCCGCAAGAGGAGTATCAGTTCTTTATCCTACCAGCATTTGACGGTCTTACTTTAATGTATTAGACAAACGCCCTTATGGCAAACAATCACAGCGCACAAGAAAAACAGGCCGCTCTGCAAAAGCAGATTGACGCTTTGCAAGGACAAATAGAATCTCTCAACCAAGAAGCAGTGCACGATTTGAAGCTCAAGCTCAGCGATGCGCGCGCCGTCGTTCGCGATCTGGAAGAAGCACTTGCCGCGCTCACGGGCCGCCCTGCCGCGTCGCCCAAAGTGCGCCGGACACGCCGCGAGTCGATCAACGACGACGCCTTGAAGGACCAGATCATCAAAGCGATGGCCTCGTTCGGCAAGGAAGGCATGAACGCCAAGCAACTCGCTCAACGCTTGAACCAGGACCCTATGCGGGTGCGCAAGTTCATCAAGGACAACCCGAAGATCCTGAAGCGCCAGGGCGCGGGACCCGGGACCAAGTTCTACCTGCCCTGAGAAGAGAGATGGGGTCCATTGCCGACCGCCCGGCATTTTTAATATCTAATACTAACACGAGATTGACCGGTGCGCCGACACGCCAGCTAATAAAACACGGAACTTTCGGGAATGCTGGGCTTTAGGCTGATGTCCACCGTGATAATTTCCGCTTTGCATTTATGGTAGCCCCTGCGAGTATCTGTGATATGACACTCGGAGAAAAACTACAAACCATCAGACGTGAATGCGAACTTTCACAGGAAGCCATCGGTGGGCAGGGTTTCATTTCTGCCCCCGGCTGGATCAAACTGGAGAACGAACAGCGTTCACCCAGTGAGAAATTACTGGAAAAACTGGTGACGTGGCTGGTGAAGGACAAACATATTCCCGCTTCCAAAGCCAAGGGTTTGAAGCAGGAATTGTTTACCCTGAAGTACCTGGCGAGCAACTCGATGTTCGTGCGCGAACTTGCCAAAGGCCACGCCAGGCTGTTGCCCAACGGCGAGGCGCTTTTGGTGCAAAAGCCCGCCGCACCGCGCAAGCGTGGACGCCCGAAGCTTTCCACGACCGCCCGCCGCTCGAAGTAACGGCCCAGCCGGACCGATTGCCGCGGAGGACCGTCCCCAAGGCAACGGGGACCGTCGCCCTATCTTTTACAAAAGGCGATGGTCAGCTGCTCTGCCAATGGCCGCGGAGGGCTGATTTCGCAGACCTTTCCCAAACCATATCGGACGAAGGGCCGATGACGGAGCGGCAGCAACTGTTTGGCCTTTGCGACGCCGTTGACCAAATTCTTCCCGGCGACGGGAAAAAGCGGGTGACGCGATTCGAACGCGCGACGTCTTCCTTGGCAAGGAAGTGCTCTACCACTGAGCTACACCCGCAGATGCACTGACAAGGCTTCAACGATTAGCAGCCGGCCCAGCGGCTTGCAAGCGATTTTTTGCGCAGCGGCAAAGCTTTTTGACACGACCGCCCAGGCGGCTACCCTTTGCCGCACGCCCCTTCCGACCGATGAGCCGCCTGACCGAAATCCTCCAACACAAGCGCCAGGAAATCGATGCCCTGCGTCCCCAGCGCGACCGCTTTCGCCGGGCTGCCCTGGAGCGAGACGACTTCCGCGGCTTCGCCGCCGCCCTCCGCGGCGGGGAAGGCCGCACCCTGTCTTTGATCGCGGAGGTCAAGCGCGCTTCTCCGTCGGCGGGTGTCATCGCCGAGCAGTTCGACGCCGTCCAGATCGCCCGGACTTACGAGGCCGCCGGGGCGGATGCCATTTCCATCCTGACGGACGAGCGCTTCTTTCAGGGGCACCTCGACTACCTGCGCGACATCCGGCAAGCCGTGGATCTGCCGCTCCTGCGCAAGGATTTTACCCTGGACGAGATCCAGATCTACGAGGCGGCGGCGAACGGGGCGGACGCGATCCTGCTCATCGTGGCGGCCCTGCCGGAATCCGGTGAGCTGGAGCGGCTGCTGTACGTGGCGCAGGCCTGCCAGCTGGACGCGCTGGTGGAAGTCCACACCTTGCGCGAACTCGACCGCGCGCTGTCCACGGAGGCCGAAATCATCGGCATCAACAACCGGGATTTGTCTTCCTTCCGGGTCGATCTTGCCGTGACTGAAACCCTCAGTGAGCAGGTGCCCGCCGGGATCACGCTGATCAGCGAGAGCGGGATCGCGACCGCCGCCGACAGCCGCCGCGTGCGCGCCAGCGGGGTGGACGCCATCCTGGTGGGCGAGGCGCTGATGCGCAGCGGCGACGTTGCCCGGCACGCCGCGGAGTTGAAGCTGCTCGCGCGCAGCGAAGAGGGCGATGACGGGGGCTTGGACCACGCGCCGCTCGAAGGTTTGCTGGCCAACGAGGAGTAAGTCATAGGAAGGCCGCTCCGTTCCCAGCCCCGGCAGGGATGTAAGAAAAAAACCGCGGTGGTTTTCTTGCACCCCTGACAGGGTTAGAGACGCGAGCCGGCCTGTTCCCGGGGCTTGCGCCCCGGGCTGAGTTCTTACCCCCTGCCGGTGCTGGAAGACATTTTATAACCCTATCACCGTCGCGGACACATCGAGCAGACGACCGCCGTGACGAGCCTCTTCGAGCACCGCATCCACCACGGCGGGAGTATCCACGAGCAGGTAAGAGCATTCACCTGCCTCCGGCAACCCGGGAATTGCCTCCAGCAGGTGCGGCCGGGCCACCGGCGAAAATGGCGCCGTGCCTATCAGCCGCAGAACGGCCGTCTTGCGCAACTGAGGCGCGTCCATCGGGTGTTCAACCAACGAGCGCACGCGCGAAATCCGCTGCAGCGCGCGGCGGATGATTTCCTTCTTGGCAGGGGTGGCCGAGAAGGTGACGATCACCGTGGCGCGTCCCTGGGGGTCCAGCGCGCCATCGGTCCCCAGGGAGCACGAGATGGAGACCCCGCGGTTGGCGAACGTGGCGGCGATCACCTCCATGCCTCCCGGCTGGTCGGTGAGCTTCATCACGAACGCGTAGCTGGGCGGTCGAACGGGCGCGGTGTTATCCATGAATGAGTTCGCGGGAAATCTTAAGCTGCCACCGTCACCTGGGCGGGCGAGGCGGCGGTCATCCAGCCGTCCACCTGCTGGTTCAATTGGCCCGAGATGGCCTCGATGCGCCGGTACTCCGCCTCGGTGAGCGGGATTTCGACCACGCGTGAAATCCCGGCGGGCCCGACCAACACGGGGACGCCGAGCGGACCGCTAAGCCCGTGAAAATCCCCCTCCAGCATCGTCTGGCCCGCCACGAGCACCTCGCGTCCGTCGAGCAGCGTGCTGACCAGGTCCACCGTCACGTTGGCCGTGGCCAGCACCGTCTTGCTGCCCGACAGATGGGTCACGTAAGGTTTGACGACGACCCGCACGTCCGGCGTGAGCGTGTCCACCCGGGTAAAAGCCTCGGCCACCGCGCCCGCTTCCAGCAATTCGGACACGGCTTTGCGCTCACGCGCGCAGATCGCCGCGAACTGGTCCACGGTGGTGCCGTGCTGCAGGCGGGCGGTCGTTTGCGCCAGCTCCGCGGCGTCCATGCCGTGGATTTGCACGCTGCTCCAGATCGGCACTTGACCGTCGCCGTGCTCGCCGAGCATGAAGCCGCCGACCCGCTGGCGTCTCACCCCCAGCGTGGCCGCAATCTCGCGCCGGAAGCGCAGGGTATCCGAGTACGCGCCGATGCCGATGACCCGGTCGCGGCCGATGGCCTCCGCAAAATAAGCCACTCCGAGTTCGACCGGGTTGGACACGACGATCACGATCTCGGTCCCCTGGCCGTACCGGGCCAGGGCTTGCGCGTAGGATTTAAAGATGTGCGCGTTGGCCGCAGCAAGACTGCCACGGGAGGCCATCTTCGCCTGCGCGATGTCCGGCGCGATGGTGGTGCCGGCGCTGACCACCCACAGGTCGGCGACGATGTCCTCGGGATCGAGCGCCACGTCGAGATACGGCACGTGCTCGGCGTATGCGTCCGTCAGATCGGAGACCAACCCGTGCAGGACGCCCGCGGACGCTCCGCCGCGCCGACCGACGAGTTGCAGGCGTTCGGTCGTCGAAAGCAGGCGGGAGGCGATCAATTGCCCCGCGATGGCTCGTCCACAATCCCCCGAAGCTCCCAAGATGGCAACATCCATGCGACAAGGTGCGCTGTTCCGCCGCCCCGCGCAACCCGGCAGCTAGCGGGCAACAAATTGCGACGCCAGATCAATGACGCACACCGCGCCATAAAGGGGATGCGTGCCAACCCCGATGCCGGCCACGCCGAAGGTGGGTTTGAGCAAACTGGTGCGGTGGCCGCGGCCCGGTATGCCGTCATCGACGATCAAATTCATCACGACCTGCCGGGCGCTGGGCGCGCCGTAGGCGATGTCTTCCCCGGCTTCGTTGCACCAGACCCCATAGCGGTCCATGCGATTGAAGGGATTACTGCCACCTCGGCCCGCGTGGCCGATCCCGCCCGTCCGGCCTTGTTCCAGCGCATGGTCGCGGGCCGAAAGCGCGAGGCCGCTGGAGTAGGAAAGCGGCGGCAAAGGCCGCGTGTGCCGCAAGCAGCGGATCGCCTCGTCGAGTGCCGCGACCCCTTCGTGGGTACGGATCGGAATGGTCCCAAGGTGCATGTCCAGCACCTTGTCCGCCCGGTACAGGGGCCGCAGCGTTTCTAGGTAATCGGCGTAGGCGGAAGGATTGGCGCGCAAGCGGTTAATTTCCTGGAGCACATCGCCCGGTAAAGTCGATGATGGCGCACTCCGGTAGAAGGTGGCGTGCGCCGCCGCCGGAGCGAGGAGGAAGGCTATGGTGAACAGAGCAGAAACGAGCGGCGGGAGCTTCATGAAGGAGGCGTGTTTGTTCACCGAAACAAGCGGCGACACAAGACGGAAAGCATCGGTCGTGCCAGCAGGGCACCAACCTAAATTTCCTCTTCCAGAACCTCGATCTGCTGGTCCAGTGCTTCCTCGCCTTCCACGTTCACGGAACCGCGAAAACGCTTCCCCGCGAGCAGCAGCGGCAGCCAGTGCTGATCGTCGGCCCACATCTCTTTGTAAGGCAAATCGCTGGCCGGAAACCACAGGGGAAGGGCCTCGGCAGTTTCGCACAACTCGCCGCTGAACTCCCGCGCCACATAGATGAGACAGTGAACCGTCGGCCCACCGGCAAAGTGAAAGCGCAGTTCGCCCCGCAGATCGAGGTTCAGCGGCGTGACGCCTACTTCCTCCCGGGTCTCGCGCGCGGCGGCCTCCAGCGGGGTTTCGCCGGGATCGACCTTGCCGCCGGGGCCGTTGATTTTACCGGCTCCAATGCCGCGTTTCTTGCGGATGAGCAGCACCTCATCATTTCTGAGAATGTAGCAGAGCGTGGCCTGTTGCTCAGGAGTCATGCCGGATGATTCGCCGAGGCGGTGACCAGTTGCTCGGTCCATCGGTCCACCCGGTCGTGCGCCGTGAGTTTCCGCCGCCATTCGGCAGGGATGGCGGCGACGCCCAGACGTGCGCCCAGCCAGCCGCCGATCAGCGCGCCGCGGCCGGCGTTGTCGCCGCCGGCGCGGGCGTTCGCGAGCATGGCGGCGGGGAAGCTGTCGCCGTGAACCGAGGCGCATTGCACCGAAACCGGGAAGCTGCCGGCCAGCGGGCACGACTGGCCGAATTCCAGGGCAGCCTCCGTGACGGACCGACCGTCCCACGCGCTGACGGTGCTGATGTCTTCCGAGACTTCCCGGCCGCGTTCGGCATCGACCTCGGCGATCCGCACCGCGGCCTGTTGGAAGGCATCGGTGAGGCCACGCCCGGCAAGCAGTTCGTGGAGGATCAAAGCGTTGGCCTTCATGCACGCCAAAGCGAGCGGATTGTTCTGCGCCACGCGGGTGGCGGATTCCGCGGCGGCGAACAAGGCCGCTTCGCCTTGCCCGCGGGCGGCGATGACGACCGGCACGAGGCGGGCGGCGGTGGCAAGTTGGTCGTCGTCCGCGCCCTGCTGGTAGTCGAAGGGTTGGCCCGGGTGCGCGGCCATCCACGCGGCGGCGTGCTGCAAGGTGTCGCGCGTGGCGTGATCCAGGTAACCGCGGTGATCCGGCGCGCCGAAGTAGGAGACGAACCGCTGGCCGAAATCGACGGCGTCGAACCGGCCGTTGGCCGCGACGGATTCCAGCATCAGCAGAGCGCCCTCGCCGTAATGGGTCGGGTCGCCCGGGTGCTTGCCGGCGTGGTAATGACCCGGACGAGGTTCCTCGAACCCGTTCGGGCCGTCGGGCGGAAACGTGGCGGCCATCTCGGCCAGGTCGTAGATCCAGTGGCTGCCCAGGCAAAAGGCGTCGCCGACGAGTTGCCCCCAGATCGCGCCGCGGAGGCGGGCGGCCGGCGATGGGACCGTGGCGGAAGGAGTTTCACTCATGCCGCCAAGGTACTCCAGGTTCCGGCGCGGTCAGGTGGGAAATGCTCCCGGTTGCAGGCATCGATCACCATCAACACCCGTGGGTGCCGTTGTCCGTGTTGCACGTTCCGGGAGAGACCCGCTCCGTCGGGTCCGTGGCCGTAGCCACGCTGCCAGACTCGGACCCGACGGAGCGGGTCCCTCCCGGCACGTGCAACATCACATTGAGCGTATCGTCTCACGCCTGCCGGAAGATAAAGTGCAGCAAAAACAGCGCGGACAAGATGTACGCCAGGACCGTCACTTCTCGCCCGCGCCCGATGCAGAGCATTAATAGCGCGTACACCACGAAACCGACCGCGATGCCCTCGCTGATGCTGAACGCCAGGGGCATGATCAGGATGGTCAGCACGGCCGGCACCGCCACGGCAAAGTCGTTGAAGTCGATCTCCAGCACGCCCTGCATCATGTACACGCCGACGATGATCAACGCGGGAGCGGTGGCCAGTTCCGGGATCGCGCCGATCAACGGCCCGAGGAACATCGCCAGCAGAAAGCACGCGGCGACCACAAGCCCCGTCAACCCGGTACGTCCGCCCTCCTCCACCCCGGCGGCGGATTCGATGTAGCTTGTCGTCGTCGATGTGCCCAGGCACGCGCCGAACATGGCAGCACCCGCATCGGCGATCAACGCGCGGCCGATCCGCGGCAGGTTTCCCTGGGCGTCCAGCAGGCCGGCGCGTTTGCACACGCCGATCAGCGTGCCGACATTGTCGAAAAGATCGACGAACAGCAGCGTCAGCAGCAGCGGCAGCGCCTGGGCGAAGTGCGTGAACAGGTAGCCGAGGTCCAGCTTGAAAAACGTCGGCCCGAGCGACGCCGGCAGGCTGATCAAACGCGCGGGCGTCTGCGTGATCATCACCCGCGCCCCGCCCGACCCCGCCGCCGGCAGGAACAGGCCGAGCGCCGTCAGCACCAACACGGTGATGATAATCGCCCCCCGCACCTTGCGCACGATGAGCACCGCCGTCAGGATCACGCCGAAGAGCACCAGCAGCGGCCCCGGCTGCGATAAATCTCCCAGACCTACCAACGTCGCGGGATTCGCCACGATGACGCCACCGTTCTTCAACCCGATGAAGGCGATGAACAACCCGATCCCGCAACCGATGGCCAGCTTGAGGCTCTGCGGGATCGCGCCGACGATCCTCTGGCGGACCCCCGTGAGGGTCAGCACGAGAAAGATGACTCCCTCCCAAAACACCAGGCCGAGCGCCGCCTGCCAGGGCACCTTGTAAGCGCCGCACATCGTGAAAGCGAAGAAGGCGTTCAGCCCCATGCCCGGCGCGAGCGCGATGGGGTAGTTGGTCATCAAGGCCATCGCGACCGTCGTGAACGCCGCGGCCAGCGCGGTAGCCGTGATCAGCGCGCCCTTGTCGATGCCGGCGATGGAGAGGATGGCAGGATTGACCGCGAGGATGTAGGCCATCGCCGCAAAGGTCGTCAGGCCGCCGACGATTTCCCGGCGCGCCGTGGTGCCGTTGGCGGAGAGTTGAAAAAACCGGTCCGCGGGTTGGGTGCTATTCATGGCGGGGAAATCAGAAAGCGGTCCGAGCTATTCGCCGGGCGTGGCGCCTTCGTACTGCTGCCAGTGGCCGGTCAGTTCGTGAACGACCTGGCTGCCGACGCGGTAGGCGGCTTCCACGCTGGGGATGAAAGCGGAATACAGACCGCTGTTCTCTTCGGCAAGGTTTTCCGCGGCCGTGCGCCCCGGCGGCTGGCTGTCGAAGTTGCTCGCCGTGCGCAGGACCATGACCCGCTTCAGGTCCACCTTGCCGGCGTGGGCCAGACCAGTGAGCGACTGCATCGTGCCCGTGTCCTCCATCGCGGTGGTGACGAAGTTGCCCTGGCCATCGGTCCAGTATTTGACCCAGGCGTTTGCCCAGGCGTCGAGCAGCTTGCCGTGCCAGAACGTGCTGGAAGAAAGCGTGTCGCCCTTGAGGACGAACGGTGGTTTCTGCGCATTGGGCGAATCCTTGTAGCGCGCCCGGCTGGTTTGCATCTTTTCGTCGTCGATCAGCTTGGTGTCCCGGGTAAGCTGATAGGCCCATTCGGTCAATTTGCCGTTGAGATGGTAAACGACGTTGCAAGCGCCATTGGGGTCGGGCTTCTTTTTTGGGTAAGGCTCGGAAGTTTCCAGCGGGAGGTAGCCAGTGGTCCATTCTTTGGGCATTTCGCGGGGATCGACCTCGTGGGCCAGGTCGCCATCCACGACCCACTCCGCCCAAGCGGCGCTGCCGGTGGAAGCGTCGGCCGGATCGATCCCCGCGATGCCGGCCACCAGCCAGTAGGCGTGCGTCAGGTCGAAGCGCGGGTCGCAGCCCAGCGCCATGATGGAAGACGCCGCCCGGGCCGTGCCCTCGCCGGTGACGATGCCGATGACGCCGGTGTCCGCGTTCGCCAGCACGTCGTGGTAGGCGGCGGGCAGAGGGTAAATTTTATCGAGGTGCTCGCGTTCGACCCAGAGCTGGAATTCGCCGGGAATATCACCGCGATCCTGGCCGACCTCGAACATGGCGACGATGACCACTTTGACTTTCAGAGGTGGTTCGGCGTGCGCGGCGGGAAGCCAGGAGGCGAACAGGCCAAAGATCGCAGCGATGGAAACAAAGCAAAGAGGGTAAGTCACAGGGAGTTGAGCGGGAGTTACTTGATGAAAAGGCAGCACTTGACGGGCTGTGCATTTCCTTCTCCGTTTATCCTAGATGTGCATGTGCAAACTAGCCTTCGCCCTCCCTACGTTGGGTTCAGGATGACAAAAGGAAGGCAGAGAAGCTTGTTGGAACCCTCGATGGAAAACGCCCGAACCGCCGCCTCCCGGAACCTGGCGATCCCCGAAGACGGCGGCAATGCAGCAACCCGCGGCCGACCTTGCCTAGAAGCGGATCTTGAACGTGCCTTCCACGCGCAACGGCAGCTCACGGAGGATCGAACCGTCGCCGTACACCGGGTTCGGCGGGGCCCAGTTGTCCTGGTCGGTCAGATTGAGGATCGCAAAACGCGCCTCGAACCGCTTGTAGTTGTAGAACAAGGTCAGATCCAGCGTGTACTGCCACGGGATCTTCAAGTCGCCCGTGTAGTCGCTGTGGATCGGACTGGTGATCACCGCACCGAGAGAGGCACCGAGACCAAAATCGGTCTTGTAGGTGGCCAGCAGATTGATGAGGTGCTCCGGCAGACCGGGCTGGCGATAGGTGCTCACCGGGAGGTTGCCGCCGGAGTCGAGCGTGATCGTGCCGTCGGAGTTTACCGGCAGCTTATCGAGCGGCAGCAGCTGTGACACGAAGCCGGGGCTTTCGTTGTAGAGGAAAGCTTCCGTCAACGTGTAACCCGCCGTCATGTAGAAGTTTTTGTTCGGCTGCCAGTTGCCCTCAATTTCGATGCCTTTCGCATCGATGGGGACAATCGCCCCACCGGCACCCGAGAAGCCGCGCGTCTGGTGAAATCCCGCAAAGGAGACAAACAAGGTGTCCTTGAGGAGACTGGCCTTGATGCCGCCCTCCTCCAGGAAGCTTTCGTTGTGGAAGTCGTTGGCACTGTATTGGGAGCCGGAGCCGGGCGTCAAACCACCGCCGACACCCACGTGGGTGTACTGGCTGTAGTTGAACGTGGCGTACGCGGTCACCTTGGGCGTGATGGCGTAGGTCAGGCTGACGTTGGCGTCCGGGATGACCGTCACCGTGTCGTCGCCGATATCGCCACCGAAGGTCACCGGATCGGCAAAGTGCGTGTAGAGGAAATCGGCGCGCCCACCCGTCAGGATGCTGGCCGGTCCGAGACGAAACTCATTTTGCAGGAACACGCCGCCTTGCGCAATATTGGTGTCACCCGTGTCGCCGTTGATCACGCCCGGGGTGGCAAGCCGGCCCTCATGACCGGGGATGGGCAGATCGGCCACAAAGTTGACCAAGGCGATGTTTTGCCGAGGTGCGCTCAGGTCCCAACTGTTCGACGGCTCGTTGAAATAATCGTCGTAAGCGAGGGTGTGCTGATAGCGGAAGTCGATGCCGGTGTTGAATTTCTCGACGAAGGCAAGTCCACCACCCGGCATGGCCGACGCCACTTGCTTGGCGTCTTTATCATTACCGCCGCCCTTGCCGTCGCGCGGGCTCGGTTTGGACCCACCACCGATGGTTCCTTCGAACTTCCCCTGAAACTCTGTGCGGTCATCAAACACGTAATCGTTGTCGATGACTTCCGAGTAGTAGTAGGAGGAGCGGGTGTCGCGCTTGACGTAGTTCTCATACAAATTGTTGACGAGGGTAAAATGGTCATTGAGCGTCAGTGTCTGGATCAACTGGTTTTCGATTTCGCGGCCAAAGGAGCCATCTCCGGGCCGGAGCAGCCGGCGGGAACGATTCAGGTCGATCGTCCCGGTAGGGATGATGAGATTGCCTGTCAGCGGCTGGCCGTTGGCACCGAGCACCGGGGTGGGCGAAACGTTGAAGTAATTCACGTCGCTCTTGTTGAGTACGCCGTCGCCATTTTCATCGATCACCGGACCGGTCGTGTAGCGGCCGTGGTCGATGAGGGCCTGCGTGGGACGGTTGACGCCGAAATTCTCGGTGTAGTCGGCCTGGAAAAACGAGCTGTTGAATTCGAGCTTGTACTTGTCGCTGGGCATCCAGGTGATCGCGCCGTAGATCGACTGCGTGCTCTGGCCGCCGTTCTCGTAGAACGAGCCGCTTTCCTCACCGGAATAACTGATGCGGTAGGCCAGCTTGTCCTTAATGATCGGACCGCCGAAATCCAGCGTGTAGCGATTCTGGTCGTACGTGCCGACCGTCCCGGAGACCGAACCCTGGAACTTGTCGAAGTAAGGCCGCTTGGTGACAAGGTCGATGAACCCACCGACGTACTGGCTCGCGCCGTAGAGCGCGGGGGGCGGACCCTTGAGGATGGAAACGCTTTCGACCTGGTTAAAATCGAGTGGCAGACCGTTGCCGTTGCTCGTCAGCCCGCGGCGCTGGCCGTTGAGCAGCACGTCGGCCGTGGTGCCGCGGATGGAAGGATTGGACGGCGCGCCGAAGTTCGTCGTCGTGTATGAACTGGAAGTCAGCTTCGAGAAGTCGCGCACGCTGTCGATGTTGATCGAATCGAGCTGTTCGCGCGAGATGATCGTGACGTTGCGTGGCACATCCAAGATGTTGTCGTCGAGGCCGAACGCCGCCGTGTACGGACGCACGGTCGGGAGCACCGATTGCTCGAAAGGCACGTCGGTCACGATGACGCGGTCCGGGTTGTTCTCGTCGGTAATGGTGTTTTGCTCCGTCCGCGGGGCAGGCGCGCCGGTGCCGGTGCCGCCGGGGGCAACCTGGGTTTGCGCCAGCGTCACCTGGCATGCCAGCAGCAGGGCCGAAGCACAGCAGCCAACCCGGGCCAGGCGGGAAATCCTTCTTGGTGTAGGTATTTTCAAATGGGAGATCTTGGTTAAGGTGTTGCGCGCAAGCTAGCAAGCAATGTGCCAAGGCAGGTTTTAGAGGGCCACACCAGAAAAAAGCTCCTTTTGGGACAATCCTGTGGCAAACAGGTTGTACATAGGAAGCCAAGTGGCGGATTTTGCACAGTACACCTTTGAGGTAAATCCTCGGGAAAGGCTTGCGGGCAAACGGTTCGTTTGCTCACTTGCAGGCCGTCATGGCCATCAACAAGCAAGCCGATTTTGCCGCGCAACTTCCCGGCGTTTACTTCCTCGATTACACCAACGTCGAAGCGCTCCGCAAATACCTGGCGGCCGGCGGCCGGCTCGCGCCGGGGGAAGAAGTCCGCGCGGCGGAGAAAGCCGGCGAGGGCAACATGAACTGCACGGTGCGGGTGCGCACCACACGCGGCACGATCATCGTCAAGCAATCACGTCCCTGGCTGGAAAAGTACCCGCAGATCCTCGCGCCCTTTGACCGGACGCTGATGGAAGGACGCTTCTACCAACAGGTCCGCGACTTCCCGGAAGTCAGTGCGTGGATGCCCCGGCTCCTGTGGACGGACGAAATCAACCGGGTGATCGCCTTCGAGGATCTGGGCGCGGCGAGCGACTATTTTCCTCTGTACGCGCGTGAAACCACGCTCGGCGACGACACGCTCCGCGCGCTGGTTGATTACCTTTCGGCTTTGCACACGGTGCCGGTGGCCGCCGCGGCTGCGGAACGCCTGCGCAACGCCGACATGCGCGCCCTCAACCACGAACACATCTTCAACCTGCCGCTGCGGGCCGGCAACGGCCTGGACGTGGATGCGTACACACCGGGGTTGGCGGCGGTCGGCGACAAACTCAGGGAGGATTGGGGATACCAGCGCATCGCCGCCGAGCTTGGTGAACGTTACCTGCATGGCTCCGGGGGTTCGCTGCTGCACGGGGATTTCTTCCCGGGAAGCTTTCTGCGCACGGCGGCGGGCGTGCGGGTGATCGATCCCGAGTTCTGTTTTTGCGGGGACGCGGAGTTCGACCTGGGAGTCTTTGCCGCGCACCTGCTGCTCGCGGGTGAGCCGTCCAGCCGGGCGGACCAGATGCTTGGGATGTACCGGGCGGGTGCCGGGTTTTACCCCGAACGGGTCAGGCAATACGCCGGGATCGAGATCATGCGCCGGCTGCTGGGCATTGCCCAGGTGCCCACGCTCGCCGCGGATCTGGCGCGCAAGACCGAACTGCTGGAACTCAGCCGGCGGCTGGTGGTTGAGCCCGAGAAAGGGTTTTAGGGATACTACCTCTCGTCATGGATTCGAACTCTGCTTTGTCTGTCATCCTGCGAGCTTGGGTGGTCCGCCTGCTAAAGAAGATTGGAATTATCGCATTATCCAACATCAAAGTTGATTCGCTTCCACAGCAGCGTGGCCCGTCCGGGGGCGGGTATGCCAGTAAACCCACCCGATCAGCAGTGCTTGCACCGGCAGACGCACCCAGAGGGCAACACGGCTGAACTCAGCAAATTCGCCCGCGTGCAGCGCCATGTGCAGGTTGGCCGGAAACACGGCGACGAGCAGGGCGATCAGGCCCCAGGCCGCCAGGCAAGTAAACGCCGGGAAGAGCAGCAATGCTCCCAGCCCGGCTTCGCAAACACCGCTCAACCCCACCAGAAAAACGTGCCAGGGCAGGTACGGCGGCATGATCCGCACGTAGAGAGCCGGGTGCAGGAAGTGATTTGCTCCCGCCAGGATGAACGCGGCACCCAGGACGTACCGGGAAGCAGTCTTTAGCTTTTGCATGCAGGAAAAGGACGACAGCGGCGAACCCAGGTCTATTTGCTCAGCGGATGATTCGTGATCAACAGGGTTGTTCCAAACTGCGCCAGCGGTTCCCGCTGCTCGGGAGTGAAGGCAACCGTGGGCGGCAACCTGGCAAAATCCGCCTCTTCGACGCACAGGAACACGGGGGCCGCGCCAGACCAGCGTTGCGCAAAGGTTCGCTCCGTCAGAAACAGAGCGCGGTTGATCCGCAGTTCCCGGGAGGCAAATTCCCCGTCCGGATTGGCACCGAGCCAGTACACCTCACGATCGAGATAATACAACAGGCTGGGACTGTTGATCGTCGGTCCGAAGCAAACCAGCGACGCCCCGGGACCGGCCAGCCGCTTGACCAGCAGACAAACCTTCTTCAGCGAGAAATAATCCTCCAACACGCACATGCCGCGTTGCGCGACGGCCAAAACGGCGAGCATCATCACCGCCGTACAGGCCACGACCGCCGGCCGCCGTCCACGGCTCGCCAGGAACACCGCCACCGTTCCCCCGACGAGAAAGGCCAGCCCGGCAGTCCAGACCAGGGGCAGCAGACTGCTCCAGGCGGCGGCGGAGAAGCCTTCGATCGTCGCCAGGATCTGGTCCCGCTCCCCGTCGGAGTTGGTCGCCCCGGAGATGTCCACCCCGCGCAGGCGCAAAAACACCCCGAAACCCAGGACCAGCAATCCCACCGCTCCGAGCGCCAGACCGGGGCCGGCCAGCATCCAGCGCGGCAAACTGTTCTCTGGTCGCGAATCGTGCAGCCACGGCCGCGCCAGCCAGAGGGCAACCGGGCCAAAAGCGGTCAGCAGGTAATAATCCTGCAGGGACGAAAACAGGAGAGAGGCAAACGTGACCGCAAACCAGGCCAGCAGGAGGTCTCGTCCTAACCGGTCCCAGCCGGCGGTGCCGCGACTCCGGCCGGCTCGCCAGGCCGCCGGGATGAAAAAAGTCCACGGCAGAAAAAGGATGAGGTGCTCGAGCACGAAGACCGGCAACGGCACCGCGTTGCTGTCCGGCGGGTAGCGCCGGTTGAGCACGTGGCCCACCTGTTCATTGAAAAGCTGATCCCGCAGGAAGCCGGGGTACTTGTGCTCGACGTAAGCGTACCAGGGCACCAGGATCACGGCCAAAATCAAGAGGCCCGGCGGCCGGAACAATCGCCGCCACACCGGCCGGGTTGCCGGGTGCCGCCAGGCCAGCACGCCGGCGACCGCGAGCGGGTACAGCACGGCGTGCAGCCCTTTGGTCAAAGCGCCCAAGCTCATCAGCACCCAGGCCAGCCGCAGGAAACCATCGGCCCGCGCCGGCTGCCGGCAGGCGCTCAGCAGACACCAGAAAGTCCACGTCAGGAACGCCGCCAGAAAAGGCTCGGGGGCGATCAGGTGGCTGAAGATGAACGTGCCCGCCATCGTCGCCAGCACGGTGGCCCCCGCGACGCCGTGCCGCAGCCCATGCGCCGGGTCCTGAGCGAGCCGCCGCCCGAGAAAAACGATCCCCGCAAACCAGGCCAGAGACGCCAGCGCGTTGGGCAGGCGTGCGCTGAAATCGTTCACTCCGAACAGCCGCATGGAAGCGATCAGGAGCCAGTAAACCAGCGGCGGCTTCTGCAAACGCGGGATGCCGTCGTTGGTCGGCACCAGCCATTGGCCGCGCTCCGCCTGGGCGCGGGCGGAGGGCTGGTAATCCTGCGGACGGTTGAGCATCTCCCGGGCAGCGCCGGCGTACTGCGCCTCGTTCTGGTTGAACACCGCCGGTCCGGCGCTCGCTGCCAAGTAGAACACGGCCACCAGCAGCAGCGGCAGCCAAAAAACCGCTCGGAGCACCGCCGGCGACCGCCAGCCAGCCGCGGGCGCGGTCCTGACAAACGACGATCCGGCAACGGGCGGGAGGGAAACACTCAAGGACATGACCTGATAGAAATCAAATTGTGCGCCGACTTATCGCCTTCTATCCTGAACTTACCAAACACGAAAGATCCAGTACCATGAGAATAGGCATTACGGGCGCGAGCGGGTTCATCGGGCGGCATCTGATTCATCAGCTCAGGAGCCACGGCCATGAAAGCGTGGCGTTCTCCCGTTCGCCGGAAAAACCCGTGGCCGGATGTGTAGAAACCCGCGTTTTCCGCGGCAGCCGTCCGCTGGATCTTTCACGTCTGGACGCCATCGTCAACCTCGCGGGCGAGTCGATCATCGGCCTGTGGACCGAGGCCAAGCGGGCGCGTATCACCGGGAGCCGGGTAAAGGCCACGACGCGGGTCGTCGAAACCCTGGCGAAAATGCACGCCGCCGGAGACCCTGCCGCGCCGCGCATTTTGATCAGCGGCTCGGCCATCGGCCTGTACGGGGACCGCGGCGACGAGACCCTGACGGAATCCAGCCGGGCCGGCAGCGGTTTCCTCGCGGATGTCGCCGCCAAGTGGGAGGCCGCCGCCCTGCCGGCGGAAGCCGCCGGGGTGCGGGTCGCGCTGTTGCGCATCGGCTTCGTCTTCGGACGCGACGGCGGGGCGTTTCCCGCCCTGCGCCTCCCCTTCAGCCTGGGCCTGGGCGGACGCCTCGGACCGGGCACCCAATGGATGAGCCCGGTCCACGTCGAGGACGTGGCCGGCTTGATCGTTTACCTGCTGGAAAAAGACGACGCCCGCGGACCTTTCAACGCCGTCTGCCCGCAGCCAGTGCGCAACGAGGATTTCACCAAGCGGACCGCGCAGGCCTTCGGCCGCTCCGCTCCGCTGCCCGCCCCCGCCCTGTTGCTGCGCACGCTGTTGGGCGACCTGTCCCACCTGATGCTCGACAGCCAGCGCGTGCTGCCGGAGGCAGCACGGCAGGCCGGATACACGTTCCAATTTCCCGACCTGCCTGCCATCCTGGAGGACATGACGGTCGGATAGCTGCTCCGGCAAGGCACCCATTTTTCCCACCCTATGTCCGCCCCGCAGAACCGCATCGCCCTCATCTTCGATTACGACCAGACGCTGACGCCCAACTACATGCAGGACGAGGCGCTGTTCCCGGCCTTCGGGGTGGAGCCCACGCGGTTCTGGCGGCGGTGCGGCGAGTTGGTCAAGGACCAGGGCTACGACAACGAGCTGGCTTACATGAAGGTGCTGCTCGACACACTGGACCTCGACCGGCCGACCAATAAGCAACTGCGCGAACTCGGCGCGAAGCTCACCTTTTACCCCGGCCTGCCCGAGATGTTCGATCAATTCACTCAGGGGCTGCTCGGTCCCGAGGAGGAAGCTTTGGGGATCGGCGTGGAATACTACATCATCTCCAGCGGGCTCAAGGAGATGATCGAAGGCAGCCGGCTCAAGCCCCACGTGCGCGCCATTTTCGGGTGCGAGTTCGCCGAGGATTTGTCGGGGCGCATCTCTTTTCCGCGGCGGGTGATCAGCCACACGCAGAAGACGCAGTTCCTTTTCCGGGTCAACAAGGGGCTGCTCGACCTCAGCGAGGACGTCAACGACCACATGGACGACGATTTGCGGCCGATTCCGTTCGAGAACATGATCTACGTCGGCGACGGGCCGACGGACATCCCCTGCTTCAACGTCATCCGCAAACAGGGCGGCCAGGCGATCGCGGTGTACAACCCCAACGATCCAACGCGTTCGGCGTTCCGCAAGTGTTACCAGATGTGCGCGCACACCGACCGGGTGCGGCACATCGCGCCGGCGGACTTCCGGGCGGGCAGCCATCTGCGGCTCCTGCTCGACGAGATGGTGCGCGAGATCGCTGTCCGCATGATGGCCAACCGTCGCGCCGCGATGGAAAGCGGCACCGTGCGCGCCCCCACGCACGGGTAAGCACCCCGCCACGGAGCAGGTAGTCGTTGCCAACCGGCCCGCCAGGGAGTTTAATGCCCTTCAGATATGAGCGCGCTACCCAAACGCTACTTCACCCCGGAAGAATACCTCCTGCTCGAAGAACGCTCGCCATACAAAAGCCAGTACATCCACGGCGAGATCTTCCCGATGGGCGAGGACACCGACCCGGCCTCCATGATGGGCGGGTCCGCTCTCTACGCGCCCTCTTTTTACGGCCATACCCCGCCTTCCCTGATGGGCGGCGCGGCCCCCGATCACGTTCTGATTGCCTCCAACCTCAATCTGACGCTTGGACTCCAGTTCCGGGGACGTCCCTGCCGGGTCTTCAACGCCGATCTGCGCGTGGCCGTCGCCCCCGGCGAAATTTACACCTATCCCGATGTGGTCGCCCTCTGCGGCGAACCGCAGTACGAACCCGACCGACGTCCCGCGAGCCTGCTCAACCCACAGATGATCGTCGAGGTCCTCTCCCCGAGCACGCAGTCCTTCGACCGGGGAGACAAGTTCCTTTATTACCAGCAACTCGCTTCTCTGACCGATTACCTCCTCGTCTCCGTCGAGCGGATGCACGTCGAACACCGCTTCCGTCGGTTGGACGTCGGTTGGCAAGCCACCGAGTACCGCCAGCCTGCCGACCGCGTCCCCCTTGCCAGTGTCAACGCCGAATTACTCCTCGCCGACATCTACGAGCGGATCATGTTTTCAGTCTGAGCTGGCACCCCGGTTTGCCGGGGAAGGTTCGGCGGTCCCGCCGATGGCGGACGGTGCGGCAGCAGCGCAGTTGCGTCCTTTGACTTTCGCGCTCCACTCCGCTAGAAGGTGGGCGCTCCTCTGCGACTTCATGTTCACCAACCTCAAGCACCTCCACTTTCTCGGGATCTGCGGCACGGCGATGGGCGCCGTCGCCGCCGCCCTGCGCGACCAGGGCTACCATGTCACCGGCTCGGACGAGGACGTTTACCCGCCGATGTCCACCTTTCTGGAGGAAAAAGGCATCACGCTCAGCAAGGGTTACCGACCCGAAAACCTGCCCGAACAGGCGGAGTTGATCGTCATCGGCAATGCCATCCGGCGCGGCAATCCGGAAGTCGAGGAAGTGCTCAACCGCAAGCTGCCTTACTGCTCGCTGCCGGAAGTGTTGAAGTTTTTCTTCCTGCGCGGGCGGCACAACCTGGTCGTCAGCGGCACGCACGGCAAGACGACGACCACTTCCCTGCTGGCCTGGATCCTGCAATCCGCCGGCCTCGCGCCGGGTTACATGATCGGCGGCCTGCCCAACAACCTGGGCCAGGGCGCGCAGCTCAACGCCTCGCCCTATTACGTCATCGAGGGCGACGAGTACGACACGGCGTTCTTCGACAAGCGCAGCAAGTTCGTCCACTACCTGCCCGAACTGCTGGTCATCAACAACATCGAGTTCGATCACGCCGACATCTACAAGAACGTAGATGAGATCAAGCTGAGCTTCCGGCGGCTCGTCAACATCGTCCCGAGCAACGGGCTGATCCTCTACAACGCCGACGACGCCCACTGCGCGGACGTGGTGAGCAACGCGTTCTCCAACCGCCTGCCCGTCGGCCTGACCGCGCCGGCCAACGAAGGCCGAATCGAAAACATCCGCTTCGAGGCCGGGCAGACGCGCTTCCAGCTTTTCGGCGAGGAATACGCCACTTCGATGATGGGCGAGTTCAACGTGCGCAACTGCGCGATGGCGATCGCCGCCGCCCGGTTCTACCACCTGTCCACCGACACGATCCGCGAAGGGCTGCTCTCCTTTACCGGGGTACGCCGACGTCAGGAACTGCGCGGCGAGGCCAACGGCATCAAGGTAATCGACGATTTCGGGCATCATCCCACCGCTATCCAGCAAACGTTGCGCGGACTGCGTCAGCAAGGAGCGGCGGGCAAGCTGTGGGCGTTGTTCGAGCCGCGGTCCAACTCGACGCGCCGGGCGGTCTTCCAGGACCAGTTGGCGCGCGCCTTCGACTGCGCCGACGGCGTGGTCATGGCCCGGGTGGCCAAGCTGGAGCAGATCCCGGCCGCCGAGCGGCTGAACCCGGAGCGGGTCGTGGAAGACATCCGCGGGCAGGGCAAGGCTGCGTTCTACGAGGACGGCACGGAGGCAATCATCGACCGGGTGAAGACCCTGGCGCATCCCGGAGATACCATCGTGGTCTTCAGCAACGGCGGGTTCGACGGCATCCACACCAAGCTGCTGGCTGCACTCCAATGATGGGAAAAGGCGAGCGATGCCGCCGCTACTTCCCGGGCGGGAAAGCAGTAGCGCGTTGATGATCAACGCTCCCCGTTTGACAAAAAGGGTTTGCAGCCGGGGGGCGTGTCGTGTCACTTTCCTCCCTCACAAAAGACGCGGCCAACTCCCCCGGAGCAAAGGGCCGCAGCAGGGAAGTGCGGTAGCCTCTTTTTCGAAAAATCATGACGCTGACGGAGAAAATCCTGGCTCGCGCGAGCGGCCGCCCCCGCGTGGCGGCGGGCGAGAACGTGTGGGTCAACACCGACGTGCTCCTCACCCACGACGTGTGCGGGCCGGGCACCATCGGGGTGTTTCACCGCGAGTTTGGCCGCGACGCCAAGGTCTGGGACCGCAACAAGATCGTCATCATTCCCGACCATTACATCTTCACGGCCGATAGCATGTCGAACCGCAACGTGGACACCCTGCGTACTTTCGTGAAGGAACAGGGCCTGCCGTACTTCTACGACGTGATCGACGACGAGGACGGCACCTGGCGGTTCGACCCGAGCCAGGGCCAGCTCAAGCGCCAGTATGGGCGCAGCTTCGCCGGCGTTTGCCACACCGCCCTGCCGGCCAAGGGACACACCCGTCCCGGCGAGGTGCTCTTCGGCACGGATTCGCATACCTGCATGGCGGGCGCTTTCGGCGAGTTCGCCACCGGCATCGGCAACACGGACGCGGGCTTCATCATGGGCACGGGCAAGCTGCTGATCAAGGTACCCGAGACCATGCGCTTTTACCTCGACGGCGCGCTGCCGCGCGGCGTCATGGCCAAGGACGTGATCCTGCACGTCATCGGCGAGATCGGCTTCGACGGCGCGACCTACCGCGCCATGCAATGGGAAGGTCCCGGCGCGAGCGGCCTGACCATCGATGACCGCATGACCATCGCCAACATGGCCATCGAGGCGGGCGGCAAGAACGGCATCTTCGCCGCCGACCAGAAGACTTTCGATTACGTCAACGCCCGCATCGCCGCCAACGGCACCAAGGCCGAGTACGAGCCGGCCGAGCTGGAGCGCGAGCAGTCGTTCGTGTACGACAAGGCATTCGACCTTTCCCAACTGGAGCCCACGGTCGCCATGCACCCCGATCCGGGCAACCGCGCCTTGGCCAAGACTCTGGGCCACATCAAGCTGGACCGCGCCTACGTCGGCAGTTGCACCGGCGGCAAGACGAGCGACTTCCTCGCGTTCGCGGAGATCATCGCCGGCAAGAAGGTGGCCATCGACACCTTCGGCGTGCCGGCCACGGCGCAGATCGTCGATGAGTTGCACAAAATTCAGGTGCCGGTCGGTGCCACGGGGGCCACCGTGAGCGTCTGGCAGGCATTGGAAGATGCCGGCGTGCTCCTGACCGAGAACGCCAGTTGCGCCGCTTGCCTGGGCGGACCGGCGGACACTTTCGGCCGCATGAATACGCCGATGAACTGCATCAGCGCCACCAACCGCAATTTCCCGGGGCGCATGGGCAGCAAGGAATCGAAGGTGTACCTCGCCAGCCCGTACACGGTAGCCGCCAGTGCTCTGACCGGCAGGATCACGGACCCACGTGAGTCTTTGTCTTAAATAGCGATCCGATCCGCCCGGACATTATGACGCGTTGTATCTGCTCCCCACGACTTGGGCTAACCGCCCTGCTGGCTGCCTTATTAATTGCCGGTTGCGTGGGCAAAGACAGAACCGCTTCCACCGCTCCGGTTAAACCCGGAGCAGGCGGTGCTGCCGTTCAGGAAGTGCGCTACCGGGTGACGGCAGACTTCACACCGTTCTACCGGAACGGACCGCAACAGATCAACGGTCCCGATCTCAGTCTCAAGAAAGGGACGGATGTGATGATGATCAAGCACGCGTTCGGCTATAGCACGGTCAGGACCTTCGAGCCGCAATTGGTCGGTTTCGTCAGCACGGAGGATCTCAAACCTCTGACAACGCAGGAGTTGGTTGCTTTGAATCCTCCCTTGCCTCCTTCGGCACCGGTGCAAACGGCCAGCGGGAAGAAGTCCCGCGCCGTGGTCGGTGAATACTCGCTGCCGCCGGGAGCGAGCGCCCAGGACCCCTTGCCCGAATCGCCGCAAAACACTTCCACGCCGCCACCGAACAACATGTTCCGGTACTGACCCGCGCCCACCAAGATCCCGCTTATGTCACCGCAGTCGAACTCTCTGACCGCCCGCGTTTTCGTCGTGGGAGACAACATCGACACCGACCAGATCATTCCGGCGCATTATCTCACGCTGGTGCCGACGATCCGCGAGGAGTACGTCAAGCTGGGCACCTACGCGATGATCGGGCTGCCGGACGAGCTTTACCCGGTCAAGTTCTTCCCGGAAGGCCAGGCGCAGAGCGCCTACCAGATCGTGGTGGCAGGCCGGAACTTCGGTTGTGGCAGTTCGCGTGAACACGCGCCGATCGCTTTGGGCGCGGCAGGGGTGCGTGCCGTGATCGCACAGTCGTACGCGCGGATTTTCTTCCGCAACAGTGTGGCGACCGGTGAATTGTATCCGTTCGAATCCATGGAAGCGCTCAACGAAGTGCTGCACACGGGCGATGAGGTGACGCTGGACTTCGAGCAGGGAACGCTGGTCCACGAAGGCAGGACATATTCCTTGAAGCCGTTGGGCGAGGTTCGTCCGGTGGTCGAAGCCGGCGGACTCTTCAACTACGCCCGCAAAACCGGGATGATCGCCGCCCGTGCGGAGCCGGCGGCCTGAGGGTGACTCTCCTGGGTTAACCTTTCAGAATTGTAGGGCGGGCGCTTCGCCTGCCGCGACCCAGCATTACCACGGAGCGTTGCAAGATGATAAACCGCTCTGGCATGGTAGGGCGACCGTCCCGGTTGCCGTGTTGACGTCCTTCCAGCGGCAACGGGGACCGTCACCCTACAATTCCAGAAGCCGGAAGATTAACTAACTATCCCGCCAACATCTATAGCCAAAACCGGACGAGATGAAGCCATGACCGCTCAGCATGCTCTCCAATGTCTGGTGATTGCTGGTGCGCTTGGTGTGAGCGGCATGTTTGCCGACCTGCAACTTAGAAACAACGCTCCACAACGTCGCGAGGAGCTTTCCCCACCCGAAAAAGAGCCGGAACCTACCGGCCGCACATCCGCCGGACTGCCGTTGGTTTTCACGTTCTGGAACGTCGAATGGTTCCCAGGACGCAGGCCCAACGCTTCCGAGAAGGCCAAAGCAAATCATGTCGCCGCGGTGAAGCCGGTCCTCGCACGGCTCAACCCGGACATCATTGGCTTGGAGGAAGTATCGGATGCGGCGAGCGCACATTTGTTGGTGGACAATCTACCGGGTTTTCGCGTCGATGTTTGTACGCAATTCGTCCGGGACACCGGCGAGCCGACCCATCAGCAAACCGTGCTTTGCAGCCGATTGCCGTTGATCCACGCCTGGGCGGAAAGCTGGAAGCCGGCCGCGAACGGGATCACGCCGCGGCGCGGTTTCGTGTTCGGCGCGTACCAGCCCACACCCGGCAACATCCTCCTGGTATACGGGTTGCATCTCAAGAGCAACCGCGAGGACGAACCCGGCGGCGCGGCGACGAACACCGCCATGCGCGAGGAATCCGCCCGCCAGTTGCTCGCGCACGAACAAGCGATGGAGGCGGCTTACAGCCGGATGGGCACGGTGAAATTGGCTGTGATTGGTGGCGATTTGAATACTTCTCTGGACGATCCGCGTTTCGAGCGGGAAACCAGTTTGCGCTCCTGGATCAGCGCGGGATTCCGCTGGGCCTGGGAAACGGTTCCACTCGGTGACCGCCTGACCCTGCCAAGTGAAGGACATTATCCGGCGACCTGCTTCGACCATCTGTTTCTGCGCGGCAGCGGCGAGGTGCTGACTGCCGGTATCGAACCGACCGGCAAGGACGCCAGCGATCACCGGCCGGTGACAGTAACAATCGTTTGGTGATGTTCAGAAGCGGTAGATTATTCAGCTTTTTCACCATCCATCCGGGAGCGCAGGACCAACTTGTGCCGACCGAGCGAAAAACTTTTGCTAGCCAGGAGTGGTTTTTGTGCAATTTTGTCGGCTTATGGCACTTGGAGATCGTTTACAAACCTTGCGTCGAGAGCTGGACCTGTCTCAGGAAGCACTCGGAGCACAGGGCTTTATTTCAACCCCTGGCTGGATCAAGATCGAGAACGGCCAACGGCTGCCGAGCGAGAAACTGATCGAACGGCTGGTGAAATGGCTGGTGGGCGACAAACACATCAAAGCGAACGCCTCCAAAGCGTTGCACGAAGAACTGCTCACGCTCAAATATCTGGGCAGCAACTCCGCCTTCGTACGCGAGATGGCCAAGGCACACGCCCAGAAACTGCCCAACGGTGCAGCCATGCTGGCCGAAGAGCCCGGCATGTACAAGGTGACACGCAAGCGTGGCCGCCCACCCAAGAAGAAGTAGTAGTCGGTCTGGAGACCGTTTGATTATCGGCCTGGCATCGCTTCAAACAGGTAGCCTTGCAGGTATTCGGTCTCCGGGAGAGTAGGAACAATGGGATGATCGGCAGCCTGTGTGTAACGATGGAGCAGGCGGACCGAGCGTTTGGCATCCACACTGGCTTCAACGATCATCTCGCGGAATTCCGTTGGACTGACGTGGTGCGAGCAGCAGAAAGTCGCCAGCATTCCGTCTTCGGGCAACAACCGCAGCGCCCGCAGGTGAAGTTCCTTGTAGCCGCGCATGGCATCGCCCAAGGTACTCTTGGACTTCGTGAACGACGGAGGATCGAGGATCACCAGGTCGTACTGCGCACCGCGCTTTTCCTCGTTGGGCAGCAGGTCAAAAACGTTGGCTTCGATCCAATCGACGGCCAAACTGTTACGCTCGCCGTTCCGGCGGGCAGCGGCTACTCCTTCCGCGCTGACCTCGACGGCTGTCACTGAAGTCGCGCCTTGTCGTGCACAGGCCAGAGCAAACGCGCCCTGGTTGGTGAAGCAGTCCAGCACCCGGCGGCCCCTGGCCAGAGCGGCGACCTGCTGGTAATTGTCCGCCTGATCCAGGTAGAACCCAGTTTTGTGGCCGTGAAGGAGGTTGACGGCAAAGCGCAGTCCGCCGGTTTCGATCTCCACCTCGTCGGGTGCGGTACCGTGCAGAACACCGGTGATCAGTTCCATCCCTTCGGCCCGACGCACCAGCGCGTCGTTGCGTTCCATGACGCACACCGGGTTCAACAATGACACGAGTGCCTCGACGATCAGCATTTTACGTTGATCCATCGCGAGCGTGAGAGTCTGGAGGACGCACACCTCTCCGTAGCGGTCCACGATGACACCGGGCAAACCGTCGCTTTCACTCCACACCAAACGGCACAAGCGCGCATTGACCCTGCGTTTTTCGCGGTAAGCGATAGCCTGCGCGATCCGGCGGCGGAAGAAATCGGCGTCGAGATCCTGGCGTTTGCGCGAAAAGCGCCGGGCAACGATCTGCGAGGCGGGATTATAGATCGCGCTCCCGAGCATCCGGTCCTTGCCATCCTTGAGCGACACGACCGAGCCGGGTTCGGGCTGACCGAAGGCCTTCAACACCTCGCTGGTGTAAACCCAATCATGGCCGTGAAAGATGCGAGCGCGAGGTTTGATGACGATTCCGGCCACGGGGACCACTCTTTAGGCAGATCGCACAAAAGCAAACGGAATCGTCCTTCTAGGAACTTACGGCAAGGATTGCGCGGCTACCATCAAAGTGGCTGAACGCATGCAGCCTCGGTAGTCGTTCCCATAGATCCCATACGGCTTACGGAACCTACAGGCGACGAGAGGTAACCTTTCCCATTATTCCAAAAACTCCGGGCTGACCCGCCCCTGGCTCACCGCTTCTGCCAGTGTGACGGTCGTCGGATCGGTCGCAGGCTCGGGGTACTCGAAGACCTTGCCTTCGTAGTTGCGGATCACGACTTTTTCCCTGTCGTGATACAAAACGTAGTTCGGGTTAATCGGCACCTTGCCGCCGCCGCCGGGGGCATCAATGACGTACTGCGGGATTGCATACCCGGTGGTGTGTCCACGCAGTCCTTCGATGATTTCCAAGCCTTTCGACACCGGCACCTGCAGGTGTGACGAGCCGCGGATCAGGTCGAGCTGGTAAATATAGTAAGGGCGCACACGGCAACGCAGGAGCTTTTGCACCAGCGTCTTCATCGTGTCCACGTTGTCGTTCACGCCACGCAGCAGCACGCTCTGGTTGCCGAGCGGCACGCCGTGGTTCGCCAAACGCTCCAATCCGGCTTTGACCTCAGTCGTCAGCTCGCGCGGATGGTTCACGTGGACGCTCATCCACAAAGGATGGTACTTTTGCAGCATCGCGCACAACTCGGGGGTAATGCGCTGCGGCAGAAAGATCGGCACGCGTGAACCGATGCGCAGAAACTCGATGTGTTCGATGGAGCGCAATCGGCTCAGAATTTTCTCCAGCTTGTCGTCCGTGAACAACAATGGGTCACCGCCGGAAAGCAGCACGTCCCGAATCTCGGTGTGCTCTTCCAGATAGCGAAATGCCTCCTCGAAATGGGTGTGCAACTCTTGCTCACCCGCACCGCTGACCACGCGGCTGCGCGTGCAATATCGACAGTAGCTCGCGCAACGGTCGGTGATCAGGAACAGCACGCGGTCCGGGTAGCGGTGGACCAACCCAGGCACGGGCATGTGGCTATCCTCGCCGCACGGGTCGGCCATCTCGAAGGGCGTCGTGAACGACTCCTCCAACCGCGGAAGAACCTGCCGGCGGATGGGATCGTCCGGATTCTCCCGGTCGATCAGGTTGAAGAAATGCGGGGTGACCGCGAGGGAAAGCTTGCTGCCGGCGATACGCACCCCGACGCGTTCCTCGGGGGTCAGCACGAGGTGCTGCTCGAGCTGAGCCAGGGTGGTGACTCGGTTTTTAAGCTGCCACTTCCAATCGTTCCACTGCGCCGGCAAAACATCGGGCCAGTAACCGGGAGCGGAAGAGGAGAAGGCAGTCGTGTCACGCTCGGACGCCGCGGGCGCCGAAATCATGATGGAATTCATCGGGAATTGCTAGAAAGCAGACAGTAGGGTAAGACCAAGCGGCAGGTTGTCAAATAGATGGGCCGTGGCAGGTTGGGACGGAAGCGTCTCACTCCTGCAATTTCGTCTTTAACGGCTCCTCTCATCGTATCGAATGTAAGAATTTTATGTGCCAAGTTCCCCCGCCTGCTTTCCCTGCGTTCGTTTTAGCCGTGGTTCTATTCCTGGGAAGCGGCATGCAGGTGCGGTGCTTGGGCCAGGAGAGCGGCCGGCCGGCCGTGTTAGACAAGGCCTCTTCCATCCCGGCACCCAAGTCGGAACCGGTGGTGCCGGCCTCCGCAGCCAAAAGCATCGCCTCCCAGCTCAACGATGCCTACGTCAGTGTGTTCGAGCACGTCGCACCGACCGTGGTGGTCATCGACGTGTTGAAACGGAGCAACGGCGAGGGTGAGTCCGAGTACTTTTCCGAACCTTTTTTCCGGGGTCCGGCCCCCGACGGCGCTGCCGACAAGGACAAAGACAAAGCTGCCAAGACGGGCAAAGACAAGGAACCCAAGGCCGATGATCCGACTCCTCCGGCGCGCCGCACCCTTTCGCGGAGCGAGGGATCGGGGTTCGTGATCCAGTCCGGCGGCCTCATTCTGACAAACAACCACGTGGTCAACGGGGCGGAGAAGATCAGCGTCCGGCTCAAGGACGGACGCCATTTCCAGGGCCGGCTCGTCGGAGCCGACGAAAAGACGGACATCGCCGTTGTCAAGATCGACGCGAACGATCTACCCACCGCCGAACTCGCCAACAGCGACAACCTGCGGGTCGGGCAGATCGCCTGCGCCATCGGCGTGCCGTTCAACCAGGCTTACTCCTTCACCGCGGGGGTGGTGAGCGCCAAGAACCGGAACGGGCTGATGCCCGAGGACAACTACGAGGATTACATCCAGACCGACGCTTCCATCAACCCCGGTAATTCCGGAGGGCCGCTGGTGGATCTGGACGGCAAGGTGATCGGCATGAACACGCTCATCAACGGGTTCAACCGCGGCCTGGGCTTTGCGATCCCGAGCAACATGCTGCGGGAGGTGGGCGATCAACTCATCCATTCCGGGCGCGTCGTCCGCTCCTATCTGGGCGTCCGCATCCAATCGCTCAACAGCGCCGTGGAGCAATACGGCAACGTTTTCAGCGGCGTGAAACGCGGTGTCGTGGTGATGACGATCGAGCCGGGTTCGCCGGCCCTGGGCAGCAAGCTGCGGCCGACGGATGTCATCACCGAGGTGGACGGCGTGAGCGTCGGGACCGACAAAGAGCTGCAGAAACAAATCCTCGCCAAGAAGATCGGTGTGCCGGTGCAACTGACCGTGGTGCGCAAAAACAAGACGCTCAAGGTGGAGGTTCTGACGGCGGAACTCCCCCAGGAGCCGAAGCATCTCTTCGGCGGCACCAACGACACCGAACCCGGCGAACTGGATGAACCGTCTGCCACGTCGGCCCCATCGCCGACGCCGACGCCGCCCTTGCCGAAAGCGGACGAAAACATGCCCCTGTTCGGTTTGCAGTTGCAGGATCTGACCAGGGACGTGGCCAACAGTCTGAGCCTGGGCGCAAGTACCACGGGGGTGGTGGTGACCGCCGTGCAAAACGACAGCGTGGCCGACAAAGCAGGCCTGAAGGCCACGGACGTGATCACCTCCGTAGACGACCGCCCGGTAAAAGATACGGCCTCCTTCAAGGAGGCGCTGAAGTCCGGAGATTCACGGCGCGGCATCCTGTGCTACGTGGATCGCTCGGGAGCCAGGGCGTTCGTGGTGTTGAAGACGGACTGATGCCAACAAGACTGATGCTTCTTGCTTCAGAATACTTCCCAGCCCTCGCACAGGCCTAAGAACTCAGCCCAGGGCGTAAGAGCGACGGCGCTGTCCGGATGGGCGCGCAGCCGCTGCTCGCACAGGCCTAAGAACTCAGCCCAGCGCGTAAGCTCCGGGAACAGCGACCGCTTTTCGCGTGCAAAAAACGTGGGCTGGATGGATGATGAGCTGGCTTCTCTGGTGATTGCAAGTGTCGCAGCCCAGGACAGCGGGTGACGGCATGAATGAGAAGTTGATCCGTGAACTTGGGCGTGGACAGCGCACTGAAATCCTCACCGTGCTCAAGCGGCAGGGCGGGATGTCCGTCAAGGAATTAGCCGCGCACTTCCACCTGAGCTACATGGGTCTCAAAGGACCGTGCCTGGACCTGGAACAGGACGGGTACCTCGACACGTTCCGCCGTCCGGCTGCGCTCGGGCGACCGGAACTGGTTTACCGGCTCACCCGCCGCGCGCACGAGCTTTTTCCCGGCGCGAACAACCACTTCACGGGTGAAATCCTCGAAGCCGTCCAACAAGCCTATGGCCCCGCCGCGCCCACCAAGCTCTTGTTCAGCCTGTTCGCCCAGCGCGCGAAAACTTACCGGGCCAAGATCGAACCGGCAGGGTGGTTGGAGCGTGCGCCACGCCTGGCTCTCCTGCGCGACGCGGACGGCTACCTGGCAGAATTCAAGCCGGGTGACGCAGCCGCCGGTCCGCGCATCATCGAGCACGGCTCGCCCATCCAGGACCTGCTGCGTCGCTATTCGATCCTTGAGCGTCTGGAGCGGGAGCTATTCGAGCAAGTGCTCAATTGTCCGGTCCGGCGCGAGGAAGACACTCAGGCTCCGGGTATTTATCGGTGCATTTTCCACCTTGGGCCAACAATTCGTTAGAGCGCAGTTGGATCGGACGGGCCATCTTCCGGGCGGAACATCCCCTGCGCTTGTGCCAAGCGCAGGGAACGTCCTGAAGAGAACGACAGTCGGGTCGGGCGAGGAACGCCCCAAATCAACGGATAACCACCAGAGTTCCACGCGGCACGAGCTCGTAGAACTTCTTGGCAACCGCTTCCGGCAGACGCACGCAACCATGCGACGCGGGATAGCCCGGGATCACCCCCTGGTGCAAACCGACGGGAGAGCAGGACAGGCGCAGGAAGAAATTCATCGGCGCGTTGTGGTACAAGGTCGAGCGCCAAGTCGTGTACTTCTGCGTGATCACGTAGGTGCCCGGCGGTGTCGGTTTCTCTTTCTTGCCGCTGGAGATTTTCGCGGTGATCTCCGGCAGGCCGTCACGCGAAAGCGTGACACGCTGGGCGGTCAGGTCCACGAGGATGGAAAGGTGCGAGGCCTCGCTATTGGGGGTTACTCCCAACAGGAGCTGCATTTCATCGACGTCGTTGCGTTCGGCGGCAATGTCCAAAGGGTGCAAGCCGCTCAGGGTTCTCGCCTCGCGGTTGGCCTTCGCGCCGAGCAGGAGAGCGGCGGTGTCCTTCTGGCCGTTGGCGATGGCGAGCATCAGCGCCGTGGATCCCTCGTCGGTCAGGAGCCGTCCGGCGCGCGTCCGAGGGTTGAACAAACGCGCCAATTCGTCCGGAGCGGGGCGCGGCAGGGGACAATCCACGTCGAAGCCTTCATCCAGGAGGCGTTGCAGGACATCGATCTGGCCGGTGGCGGCCGCCGTGAAAAAGTTTGTGGGCGGCCCGGCGAGGCGGGGCGGCATCTTCTCCAGACTGCAAACGATCATCTCCGCCTGCAGCGGAGGGCAAGGGGCGAGCAGCAAGGCCAGCCCAAGGAGCGAACCGCCGACCATCGTTTGTAGCTTCATTTCAAGGGTATCTTTGGGTAGGCTATTTATCGGCAAACCCTGGGCGAGAGCAAGATAAAAAAGAAGGGACCGTTTTCCAGTCGTCGGAATGTCCTGCCCGTTGCGATCGGGCGGTGCCTGCTCGCCGCTAAAGCCGCCGAGGAAGACCGAACCCTGGGATTCAGCCTGTCAAGCTTCTTCCAGCGGATCGAGATGGATGCCAGGACCGATCTGGTCCACGTGCTCGCGCCGCAGGATTGCGAGGGAAGATCGCACTTCCTTAACCGTGAGCTTGTCAGGGCGGGGAAGGCTGTGTACAGCGGTGACAACTATCTGCATGATCTTCGGATCAGTGCCTGATCCCCATGAAACCTGAGCGGAATCTTTCGGTTGACGCCCTCCGGTTCGTGGCGGCTTTCGGCGTCATCATCATCCATCTGGCCCCCTCGACGGATGCCGCGGCGGCTCTTACCCGGATGTTTGGTCTTTTTGCCGTCCCGTTCTTCCTTTCGGTCTCGCTGCACTTCTTCATCCATCGGGTCCGAGCCTTGCCGACCGTCAAGCTGTCCGATCTGCGTTTGGACCGCCTGTTGGTGCCTTACGTGACCTGGACGCTGGTTTACACGGCGCTGCGAGTCCTGAAATTTCGTCTGGAGGGCAAGCCTCCTGGCATCGATGTAATTGGCGTCACCTTCTTCGGGGGAGCGGCGCTGCATCTGTACTTCTTGCCGCTGCTCCTGCTGCTGCAAGCCCTGGCGCTCGCGGCCCTTTTCCTCGTGAGAACATCCCGCTACCGGTTGGCGGGAATCGGCATCGGATTAGGGGCGGTCGGATTTGGCTACGCGGCGGCAACAGGAAGCTTCTTTGGGTTCCAGGGTGTGCTGGCGCGAGGCTTTCTGTTTGTCGCCCTGGCTTTTCTTCTGGATCGCACCCAGGCCAGCACGGTCGGTCGGCGGATCAATTTCCTGCTGGGCTGGCTGACGGTAGGTTGCCTTGTCACCAGTCCCACGTTCGGCTACCCGCTGTACCTGCTGGGTTCCGTGTGGCAGGGACCCGTCGTGGGGTACAGCATATGCGGTCTCGCCTTGAACGGACGGGTGCCGATCGCCCACCCGGCGTTGAGGACGTTGCTGACCTGTTCCTACGGTATCTACCTGGCGCACTTCGCATTTCTCGAAACTCTGGAGACAGCCGCGAAAAAGCTCCCCTACGTGCTCGCGCCGTACTCGGTTGGCGCCAAGCTGGTGATGAGCAGCTTGATCTGCCTGGGTTGCATCGTGTTTGTCTTGCTTGCCCGCCTGCGCCGGTTGACGGCTTACCTTTTCCTCGGTGAAGCAACGGTTCCAGCCGGAAGATCGTCGCGCCCTCCGCGGGATGATGGAGCGCACCAACGGCGTTAATGACCCTTCATGGCATCGTTGAAGCTCATGAAGAATTGCTCGTACTTTTCCTGGCCGGCATTGGCTGCGAAACGCAGGGGCTGCACCCGCTGCACGTTAATCTCGGTGGCGTCAGGCTGCGTCTGGATCAGGTTCATGACCTCTTTGATGTACTCGTTCAGCGGCATGGCGCGTGGGTCGCTTGCCTGATGGTCGCCCATGAGGGTGGTCTGGACATAAGGCGGAACCAGTTCCATGACCTGCACCCCGGTGCCCTTGAGCTGGTAGCGCAGACTCTGCGAGTAAGAATGGATGGCCGCTTTGGTCGCGCAGTAGGTCGGCGTCGTCGCCATAGGCACGAAGGCCAGCCCGCTGGAAACGGTCATCACCGTGGCGTGCGGCTGCTTTTGCAGCACGGGCAGCAAGGCGGCCGTCAGGCGGATCGGCCCGAGCAGGTTGGTGGCCACGATGGCTGCGGCGTCTGGCACGTCCACCGGCTGGTCGAGCACGCTCTCGGGGCGCATGATGCCCGCGTTGTGAATGACCGCATTCAGAGCCGGGAACTCCCCGATCAACCGGGCGGCGAAATCCCGGATGCTCGCGGCGTCCGTCATGTCCACGGTGAGGGACTTCATGCCGGGACTGGCCGCAGTGGTCTCGTCCAGGCTCTTTCGCGTGCGCCCGGAGATGATGACCTGGTTGCCCAAGGCGTGGAAAGCTTCCGCCAGGCCGCGGCCGATGCCGGTGCCGCCGCCGGTGATGAGAAGAGTGTTGTCGGTGGTCTTCATGAATATTCAAATTAGCGATGGTCGAATTGATGACAAATGACAAATTTGATATTTTGTCATTTTTCTTTTTATTACCTCGCTAAAGGGGATCGGATATAGTGTGTAATCGCGTTCTCAAACGCGCTCGGCCATGTCAACGATCCCGGTACCGGAAACAAGCGCGCCCGCCGAAGCCTTCGTCTCACGGAACGCCGACCTGCCGCTGCTCGGGATGCACTGCGCGGCCTGCGCCACCCGCATTCAAAAGGTGCTCGGGCGCGCGGCCGGCGTGCAAAGTGCGAGCGTCAATTTCGCCACCACTCACGCCTCGGTGCAGTACGATCCCGGTGCGACGGACCCGGAGCGTCTGCGCGCCGTGATCCGCCAGGCAGGCTACGACGTGCTGTTGCCCGAGGCAGCACCGGCGGGTGACGATGCGTCTGATGCCACCACACCCGCCGACGCGCAGGATGCCGAAACCACGGAGCGCAAAGCGGACTATCGCCGGCAAAAAAGGCGGTTCATGATCGCCTTATCTTTGAGTCTGCCCGTGGTGGTTCTCGGCATGGCCGGCCACGTCAGTCCGGCTCTCGGCCGCTTGCTCGACTTTCCGGGCCGCGCCTGGTTCGAATTCACTTTGACGACGCCCGTGCTCTTCTGGGCCGGGGCGGATTTTTTCGCTGGTGCCTGGAACGCCGCCCGCCACCGGGCTGCCGACATGAACACGCTCGTCTCGCTGGGCACCCTCTCCGCCTACACTTACAGCGTGGTGGCGACCTTGGTGCCCGGAGTCGTGGCCGGCACGTACTTCGAGACGGCGGCGGTGATCGTCACGCTCATCCTGATGGGCCGCCTCCTCGAAGCCCGCGCCCGGAGCAAGACCAGCGGCGCGATCCGTGCGTTGATGGATTTGTCGCCCAGGACCGCGCGTGTCGAACGCGACGGCCGGGAGTCGGATGTGCCCATCGCAGCCGTGCGGGTCGGTGACGTGGTGCGGGTTCGCCCCGGCGAGAAGTCCCCCGTTGATGGTGAGATCCTCGACGGCGCTTCCACGTTGGACGAGAGTCTGCTCACCGGCGAGCCGCTGCCGGTCAGAAAAGGTCCGGGCGACGCCGTGATCGGCGGCTCGGTCAACGGGACCGGAGCGTTTCGTTTAAGAGCCGTCCGGGTCGGCAAGGACACCGTCCTCCAGCAGATCGTCCGCCTCGTGCAGCGGGCACAGGGCTCCCGGGCCCCGATCCAGCGTCTCGCGGACGTGGTGGCAGGCTACTTCGTGCCCGCCGTGCTGGCCGTGGCGGCACTGACGTTCATGCTCTGGTTGGTCCTCGGCGATCCCGCCACCCGGCTGCCGCGGGCGTTGACCGCTTTTGTTTCCGTGTTGATCATCGCCTGTCCGTGCGCGCTGGGCTTGGCCACTCCGACCGCGATCATGGTCGGCACGGGGCGCGGGGCGCGGATGGGCGTGCTCATCAAAGGCGGCGAGGCCCTGGAAAAAGCGGGCCGGCTGTCCGTGGTCGTGTTGGATAAAACCGGCACCATCACGCGTGGGGCACCGGTCGTCACCGACGTGCTGCCCGCGGCGGACACGGCGGAAACCGACCTGCTGCGGTTGGTGGCGAGCGCGGAGCAGGGCAGCGAGCATCCGCTGGGCGAGGCCATCGTGCGTTCCGCCCGCGGGCGTGGGTTAGTCCTGGTGCCGCCGCAAGACTTCCAGGCCGTCGCCGGTCACGGCATCGAGGCCCGGGTGGAGGGACGGGCGGTGCTGGTCGGCAACGCCCGCTTCCTGCGCGAGCGCGGGATCACCGCCGACGAGGCGGCGGCCCATCGTTTGGCCGTCGAAGCCAGGACGCCGGTCTTCGTGGCCCTGGATCGGACCTACGCTGGAATCGTCGCGTTGGCTGATCCGGTCAAGGAAGGCGCGGCGGCAGCGGTGGCGCGCTTGCGTGCTCTGGGGTTGGAAGTCGTCATGCTCACCGGTGACAACCGCCGCACCGCCGAGGCGGTTGCGCGGCAGGCCGGCATCACGCGGGTTCACGCCGAGGTCCTGCCCGAGGGCAAGAGCGAGGTGATCAAGCAACTCCAGCGCAACGGCGAAAGGGTGGCCATGGTGGGCGACGGCATCAACGACGCTCCAGCTCTCGTGCAGGCAGACGTGGGCATCGCGATGGGCGGCGGCACGGATGTCGCCCTGGAAGCCGCCGACATCACGCTCGTGCGCGGCGATCTCAACGGGGTGGCGGACGCCATTACCCTCTCGCGGGCCACCGTGCGCAACATCCGCCAGAACCTGTTCTTCGCCTTTCTCTACAACGTGTTGGGCATCCCGCTGGCCGCCGGGGTGTTTTACCCGCTGACCGGATGGTTGCTGAGTCCGATGGTTGCCTCCCTGGCGATGGCGCTCTCCAGCGTCAGCGTGCTTACCAACGCCTTGCGGCTGCGTCGATTTACAACTGAAGTTGGTCCTAAAGCCTAGAGCGGCTTCCTCTTGGGTCGGCTTGGCCGGATTGTAGGGCGACCGTCCCGGTGGTTGCCAGGGTGGACGTAGCCATTGACGACGGGGACCATCGCCCTACCATTCGAAAGCGTTTTGAGCCAATGATCTGGAAGCCATTCCGACAGGTAACTGCCCCGGTGAGCACTGGGCAAATGGCGTGTTTGGCGAGTATTTTGGCGCGTTCGGCGAGTGCATCCCGCTTTCATAGGGTGCATCATGTTTCCGCATCAACACCACAGAAACCAAATCCTACGCCGCACAAAGCGCGACCTCGCGTCTGACTCCCTTCACGATCCCACGCCGGGCTCCAAGGGCGACCGACGTGGCCATCGAAATCCTCTACACCGGCGTCTGTCACTCGGACCTGCACACCGCGCGCAGCGACTGGCCCGGCACGGTCTATCCCGTGGTGCCCGGCCACGAGATCATCGGCCGCGTGACCGCCGTGGGCGAGGAAGTCACCCGGTTCAAGGTGGGCGACCTCGTCGGGGTGGGCTGCCTGGTCGATTCCTGCCAGGACTGCGCGAGTTGCGCCGAAGGGCTGGAGCAGTATTGCGAAAAAGGCTTTATCCTGACCTACAACGGCAAGGACAAGCAATCCGGCGAGCCCACCTACGGGGGCTACTCGACGGCCATCGTGGTGACGGAAGGCTTCGTGCTCCACGTGCCGGAAAACCTCGACCTCAAGGCGGTGGCTCCGTTGCTGTGCGCAGGCATCACGACCTACTCGCCCCTGCGCCACTGGAAGGTGCAGGCCGGACAAAAGGTGGGCGTCGTCGGCTTGGGCGGGTTGGGGCACATGGGCGTCAAGTTCGCCCACGCGCTGGGCGCGAAGGTGGTCGTCATCACCACCTCGCCCGGCAAGGAAGCGGACGCCCGCAAGCTGGGCGCGGACGACGTGCTCCTCTCCAAGGATGCCGGGGCGATGAAGGCGCACGCCAACAGTTTCGATTTCATCCTCAACACCGTGCCGGTGAGCCACGACCTCAACCCGTACGTCGGCCTGCTCAAGCGCGACGCGGCGATGGTGATCGTCGGCGCGCCCGAATCCTTCAAGGAGGTGCAGGGTGGGCCGCTGATTTTCGGGCGCAAAACGGTGGCGGGCTCGCTCATCGGCGGCTTGGCCGAGACGCAGGAGATGCTCGACTTTTGCGGCGAGCACAACATCGTGTCCGACGTGGAAGTGATCGACATACCCTACATCAACGAGGCTTACGAGCGCATGCTCAAGAGCGACGTGAAGTACCGCTTCGTCATCAACCTGGCCTCGCTCAAGGGCTGACAACCTTCCCGCTGCTGGCATTGCTCCCTCCCTATGAGTGACCGCTTCCGCGTTTCCCGCCTGCTGGCGCGCCAGCTCGGCGAGCACGGCGTGCCGCCCGCCGCGGTGTTGGGCCGTGCGGGCTTGCCAGAGGGCTGGCTGCGGCAGGAGAAAATCCTGGCGACCACCGAAGAACTGTTCGCCCTCTGGCGAGCGGTGGGAGAGGTGAGCGGCGATCCGGCCATCGGTCTGCGTCTGGGACGGGATACCCCCGCCGATGGCGGCACTCCGCAGACGATCGCGGCGCTGCACAGCGAGTCCTATCTCGATGCGGTGCAGCGCATGGGCCGCTATAAAAAGCTGATCTGTCCGGAGGAAATCCGGCTCGTGCGCCAAAGCCGGGACGAGTGCGCCGTCGAGTTCGTGTTTCTGCTGGCCGGCGACGCCGAACCCGCCGTCCTCGTCGATCTCTGTCTGACGTGGATCCTCGATGTCGGCCACCGGGGCACGGGCGTCCCATTTGCTCCCTTGCGCCTGGAACTGACCCGCACGACCGGGCACCGCCAGTTGCTGGAGGAGCACTTTCGCTGCCGGGTCAGGTTCCGCGCGGGGCGCAACGCGCTGGTATTCCGTGCGAGCGACCTGGACCGGCCCTTCGTCACGCATAATCCCGAGTTGCTGGCCCTGATCGCCCCGCCCATGGACGCGGAGCTGACCGACTGGCGGGACCGGCGCAAGGTGGGCGACCAGGTCAAGGCCGCCGCCAAGCGTCTGCTCGCCGGCCGGCGGCCCGCCCTCGGGGACGTAGCGCGTGCGCTGGGCGTGAGCACACGCACCCTCCAGCGGCAGCTCACGGGTCAAGGGGTTACCTTCCAGCAACTGCTCCGCGAGGCCCGCCGCGAACTGGCGCACCATTACCTCGGGCAAAGTTCCCTGGAACTGACCGAAACCGCCTACCTGCTCGGCTTCGACAACGCCAACTCCTTCTTCCGCGCCTTTCAGGATTGGGAAGGTATTTCGCCACGCCGCTGGCGTGCCGCCGGCAGTGAAGGAGGTCGCCCGGCGCAACGCAGACCGGCACGGACCCCTTGATCCTTGTTGACGGAATCTTGTTCCAGCCCGAAGGAGGCAGCGTCCGAGAGAAGGAGAGTGAAAGGTGCCTGGTGGCCCTCGCGGTCTTCAAAACCGCAGTTGCCCTGTCCTTGGACAGGCGAGGTTGGTTCGATTCCGGCCCTCTCCGCTTTCATGACCGCAGCGTCTCGGCCCCAAGTCCAACACCTCAACCACCCGGCAACTTGCGACTCACCACTCTTTCCAGCAGCGCGGGTTGAGCTTCCAAGCTTAGCCAACAGGCTCTGACGCAAGTTTTGCGTCAGCTTCCCCGCGCGCCGCACGATCCGCTCCTGATCGTCGGCAGCGCAACGGCCGATGACGCCGGTGTTTACCGCCTGCCGTTCGCGCGGGATCGCGCCCTGGTGCAAACCGTGGATTTCTTCACCCCGGTCGTGGACGACGCCGCGACGTACGGCCGCATCGCCGCGACCAACGCCCTGAGCGACGTTTACGCGATGGGAGGCCGTCCGCTGACCGCCCTGGCCCTGCTCGGCATCCCCACCGACCTCGTGCCGGTGGACATCATCGCCGCCATCCTGCGCGGGGGAGCACAGGTCGCCCGGGCGGCGAAATGCGCTTTGGTCGGCGGACACACCATCCGCAATCCCGAACCCATTTACGGTTTGTCCGTGACGGGTCTCGTTGACCCGCGGCGCGTCCTGACCAACGCCAAGGCACGCCCGGGTGATCTGCTGGTTCTGACCAAGCCGCTCGGCACCGGGATCGCCACCACCGCGCTCAAGCGCGAGATCTGCCCGCCCGCGCTGGCGAAGAAGGCCATCGCGCTGATGACCCGCCTCAACACCGCCGGCCCCGCTCTGGCCGAAGCCGGGTTGGTGCGCGCGGCGACGGACATCACCGGCTACGGCTTGCTGGGCCATCTGGCCTCGATGTGCCGCGCCAGCGGTGTGGCCGCTGAAATCCAAATCGCCAATGTGCCGGCGATCAGCCCCGCGGTGTTGGCGCTGATCGAGGACAATTGCGTCCCCGGCGGCACCCGACAGAACTTGGAGACGGCCAACGCCATCACCGAATGGCAAGCTCCCGACGATGCCCGCCGTCTTCTGCTGGCCGATGCCCAGACCAGCGGCGGCCTGCTGCTCTGCGTGCCGCCGAAGAAATTGGAGGCAATTCTGGCGGTTTTGAGGGCCCATCGGACGCCTGTTGCGGCAGTGATCGGTCGGATCGTGCGCTCGCCGCAGCCAGGAATACAAGTTTCTTAGTCGGGATCAATCCCCGTCCAATGCGCGCCAGAGAGGTGCCAACTCCAGTGTGAAGCCGGGCAAAACCGTTCCGCCCGAGAGCGAAACGGGACCTTCAAGATGCTCGGTGGGACTGCCGGGTTGATAAACGAAAACTTCCTTGCGCTCCGGATTAATCAGCCAACCCAAACGCGCTCCGTGGTGGATGTACTCAGCCATCTTGTCTTGGAGATCGGGCATCCGATCAGCGTTGGAACGCAGTTCCAACACAAAGTCCGGGCAAAGCGGCAAAAACCTTCGACCCGCTTTGCGAGGCAAACTTTTAAGATGCGTCTCAAGCACCCAAGACACGTCCGGCGCACGGACCGTTTTCTTCTCTAGGCGGAATCCTGTGTCTGAATCAAATACGCTGCCGGAACCTTCCTTCTCTGCCCAGATAAAGAATTTCGTGGTGAGAAGTGCATTGCCACGGCCTGTCCAGCCACCTGTAGGAGCCATGACAATGATGTCGCCGCGCACATTACGCTCGATACGGAGATCAGAGTTTTGACGGCAGAATTCATAGAACTGGACGTTGTTCATCTTCAACGCCGGCCCAGTGCGGATAACTACCGGTGGAACATAGTCGTTCCAATATTCAAGATCCTCCAGATCGTCTTCAAATGCCTTGTGCATGACGGATTTATCCAGGGTTTCTCACCGGCAGCCTAGCACCAGTCACACGAACGACAATCGGAAAGGGCGGCGTGCCCGGCTACAAAAGCCGAGACATTTTCAAAGCCAGAAGACTGGTTCGAGCTTATCATCAACGTCGCCGGAAGCTCGGCGCAACAAGATGAATGCCACCGTCCACCGCGCGATTCCTTCGGTTGAAAAGTTGCTCCGGTCGCTCGGGCCTTTGGAAGGATTGCCGAGACCGGCAGCGGTGGCGGTGGTGCGCCGGGAACTGGCTGCCGTCCGCGCCGGATTGGATGATGCGGACGGTCCTGCCGTTGGCTTCGATGCCATCCTTGCCCGTGTCCGCACAGCGATAGCGGAATTGCGGCGCTCGCGCATCCAGCCCGTCATCAACGCCGCCGGGGTGCTCGTCCACACCAACCTGGGGCGTTCACCGCTGGCCGCGCCCGCCGTCGAGACGGTCTCCGCGCTCGCCGCGAACTACAACAACCTCGAATATCACCTTGAAGCCGGCGAGCGCGGCCCGCGCGCGGGTTACCTGGAACACAACCTCGCGCTCCTCTGCCGCGCTGAGGCGGCGACCGTGGTCAACAACTGCGCGGCGGCGCTCGTGCTGATGCTGCGCCACTTCACGCGCGGACGGAAAAAGGAAGTGCTCATCTCGCGCGGGGAACTGGTCCAGATCGGCGGCGGGTTCCGCATCCCGGAAATCATGGAAGCCAGCGGCGCGACCTTGCGCGAGGTCGGCACCACCAACAAGACCCACGCCGACGACTACGTCGCCGCCCTCGGTCCCGGCAGCGCCCTGATCCTGAAGGTTCACCAGAGCAACTTCTACCAGGGCGGCTTTATTTCCTCTCCCGAACCTGGGTCACTGGCCGAACTCGCCCGCCGCCGCCGCGTGCCTTTCGCAGAAGACCTGGGCAGTGGCGCGATTCTCGCCACCGACCGCCAGGCCGCCGGCGTGGAACGCGAGCGCACCCCGCTCGACGCGTTGCGCGACGGCGCGGACCTGGTTTGCTTCAGCGGCGACAAGCTCTTCGGCGGACCGCAGGCGGGCATGATCGCCGGCAAAGCCAGGCTCGTCGCAGCCCTCAAGCGCGAGCCGTTTTACCGTGCCGTGCGTTGCGACAAGTTGATCTTGGGTGCGCTCCAGGCCACGGTCGATCTGCTCCTGAACGGCAATGAACAGGAGGTGCCGGTGATCGCCATGATGCGCCTGCCGCTGGAAGCGTTGCACGCTCGGGCCGGAGCGCTCGCCGGCGCGCTGGCCGATCTGGCTCCCGCACTCACCGTCCACGTCGGCGAAGGCAGGACGCAGATCGGCGGCGGCGCGCTGCCGCGGTCGTCGATTCCGTCCGCCACGCTCGATGTCACGCACCACTGCCTGTCACCCGCCGTACTGGCTGCCCGGTTGCGCGCGGGTTCGCCGCCGGTCATCGCCTACGTGGCGGGCGGCTTGGTCAAGCTCGATCTGCGAACCGTCTTTCTTCACCAGGATGCAGACGTGCTCCGAGCTTTGCGCGCGATGGAGGCAACCTCTCCATGGTGAGTTCCCTGTGAAAACGACGCACGCGATCCGTCACTACATCCTGGCAACCGCCGGCCACGTCGATCACGGCAAGAGTGCCCTGGTTCGCGCCTTGACCGGCATTGATCCCGATCGGCTGCCGGAGGAGAAAAAACGCGGCATCACCATCGATCTCGGGTTCGCGCACCTGGACCTGTCCGTGCATGGACGTGACCAGGAAACCCTGCGCTTGGGCATCGTGGATGTGCCCGGGCACGAGGATTTCATCAAGAACATGGTGGCCGGCGTCGGCGCGGTCGATGCCGCCCTGCTCGTCGTGGCCGCCGACGATGGTTGGATGCCGCAGACCGAGGAACACGTGCGCATCCTCGGCTATCTGGGAGCCACGCGCATGGTCGTCGCGCTGACCAAGTCGGACCTACTCCCCTGCGCCGGTGTTCTCGCCGCAGCAGTGGAAGCCGTGCGCGCGTGCCTGGCCGACTCGCCTTTTGCGAACGCGCCGATCGTTCCCACCAGCGCCACGACCGGCGCGGGGCTGGAAGAACTCCGCGGCGCGCTCGCCCGTTTGCTGGCCGACGTGCCGCCCGCCGCCGACATCGGCAAGCCGCGCCTGCCCATCGACCGGGTATTTATCCTACGAGGGGTTGGAACCGTGGTCACCGGCACCCTCATCGGCGGCTCGCTCGGACGCGGGCAGACGGTCAGCGTGCAGCCGGGTGGTCAAACCCTGCGCATCCGGGCCGTGCAATCGCACCGGCGCGACGTGGAGAGCGCGCCGCCCGGCAGCCGTGTGGCGCTTAACTTACCCGACCTGCCCGCCGACCCGGACGCTCCCGGCGCGCCCCGCCGCGGCAACGTGGTGACCCTGGGAGGCATCGGGGCCGCGACGGCTGTCTTCGACGCGCAGGTGTTTACCAGAGAGTCGCCGGGGCCGACTCCTGGCCCGGTGCTAAAGTCCGGCTCGACGCTGCGTCTTCACCTTGGCAGCGGCCATCATGCCGCCCGGCTGCACCTGCTGGAGATGGCGGCTCTGTCCCCGGGTGGGAGCGGGTTGGCGAAACTGCAGCTCGAAACGCCCGTGCTGGTTTTCACGGGAGACCGGTTCGTCCTGCGCGATGCCTCCGGCCGCGTCACCCTGGCCGGCGGCGTGGTGCTCGATCCCGATGCTCCCCAGCGCGGCAAAAGACAAACGGCGGCGCAACAGATTCTCCTGACCGCGCGGGCCGCGGCACCCGGCGATGTCCAGGTCTTCGTGGAGACGGCGCTGGCGCGCGACGGCGTGGTGCGCCGCGACGAACTGCTCGTCTGCTCCCGGTTCAGTGCCGATGAAATTGCCTCCACCTTGCAGCGGCTGGCGGAAGAAAGTCGCGCCTTCCTCACGGAGACCCTAGCGGCGGATGCGGCGTGGTGGCGCTTGCTGCACCAGCGGGCGGTGGCGGCCATCGACGCGGAACATCGCGCCCACCCCGAACACGCCGGCTTGCCCCTGACCCAATTGCGGGCAGTGCTCGCGACGACGGGAACGTCCGCACGGATGCATGGCGTCTTCGAAGCGCTGACGGCTGCCCTGGTTGCCACGGGTGGCTTTATCCTGGCCGGCGCCTCCGTGCGCCGGGCGGAGCACCGGCCCGAGTTGCCCGGTTGGTTGCTGGCTGCGGGCGCACGGGTCCGGGCCGCGTTGTTGGCCAAGCCGCTGGAACCGCCGTCCCGCGCGGTGATCGCGCCCGATGCCGCCTCGCAGGCCGCGTTGCGTTTTCTGGTCGAGATGGGTGAGGTAATCGAACTGGGCGCGGAAATTGTGGTGGCTTCGGGCAGTTTCGTGCGAATGCGCCTCGGCATCGTCCGTCATCTGCGCGCGCACTGCTCGGCCACGGCCAGCGACCTGCGCCAGGCGCTCGGCACGACCCGGCGCATCCTGGTCCCGCTGTTGGAACGCCTCGACCGCGACGGCGTCACCCGGCGGGTGGGCGATCATCGCGTGCTGAGAGAAGAAAAAGGGTAGAAACAAAATCCCCCTTCTTCTTTGTGGCCTCGGTGGCGTCTGTGGTTTATTGGCCCCCGTGCCCCGTTCCGCGCCCTGGTTCATCCTGGTTATCTGCCTGGTGGGACTGCTGCTGGCGCGGGAAAGCCATCGCCCCGGCCCGTTGTCGGGCATCGACCGGGCGTTTTTTGATTGGCTGACGGCCAACACCCGTCCCATCAAACCCTCCCCCGCCCTGCCGACGGTGACACTGGTGGAGATCGACCAAACGGTGGCCGATACTCCCGGACGATTGCCGCTGCCGCCGCTGGAATATGCGTTGTTTCTCCAGGCGGTAGAGAAATACGATCCGGCCGTTGTCGCCGTGGAACCGGTGCTGGATTGGTCGTCGGAAACGGGTGGGCCGGATCAGGCCGGCGGCGAGCAAATCCTGCTCAATCAGGCGCTCAACGTTCCCAAGCTCCTGCTGGGCTTGCGGCTCGGCAGCGCCGAGAACGGGCGCGCGCGTGACCCCAACTCCGTCCCGTCGCTCAACGATGTTCAGGGGAGCCGTGCGGGTCTGGCCGAGTTCCCGGACGTGGTGGCCGCACCCGGCGCCCGCCTCCTGCCGATGGCGGCCAGCGGGGCCACCAACCTCTCCCAGAGCCGTTCGGGAGCGCTGGTGCGCGACCTGCCGCTCTTGTTTCGCTGCCGGGAACGCGTGCTGCCTTCCTTTACGTTGGAAACGCTGATCCTGGGTCTGCAACTGGCCCCTTCGGAGGTCAGCGTGGTGATCGGATCACACGTCCAACTCGGCAACCGGTTGCGCCTGCCGATCGATCGCGCCGGCCGCGCCTTGCTCGACGCGCGGGCTTTTTCACGCGTCCGCCGCATCGGTCTGGATGACTTGCTGCTGCTCCCCGCGGGCCAGAGCCTGCCGGACACGGCCGCGGCGGTCCAGGTGGCGGCGCAGATGCGGGGCGGCATCGTCATCCTTGGCCGCACGGACGCTCAGGTGCAAACCTTGCGCCTTCTCGGTTTGTCAGAGAAGGTCGCTCCAGCCGAGGTGCTGGCGTGGGCCGCGGAGAGCCTGGAAGAATCGCCGGCGATGCACCTAGGGTCGGGTTGGTGGGACGCCGGGATCGTGGTCTGCGCCGCTCTGGCAGGGGTGCCGTTGCTCGGCGGCAGCCGGAAAATGGCAGGAGTGCTGGCAGTGTGTGGGCTGGCGATCTATGGACTGTTTGCCCTCTCGGTCTTCGAGATGTTGCGCCTCAGTCTGCCGCTCGCACTGCCGCTTGGCTTGGCGGTGGCGGTGCTTACCCTTGTGTGGACAATGCCGCCTCCTGCTTCAGCAACAATTCCGGAGAACTGACGTCACACCAGGGACACCAACGGGAACTGCTTGCCCAACACCGTCTTGCTCGGCACCCGCAGCCAGCGTTCCAGCGCGGTCGCGTACACGCTGCGAAAATCCACGTTGTATATCAGATCGCCCTGGTTCAACTCCGTCAGGCTCGGATACTGGCCGTACATTCCCGGCCGCACCCCGCCGCCGACGACGAACATCGGGGCCGCCGCGCCGTGATCGGTCCCACCGCTCGCGTTCTGCGCCACGCGCCGCCCGAACTCACTGAAGGTCAGCAGCATCACGCGGTTGAAGTTCCCCTGCGATTTGAGGTCCGCGCAGAACGCGCCGACCGCCGCCCCGAGTTCGGTCATCAATTTCTGGTGGGTGCCGAGCTGTCCCTGGTGCGTATCATAGCCGCCGTGGCTGACGTAATAAACACGTGTGGGCAGCCCGCCGGCGATCATGCGCGCCACCAGGCTCAGGCTGTCGCCCAGCTTGGTGCGCGGGTAGTTGCCCGTGGGATGGCTCTTGCGCGTGATGGCCAGCACCTGGTCGGAACTCACCTGCGCATCCAGCGCGGTCCGCTCCAAAAAATCCATCGAACTCAGGGTGCCGCCGTGGGTGCCGCCATCGATCGCGCCGATGGAACTGCCCGTCGATCCCGCGCTCACGCCCGCTGCGCCGCCGTCGCCGCTCATGTCCCCACCTTCCTCGTCCGGCTGGTTGATCTGGCGGTAGAAGAACTCCGCCGCGCTGACCGACCCCCGCTTGGCTTCATGGTCGATCCACCGGTACTGCTCCGGGTTGGCGAAGGAAACGCCAGTCGGGTGCGGCGAGGAAAACGCCTGCGGCGCTTCGCCTCCCACCGAGACGCCCACGGTCGGCGGCGCGCCCTGGCAGCAGTTGTCGAAGTACGAACCCAGCCACCCGTAGGCCTTGTTCTGGTTGGAGTCCGACGCGGTCTGCCAGATCTCGGTCGAACGGAAGTGCGAGCGGTTCGGGTTGGGATAACCGACGCCTTGCACGACCGCCAGGTGCCCCTCGTCGTACAGGCCCTTGAGCGAGCCGAGCGCCGGGTGCAAGCCGCAATATTCGTTGAGCTTGAGCACCTTGTCCGCCGCGTGCCCGATGGTAGGGCGGGCGCGATGGTAGGCGTCATCGGCGAAGGGCACGAGCATGTTCAGGCCGTCGTTGCCGCCCGCCTGCTGGAGCACGACCAGGATCGGCCCGTCCTTGCCGGTGACAATCTGGGTCGCGCTGTCCGCTGCCTGCGCGTTGAGCGCAAAGAACGTGCGGTCCACGAACGCGGGCAGCGTGCAAGCCGCCGCCGCGCCCAGCACGGAAGTGCGCAGAAACGCGCGGCGGGTGTGCAGCACACCGGGCCGGGACCCGGCTTCGGAATCATGGTGATGGTTGCTCATGGAAGAAAAGGAGAAGGCGGAAGGCGGAAGGCAGAAGAAGAATTTAGCAGAGCTGATAAGCGGGTGTGCTCATCATCAGGTGCAGGAGGCCGAAGAGGGTATCGTCGGTGATGCGCGAGCCGACAGTTTTAAGGTAGTCGCTAAACGCTTCGGAATCCTTTGCCGGGAGCGGACCCTGGAAAAGTCGCACGGTGAGTGCCCGTACAGTGGCCGCAGGATCGGCGCGGAGAGCGTCGGGAACCAGCCGTTGCAAGTCAACGCGGCTGTGAGCAACCGTGGCATTGGGAGACGCGGTTGAGGCCGGCAGAGGGACGACGCTCAGCCCGTTGATCCCAGCGCCGAAGGCGCTGCTCGCCGGCGGCGCAGCGGCATTGGAAGACATGGCGGCACCACTTTCCTCCGCCCCGCCCATGGCTGCCGTCATCATGTTGTCGAACATCCCCTTCCTGTCGCCCTTGATCGCCGCATGCACGTTGCCGCCGCGCCCGGCACTTGCGGCCGGCCCGCGCAGCATCGCCTGGGCAAAATTATAGCGGAACAACAAAGTCGAAGTGCTGATCCACGCTTTGCCGCCGTCCCAGCCTTTGACGCTGGGCGGCACGAAAGGCATCTGCCCCATCGAACGCAAAGCTCCGAAAACCTGAACTGGCGGCGGCAATTCGCCGTTGAAGACGCGGGCCGTCTGCACCATCCATTGCACCGGGCTCTTGATCTGCGAGCGGATCACCTCCGGCGCATAGAATTCAGCGCTCGTGAACATCTGGTGCAACGCGGGCCGCACTTCGTAGCGGTTCGAGCGCAAGGTGGCAGCCAGGGCATCTACCAGCGCGGGCGACGGATGCTCGCTCGCGAAAAACGTCCAGAGTTTGCGGGCGATGAAGCGCGCGCAAGCCGGCTGATCGAGGATAATATCGATGGCACCGTCGCCGTCGAAGTTACCCGTGCGTCCCAAGAACTGCTTGGGGCCGGCGTCGTGGTCGCGTTCGGCCAAGCGGAAAGTCTCGTCCGGCGGATTGATCCGGTAACCGGTGAACGCACGCGCGCCTTCGGTCACATCTTTTTCCGAGTAGTTCCCCTCGCCCAGCGTGAAGAGTTCCATCAATTCGCGGGAGAAATTTTCGTTGGCGTGTTTCGCGCGGCTTTGCTGGAGGTCCAGCCAGACGAGCATTGCTGGGTCACGCGAAACGGCCTTGGTCAGCGCGCAAAAATTCCCGCGGGCAAACTCCCGGAACGTCTGATTCTGCCGCCACATGAGGTAGGCATCGTGGACTTTTTGTGCGCTGGTGGCGAAGTGTCCGTGCCAGAAGAGGGTCATCTTCTCTTCCAGAGGATCGGAGGCGGTGACCATGCGCTGCAGCCACCAATCGGTCAGGTCGAGGAGATTTTGCTGCTGCTCGCGCCGTTCGGCCTGGACGATCTGCCGCCGGGCCTGACGGCGCTGCGCCTCGTCTGCCTCGGGATTGGCCATGACAGCGATCCGAACCTGTTCGCGGTAAGCGGCGATGTCGCGCGGCTGTGCCCACTCCGGCGCAGGTGCCGGGGCCGGCGTGGCAGGCCCATCGACGAGCCGGTGGATGGCGTAAGCCATGCCGTTTTGCGTGAGGGCGTCGATTTCCTCCGGGGGACCCCCGAAGCCGGCGCGGTTGAGGAGATGCGCCGCCTTGGTGCGGTCCCACAGCTTGGGCGAAAGCGGGGTGAGCATGGCAGAGAACAGAAAGGTTTTATCTACAAACCTTGCGCAAGCAAGGAAGTTGCAGAACGTCTTCGGACGGTAATTAGCTCGGTGTTGACGTGCCGGGAGGGACTCGCACCGTTGGGTCCGTGGCGGAGCCATCCTGCCAGAAGCGGACCCGACGGAGCGGATCCCTCCCGGCACGTGTCACACGCATGTCGTCACCCCAGCTTGTCAATGATGGACAGGTAAGGGCACTGGCTTGGGGGATGGCGTTGCGGCAACCGTCGGTGACGGAGTCGCGGTCGCGGACAGGATGGCTGCGACGGGTGGCGGACTCGCCAGAGTGGCGGACGCTCCCGGCACAGGTGAAGGCGAGATCGAAGGAGACATGACTGGCGTCGGTGATGGCAAGGGAGTAACCGCAGGAGGTGGAGTCGGCGTGGGCGTTGGGGTCGGCGGTGGCGGGATCAGGTTTTCCCACTCGTGCAGCGGCGTACTGTTCCCGCCGATCTCATTGAGCAGCGTCTGGCAGCGCAGCCTCATCTTGCCCAGGTCCGGTGGGGCAGGCGGACCATCGGCGCTCCCGGGAAAGACCAGGTAGGTGATCTTGAGATCGTCCACGGGGCTGCGCTGCGCGGTGGCGCGCGGGTCAACGGCCTGCGCGAGGCGCAAACTGGCCTCGCCCAGCTTGTAGCTTGGTCCCACGTCGCCGAAGATGGCCGGGAAGAGCCTGTCGCCCGCGATGACCACGGCGTAATCCCCCGCGTGGGGCTGGTAAGGGTGCCCGTTCTGCCGCGCCATGAAACCGGGCAGCACGATGAAAGGATCGGTCCGCGCGATGAGCGAACTGTAGTGCTCCACCTGGTAGATGGTGTTGCGCATCGCGTCTGCCGCCTGCGCCGCTGCCGACCGGCGTGGCGCGGCTTTCGCGTCGGCGTCCAGCTTGGCCAGGCGATCCTGGTAAGGCTTGAGCAACAGGCTCGGCACCGGGCTTCTTTTCGGCCACTTGTAGCTGGTCAGCGGCTGAAAATCGGGATCCGCTATGGTGACCGGATCGATCACGTTGAGCCGGTCGGCGTCGGACCCGTCGGCGTCCACGTCCATGTCGGTCTGGATGAGCAGGGCGCGACGCTTGGAGTCCGGGTCCTGGAGTTCGAGGATGGTTTCCGTGTCGTAAAAGGTGTCCGCCGCGAGCAGCGCGTCGAGCCGGGTGAGGTTCTGGCGCAACAGATCCGTCTTCAACTGGTAGATGCCGTAGTAGAACTTGGACACGGCGGCTTTTTCCAGCAGGGCCGGCATCTTCGGCAGCAGCGTCACCAATCCCGGCGCGGTGTGGGCGAGATCGGCTGCGGTTTTCCCGGCTTCGGGCACCTTGATCTGGAAGCGCAAGTCCAGCGCGTAGCTGTCGGGGGTCTCGCGTTCCAGGCTGGCGAGCCGGCCGGGTTCGGCCTCCAGGGACGATCGTACCCGGATGCCGTTGTAAAGCCGCGCCACCTCGCGGCTCCTGGATGGGATGACCAACTGCTCGGGCAGCGGCTTTTCGGGTGGCGGAGCAGGCGTCGAAATCACCACCGGCGGCGCGGTCGGAAGGGGTACGACTGGACCCGGTATCGTGGTGAAACGGCTCAGACCAGCGGGCATCCGCGCCACCAGCCAAAGCCGGGCTGCTTCCGGCAGCAGCGAGCCGGCACACAAACCCAGCAAGACGCAGAACAGGCCGAGGCAGCCCAGCGGCAAACAGCCCGTCGAGCGTCTTCGACTCCTCATCGTCAACGTTCAGGCCGGAACAACAGCAAGGCGGCGGTACAAATTCCCACAATCGAAAGCGGCACCATGTACAATGCCGGGTTGAGGCGGCCCACGAACAGCGCCGCGCTGAACTGCCCCGCCAGCATCAGCGATAACAACATGCTCAGGGCGAGCCCTACCGTGTAAGCACCGCCCACCCGCCGCAGCAGCAGACTGCCGACAATCAGCAGCAACCCGACGATGCTGCCGGCGATGATGGAAGCCTTGCTCCCCTTGAGGAGGTACGCCGAGGCACCTCCCGCGATGGTGGCCAAGCCAAAGAGCAGGAAGTAAATCCGCGCGAAAGAAAGTAGAGGCATAAATGGAGAGTGTCTGGGCAGTTAACTTAAATAGGCTTGGCGTGCATCATCAGCATGACCGCCAGCACGATGGCCACCGCCGCCAGAGGCACGATGTAGATGGCCGGCATGATCTTGCCGCGCATCAATGCGGGGGTGAAGCGCCCAAGCAACAACAACGGAACCACCAAGCCAAACACCTCGCCCACCGTGTAGAAGGCACCGTATCCACGCAGACAATAGCCGGCGAGCGCCAGAAACGCGCCCGCGATGCCTCCAGCAAAAAGAGAAGCGAGACTGGCTGCTTTGCGAAAGCCGATGATGCCTCCCACAAAGGTCAACAGCCCGAAGATGACAAAGAAGTAGCTGGCAAAGATTTGCAGCGCGAAAGGATGGGCGGGCATGGAAAAGGTGGTTCGAGCGGTGGTGAAGGAAGGAGTTGGTTCAGGCGTTTTGCGTCGAGCGGCGGAGCTGTGCGCGTTGGGTACGCACGCCGGACTCGAAAAAGATGCGCAGCACGAAGAGCGGCAGGATGGCCAGCGCCATCATCACCAGCGTCATCCAGACGCCGGGGATCACGCGCGCCCGGTCGCGGCTGACGGCCAGCAGCGCCGTGCGGGCCACCTCGGCGGCGGGCACGTACACAAACGTGGGCGGCTTGTGCTGGTAGCCTTCGCGGTGCGCGACCGTCTGGAACTCGGTCTCGACGGGGCCGGGACACAGGTAGGTCACCGAGATGCCCGTGCCGCGCAGTTCCGCGCGCAGCGACTCCGAAAAACTGCTCACGTAAGACTTGGTCGCGGCGTAAACGCCCATCGCCGGCAGCGGCAGCAAGCTGGCGATGCTGCTGACGTTGAGGATCGCCCCCGGCCGGTGGTGCCGCAGCGTGGGGATGAGCCGGTGGCAGAGCGCGGTCAACGTGACGACGTTGACCTGGAGCATCTGCTCGATCTTCGACCATTCGCTGGTCTCAAAAGGGCCGTTGTCGCCGAAGCCGGCGTTGTTGATCAGGAGATCCAAGTCCAGCGCCTCGCCGCGGAGGAAGTCGCACAGGCCGTCCACCTCGGCCGGCACGGCCAGGTCCACGCTCCGACAGTGGACGCGCAGGTCAGGATTGGCCCGGAGCAATTCGTCGCGGAGTGCTTCGAGCCGGTCCTGGCGCCGCGCCACCAGCACCAACGTCCCGGCCAGCGGCGCGAGCTGACGGGCCAGCTCCCGGCCGATCCCGGCCGAGGCGCCGGTGATCAGCGCGGTGCATTCGAGGAAGTCTTTCATGGATGGAAGCGGCAGAATCAGCTAAAGGGTGGCGGTCCGGGAATTGTAGAGGGGGTTGCTGAATCGGCAACCCCTACTTTTCGCGGCCCCTGCCACTCTTTTGCTCTATGGATGTTCAGCTGCCGGAAGCCCTGAGTCGTTTTGTTTCTGGTTCGATTGCGGGCCACGTTCGTGGTTCTATCGATTCTGGTTATAGGGCGACCGCCCCGGTTGCCGTGGCGACGCCCTCCCAGCGGCAACCGGGGCGGTCGCCCTACAATTCCAGAATGATTGGGCGTCGCAGGGCCTTGTTCTACGTTCTTTTTTTCACGCTGGTGATGCTCGCCGGCGGGCTCCGGGCGGACGCCGCCCCGGAACCCACCTACCCCGACCGTCCCGCCGCCCAGCACTACGCCCCGGAACGCGAGGTGGACATCCTGCACCTGGCCCTCGAAGTCACACCGGATTTCACCCGTCGCTCGGTCGCCGGGACGGCCATCTGGAACTTCAAACCCATCTCGCGCCCCCTGGAAACCCTGCGGCTCGACGCCGTCCACCTCGACATCCGCAAGGTCAGCGCCAGCGTGCCTCTGGCCGGCTGGCAGACCACCGACCAGGAACTGGTGATCACCTTCGCCGCGCCCCTGCCCGCCGGACAGGAGGCGAACGTCGCCATCGAGTACGCCGCCGAGCAACCCACCAAAGGGCTGTACTTCCGGGTGCCCTCCAACGGCTACCTGCCGCCCGGCGACGCGCACCTCTTCACGCAGGGCGAGGCCGAGGAAGCCCGGCACTGGTACCCGTGCTACGACGCGCCCAACGACAAGTTCACCAGCGAGATCATCTGCTACACGCCCCGGGATATGACGGTGCTCTCCAACGGCGTCCTCGTCTCCGAGGAACCCACCACGACCGGCGAGCACGCCGGCCTCAAAGCGACCCACTGGCGTCAGGACAAGCCGCAGTCCAACTACCTCGTCAGCCTGGTTGCCGGCCACTTCGACAAGCTGGAAGACCAGCACCGCGACGTGCCGCTGACCTTCTACACGCTGCCCTCCGAGTCGGCCGAGGCTCTCAATTCCTTCCGCGACACGCGCGACATCATGGCCTTCTACGAGGGCGAGATCGGCGTGCCGTTCCCCTGGGCGAAATACGGCCAGGTGTGCGTCGCCGATTTCCCTTTCGGCGGCATGGAAAACACCAGCTTGACCACGCTGACCGACCGCACCCTGTTCCCGGCCGGCGACGAGAACGTCCACACCAGCCAGAGCCTGGTCGCGCACGAGATGGCCCACCAATGGTTCGGCGACCTGGTCACCTGCAAGGACTGGAGCCAGGCGTGGCTCAACGAAGGGTTCGCCACCTTCTACGCGCACCTCTACGACGAGCACAAGGACGGCCGGGACACCCTGCTCTACGGCCTGTACAAGGACGCCGGCGTCATCTTCGATCATCCCGCCGACACCCGGCCCACGGTGACCCGGCAGTACGACCAGCCGATCGGGCTGTTCAACTACCACATCTATGGCAAGGGCAGTTGGATCCTGCACATGCTGCGCAACCAACTCGGCGTGGACCTCTACCGGCGCAGCATCAAGACCTACCTCGAACGCCACGCCTACGGCAACGTGGGTACGGAAGATCTGCGGGCCGTCATCGAGGAAGTCTCGGGCCGCAGCTTCGACCGCTTCTTTGACCAGTGGTTGTACCACGGCGGTCAGCCCGTGCTGGACGCCCAATATTCCTGGGACGAGAAATCCAAGCTCGCCAAGGTTTCGGTGACGCAAAAGCAGGCGCACATCTCCGATGGGGGACTGTTCCAGATGCCGCTGACGCTGCGCTTCGAGTCGAAGAAGGGCGGCCGGATGGATCAGGTGGTGCAGGTCACCCGGGAGACGGAAGACTTTTACGTCGCCTTGGCGGCGGCACCGGAGACCGTCCGCCTGGACCCGAATTACACGTTGCTGGCGGACATCCACGTCAACCTGCCCGCCCCGATGCTCTACGCGCAACTGGCCAACAAAGCCGATATGATCGGGCGGCTGCTGGCGTTGCGGCAGCTCGCCGACGGCTCCGACGACACCACCGTGGCCAAACTCAAGCAGGCGCTCCAGAGCGACCCGTTCTACGGCGTGCGGATCAACGCGGCGGAGGCACTCTACAAAGTGCATCGCCCCGAGGCGCTGGACGCCTTGATCGATTCGCGCACCCAATCCGATGCCCGCGTACGTCAGGCGGTGTTTGACGCGCTGGGAAAATACTATCACCCCAAGGCCTGCGCCGCCTTGCTCGATAGTCTGCCGGGCGAGAAGAACGAGTTGCTTCAAGCCAGCATCCTCACGGCCCTGGGCAGCTACCCGCAGCCCGACGTGCAGACGACCATGACGGGCTACCTGGATTCGCGCTCCTTCCGCAACCGTCTAGTGGATGCAGCCTTCGCAGGACTGAAGAACACGGGCGATCCCGCCGCGGCCCGGCCGGTCCAGAATTGCCTGCAGCGCCGTGCCCGCGACCTGTCCAGCAGCGGGTACGCCGCCGGCCTGGACGCGCTGGCTTTTCTCGCGCGCGAACAACCCTCCACCGACCGGGAACAGACCCGTCTCTTTATCGCCAACCAGCTCAACAACTCGAAGCTGGCCATCAAGCTGGCCGCGATCCGCGCCTTGGGTACGTTGCGCGACGACGCCGCACTACCGGCGTTGCGGACGTTTCTCGATCTCGGGAAGGATCACCCGGAACAGGCCGCCGCCGAGCAAGCGACCGCCGCCATCCGCGACAACCGCGCCGGTGGGGCCGAGTGGAAGGATCTGCGCGAAGAGATCAGCGCCTTGCAGAAACAGAACAAGGAGATGAAGGACGCCTTCGAGCAGTTCAAGCAGCAGATCGAGGCGAAAAGCTCGGGGAAGGAAACCGGCGGCAGCACCAGCAGAACGACTAGGAAGAATCCGGTTCCACGGAGACCAGTCGCCAAACCATCGCCTCCCGCGGCGAATTTGCCGTGAGACGGCTCTTCTGACTGACCCGGCATTGCCCTCTGTTGCCGCTTCGAGAGCAAGGATAGAAGAGGCCGTGGCCAGCTACAACTCGCTATCGCTCATTACTCTAGAGGATCGGCGTAACAGCCGCCCTTCCAGAACGCAAAAACGACGCTCCCTTTTCGAGAGCGTCGTTCTTTCTCTGCTCCAACCACGGAGCCCGACTACAAACCACCAACTTACGCCGCCGGCACGGTTGACACGGTCTGCAAGATCCGGCTCGCGATCTTGTAGGGGTCACCCTGCGAGTTCGGACGGCGATCTTCCAGGTAGCCCTTGTAACCGTTGTTCACGAACGAATGCGGCACGCGGATCGACGCACCGCGGTTGGCGATGCCGTAGTTGAATTTGTCGATGCTCTGGGTCTCGTGCAGACCCGTCAGGCGCAGGTGGTTGTCTGGTCCGTAAACGGCGATGTGCTCGTTGCGGTACTTGTCGAACGCGCCCATGAGTTTCTCGAAATATTCTTTGCCGCCCCTCTCCCGCATGAACTCGGTCGAAAAGTTGCAGTGCATGCCGCTGCCGTTCCAGTCACCCTTGATCGGCTTGCAGTGCCACTCGATGTCCACGTCGTACCTCTCACACAAACGCTCCAACAGATAGCGCGCGATCCAGACCTGGTCCGCCGCGGTTTTACTGCCTTTGCCGAAGATCTGAAACTCCCATTGGCCCTTGGCCACCTCGGAGTTGATGCCCTCGTGGTTGATGCCTGCGTCCAGGCACAGGTCCAGGTGCTCCTCGACGATCTGGCGGGCCACGTCGCCCACGTTCTTGAAGCCCACGCCCGTGTAGTACTCGCCCTGCGGCGCCGGGTAGCCTTCGGCCGGGAAACCCAGCGGCCGGCCGTTCTGGGTGAGGAAATATTCCTGCTCGAAGCCGAACCAACTGCCCGGATCGTCCAGGATGGTGGCACGTGAGTTGGAAGGATGCGGGCTGCCGTCGGGCATCAGCACTTCGGCCATGACCAGGGCGCCGTTCTTGCGCGTGGTGTCGGGGAAGACGGCGACCGGCTTGAGCAGGCAATCCGAGCTGCGGCCTTCCGCCTGCTTGGTGGAGCTGCCGTCGAAGTTCCACATCGGCAACTGTTCGAGCGTCGGGAAGCTGTCGAACTCCTTGATGGTGGTCTTGCTCCGGAGGTTGGGGGTTGGCTCATACCCATCGAGCCAGATGTATTCCAGTTTATACTTCGGCATTGTAGCGGTTTGTTTGGTGTGTCGTTTTTAGGGCAATCTGCGCGTTTTTAGACCAACCTGGCGGGTTTTTCGTCCGGTTTAGGCCTCAAAAATGCGTGCGGCACTTTTTAGCACGATCAATGCCAGAATCACAATACCGCAGTCTCAAATATCTCGTATCTCCCTAACGTTGTGGCAGAAGCGTCTGACATCGCTCCACTTGCCAGGGGTGACGTGCCGGCGGACCGTATGGGGAATATGGAGCAGGTCAAAGACACGTTGCGCGCGACCGTTCGCCTGAGCTACGACGGCAAAGTTTACAAGACGTTCCGCGGCTCCAAGGCCGAAGAGCGTTTCGCCAACGAGGTCCGTGTCCTGCGCTACCTGGAAAAACGCGGTTGCCCCTTCGTGCCCCGTCTGCTCGAAGACGATCCGCCCGCTTTGCGCATTGTCACCACGAACTGCGGCAGCCGTGTCCAGCACCTGGACGAGGAGCGCGCGCGCGAGTTGTTCGCGGAGTTGCTGCCCTACGGCGTGCGGCACGACGACGCGGAAATGCGCAACATCACCTACCGGCAGTCGGACGGGCGCTTTTGCCTGATCGACTTCGAATTTGCCACGATCCTCGACGACCTAGAACCTCCCGACGATGCACCAGCACGAGCCCTCGCATAAACCCACTGCTCCGTTGCGCCTGAGCTGGCACGGGCAGACCCACCGGGGAAAAGTGCGCAAGAACAACGAGGACGCATTCCTGGGCCTCCAGTTCGACGCACGGGAAGTCCATCGCCTGGGGAAATACGGCAGCGCCTCCACGGCGCACGCTGATTTCGTCTTCGCCGTGAGCGACGGGATGGGCGGCGCGCAGGCGGGCGAATTCGCCAGCCGGATCGCGGTGGACAAGATCACGCACCTGCTGCCGCGTTCGTTCCGGCAGGCCGCCACCGGTCTGGAAGCCGGCTACGCCGACGTGCTGGAAGAATTGTACGAGCAGACGCATCGCGCCCTGCTCTTCCTGGGCGGCAGCGACGAGGAATGCGAGGGGATGGGTGCCACGCTGAGCCTGTGCTGGTTCACGACCGGGTGGATGTATTTCGCGCACATCGGCGACAGCCGCCTCTACTACCTGCCGGCTCGCGAGGGCGGCATCCGGCAGATTTCCGAGGACGACACGCACGTCGGCTGGCTCTTCCGCAACGGCAAGATCAACGAGCGCGAGGCCCGCAATCATCCCCGGCGCAACCTGCTGCAAAAAGCGCTCGGGGCGGGCCATCAATTCGTGGACCCGCAGGTTGGCGCGGTCGCCTGCGAACCAGGTGACCGCTTCCTCCTGTGCACGGACGGCTTGATCGACGGCTTGTACGACGAGCTGCTACTGGAGTACCTGGATGCCGGGCACGCAAATCCGGCAGCCTGCCTGCTGGAAGCCGCGTTGGAGCGGTCGGGCCGCGACAACGTCACCGCCCTGGTGGTGGAAGTTCTCCCAGAGGAAAGTAAATAACGGTCGTGTGGCTCACCTTTGCGCTCTGCGGTCTCGCCCTTCTGGCCGGGTTCATCGACTCGGTGGTCGGCGGCGGCGGCCTGATCCAGCTTCCGGCCTTGCTGCTCCTGCTGCCGGCCGGCACGCCGCTGGCCGACGTTTTCGGCACCAACAAGGTGGTCGGCATTTGCGGCACGTTGGCGGCCGCCTGGAACTACACCCACCATGTCCAATTTGACTGGCGTCCCATCCTACCCGCGGCCGGCACGGGATTGGTGTTTTCCGCGCTGGGAGCGCTGACGCTGGCGCACCTGCACCCGGCGGCGTTGCGTCCGGTGATCCTGGTGTTGTTGGTGGCGGTGGCGATTTACACGTTTGTGCGCAAAGATTTCGGCTCGCTGCACGCGCCGCGCCTAACCTCCCGGGCCCAGACTTGGATCGGCCTCGGGGTGGGAAGCATCATCGGCTTCTACGATGGCTTCTTCGGTCCCGGCACGGGCAGCTTTCTGATTTTCATCTTCATCGGCGTGTTCGGCTTCAACTTCCTGACGGCCTCCGCCGCTGCCAAAATCATCAACTCGGCCACCAACGCCTCGGCGGTGCTGTACTTTGCCTGCACCAACCACGTGCTCTACGGCTTTGCGCTGCCAATGGCGGCGTGCAACGTCCTCGGCTCAGTGGCCGGCACGCGCATGGCGATCCTGCGCGGCAGCCAGTTCGTGCGGGTATTGTTCCTGATCGTCGTCGCCGCGATTATTTGCAAGCTCGGCTACGACATCGCCCGGGGAACCAGGTGACGTTTACAGGACCAGGCGCGCGATGCTGAAATAAAACAGCAGGGCGCATATGTCCGCCAACGCCAGCGTGACCGGGCCGGCGGCGATCTTCGGGTCCAATTTGAAGGCGTGCAGCAGCGTCGGCACACTCAGGCCGAACACCGTCGCGGTCAGCAGGGATAAGGTGATGCTCCCGCCGATCACCGCCGCCGCCAGCGGCGCGCGTTGCCACGCCAGTACCACGACCGCCACCATCAGTCCGCAGCCCGTGGCCAGCAGCAGCGCGGAACTCAGTTCCCGCCGCAACGCCCCGAAGTACCAGCGCCAGGACAGCGGAGCGCCGCGCAATGCCTGGATGGTCAGCGACATGGCCTGGATGCTGACGCTCTCGTTGAGGCCGAGCACCATCGTCAGGAAGAAAGCGATCACGATGCTTTTGGCCAGCGTGGTCTCGAACGCTCCGGAAAGCAGCGCGCAGATTGTCCCGCTGGCGATGGTGGCCAGCAGCCACGGGAACCGCAGCCGGAACGCCCGCCACGGCGACACCCCGTCGCGCATCTGTGCCAGGTGGAAGCCAATCAACTCGAACATTTCGTCCGCGTTCCGGGCGGGTGAAATAGGTTCAGTCGAGGGCGCGGCCGGTGCCACCGGTTCGGGTTCGGGCGCATCGGCGTTGAGCAATTCTTCCGTGAGCAGGCTCACGTCCACGACGCCCACGACGTGCCGCTCGGCGTCAACCACCGGGAAGGCCAGGAACTTGTAGAGCACGAAGGATTCGCACGCTTCCTGCAAGGTCGCCGTCGCCGGAATGGCCGCCACGCGCCGCACGTTGACTTCAGAAAGGATCTGGTCCTCTGGAGCCGTGAGCAAACGCCGCGTCGGCAGGACGCCGGTGAGCCGGCCGGTTTCGTTGACCGTGTAGAAATAGACAATGCGCTCGCCGATGCCTTGATGACGTATGGTTTTCAGTGCCTCCTGGATGCTCAGACGCTCGTCCAGCAAGGTGAAATCCTTGCGGGCGTAAGCGAGAACGGGCTGGCTGAAGCGTTCGGAGGTGCTGGTCACGGTGAATGGGGTCGGCTGGCGTTCCGGGCCAATGGACACTCATTTACCAAAATCGTTCACGAAAGCCGTCTGCAAGCACGCGCCTAATCTTACAGTTCAGGTCTTCCTCTGGCGGCGTGCCAAATTCTGGTCACTTCCACGACTTGGAAAGCATCGTTAACCTGGTAGATAACTCGATAAGGACTGTGGATGATCTCTCGTAATATCTCGTCATCGAACTCCGGCACCATCCTGCCAAGCCTTGGAAAATTTTCCAGAACGCGAACGTGAGCGACAATCGCTTTACCGATCCGCGTGCCGGCTGGCGGATTGTCGCGAGAGATGTAACGAACGATCGATTCGAGATCAGACTCCGCCAGCTGGGAGAGAACTACCCGGAAGCCCATGTCTCGATCTTGCTTTCAATCTCATCCAAGGACACAACCTGTCCGCGTTGGATCTGCTCCAATCCTTCCCGGACTGCGGCCATGAACTCGACCTGCTCCCTAATATCTCCCAAAGTGGAATTATCCGGGAGTTTGTGAAGCGCATCGATCACAAGTGCCTTGTCGGTCATACGCGAAAGGTAGCGATTTAGATGGCGTTTGGTCAAGAAGCACAATCATCAGGATTGCGCCTGCAAGAAGGCGGCGGCGAGAGCCAGCGCTTCCCCGCGGTGGCTGAGCCGGTTCTTCACCTCGGCGGGCAGCTCCGCAAACGTCTGCTTGTAGCCCAGCGGGATAAACATCGGATCGTACCCGAAACCGCCCGCGCCGGACGGCCGGGCGACCACGTGGCCTTCCACCGCGCCGAAGAAGCGGCCCATCAGCTTGCCTGCCAACGCCACGGCGATGCAGCACCGGAAGCGGCCCGTTTGCGGCGGCAGCATTGCCGACAGCGGTTGGTCCAGCGCCCGGGCAAGTTCGGCGGCGAGATGTTGCCGGTTCTTCTCGTCGTCCGCGCCGGGGCCGGCGTAGCGCGCGGAATACACCCCGGGCGCGCCGCCGAGCACATCGACCTCCAGGCCGGAATCGTCGGCGATCACCCAGCCTTCGGGAAAATGGCCGGACCCGGCCAGTGCCTTGAGCGCGGCATTGTCGGCGAAATTGGTCCCCGTTTCCTCGACCTCCGGCAGCTCGGGATGGCCGAGCAGGTCCTCGACGATCCAGTCGGGCCCGAGGATGGCGCGCACCTCGCCGGTCTTGTGCGCGTTGCGGGTGGCAAGGAGCAGGCGTCGTTGTTGGTTGGCCACGATGCCCGCGAAGTAAGCCCCGATTCGGAGGAAGCAAAAGCAATTTTTCTGTGATAGCCTCTTCCTCCCGTCCACGGCCCGCCCGTGCCATGCTTTACTACTTTGAGGATATGAACGAGAAGCGCAAACCCTACCCCTTCGACCAGATCGAGCCGAAATGGCAGACGCGCTGGGCCACGGAAAAAACCTTCCGCACGCCCAACCCCGGCGACCCGGATTTCGACTCCGCCAAGCCGAAGTTCTACGTGCTCGACATGTTCCCCTACCCGAGCGGTTCGGGGCTGCACGTCGGCCATCCCGAGGGGTACACGGCCACGGACATCATCGCCCGCTTCCGCCGGATGCGCGGCTTCAACGTCCTGCACCCGATGGGCTGGGACGCCTTCGGCCTGCCCGCCGAACAGCACGCCATCAAGACCGGCGAACACCCGCGCGAGAACACCGCGCGCAACATCGCCACCTTCAAGAAGCAGCTCAACAGCATCGGCTTCAATTACGATTGGGACCGCGAGGTCAACACGACCGACCCCGGCTATTTTCGCTGGACGCAGTGGATCTTCCGCCTGCTCTACAACTCGTGGTTCAACCCGGCGACGAACAAGGCCGAACCCATCTCCACCTACCCCGGCGCCGAACCCGACAGCGTGCGCCTGGCGTTCGTTTCCGAGGCTCCGGTGAACTGGTGCCCGGGCCTGGGCACGGTGCTGTCCAATGAGGAAGTCGTTGACGGCAAGAGTGAGGTCGGCGGCTTTCCCGTCGAGCGCCGCCCGATGCGCCAGTGGATGCTGCGCATTACTGCGTACGCCGAACGGCTCATCAAGGAACTGGACGGCCTGGACTGGCCCGATTCGATCAAGCTCTTGCAGCGCAACTGGATCGGCCGCAGCGAGGGCGCGCACGTCCATTTCGTGCTGGAGAACTTCGAGAACCGCCCGACCAGCCTCGTCGCCCTGGCGCTGGACACGCACAAGGCCGATCATCCCGACCAGGACACCGTACCAGAGGGTTTCCGCGTCCATCAAACGGCAGAGTTGACCGTTTTCACCACGCGGCCCGACACGCTCTTCGGCGCGACCTACATGGTGCTCTCGCCCGAGCACCCGCTGGTGGACATCTACTCCACGGCGGAGCACAAGGAAGCGATTGCCAGGTACCGCGCCGAGATCGGTGGCAAATCGGACCTGGAACGCACGGAACTGTCCAAGGAGAAAACCGGCGTTTTCACCGGCGCGTACGCGGTCAACCCGGTCAACGGCGAGCGTATTCCGGTGTGGATCGCCGACTACGTGCTGATGGGTTACGGCACCGGCGCGATCATGGCCGTGCCCGCGCATGACGAGCGCGATTGGGAGTTTGCCAAGAAGTTCGATCTGCCCATCCGGCAGGTCGTGGAGGTCCCGGGCTTTGAAGGCAAGTCGGACGCGTGCATGGCGGGCTACGGCGTGGCGGTCAACTCGCACAACAGCGTCGTCTCGCTGGACGGCCTGACCACCGAACAGGCGAAAGGGAAGATCATCGATTGGCTGGAAGCCAACGGCGGCGGCGAGCGCACCATCAACTACAAGCTGCGCGACTGGCTGTTCTCGCGCCAGCGTTACTGGGGCGAACCGTTCCCGATTATCTGGCAGGACGGCAAGCACTCCGTCTTACCCGAGGAAGAGTTGCCCCTGCTGCCCCCCGATCTGGACGACTTCAAGCCCACCGGCACCGGCGAGCCGCCCCTGGCGAAAGCCACGGATTGGGTCCGCTACTCCGACGCCGCCAAACGCGAAACCAACACCATGCCTCAATGGGCCGGCTCGTGCTGGTATTACCTGCGCTTCTGCGACCCGGCCAACACCCACCGCTTCGTCGGCGAGGAAGCCGAGCGTTACTGGATGGACGGCGGCAAGACCGGCGGCGTGGACCTGTACGTCGGCGGGACGGAGCACGCCGTGCTGCACCTGCTCTACGCCCGCTTCTGGCACAAGGTCTTGTACGATTATGGGTACGTCTCCACCGTCGAGCCGTTCCAGCGGCTGGTGAACCAGGGGCTGATTCTCGGCGAGGACGGCCAAAAAATGTCCAAGAGCCGTGGCAACGTCATCAACCCGGACGAGGTGACCTCCGAGTACGGCGCGGATGCTTTGCGCCTTTACGAGATGTTCATGGGCCCGCTGGAGCAAACCAAACCCTGGAGCATGGCCGGCGTGCAGGGCGTGGCCCGTTTCCTGGCGCGCGTGTGGCGTCTGCTCATGGAGGAAAACCAGGAAGGCCAGTGGACCTTGCACAGCGCGGTCCAGGAAGCCGAGCCGACGCCGGCCCTGCAAAAGGTCGTCCACGCGACGATCAAGAAAGTCACCGCCGACATCGACGACCTGAGCTTCAACACAGCCATCGCGCAGATGATGGTCTGCACCAACGAGCTGACGGCCGCCACCGTGCGCCCGGTTGCTTCGTTGCGCCTGTTGCTGCAAGTGCTCAACCCCTTCGCCCCGCACCTGACGGAAGAACTCTGGGAAACCCTGGCGCAGAAGTTCGGCGGCACCACCGGCCTGCTGGCCGCGCAAACGTGGCCCGGGTACGACGCAAAATACCTCATCGAGGACGAGATCGAGATGCCCGTGCAGATCAACGGCAAGCTGCGCGACAAGCTGACCGTCAAGAAAGATGCCACCGGCGAAGAGATCCAAGCCCAGGCGCTCGCCAGCGCCAAGGTGCAGGAGCACATGGACGGCAAGCCGATGAAGAAGATCATCGTCGTGCCCGGCAAACTGGTGAACATCGTGGTGTGATCCACCGTCCATCTTTCCTATGAAAGCTGTTGTCTTTTTCTACCTCCCGCTCCTGCTCGCCGTTGCCCTGACCGGCTGCGACCGCCTTGCCACGTCTTCACCCAAAGACGTCCAAGCCACCCCGACGCCTGCCCCGGCGGACGTCACCGCGGACCGCATGCGGGAAAAAACGAGCGAAGCCGCCCAGGCCACCGGCGATTACCTCAAGGAGCAAGGCAAACAACTCAAAGCGAACTTCAAGGAAACCAGCGAGGAACTTGCCAAGGACCGGGAAGTCTGGAAGCGTCAAATCGAGGAGAAAACCCGCCAGTACCAGCCGCAGATCGACGAGTTGAAGCGCAAAGCCGCCGGGGCCGACGCGCAGGCCAAAGTAGAATACGAAAAACAGACCGCCAACCTCGAAGTCCAGCGCAAGAAAGCCGACGAAAAGCTAGTGCAGTTAAGGTCCGCCACCGCCGACGCATGGGAGACTTTCAAGGAAAGCTGGAAGCGCGAACAGGCGACGGAAACCCCGACACCAGCGCCGTAACTTTCAGGCGAACACCGTCTCCAGATCGGCGGTAAGGCCGGTGGCTGGATCACGCACCTCGCCGGCGTGGTGACTCTGCTGACTGCCATCGGGTAAAAAGACGGTCACCTCGCGCAGGGGCGGCGTGATCATCCAGACGCTCTTTACTCCTTGAGCTAGATAGAACTCCACTTTCTCAAGTATTTCTTCCAATCCTTGGCTAGACGAAACGATCTCCACCGCCAGCAAGGGTGGTTCGGTCAAGCGCACGGTGTCACGGCGCAAATTTAGGGCGACACGGGGGCAAACGGAGATGTCAGGCACCAGCCATCTGCCGGGAACCAATTCGAGCGTCACCTCCGGTAGTAAGTCGAACTCGCCGTGCTTGGAAAACTCAAGACACAGGCGCATCTGGATGACCGCATGGTTCCTGCTGGGCATGGGCTTTCCCCGTTCCTCTTCGTAGGTAAGTGGGCGCTCGGTGAGAAGATCGGTATTCATGACTGAAACGTATCACCACTACATCCGCCAAGTCGATTGCCGGTATAGGCTCCTTCAAGGGCAGCCGTGTGGTCAAGCCTGATTTTTGTCCTGCCTACCGCGGTGGTAGAATGCGCTTGGCGCTGCACAACCAGTGCCGCGCGTTGTTCCCGAAACGCCCGGCACCTCCCGCGGCCCAGGGGGAGAAGGCAGGCAGGATCCAGTGTTCGTCCGCCTGGACGAAAGCAGGCAGCTTGAGCGACAACCCCGCACCATCGCTCAGGGTCTTAGCCGGGTGGTAATGCCCGATGATCGCCGTCCGCTCCGTCATCACCGCGCCGCCAGGCGGCGGGCCATCGCCGTGGTAAAAGCAAAATTGTTCCGTGGCGTGCCACTCGCAGAGCTCATCGGCCACAAACGCCCGCCGGTCGTGGTTGCCGGCCACCAGGACCAATTCCCCGGCTTCACCCAGATATTCACGCAGCCTCCGCACCAGGCCCTTGGCTTGTACCCGGGCGTCCTTGGTGTGGACGAAGTCGCCCACCACGATCAACTGCGCAGGTTGATAATCGTCCACCAGTGCCTTGAGCCGGCTTTCGATGCCATCCATGCCCCACATCGGGAACAGCGCCCCGGCCGCCCGCTGGCTCACCTCGTAGCCGAAATGCACGTCCGCTACCGCCAACCAGCGTTCCAGCCGGTGGTACAGCGCCAGCCGGGCATCAAGAAACGTGTCTGGAGCCACCAGGGCACGCGTCGGTGCGGGAGCTACCGGCACCTCTTTACTCATCGGTTTCACGCAGGATGCCGTCGCCCAGGATCTCGGCCCGCAAGCCGCCACGGCCACGCAGAGCCGCCTCCGCGCCGGGACCGAAGGATTGGTCCATCCAGTAACACGGCCGGCATTCCTCCCGGCCGCGAAAGGTGACGCCCTGCACCTCGAACTCTATGCCCACCAAGGTGTTTAGATCCACGCCGGTGCAAAACACGTTGCGCCGGAACACGGCGGGCGTCTTGTCGTGGATGTTGAGCCCTTCGCACAGCGAACGGTAAACCTCGTCCGCGAAGAAAGTAATCTGGCCTTTGTAACCGTCCTTGTAGCCGAAGAAGCGGTCATGCTCGATCCCCTTGCCCGCCACGCAGCGGACCTCCGGCACTTCCAGCGTCGGGCTCCGGCCGGCCGGCCGGCCGTGGAAGCCGAAGAAATTGTGCGCGGGCGAGATGTAGAGGCGCAGGATTTTCAGCGGGGGTTGGAGGATCATAGGGACGGAACAGAACGAAATTCTGCCTACCTTCATACTAGCGGAGAAGGTGGGCAGACGCAATTTGCCTCGCAGCGGAAAAACCACTCCAAACGCCGGGAAGCGGTTGCTTAGAATCCGGAGTGCTTTAAGTTTGAAGGGACCGTGTGAGAGGCAGCCACCGCCTCGCCTGCCTGCTCCCTCGTCGCCCGGTCTTCATTTCCCTCATGGAACGCAGCGTTTCCCACCATCCCATCGTGCGTGTCGTCGGCCAGGAGCCGGGACAAGCCTGCGAGGACCCCCTTGCCGTCGAGGAACCGCTCGAAATCCAGTTGGGCTACGACCGCAAGGGCTGGCGCGTCCACAAGACCATCTCGATCACCATGCGTACCCCGGGCGAGGACGAAGAACTTGCCGCGGGCTTCCTCCTGTCCGAAGGCATCATCGCCGACCCCGCGCAGATCGACACGGTGCGCAGCGAATCCGACAACGTCGTGCGCCTGGAACTCCGCGCCGATGTGCCCGTCGATCTCCAGCGTTTGGAACGGCATTTCTACACCACGTCGAGCTGCGGCGTGTGCGGCAAGACGAGCATCGCCGCCTTGCGGATCAGCCATCGCACCCCGCCGGCCAGCGTGGCAGGTCCCTTTCTCGACGCTGAGACCATCCACCGGCTGCCCGCCGCGCAGCGCGAGGCGCAAGCCGTCTTCGACCAAACCGGCGGCTTGCACGCGGCGGCGCTCTTCGATCCCGCAGGGCGCTTGCTGTGCCAGCGTGAGGACGTCGGCCGGCACAACGCCGTTGATAAACTCATCGGCTCGCAACTGCTCGGCGGCACGCCACTTCCCCTGGCGGACCGCCTGCTCTTCGTCAGTGGACGCGCAAGCTTCGAACTGGTGCAAAAGGCCCTCGCCGCCGGCATCCCGCTCATGGCGGCGGTCGGCGCTCCCTCCAGTCTCGCGGTGCAACTGGCCCGCGCCTACGGCATGACGCTGCTCGGCTTTGTCCGCGGTGGACGTTTCAACATTTACAGCGGCAACGCGCGCATCCGCGGATGCGCGCAAGACAGTACCCTCTCCATGCCGACCGACGGCGAATCCGAAGTTTGCGCGTCGGGTTCCCGATCTTGACCTCTCTTCCCCACTTCCCTAAATCCTCAACTTCCATGGACACTCACACGACCCACGCGCCTGATCCCGTGCGCGACACCGATCCGGCCCACGAACAGGAACTGGACACCGTTTCCCAGAAGCCCACGCACATCGGCACCGGCGTGAAGACAACGCCGCCGGTGCAAGCCGCCGATCTGGTGGACGTCCGGGGCGCCGTGCCCGTCGAGGAAACCGAAGGCGCGAAGATCGGCCACATCCACCGCGTCGCCGCCGGCATCCCGGCCGTTTACCAGAGCGCCCGCTTTACCATGCGCGAGATGGGTCTGGCACGTGGGATCAAGACTTGGCTGGAGGTCAACAAGAAGGGCGGCTTTGACTGCCAGAGCTGCGCGTGGCCCAGCCCGGACGAAGGGCGCCACATCTTCGAGTTCTGCGAGAACGGCGTAAAGGCCGTCGCCGACGAGGGCACCAAGCATTCCATCGCGGGCGACTTCTTCTCCAAGCATTCGGTGGAAGACCTGCTTACGCACAGCGACCTCTGGCTCGGCCAGCAGGGACGGCTCACCCGCCCGATGGTCAAATACAAAGGCGCGACCCATTACGAGGAGATTACCTGGGAGGGTGCCTTCCAGCTGATGGCGGACGAACTCAACGCCCTCCCCTCGCCCGACGCCGCCGCCTTCTACACCAGCGGACGCACGAGCAACGAGGCCGCGTTCCTCTACCAGCTCTTCGTTCGCCAGTTCGGCACCAACAACCTGCCGGATTGCTCCAACATGTGCCACGAGGCCAGCGGGGCCGCGCTCAACGAGGCCATCGGCATCGGCAAAGGCTGCGTGACCCTGGAAGACTTTGCCAAGACAGACTGTGTCTTTATCATCGGCCAGAACCCGGGGACCAACCACCCGCGCATGATGACCTCGCTCGAACACGCCAAGCAACACGGCGCGAAGATCATTTCCGCCAACCCGCTGCCCGAGACCGGGCTGATGCGCGTGGTCAATCCAAATCCGCAGGAGTACAAGAACCCGCTCAAGTTCCCTATCGCGATGCTGCGCAACAAGGGCACGCCGCTGACGGACATCTGGCTGCCGGTGCGTATCAACGGCGACCTGGCCATGTTCAAGGGTATCCTCAAGGAGATGCTCGCCGAGGAAGACAAGGCTCCCGGCACCGTCTTCGACCTCGATTTTATCCGCGACTACACCGTGGGCTTCGAGGATGTCATCGCCGACCTGCGCGCGGCGGATTGGAACGAGATCGTGCAGAACAGCGGCCTGTCGCGCGAGCAGATCCGCGAAACCGCCGAAGTGATCATGCATTCCAAAAGCATGATCATCTGCTGGGCAATGGGTCTGACGCAGCAGCGCAACGCCGTCGCCACCATCCAGTACGCGATGAACCTGCTGCTCGTCGGCGGACACATCGGCCGTCCCGGCGCGGGTCCCTGTCCGGTGCGCGGGCACTCCAACGTGCAGGGCGACCGCACGATGGGCATCTGGGAGCGCATGAACGACAGCTTCATGGACAAGCTGGGCAAGGTGTTTGCCTTTGAGCCGCCCAAGCCGCACGGCGTTGACGCCGTCGAGTGCGTCAAGGCGATGCACGCGGGCGACATCCGGTTTTTCCTGGGCATGGGCGGTAACTTCCTGGGTGCCATGTCGGACACCAACTACACCGCCGCCGGCTTGCAGAAGTGCCGCCTGACGGCGCACGCTTCCATCAAGCTCAACCGGGCGCACCTCATCACGGGCGAAACCGCGCTGATCCTGCCCTGCCTGGGCCGTTCGGAGAAGGACTATCAGGCCAGCGGTTTGCAATTCGTGACCGTGGAGGATTCCATGGGCATTGTGAACTCCTCGCGCGGCAGCCTGGCCCCCCATGACCCGCACCAGAAGAGCGAGGTCGCCATTGTCTGCGGATTGGCCCGCGCCACGCTGGGCGGCCGTAGCACGACCGACTGGCAGGACTTCGAGGACAACTACGACCTGATCCGCGACAAGATCGAGGCCGTCATCCCCGGCTTCGAGAACTTCAACGAGCGCATCCGCAAGAACGTGTTCTATCTGCCCAACGACGCGCGCGACCACCGCAAGTTCAACAACGGGATCGGCAAGGCGAAGTTCGTGGCGGCACCCATCCCCAAGCATGTCATCGAAAAGGATCAGTACGTGATGATGAGCATCCGCAGCCACGACCAGTTCAACACGCATATCTACGGACTGGATGATCGGTACCGTGGCGTTTACAACGGGCGGCGCATCATCTTCATGAACCCGGAAGACGTGCAGGAAGCGGGCTTGCAGCAGGGCCAATTGGTCGATCTCACCAGCCATTTTGAAGGTGAAAAGCGTTACGCCAAACATTTCATGGTGACGCCGTTCGAAATTCCTCGCGGTTGCACGGCGACTTATTATCCTGAGACCAACGTCCTCGTGCCGATCAACAGCACCGCTGAGCGTGCGAACACCCCGAGTTCCAAGTTTGTCGTGATTTCCATGGTGCCCTCCCCCGACGCGGATCTGGCGGTGAATAAGATCATCTCCGGCACCAAGGAAACGACTACCCACGAGCCGGCAGCGCTCACCGCGAAGTAAGATCACACGAAAAATCATAGGAGGCTTCGGTCTCACCCCCAGAACACAACCGTCAGTTGCAGCTTTACCCAAGTATGTCCATCCTCGATCGCGAAGCCATTGTCGCCAAGCCCGGTTACAACCGATGGCTGGTTCCACCTGCCGCTCTGGCCATCCACCTGGCCATCGGCCAGGTGTACGCCTTCAGCGTCTTCAAGCTGCCGCTGACCAAATTGATCGGGATCACCAAATCTGCTCCCGGCCAGGATTGGACGCAGACGCAACTTGCCTGGATTTTCAGCATCGCCATCGCCTTCCTGGGCATGTCGGCTGCTGTCTTCGGCAAATGGGTGGAACGTTCCGGTCCGCGCAAGACGATGGTCGCGTCCGGCCTGTGCTTCGGCGGTGGCTTCGCCATCGGAGCGTTGGGTGTGCATCTACATCAGCTCGCGCTGATCTACCTCGGCTACGGCGTGATCGGCGGTTGCGGCCTCGGCCTAGGCTACATCGCCCCGGTCTCGACGCTGGTGAAGTGGTTTCCTGATCGTCCGGGCATGGCTACCGGCATGGCCATCATGGGCTTCGGCGGCGGTGCCTTCATCGGGTCCAACCTGAGTTTGGCGCTGATGGATTACTTCAAGACGCCGACGGACATCGGTGTGGCACCGACGTTCCTGGTCATGGGCGGGATTTATTTCTGCTTCGCGCTTTTCGGGGCCATCATCGCGCGAGTGCCGGCGGCGGATTGGAAGCCCGCCGGTTATGATCCGTCCACTGCCAGGAAGAACGCGATGATCACCACCCATCAGGTTGCCTTGGAGCAAGCCTGGAGGACGCCGCAGTTCTGGTTCCTGTGGGTCGTACTTTGCTTCAACGTCACCGCGGGCATCGGCATTCTGGAGCAGGCCTCACCAATGATTCAGGAGATGTTCAAGGGGAAGATCACTGCTGCCGCGGCGGGTGGATTTGTCGCGCTGCTAAGTCTCTTCAACATGGGTGGCCGCTTCATCTGGTCGTCCACGAGTGATTTCATCGGGCGCAAAGCTGTCTATGTCATCTACCTGCTGCTGGGCGCGGCGCTTTACTGCTTGATTCCGTACGCGGGCCGTACCGGCAACGTGGTGTTGTTTGTCGCCGTCACAGCGGTGATCATCAGCATGTACGGCGGCGGTTTTGCCACGGTGCCGGCTTACTTGAAGGACTTGTTCGGCACCATGAACGTTGGCGCCATCCATGGTCGTCTGTTGACTGCCTGGTCGGTCGCAGGAATCGCCGGCCCTCTGCTGGTCAACGGAATCCGTGACCACCAGGTCGCGGCGGGTTACACCGGTGTCGATGTGTACGCGCAGACGATGTATTTGATGGCTGGATTGCTGGTCGTCGGCTTGATCTGCAACCTGCTCGTGCGCCCGGTGGCGGAGAGCAACTGGTTCCGCGGCAGCGATCCTACGAGCGTCCTGGGTGCGCCCGGCGTGCCGGTGAGTCAGGCAACCCCGTATGCGCCCGGCACCTCGGCCAGGGTGCGCTAACATACACGAACATCTGCCAACTCTTTTTATGACTGATCAAGACCACCCCGTTTCTTCCTCGGCGTTGCAGTTACTGTTCTATTGGGCGGTTGTGGGCGTCCCTCTGGTTTGGGGCGTTTACAAGACTGTGCTCAAGCTGCCAGCGTTGTTTCAGTAGAACGCTGGCCGATAAGGGTGTAAAAGCTCTACCTGTTATTGGCCGGTCCTGTTACGGGTGGAGCGGTCACCTTAGAATTCAGAGGCAAACCGCCATGCTTCAAAGGGAAGCAGCCATTTCGGGTTCATTCCAATTGGCAAACAATGACCTCTCCGCATCGTTGATCCTGTGGGGCTGGAGCAACGGCCCAGCAGCCTGGATAAAGCCTTGCAAAGCAAGCTCACGCCGTTGCAGCCGCTCTTTGGCGGCATGCAAACACTCACGCGGGTAAACAGCCGCCAATGGTTCGTAAAACCCTGCTGGTTCCTGGTGGCGTGGCACTATCCCCTGCCTCTCTCTGCTACTTTCCAGCAGCCTGCGCAGAAAACCGCTTCGCATGGCAGGCAAGTCGATGGCCAATACCACGAGCAAGGGCACCTTCATCGTCTCGAACGCCGCCACCATCCCGGACAGTGGTCCGAGGCCGGAACACTCATCGTTAAGTAGCGGCACGTCCGCCGGAAAGCCATCCCGGTATGGACCGGAGATGAACATTTCTACCGGGACCAGTTCTTGCAACACGGCGAGTTGACGCTGCCAGAGCAAACGGCCATCTGGTAGCGGCAACATCGCCTTATCGCGCCCCATCCGCCGGCTCTTCCCACCAGCGAGGAGTACAGCCGCGAAGGGAGTGGCAATCATCCCCGCGACGGTTCCACCACCGGAGTGATCGAGGCGGAAGGGATACGAGTTCCAGGCAATTGATAGCGGCGTGTCATCAATGCATACACCACAAACCCGCCTCCGATCACAAACATGAACAACGACAAAAATTGTCCGCGCGTCAGCCCCCAGGTGAACGCGATACCCACATCCGGCTGCCGGAACTGCTCACCGAAGATCCGCAGGGCCGCGTAGGCGATAAAGAACACTCCCGTCAGCATCCCCACCGGCGCGCGCATCCGGGTACGGATGACCCAGAGGATGAGAAAGAGCAGCACCCCTTCCAGGCCAGCCTCGTAGAGTTGCGAAGGATGCCGCAACAGCAGGATTTTTTCCAACGCGCTGAGCGCCAGCGGATCGTGCGCGTACGCGCGGGCCACCAGGTCCTGCGCCACCTCGCTGTTGATCTGAGCGTCGCCACCCTCCAACTCCTTGGGAAACCGCATGGCCCAGGCCGGCGGGTGCGGCGACTGGATGATCCGACCCCACAGCTCACCGTTGATGAAATTGGCCATGCGACCGAAGAACAGCCCGATGGGCGCTACCACCACTAGATTATCCCCCAGCCCGGGCCAGCTGATCTTCTGCCAGCGGGCGTAGTACAGAGTGAACAGAAACAATCCCAGGATGCCGCCGTGGCTGGACATCCCGCCCTCCCACAGCTTCAGCGCCGTCAGCGGATGCGCTCGCACCTGGTCGAAGCCGTAGAACAAAATCCAGCCCAGCCGGCCACCGAGCATGACGCCGAAGATCGCCGCCAGCGTGATAAAATCGAGTACCTTCTCCGGCTCCAATTGCCCGTATCCTTGCTGGGCCAGACGCTGGTAGAGCCAGCCGCCGCACACGAACGCCATGACGTAGGCCAGGCCGTACCAGTGCAGCCCGAACCTGTCGCCGAAGCGAACGATGAACGGGCTGAGTTGATGAATATAGTACGCGAACATTCCTGGTCAGAGTTCCACCGGTTCGTCGTCCCCCAAGGGCGGCATCGCCAAAATCTCCTGGGCGGCTTCCCAGTCATCCTCCGCCACCTGCACCAGGACGCCGCCGCCTCCACGGATCGCGAAGCCTTCCGTCTGGAAGATATTCTCGTTCTGAACAAATGCTTCCACTCCGCCGGCGCCGAGCCGCATCCGGAGCAGGTGGGCATCCTCGGGTTTACTGAAGGAAGCGATGGTCTTCAAGGCAGACACTTTGGCGGGTGCGGTGCGGGAAGGCAAATTCTTCGTTGCCAAGCGGGCGGCGGCGGTGCCTCTTGTCGGCGTGCCGCCCGCGACGCCATCCGGAAGTGAGTTGCCCGCCTTGCCTCTGTCCCCTGAAGGTTCCCCTGTGCCGGCGGCGACGGCGGCACCTTCCCGTCCCGTTGGCCGGGCTTTGCGGCGGGGCGAATGGCGGTTGCTCTGGTTGATCGTCGGCCTGTTCATCCTGCGGGATCTCCCCTGGAGATTGGATGAATACGACCAGGCAAAGCAGGCATTCACCTCGCTTGAGATGGTGCAGGCGGGTCACTGGGGCTTCCAACACACGCCGGGCTACCGGTCGGTCGCCACGAAACCACCGCTGGTCGGCTGGATTTCCGCCGGTCTGTATTATCTCACCGGCGGCAACTGGGATTGGGCGTGGCGGCTACCCTCGTTCCTGTCCGCGTTGGTGCTGGTGGGATTGCTCTGGCGCGCGGGGGAAAGGCTCTGGCCGGGTTGGGGCGGCACGCTGGCGGCGGCGGCGTTCGCGCTCAACCAACTGACCCCCCGGCTGGCGTCGCTCGTGCGCACGGACATGCCGTTGACTTTGTGGATCACGCTGCTGGGCCTGATCGTGTGGCGGCACGCCGACACCTCTCACCCCTGGACGGCGGACCGCGGGCAGACGGTTCGCTTCCTTGACCCGGAGCGTTACCGCTGGCTGGTGGGGCTTTCGCCGGATCGTTGGGCGGTGTTTTTTCTCCTGCTCGCGGCCATGATGACCAAGGGGCCGGTCGTGTACGCCTTTTTGCTGCCCGGCATGGTGGCTTACACCTTGATCCTGCATCGGCGGCGTAACCCGGAGACTGGTAGCGGTGGTGCCGGGATTTGGGGCGGCTGGTGGCATTGGACGTTGCCGCTGCTGCCGTTCCTTTTCTGGCTGGAACGCGGGATGGTCACCGTGCCGGGGTTCTACCAGCAGGTGGTGCTGCACGAGTTTTTGGGCCGCTTCACGGTGGGCGAACAAGCGGTTCACCATAACCAGCCGGTGTACTATTACTTCCTCCAACTTCTCGGGCGTTGGGCTCCCTGGAGTGTCCTCCTGGTCGCCGTGCGCCTGCGTGGGGCCGCCGTGTGGTGGAGCCTGTGGCGCGAGCCGGGCAACCTGTGGCTGATCTGTTGGGCGGCGGGCGGTTTGTTGTTGATGTCCGTGGTTCCTTCCAAGCGCGTGGACCGGATTTTCCCGGTGATCCCGCCGTTGTGCCTGCTGACGGTTGCGGCGTTGCGGCAGGCGGAGGAAGCCCATCGCATCCGCGAACAGAATGTCGCGGAAGGGATGCTGCCGGCTGCGGCGCCACCTTCGCAGGATGAAATCGAGCGCTTGGCCTCTCAAGCGGTAGTCTGGCCCCGTGCCTGGAGCCACCTGGCGTTGCAGGCGGCGATTATCCTCGCGGCAGGCGGAGCGGTTTACGGGGCTGGCCAAGCCTTCTGGCAAAAGGACGACACGTTGACCAAATTTGGCACCCAGGTGCGTGCCGCCACGGGCGGGCACCGCGTGGAAGTCGTCGTCACTCAGTCGCAGCCCAGCGACGAAACGTTGCTTGTGTACCTGCGCAGATTGGAATTCCTCACCCCGGTACAGGCTCTCCAATTGTGGACCACCGGCAAGGTGGATGCAATGGCCTTGAGCCAGCCAACGATGGAGAAGTCACGAGGATTGTTGTCTCTGGCTTTGCCGCTCGATCACCCCTCTCTGGCTGCACCAGCAGTCCGGGAACAACCGGCGTATTCGCTCGTCGTCCATGACCCGAACGCACCTCCGCTCACGGTGCCGTTGCGGTTACCGCCCGCAGAAGAAACTACCCTGCCGCAGAGGCAAGGTAATCACAAGAGGAAGCATTGATCTCGTGGCGGGTGTCATGCCATTTTCCCGAGTTCGTTCCGTACGCTTACTTCTTTCTGTCATCCTGAGCGCAGTGAGTCCGCGAACGCAGCCGAAGGACCTTCCGGTCAGCGGCAGCCAAAGCTCCTTTCCACGTTAGAGCTTGCTTAGCCCGAGAGCCGTTTGCCTCCGGCGGCAGAAGATCCTTCGGCTGCATTCGCGGACTCACTGCGCTCAGGATGACAGAAAGGACCACAGAGGGGATTATCTATATGTTTCTTCAGGATGACAGACCAAAAGGCCGAGATTATTCCAAGAGATTGTATCACCCAGCCGGCGAGATCTTCTCGTAGAAGCGCAACGCCTCCACGTTATGGCAGATTTCCTTCAACGGATACACTCCTTTGGTTAATCCGTAATGCGAAGGATCGCGGATGAGATAATCAAAACCCTGCTTACCCATCACCACCACAAAATGCGTGATTCCGCTCGCGAAGCGCAGGCGCACGATCACCGGGTTGCCGCGGCGCAGGTTGGAATCGATCAGGTAGTAAGAAGGAAGGTCCTCGTACACGTGCCGCACCTTGTCCGGCGCGAGCTTGGGTGGGCCTTCCCACATCAAATCATTGTCGTCGTCGTAGCCGCCGTGATCCCGCAAGAAGTTGTTCAAACGGCCCGGGTCCGTATCCAGACCATAATATTTCATGATCATGGCGGCGGACGACACGGCGCAACCCACCTGCCCCATCGTGTGCGCGGATAAGGCCAGGGGATCGTGCCCCCATTGTGGGTCACCCTGAAGAAAGAGCGGTACGGGCAGTTCGCTCCGCGTGAAGAAATACATCCCGCCCGAGGGCGGGAGCTGCCGCTTGCCGAAGTAGTAAATGCCGCCAGCCGTTCCGGCACCGATCAGCAGCAGCAGCAACAAAGCGGCTGCGGCTGCGAGTTTCCAGGTTCCAGAGCGGTATGGATCACTTCGCATGACGCCAACATAACGTCCGCACCCGTTCCTGTCCCACCGGAAACTCTAGAACGTGATTTTCTCGTTCTCGCCCACGTGCGCCGGCTTGCCGGTGAGCACGGATTTGGCCAATCCGATCGCGTGGACGACCACGCTGGACGGTGTATCCCAGTACTCCGCCTTCTGCGCGGTCACCTTCAAAAGAGCCGTTTCCGGGTCTTCGGGACCTTTGGGAAACCATGCTTTCATGGCGGTGGTCCAGAGTTCCTTGTTCTTGGCCTGACTGCGCACCAACTGCGCCACTCCGGACACGGAGATATAGGTTTGTCCGTTGGGATCGGCGTAACTCACATTGACCTGATGCTCCTTGTCCACCTCCTCCACCTTGGGAGCGGAAGCGCGGGTGAAAAACCACAGGGTGCCGTCAAATTCGCTGTCCTGCGTCGCCATCGGCCGGCTGCGGATGGTGCCGTCTTCGTCGACGGTGGAAAGCATGGCGAACTTCAAGCCCTTGATCATTTTGCCGAGCTTAACAAAAACTTCCGGGTGTTCGTGGGTCGAGGTGGGTTCACTCATAAAAAAGGTAAGATAACGGGGACCAAAGGTGCCGGTACGATCACTCCGAGGCGGCTTTGCGAGCACGCTTAGCGGGTGCCGTGTTGGCGATGTTTTGCTTGCCGGTCTTTGAACCCGCTTGCTTCTTATCATCGGTTGCCTTGCGCTGGGCGGGCGTAAGTTTCTCCCACGCCTCCTTGGGCAGATAGCGAGACGTGGTTTTACCGCGCACGGCTTTCTTGCCGTCGGCGGTCTGCCATTTTTCCTCGGTCCAATGTTCCAGATTCTTCTGGGCTTCGCTGCGGCCGGGCTTGTTGTAGCCGCCGCCTTCCTTCTCGTACTCGGTGACCAGGAGCTGCGATTTGCGCGCGCTCCACTGGCCCGGCTTGCCCCCCTTGTCGCCGGCTTGGATACGGTCTTTGATCTTGTGGCGTAGAGCCGGATCGGTGTACAGGGAGTCGTCGGTCTTGCCGCCGCTCTTTTTGGCGGCGGGTTTTTTCGCGGTGGCGGGTTTGTCTTTGGCGGAGGCAGCCGCGGGCGACGCGGCGGGCTTCTTCTTGGCGGGAGCAGCGGCTCCGGATTTGGCGGAAGAAGCGGAGGGTTTGATAGGCATAGGAATACGCGTTTACTTGGTCTTTTTTGTCGTCGTGGCCTTCTTGGTGGTGGCGGGTTCGGGCGCGGCAGCCTTCTTCGCCGCCGGCTTCTTGGCAGGAGTCTTCTTTTTGCCTGTGTCCCCGGCGGCTTGGTGGTACTCCTCCAGCAGCTTGCTGCCTTTATTAGCGAGCTTTTTCGCGTCCGCTTCGGTCTTCGGCAACGGCTCACCCCACGCTTGGGCCGACAGGGCATGGCGGGTGGGCTCGCCCTTTTTGCCCTCCAGCGGGCCGGCGTTTGGATTGGCAAAATGCCGGCGCAGGAAGGAGCCCTTGCGCTTCATCTTCTCGGGCGTGTCGGCGGCACCTTTCACGCCGGGCTTGAGGTTCGCGCCCTCGGTCTCCTTGAAGTGTTCACGTCCCGCCTGGGTCAACCCGCCGGCTGGGTCCTTGAGGACCTTCTTGGCCGCAGGCTTTTTCTTGGGAGCGGTCTGAGTGAGTGCCGCCGCCGCAGCGGCTTTGGGCTTTGGCTTGGTGGGCATATAACGAGGAAACGCCGCTCCAAAGCGAAATGATGCAGGGCAAACGAGTTAAGCGTGAAAATTTATCGCTTCCGGCACCACGACCTCGATCCCTAGTTCCTCGCCGACCATCCCGGCCAGCCTGCGCAGGCCCCACGCCTCCGAGCGCAGGTGACCCACCGCCGCCACCGCCATGTGGGTTTCGCGCGCCGCTGCGGTGGCGGGCTGCCGCCATTGGCCGGTCACGTACAGTTCCGCGCCGCGAACGTGCGCCTGCCGTACCAGGGCATCCGTCATCGCGCCGACGACGGCGAGTTTCGTCACCGGCTGGTGCGTCTGAGAGTCGCCGGGGTGCTCGGTTTCGAGCCCGTTGAACACCTCTCTCAGGCGCGCCATGATCTGCGCCATCGTGACGGGTTCGACCAGCCGCGCCAGCATACCGAGCGGTCGTCCTTCCTTGAGGCCCAGCACCTCGGGCGGGCTTTCCATCCCCAGCACCGTCGCCAGCGGCGGGTTGAAGCCGAGGGTGAGATGTTCGTCGAACGACAGGTGGTAGGCCAGCACCCCGGCATCGGCGGCTTCCAGGGCGGCTTGCTGCTCGGGTGCCAGACGCCAGGGGCGGTGCAGGAACACCGCATCGATGCGTCCCTCCGCCAATTCGCGCTCCAGGTCGGGCCAGGGTTCCAGGGCGAAGGCCATGCGCTTCACCGGACGGGCCGAGGCGCGATAGATCCCGTTCTGATCCCCCCGTCCGTCACGGGAGCGGATCGCGCCGTAAGCGGGCGCTTCCAGCAACCGATCCAGGAAAGTGGCCGCTTGCTCCAATGACGGGGTCGTTTCACTCATCGCTTTTTCGCGGGATCATCTTCCATGTTGACGCCGTCCGGCGCTCCCACCAAAATGACAAGGCTTGTATATTGCCACGTCGCAATCGATTGCGCACGCGTCGATTGCAGCTTTGAAAACCCCTCCGCGCCAAGTAGTTTACCCCGATTTATGGAATCTTCCACTCCCTCCAACAGTTTGCGTATCCTGTCGATCGACGTCGGCGGCTCGGGCCTCAAGGCCGCTCTGCTCGATCTGGAAGGCAACATGCTCACCGACCGGGTGCGCGTGAAAACCCCGCATCCGCTCACCAAGGACGTGTTGCTGGACCTCATCACCGAGTTGGTCAAGCCGCTCGGCCACTTCGACCGGGTTGCGGTCGGATTCCCCGGCGTGACCCGGCGCGGTATTATCTACACTGCACCCAACCTCGGCACGGACGAGTTCAAAAAAATTGATCTGGGCGGCGAGTTGAACAAACGGCTGGGCCAGCCGGTGCGCATCGTCAACGACGCCGACATGCAGGGCCTGGCGGTCGTGAAAGGGCACGGCATGGAGGTGGTCATCACGCTGGGAACCGGCATGGGTTTCGCCATTTTTTCGGAAGGTCAGCTCGGGCCGCACCTGGAGCTTTCCCACCATGTGTTCCGCAAATACGAGGATTACGACGCGCAGATCGGCGACGCGGCGCGCGAGAAGATCGGCCCCAAGAAGTGGAACAAGCGCGTGCAAAAAGCCGTCCGCAACATCCGGATCGTGACCAACTTTGATCATCTATACATCGGCGGCGGCAACGCCAAGGACATCACCTTCCCCTTGGAAGCAGACGTGGAGATCGTCAACAACCAAAACGGTTTGAAGGGCGGCGCCTGGCTTTGGCGAGACGACGCGCCAGCGGCTGCGGCAATCAACGCCGACAGCGACACGCCGGCTTAGCATGATGCCAAGCACTACTGATGAAAGCACTTGATCCACCACCTTCCGTCAGCAGCGATCCAAATGCGACCGAGATGCTGTGTCTTTGGGCAGCCAATAACAAGTTGGATGTGGTCATCAACATTGGTTCATACACCGATCAAGGCTATGATGAGGCAGACGCTTAGTATTACAGTGGTACTTCTTGGCAGATGAGACACAGAAGCAGCGTTCTCGGGTCCAAAACGGTTCAAAAAGCAGTGTTTTCCACTCATTTTGGGCTGGAACACCGATGTTTTTCCCTCAAATCCTCCATCTACCACTGTAATACTAGCTTGCACTCGCCTCCTTGCCTTGAACGATGCGCGTTTGCTGATACTCTCCAATATGATTCTTGAGCAACATCCTGAGTTACGGCAGCTCTCTCCTGCCGACAAGCTCGCACTCGTGTCTGAGCTATGGGACGATCTCGCCTCACATCCCGAAAATGTGCCTGTCGCTCCCGAGTTGATTGCCGAACTCGATCAACGCATGGAGGCTTACCGCAAAGACCCAACCCAAGTTACGACTTGGGAGGCTGTGAAAGCACGCCTTCTCGACGGCGTATCGGGTGCCACATGAGTGAATTGATCCTTCTTCTCTCGGCAGACATCGATGTGCAGAGAGCGTTCGAATACTACGAGGACTATCAAGAAGGTCGAGGGGCAGCGTTTCTCCATCAGTTGGAGTCGGCCTTTGAGCAGCTTCGCCTTTTTCCTGAAAGTGGGGCCCGCCTTCACCGAAACTACCGTCGGTTGCTCGTCCCACGGTTCCCCTACGGCGTCTTCTACACACTCGAAGCGCGTGGCGTTATCATCGCGGGAATCATGGATACGCGAGGAGACCCGGAAGCTATCCTTCGACGTCTTGCTTAAGTAGTCATCTGATCACCTTTCCATCAGTGACCTGATGGCCAAGTGCTCTCGCAGTAGTACTTGATCAACATGGCATGGGACAAAGGAATGGTAAGGTCGTCGACGTTTCCGTTGGTCTCATAATCCAGCAGAATAATAGGCCGCTCCAGACAGCGTTGTCTCAACTCCCCGACTTGCGAGCCGAGACGGTTTTCGAGCACCCACCTGTACGCTGGCAGATAGATTGCGTAGCGAGCCTCGCGGTATCTTAACAGAACCTCACTGCTGATCCCGAAACGATGGCCGCGTACGGCTCCGCGGCTCTTCCCGGACCGTTTAATGCCGGTCATGTTGGTCACAGCCCATCTGGAGGGATCAATGTCTTCGCGCTCGAACACCTTCAAGCCTTGCCAGAGTCCTTCGACGGACTGCGCGAACTCGCCGGGTGAATTCGGAATCGGTATGCCGCCGTGCGGATAAAAAGGGCTGAACCGTACCCACGGCTCAACCCCTTTCGAAGTAACGTCTATGATCGCCGCACCGGACCAGCGTTTTTCGATGGTGGCGAGCTTTTGACGGCGGCTTTCGACAACAATCATCTCGCCTCCATCGCGGCACGCTACGGCCGCGCAACGCGATCAATCCTCGTACGCCTCCATCGGTAGGCACGAGCAGACCAGATTGCGGTCGCCGTAAACGCTGTCGATGCGTCCCACCACGGGCCAGAACTTCTGCTCGCGCGTCCAAGGCGCGGGGTATGCCGCCAGCGAGCGCGGGTACTGGTGCGTCCACTCGTCTGCGGTGACCGCGAGCGCCGTGTGCGGCGCATGCTTGAGCGCGTTGTCCTTGCGGTTCGACTCCCCGTTCTCGATGGCTTTGATCTCGCCGTGGATGGCGATCATCGCGTCGCAAAAACGGTCCAGTTCCGCCTTGGACTCGCTCTCGGTCGGCTCGACCATCACAGTTCCTGCCACCGGCCAGGAAACGGTCGGCGCGTGGAAGCCATAATCCATCAAACGCTTGGCCACGTCCTCGACCTCGATGCCGGCCGTCGCTTTGAAGCCTCGCAGGTCCAGGATGCACTCGTGGGCCACCAACCCATCCTTGCCCCGGTAGAGCACGGGGTAGTGCGGCTCCAGTTGCTTGGCCATGTAGTTGGCGTTGAGGATGGCCAGCTTCGTCGCCTCAGCCAGGGCGTCGCGGCCCATCATGGCGATGTACAACCACGAGATGACCAGGATGCTCGCGCTGCCCAGCGGTGCCGCCGACACCGGGCGGCCGTTCTCCACGAACGGGCTGCCCGGCAGGAACGTTGCCAAGTGCGGCTGCGCACACACCGGACCTACGCCCGGGCCGCCGCCGCCGTGCGGGATGCAGAAGGTCTTGTGCAGGTTGAGGTGGCACACGTCCGCTCCGAAATCGCCGGGCCGGCACAGGCCGACCTGCGCGTTCATGTTCGCGCCGTCCATGTACACCTGCCCGCCGCGCTCGTGGATCACCCGGCAGACTTCCACGATGGTATCCTCGAACACGCCGTGCGTCGAGGGATAGGTGACCATCAGCGCAGCCAGATCGTCGCGGTGCGCGTCGGCCCGGGCGCGGAGGTCAGCCACGTCGATGTTCCCTTGGTCGTCGCAACGCACCGGCACCACGCGGTAGCCGGCCATGTTGGCGCTGGCAGGATTGGTGCCGTGGGCGCTGGTGGGAATCAGGCACACCTTGCGGTGCCCCTGCCCCTGGCTCTCGTGGTAGCCGCGGATCGCAAGCAACCCGGCGTACTCGCCTTGGCTGCCCGCGTTGGGCTGGAGGCTCACCGCCGGCAGGCCGGTGATCTCGCCGAGCCACTTTTCCAGTTCGTGCGCCAGGATGCGGTAGCCTTCCGCCTGCCAAGCCGGCGCGAAGGGGTGCAGCTTGCCAAATTCGGGCCATGTCACCGGGAACATCTCCGCGGTGGCGTTGAGCTTCATGGTGCAGCTGCCCAGCGGGATCATGCTGGTCGTCAGCGAAAGATCGCGCGACTCCAGGCGGCGCAGGTAGCGCAGCATCTCGGTCTCCGTATGGTAGCGGTCGAAGACCGGATGAGTCAAAAACGGGCTGGTGCGACCCAAGGGTGCGGGGTAGGTCCCGGCGGCGGAACCGTCGATCCCGGCGGCAAACGCCGCCGGATCGAACCCGAGCGAATCGCCGCCCTGGAACACGGTCCACAGGTCTTGCAGGTCGATCAGGTCCACCGTTTCGTCGAGCGAGACGCCAAGCGTTTCGGCGTTGATCTGGCGCAGGTTGATCTCCTTGGCTTGCGCCGCCTGGTAGATGCCGGCGGCACGTTCCGCGCCGACGTGGATCTCGATGGTGTCGAAGTACGGCTCGGCATTCACCTGGAAGCCCAACCGGCGCAGGCCAGCGGCGAGCAGGCTGGTGAGATGATGCACGCGCCGCGCGATCAGCTTCAATCCTTCCGGGCCGTGGTACACCGCGTACATGGACGCGATCACCGCCAGGAGCACCTGCGCCGTGCAGATGTTGCTCGTCGCCTTGTCGCGGCGGATGTGCTGCTCACGCGTCTGGAGCGCCAGCCGGAAGGCGGGCTTGCCGTGCGAATCTTTGGAAACACCGACCAGCCGGCCGGGCAGGAGGCGCTTGAGGTCGTCCTTGACCGCGAAATAGCCCGCGTGGGGCCCACCGTAGCCCAGCGGCACGCCGAAGCGCTGCGTGGTGCCAACCGCGACATCCGCGCCGAACTCACCCGGAGGCCGCAGCAGGCACAACGCCAGCGGGTCCGCCGCCACGACCGCCAGGGCACCGGCAGCATGCACGGCTTTGATGAACTCCTCGTAGTCCGGGATGACGCCGTTCGTGGCCGGATACTGCACCAAGGCACCGAAGAAGTGCTCGTCGATCAAGGTATCGCGATGGTCGCCGACCACCACGTCGATGCCCAGCGGCCAAGCCCGGGTCTGCACGACGGAGATCGTCTGCACATGGCAATCCTTGGAGACAAAAAACGACTGGCGCTTGCCAGTGACGCCCTTGGCGGCATAGCAAAGGTGCATCGCCTCGGCGGCGGCGGTCGCCTCGTCCAGCAGGGAAGCGTTGGCGATCTGCAACCCGGTGAGGTCGCAGATCATGGTCTGGAAATTGAGCAAGGCTTCGAGCCGCCCTTGAGCAATCTCGGCTTGGTAGGGCGTGTAGGCTGTGTACCAGCCCGGATTTTCCAGGATGTTGCGCTGGATGACCGGCGGCGTGATGGAATCGGAGTAGCCGCCACCCAGGTAGGAGCGAAAAACGTGATTGCGCTCGGCGATGCGGCGTAGTTCTTCGAGCGCTTCGCTCTCACTCAAGCCCAAGGGCAGTTTCATCATCCCCTGCAAACGGATACCTTCGGGCACCGCCGTCTCGATCAAAGCGTCCAACGAGGAATAACCCGTGAGATCGAGCATTTGCGCGATCTCCTCCGGCGAAGACCCGAGGTGCCGGCGCGGAAAAGTATCCAGTGGACGCAGCAGATCATCGAAGGCCTTTGGAGCCGGCGCAGCGGCCGGTGCTTGCGGCGAACGCGCAAGGTTGTCGGCGGACAAAGAAGAAGCGGCGTTTACGACGGGCCGGGAGGCAACAGCGGCATCGGATTCTGGCATCCGCGAAGCTAGTGACATCGCTTGCAAAAGCAAGGCGTTTGACGGTGGCGCGAGCTGGCAGCCTTCTATAACCGCGAGACGATCTTGTCGAAATTCGCTTCCAGGCTGGACACCCGCTCCAGCATCGGACGGTAACGCTTTTCCTGCACGTCGCAGAAGATCTCCAACGGCTGATATACCTGGGTCAGTTTCTGGTAGAAAATCGCCAGGGTCTGCCGGACCAGATCGCCAATCGTTTGGGTCAGTTCCATCTTTTTGGCCGCCATCTGCTTGCGGTAGGCTTCGCGGATGCGCCGCTGGTTGACTTTCACCATCACCACGCCGGCCGCCGCCGCGATCACCGCCAGGATGCCGGTGAAGTCAAAGGCCGCGACCACCGCCAGCTTGGCCGCGATCGCCGCCGCGATGGCACTGGCAGCGGTGGCCCCGAAGGTGACCCGCAACGAAGTCGCGGACTCGGCAAACAGCCCGTCCAGTTGCTTGGCGATGGAGTTGTCAGCCATGCGTTCGACCATGACCATGTCGATCTGCTGGAGCAAACGCCCACGCTGATCGGCAAAATCGGTCATCGGCTGTCCCAGGCTCTTGCGCGCCTCGGAACTGAAATGATTCTGCAGGGAATCGTGGAGCTGGGACCACACGCTCTTCAACTCGCCCTCCATCAAGCTCATGGCGTGCTCCATCTGTTTGGAGATCGCCGTGCGCAGCATTTCTTCCACTTTGCGCTGGAAGTCGTGCTGCCAGGAATTGTCCCGGGTGAACACCATCTTGAAGGACCGCCCAAACTTGATTTGCTCGTCGAGCAATTGTTCACCCTGCTGCTGCACCCGGTCGTAGGCGGTATCCACCCCACGCAGGAAACCTTCCACCTGCAAGTTGCTGCGCTTTTGCATCTGCGCCACCGTTTCCCGCAGGTGGGAGAGAAATTCGCGGTCCGCCGCAATGATGCGCTCACTGCTGCGCGCCTGCTCGGATAGTTCGTGCAGGACCACCTGCGCCGTCTGGCTGACGCTCTTGAGTTTCGCTCCGCGCGTCTCGGCGGAACTGACGTGCTCGTTGATAAAGTTCTCCAGCGTGGCGAAGTTGCTCTCGGTCCACAGCCGGTCCTTGTCCACCCCGCTGGTCTTGGACAGGAGCGCCTTCTTGGCCGAGACCGCGAAGATCGGAAACGCCTGCCCGAGCCGCTGCATGGCCGTCTGGCGCAGGTGCTGGCTGACCGCTTCGACCTCCGCCGGGTCGCGCAGGTCGGATTGTTGGAGCACGAACACCACGTTCTTGAGCCAGCGCTTTTGCAGCAGATTCAGGAACTCCCAGGCGCTCGCCACCCACGGATTGACCACGGAGAAGACGAAAATGATCAGGTCCGCCTGCGGCACGAATTCTTCCGTGATCGCCTGATGATCGGCCACGATGGTGTTGGTTCCGGGCGTATCGACGATGTTGAAGTCGCGCAGGAACCCGATGGGCTGGTAACGCTCGGTCAGGCCGGGGTTGATCGGCACGTCGTGCGCCTGCTCGCCGTACTTGAAGATGTACACACGGTCCGTTGCCGGCAGCACGTCCACGCGGCAGAACTCCCGACCGAACAGGGCGTTGAGCAGGGAGCTTTTGCCCGCCTTGACCTCGCCCGCGACCACGAAAAGGAAAGGTTCCCGCAGGCTGCCCTGCAAGCTTTGCAAGGTCTTGACGGCTTCCGGCGACGCGTTGGACTCGCTGGCGAGCGAAGTCAGCGCAAAGAGCGCTGTGCCCAACTCCGCGCGGAGTTCCAGGTAATCGTTGGCGATGGGGGTTTCGTAGTTTGTCCCCATGCTGGGTGAGGTGGTGATAAAGGTTAAAAGGTCGGCGTCGGACACGATGCGGTTGGACGACGCCGTGGGTTAGTGGGTGGAATCGGCGGAGCCGGTGATCTTCTCGGGGATGGCCGGGTTCGGCGTGGGCTTGGGAGCGTGCGGTTTCCTGGGCTTCACGCCCCCCGGTTCGCTCTCCTTGGTGGCGGTGGCCGGATGCGGGGTCGGCGGCACTTCCATCGCGATGAGCTCATCGACCGTCACGAACTTGTAGCCCTTTTTGAGCAATGTGTCGAAGGTGTCTGGCATGGCCTGGATCGTGCCGGGATGAATGTCGTGCGAAAGGATGATCGATCCCGGGACGACGCCCGCCAGGATGCGTTGTTCCACCACCGCGGGACCGGGGCGTTTCCAGTCGTCCGGGTCCACGTCCCAGAGGATAATTTTGTAACCCAGCTCCTCGTGGACCCACTTGCGCTGTGCGCTGCTGAGGCTGCCGTAGGGCGGGCGCATGAGGTCGGAAGGCTTGCCGATGGCCTCCGTGATGGCTTCCCGCGTGCGGTTCAACTCGGAGCGGACACCTTCGTCGCTCAGCTTGGCGAGATTGGGATGGGTCCAGGTGTGGTTGCCGATCTCGTGGCCTTCGGCAATCGCGCGCCGGAGGATTTCGGGGTGCGCCTTGGCGTTCTCACCGATGACGAAGAACGTCACGTGCATGTTGCGTTCCTTGAGGATGTCGAGCAAATGCGGGGTCAACGCGGCGCTGGGACCGTCGTCGAAGGTCATCGCGATATACTGCCCGTTGACGTGGACGCTGCTCCAGGTGATTTGCGGGGGCTTGGGCGTGGCCGGAGCGGCGGGTGTGGCAGGGGCAGCGGTGGCTGGACTTGCCGCCGGGGTGGCAGGTTCAGCCGGTGGGGTCTGCGCCCGGACGGCGGCATTCAGAGACAACAGGAGTAACGCGAGAAGCAGCCGGCGGCAGGCAGCGATCATGGATGAATGGACGGGTGGAAGGGCCAAAGGGTGGGACAACCCGTGTTTACTAGCAGATTGGTGCTTTAAAGCAAGATGGGGCGCCATTCCAAGACGGACCACTCAGGTGTTTGCTTCCCTCCCGGGAAGCAAACATCGCACTCAAGCCGCGCCGGCGCGCTTCATGAATCGATCCAGGATTACCGGCAGCTTCTGCGTGGTCTCAGCGGGCCAGAGCGCCCGGGCGGTGACAATCGCCGTGTCCAGCGCCCGGTGTTCGGGCCAGGTCGCCTCGGTCGGCAGGCGCGGGATGACCAGCGCGAGGATGCGCTTGGCCGTCTCGGCGTTGGCGATCAGGTGGCCGATGACCGTTTCCACGCTCACGGGCTCCTCGTCCACCTTCCAGCAATCATAATCGGTCACGAAGGAAATGGACGCCATGGCGATCTCCGCCTCGCGGGCCAGCTTGGCTTCGGGCAGGTTGGTCATGCCGATCACATCGAAGCCGAGCTGCCGGTTGGCGTTGGATTCCGCCCGGGTGGAGAAGGCCGGGCCGTCCATGTTCACGTACGTTCCCCCGTTGTGGACGGTCAGGTTCAACTCGACCGCGGCGTCGTAAACCAACTGGCGCAAGCCCGCGCTTGTCGGCTCGGCCAGGCTGACGTGCGCCACGATGCCGCCGCCGAAGAACGTGTGTCCGGCGCGCTGGCTGGTGCGGTCGAAGAACTGGTCGGGCAGCACGATGTGCCGCGGCGCGTACTGCTCCTGCAAGCTGCCGACCGCCCCCACGCTCAGGAGCCAGCGCACGCCCAGAGAGCGCAGGGCGTAGATGTTCGCCCGGTGGTTGATCTCGGTGGGCAGCAGCCGGTGGCCCCGCGCGTGGCGCGGCAGGAAGAACACGTCGCGGCCGGCGAGCCGCCCGGCAAAGATCACATCCGAGGGCGGACCGAAAGGGGTGCCGACTTCCAGTTCGCGCACGTCGGTGAGCGCTTCCATCTGGTAGAGGCCACTGCCGCCGACGATGCCGACGGCGGGTGGGAGGTCACGGGTGGCATGAGGGAGGATGTCCATGTTCGAAGGTAAATTTTATCCGCCGCCGTGCCTGGAACGGTTTGCACGGAACACCGGCGGAGAGTATGATCGTGCAATGGCCGCCTCGCCGTTGGCAAGCCTGCGTTTACCGCGCGGGCCGTTCCTTGCCGCACTCACCCTCGCCGCATTCGTCGGCCTTCTCTTTATGGGCTACTTCATTCTCGAACCGTTCCGCGCCCACGCCGCCGACGGACCGCCACCCACCTCCATCGCGGATGTGGACAAAGCCAAACTCCTCCTCCAGCAGGGTAACCCCCAGGAACAGAAGGTTGCCCTGATGCAACTGGTCGGCGCGGGAGCCGAGAAGCCTCTGGCCGAGTGCCTGGCCGACGCCGATCCCGCCGTGGTGCAACTGGCGGTCGCCGGCCTGTGGGAATGCTGGCTCAACGAGGCCGGCAACGAGGCGCGCGAGATCATGGAAGCCGGCGTCCTCGCCATGAACGATGGCGAGCTGGAGCAAGCCTCCCGTATTTTCCAGAAGCTCATGCTTTCCTACCCGCATTGGGCGGAGGCGATCAACAAGCAGGCCACGGTGCTCTACATGCAGGGGCACGTGCAGGAGAGCATCGCCTTGTGCCGCCAGGTGGTCGCGCTCAAGCCAGACCACTTCGGGGCCTGGAACGGCCTGGCCTTGTGCGCGATCCAGGTGGAAGACTGGCCGCTGGCTTTGATGGCGGTCCAGCAATCCTTGCGGCTCCAGCCCAAGTCGCCCGCCAACCTGCAACTGCTCAAGCTGGTGCAGTCGCGGCTGACCCAGGTATGATTCCCGGCGCAGGCGCGAGCATGCCGGAACTGGACGGCGAATGGATCGGGCGCTATCCAGGGCACTTCGACGAGGTGATCCGCATCCACCAGCGGGGTCCCCTCGTCGAAGCGCTCAAGGTCACCGGCGACGAACACGTCCCGGCCGGCGAGATCACGTGGCGGGCGGATCTGCGCACCCTCGAAGGCGAAGGCCAGGTGGCCGAGCGCGAGTTCCATCACCCCCGCTTCGTTCCCGGACGGCTGGAAATCTTGGGAACCGATCTGATCGCCTTCCACTGGGAAAACGTCGGCGCGGTCGAGTACCGGCGGGATGATTGATCGGCTTTTGCTGCGCCGGTGGCTGCTTACAGCGCACGTTGCGATTCCGCTGTGTTAATGGTATTTTGAGGAGTTGGAGCACCCGAACCCGGGCACTCCAACGTTTCTATCTCGTAACATGGACTCTGACAATCGTTCTTCGAAGGATGGCAACAAGCCCCCTCGCCCCGGTGCCGGTGGGGACCCCAATTTCAACTGGCGTTCGCTCATCCTGGTTCTCATCTTCTTTTGCGTCGTCGCTGCTTATTGGTTCGCCCGCGCCAATGCGAGCGGAGGTTCCGAAGAGTTGCGCTACGACCAGTTCCAGCAGGCACTGGACCAAGGCAAAATCGTCAAGGATGAGAAGCATCCTCTCGACCTGATCACCGAGGATGGCAGCAGCACGCAGGTGCTCCGCGGCTTCATTTCCAAGGCCACCCCGGGCCACGACGAAGCCCCGCAGCAATTCCACACCACCCTATCGCTGGACTACAACCGGGACTTGGACAAGCAACTCAAGCAGGCTGGCCTGGTTCCGAACATCCGCAAGGACTCGAACGTTCTGGCGACCACCCTGGTCGGTTTTCTACCCATCGTGTTGTTCTTGTTGGTCTTGTATTTCCTCTTCCGCCAACAGATCCGCATGGCCGGCAAGGGTGCGATGAACTTCGGCAAGAGCAAGGCGCGCATGATGGCGCGGGACAAAAACAAGATCACCTTCAAGGATGTCGCCGGTGTCGAGGAAGCCAAGGACGAGGTGCAGGAACTCGTCGAGTTCCTGCGCGATCCTAAGCGCTTCCAGAAGCTCGGTGGCCGCATTCCTAAAGGCGTGCTGATGATCGGTTCACCCGGCACCGGCAAGACCCTGCTGGCGCGTGCCATCGCCGGAGAAGCGGACGTGCCCTTCTTCTCGATCAGCGGTTCGGATTTCGTGGAAATGTTCGTTGGCGTGGGCGCGAGCCGCGTGCGCGATATGTTCGAGCAAGGCCGCAAGAGCGCGCCCTGCCTGATCTTCATCGATGAAATCGACGCGGTCGGGCGTCACCGTGGCCACGGAGTTGGCGGCGGCCACGACGAGCGCGAGCAGACCCTGAACGCGTTGCTCGTGGAAATGGACGGCTTCGACACGCAGGAAGGCATCATCATCATCGCGGCGACCAATCGCCCCGACGTGTTGGATCCCGCTTTGCTGCGTCCGGGCCGTTTTGATCGTCAGGTCACGGTGCAGCTTCCCGACGTCAAAGGCCGCGAACAGATCCTTAAGGTCCACGCCAAGAAGGTCAAAATCGCCGAAGGCGTCGAGATGGACACCGTGGCCCGGGGCACACCCGGTTACTCGGGTGCCGAGTTGGCCAATGTGATCAACGAGGCGGCCTTGCTGGCGGCCCGCCGCGGCTTGAAGGCCATCACTCTTTCCGAACTCGAAGAAGCGCGCGACAAAGTGCGCTGGGGCAAGGAGCGCCGCTCCTTGGCTCTCAGCGAGAAGGAGAAGGAGAACACCGCTTATCACGAAGCGGGACACGCCTTGCTCTGCGAACTGCTCGAATTCACCGACCCGGTTCACAAGGTAACGATCATCCCGCGCGGCCCTTCGCTGGGCTCGACGATGAACCTGCCGGTCGAGGACAAGCACAATCACCGCAAGCGGGAGTTGCTCGACAGCCTGGCTATGATCATGGGCGGACGGGTCGCGGAGGAGATCGTTTACGGTGACGTGACCAGTGGCGCGTTCGGCGACATCCGGCAAGCTACCCGGATCGCGCGCAGCATGATCTGCGAACTGGGCATGAGCGAGAACCTCGGCATGGTTAATTACGGCGCGCAGGAGGAACCGGTGTTCCTCGGCCGCGACATGGGTGGTCGCGGACGCGACTACAGCGACGAGACCGCCAAGGATATTGATCACGAGGTCAAGAAGCTGTGCGCCGACGCTTATGACCGCGCGACGACCGTTTTGACGGCCAATCGTCAGGCGCTTGAGGTGATCGCGCGTGCGCTGCTCGAGTACGAGACGCTGGACGGAGCGCAGATCCGTGAGGTGATCGAGCATGGACGGATCATCAATCCGCCCAAGCAGGTTCCTCCCGCCACTCCCATGCCGCCGACGCCGACCAAGGACACCGGCAAGGATCGGGAATCAGGGATTGTCCTGGCTCCCGATTATCCGGCCGGTCTGACGGAAGCTCCAGCGGGTGCGTGATCTGATAAGGAAGACATCCGGGAATGAAAGGCGGCTTTGCTCAGGCAAAGCCGCCTTTTTCGTTAAACTCGTTGACTCGCCGCTTGACCTCTCAAATAGTCCACTTCCCAACCGCAGCAGAAATCTTCGTAATCTCCTCGTTATCGCTATGGCAAAATTTGGAATCAACGGCTTTGGACGCATCGGACGCAATGTGCTCCGCGCCATGACCCAGGCACAGGTCGAGCAGGTTGCCGCGATCAACGATTTGACCGACACCAAAACCCTGGCCCATCTGCTCAAGTGGGACAGCGTTCACGGTAAGTTCGACGGTGAGATCGGCTACGACGCGGAGAACATTATCGTCCGCGGACACGCCATCAAAATTCTTAAGCAGCGCGATCCCGGAGCCCTGCCGTGGGGCGCGCTGGGCGTGGTGGCGGTCTGCGAATCAACGGGCTTTTTCACCGGCCGCGAACAGGCGGAACTGCACATCTCCAAAGGCGGAGCCAGGCGCGTGCTGATCAGCGCGCCCGCCAAGAATCCCGACGCCACGATCTGCCTGGGCATCAATGATTCCACCTATGATCCCGCCAAACATTTCGTCGTTTCCAACGCCAGTTGCACGACCAACTGCCTTGCGCCGATGGCCAAGGTGCTCAACGACAGTTTCGGCATCGAGTCGGGCTTCATGAGCACGATTCACAGCTACACGAATGACCAACGCATCCTCGACCTTCCGCACGAAGACCTGCGCCGAGCGCGAGCGGCGGCGGTCAACATCGTGCCGAGCTCCACCGGTGCCGCGAAGGCGATCGGTGAGGTGATCCCGGAGTTGAAGGGCAAGCTCAACGGCGGTGCCTTCCGCGTGCCAACCCCATGTGGTTCCGTGACGGATTTTACGGCGATCCTGAAGAACAGCGCGACCGTTGAGAGCGTCAACGCCGCCTTCAAGGAGGCTGCCGCCACTCAGGGTTTGCAGGGCATCCTCGAATACTCTGATGAACCGCTGGTCTTGCAGGACATCGTTGATAATCCGCACTCGTGTATTTTCGATAGTGCGTTGACCCTGACGCTCGGTGAGAAGTTTGTGAAAGTCGTCGGCTGGTACGACAACGAGTGGGGCTACAGCAATCGCTGCGTGGCGATGCTCGAGATGCTGGCCAAATAAGCGGAAAGGCAGAAGGCAGAAGGTAGAAGGGTGGAAGAAGAGGTGACGCCCTCACAATCCCCGTCTGTCTTACCTTCTGCCTTCTGCCTTCTGCCTTCTACCTTCTGCCTTCTGCCTTCTACCCTCCCCTAAATGCCCAAGCGTTCCCTGCGTGAGATCGACGTAAACAACCGCACCGTACTTGTACGGGTGGACTTCAACGTACCGACCGAGGAAAAAGACGGACAGGTGCAGATCACGGACGACACACGTGTCCAAGAAACCCTTCCCACGATCCAGCACCTGCTAAAGAGCGGAGCCAAAGTGGTGCTCATGGCGCACTTTGGCCGTCCCAAGGGACAGCCGACACCCAAATATTCCCTGGCTCCGGTGGCGGAACGATTGCAGGAATTGTTAGGTGCGCCGGTGCAGTTCAGCCCGGAATGCGTTGGGCCCGAGGTCGAGAAACGCGTGAGCGGACTCCAGCCAGGTGAGGTGCTGCTGCTGGAAAACATGCGTTTCCACGCCGAGGAAGAAGCCAACAATCCCACCTTCTCACAAGCGCTGGCACGCTTGGGTGACGTGTACATTAACGACGCCTTCGGTGCTGCCCACCGCGCCCATGCGTCGACCGCGGGGGTCGCTGCTTACGTCACCGAGTCGGGTACCGGTTTGCTGATGGAGAAAGAGTTAAAGTATCTCCAGGACGAACTCGCCAATCCGGCCCGCCCGTTTGTGGTCATCCTGGGCGGCTCCAAGGTTTCAGACAAGATCGGGGTGATCAAAGCTCTGATGGAAAAAGCCGACACGTTTCTAATTGGCGGAGCGATGGCCTACACCTTTTTCAAGGTCCAGGGCATTCCGACCGGCAACAGCCGCGTCGAGAAGGACAAACTCGATCTCGCCCGCGAAATCCTGGCCTTGGCCAAGACCAAAGGCGTCAAGTTCCTGTTGCCGGTGGACAACCTCGAGACCCAGGAGATCAAGCCAGGGGCAAACGCGCGCAACACCGGCATCGTGACGCCGGAAAAGGGGATCACCGATGGCTGGGAAGCCGTGGACATCGGCGCGGAGACCTTGAAGCGTTACAAAGCGGTCCTGGCCGACGCCAAGACGGTGCTGTGGAACGGTCCGGTAGGCATCTTTGAGATCCCTGATTTCGCCAAGGGGACCATCGGCCTGGCCGAAGCCCTGGCGGCGAACCGGGAAGCGACCACCATCATCGGCGGCGGCGACTCCGTGACCGCCGTCAAACAGGCGGGGCTGGCAGACCGGATGACTTTCATCTCGACCGGCGGCGGCGCTTCGCTCGAACTCCTCGAAGGCAAAAACCTGCCGGGTGTCGCGGCGCTTTCCGAGCGGAAAGGTTGATCTCTTATTTTCCTCCCTGCCGACATGCGCAAAGCGATTATCGCAGCCAACTGGAAGATGAACATGACCGCTGCGGAGACGGCGGCTTACATCAAGACCTTTCTGGCTGAAACCGGCGACGATACTGATGTCGAAGTGGTGATCATCCCACCTTTCACCGCGCTGGATCGTGCGTCGTCGCTGCTCACCGACTACTCGGTCAAGCTGGGCGCGCAGAACATGAGCGCCCACAAGTCGGGCGCGTTCACGGGCGAGATCAGCGCGGGCATGCTGCGGGAGCTTTTCGTGCGCTTTGTGGTCATCGGGCACAGCGAGCGCCGTCAGCTTTTCGGCGAGACCGATACGCTCATCAACCAGAAGATTCACGCCGCCCACGATGCGACGCTGAAACCCATCTTCTGTATCGGTGAGACGCTGGAACAGCGCGACGCCGGCCACGTTCACGATGTTCTAGCCACCCAGTTGCACGCCGGGCTGGCCGGATTGGACGCCAAGCACGTTCAAGAGACAGTCATCGCCTACGAACCGGTGTGGGCCATCGGCACCGGACGCCATGCCACGCCGGAACAGGCGCAGGAAGCGCACGCTTTCATCCGGGCCGAAGTGGCGAGGATCACTGATGCGCACGTAGCGGAGCGTGTCCGCTTGCAGTACGGCGGCAGCGTCAAACCTTCCAATGCTGCCTCTCTGTTGGCCCAGCCCGACATCGACGGCGCTCTGGTCGGCGGCGCGAGCCTGGACGCCCGCGATTTCGCGGAGATCGTCAAAGCCGCGAAGACTGCCAAGCCATAACCATCCGGCAAAGATAATCAGGCGTACCGCACCAACTCGCCCGGGTGGCAGATTCGCTCGATGCACTGCTGCCAGCTTTCGTGCCCGCTGAGGATCTCGATTTCCACGCGTAACAGGTACACGGGGACTTCGAGCTGCATCTTGCGGGGAAAACGGACCGCATCCTTTTCCGTGGTCAGGATCATGGAGACGTCCCGCCGCAGACACCGGCTGGCAAACGCCCGGATTTCCTGCTCCTTGAAGCGGTGGTGGTCGATGAACCGGCGCGAGAGTTCGACGTGCGCCCCGAGCTTGCGCAAACCTTCCTCGAAGCTTTCCGGGGCCGCGATGGCGCTGAATGCTCCCACGTACGCGCCCCGCAGCTTTTCCAACCCCAACCGCTGGCCGGTGAAGACGTGCTGGAGGCGCCGGGGCTGGTGTGAGCACTCGATGATTTCCGCCGTGCGGTTGTAGCGCCGGATACGCTCGGTCAGCGCGGTGTTGTCCGCGCCGCCACTCTTGGTGATGAAGATGTGGCTCGCGCGCCGCAGGTTGCGCGGCGGCTCGCGCAAGGTCCCGCGGGGCAGCAGGAACTCGTTGCCGAAGGGGGCCTGGCGGTCGATCAGGACGATGTCCAGCCGGTGCTGGAGGTGGAGGTACTGCAACCCGTCGTCCAGGATCAGCGTGTCGGCCCCGAAGTGGTCGATGGCGTAACGCCCGCTCTTGACGCGGTCCTTATCCACCAGCACGACGACCCCCGGCAGGTTGGTGGCGAGCATGTACGGCTCGTCGCCCGCCTCGCGCGAGCCGAGCAGCACCCGCGAGCCATCGCTGACGACCCGCGGCGCGCCATGATCGATCCGGCCCGTCAGCCACGCCTGGATGCGCCGCAGCAGCGGGGGGCGGCGGCTCTTGTAGCCGCGGCTCAGGATCGCCACCTTGCGTCCGCCCTCGTGGAGGGTACGGGCGAGGCGTTCCACGACCGGGGTCTTGCCCGTGCCGCCGACGGTCAGGTTGCCCACGCTGATGACCATGCAGCCCAGCGGCTGATCGTGCAGGACGCGTTTGCGGTAGAGCCACAGGCGCGTCTGGACGATCCCACGGAAAACGAACGAGAGCGCCAGCAGGAACACCCGCAGCAACGCCGCCCGTTTGCCGTAGCGGCGTTCGAGGATGACGTCGATGGCAAATTCTTCGAAGCTTTCGAGCCAGCGGCGCATGGCGGCGGAAGGCGGCGGGCGGAAGGCAGCGGCTACCTGGTTTCGTAGCCCGAGTCGACCACACCGCATGAGGCCCAGACGCGTTCCTTTGCGTCGTGCGAAGTCTCGCCGGGGTCCAGTTCGATTTCCACCGATGGCTGGGCGTTCATGCCGTTGCGGAAGTCGTGCGCGGGGTCATAGGCCACCACCTGGTCGTAGAGGTGGCGGGTGGATCGGTCGTAGAGCCTGATGCCGGGACGGTAGCGCACCCGCGTAGCCACATCGCACCCGCTGGTGAGCAAAGTGACCACGCTGAGGCAAACGGCGATAAAAGAAGCAAAGTGCATGGGTCGTCCGTTATTGCACCGAAGACAGCTCAAAAAGCAACCATAGAAGTTCGTTCACCGGGTGGCGCCGCGGTTGTCGGCGGTGGTCACGATCACCCGGGCATCCGGCTGGCCGCCGGCTTCCTTCATGGCCTCGCCGACGCGTTCGGGCGTTTGCAGCGTGAGGCAGGCGATGGTCGAACCCGACCCGCTCAGAAACCCGCCGAGCGCCCCGGCGGTGCGGCCAGCGGCGAGCACATCGGGCAGGAAGGGGATGAGCGGCAGGCGGTGCGGCTGGTGAAAGGCGGTGTCCTCGAAGGCATCGCGCAGCCGTTCGTAGCGGCGGCCAGCGAAGGCGGCCGTGATCCGGCAGGCGCGTCCGCAGCTTGCCACCGCCGCCAGCCGCGACACCTCGGCGGGCAGCAGGCGGCGGGCGTCGGCGGTGCGGACCTCGAAATCCGGGATCAACAGCACGAACTTCAAGGCGGGGGAGACCGGGAAGCGCAACGCCGCGGCGGGTGTGCTGGTGGCTTCATCACCGCTGACCGCCACCGTGAAGCCGCCGAACTGCGCCGGGGCCGCGTTGTCCGGGTGGCCTTCCAGTTCGGCGCAGAGTTCGAACAACCGTTGCCGGCCCAGCGGCCGGCCCGCCAGTTGGTTGAGCCCGTGCAACAGCCCGAGCCGCAAGGTGACGCTGCTGCCCAATCCGCGCGACATCGGCACGTCGCCTTCGATTTGCCAGCGGTAGGCGAACGGTTCGCGCTTGGCTGCCTCGAAAAAACGCGCGGCGACTTCCTGCGCCATCGGGTGCGTCGTCGGCACTTCGTCTTCCGTCGACACGTCCAGCCCAGCGGAAGCGATGCTTGTCGTGACCCGGTTGTAGACAGCGAGAGCCACCCCCAGGCAATCGTAGCCGGGCCCGAGGTTCGAGGTGGAAGCAGGGATGCGAACAGACGCACTCTTCATGGCAGAAATCTCGACTGGATTGTCAAGGAGAGGTGATTTCCACCAGGGTCTCGCCAGCATCAAGCATCTCAAGAGCAGTTGAAAGCTGGCGGTCGAGAATCTGCTGCAGAGTGGCCTCGGATGTATTGCCGCAAGTTAGCCAGATCACCTTTGGTGGACTGCCATGCTGCTCCAGCAGACGAACGAAGTCGTTGTCCTTGGTGAGTACGACGGCACCGGCAATGCGCGCTGCCGCGTAAATCTCCTCGTCTTCAGCGTCCCGCAATCCGAGTTCCCGTAACGCTCGCGCTTGAACCGGAAGATGACTGGTGATCCACTGTGCCGTGCGCGGCGAGAGTTGCGCGTCCACCCAGATGGTCATGCCGCCAGCAAAGGATGGTCGACGCGGCGACGGGCGAAGGCAAAACACGCTTTGATGTCGTCTACCTCCAGATCAGGCATTTCGTCCAGGATTTGTGAGGCGCTCAACTCCGCCGCAAACAAATCGAGCACATCGCTGACCCGAATGCGCATTCCCCGGATGCAAGGGCGCCCGCCACACTGCTTTGGGTTGTGAGTAATGCGGTCAAGCAACGCGGACATACGCAAGTGTAACTTGATCATTTCCCAAGGGCAAAGGCAATAATCCTGATCGACCCAAGTTCAACGACCGTAGCGCCAAAGTCGGGCGCGAAGATCCGGGAAAATTCGACCGCTAGTGGGTCAAGTGGCAGGGTTGTTGCCATTGGCTTTGTTTAGGGCTACCAGAG
>CAXTOP010000012.1:0-103653 GCA_964245965.1 uncultured Chthoniobacterales bacterium
GGACACCCCCGGCCACGCCGACTTCGGCGGCGAGGTCGAGCGCATCCTGGGCATGATCGACGGCGTGCTGCTCGTCGTCGATTCGCACGACGGCCCGCAGGCGCAGACCAAGTTCGTGCTCCGCAAGGCCATGGAACGCGGTGCGAAGGTCATCGTGGTCATCAACAAGATCGACCGCGAGAACGCCCGGCCCCACAAAGTGCTGGACATGGTGTTCGAGCTTTTCATGGAACTCAACGCTACCGACGAACAGTTGGACTTCCCCGTAATCTACGCCAGCGCCAAAGCCGGCTACGCCATTCGTGAAATCGATCAGCCGCGCACCGACATGACGCCGCTCTTCGAGACGATCATCAAGGAAATCCCGGCCCCCAAGGGCGGCGACGTGGACTATTTCCAGATGGTCGTCGCCAACCTGGACTACAGCGACTACCTGGGTCGTATCGCCTACGGACGCATCCTCAACGGCCGCGTCAATGTGGGTGACACCATCGTCTGCGCCCACGGCGACGGACGCCGCGAACGCGGCAACGTGACCGCCCTCTTCGGCCACCAGGGCATGGAGAAGATCGAACTCAAGTCCGCGAGTGCCGGCGACATCATCGGCCTGGCGGGCTTCGAGGACGTGTTCATCGGCGAAACCCTCACCGACACGGAAGATCGTCCCGCGCTGCATTTTCAGGAGATCGACCCACCGACCATTTCCATGCGCATCCTCGTCAACGACGGCCCGCTGGCCGGTCGCGAGGGCAAGCTGGTCACCGCGCGCAACATCAAGGAGCGCCTCATTCGTGAGACGCGCACCAACGTGTCCCTCCTGTTCAAGGAGACGGAAGTCGCCAGTGCCTTCGAGTTGAAGGCCCGCGGCGAAATGCAGATTGCCATTCTGGTGGAACAAATGCGCCGTGAAGGTTTCGAATTGCTCGTTTCCCGCCCGGAAGTCATCTACCGCCGCGACGAACGGGGCAACGTGCTCGAACCCTACGAGTCCCTCACCGTGGACGTGCCGAACGAAAACCTCGGCGACATCCTCCAGTCGCTCGCCGGCCGCAAAGCGGAAATTACCAACATGGTCCACAACACGCACAGCGTGACGGTGGACGCGGTCGTGCCTACGCGCGGCCTGATCGGCTTTGAGACCGACCTGGTCAACGTGACCAAGGGCATGGGTATCGCCGGCCACCTCTTCAAGGAGTACGGCCCGCACAAGGGCGAAATCCCCAGCCGCAACAACGGCGTACTGGTCGCGATGGAGAACGGCATCAGCACCGCCTACGCGCTGGACACGATCCAGGAGCGTGGCCGCTTGTTCATCGCCCCGCAGGAGGAAATCTACGCCGGCATGATCATCGGCGAGAACGCACGGCCCGACGACCTGCCGGTCAACCCGTGCAAGGCCAAAAAGCTCAACAACATGCGCAGCCAGGGCGACGGCAAGGGTATCTCGCTGCCACCGCCGCTCGTCCTGAGCCTGGAGCGTTCCATCGAGTACATCGCGCCCGACGAGTACATCGAGGCCACGCCGAAGTCGTTGCGGATGCGCAAGAAGATCCTTGATGCCGGCATGCGCAAGCGCGCCGGTTCGTCCGTGACGGTGGAAGTGGAAGCCTGAGCTCCGGGCTTTGTCTGACTCTTCATTCCCAAGTTTGTCTTGGGAGTGAAGAGGAGAGGGATATTAGCATCGTTCCGCAAAGCGAAACTTTGGTGTTGACATAAAAAGCGCGGCGCTTATCTTCGGCCACGTTGCTCATTTCTCGGTTCCCTGAGCCAGCCGTTCCCCGTTAGTATCTTTCTTCTCCGGAACGGCCTTTTCTCTCGCGCAGGTTTTCGAACGCTTGGGCAGCGTCTGCGAATATCTCATCCTCCGTTATGGCGGGTCACAGCAAGTGGTCGAAGGTCAAGCACATCAAGGGTCCGCTGGACGTCAAACGCGGGCAAGCTTTTAGTAAGTTGGTCAAGGAAATCACGGTCGCAGCACGCATGGGCGGCGGCGATCTTTCCGGCAACCCGCGCCTGCGCTCCGTGGTGGAGACGGCCCGGGGGCAGAACATGCCCAAGGACAACATTGAGCGCGCCATCAAAAAAGGCACCGGTGAACTGGAGGGGATCAGTTACGAAGAAGCAGTCTATGAAGGTTACGCCCCCGGTGGAGTCGCCATCATCCTGGAGGCGGCCACAGATAACAAAAACCGCACGGCGGCAGACCTTCGATTAATCTTCGGTAAGAATCACGGCAGTCTCGCGGCCAGCGGCAGTGTTTCGTACATGTTTCACAAAAAGGGTCAGCTTACTATCCCTCGTTCCCTGGCGGACGAAGACCGCATCCTGGAATTGGCGCTCGACGCCGGTGCCGAGGAATTGACGACGGAAGACGCCCATTACGTGGTCACCACACCCGCCGACCGGTTGTACTCGGTGGCCGAGGCGCTGAAGCAGGGCCGCATTGAAACCGGCTCCCAGAAATTGACTTTTTTGCCCGACACCATGGTTGCGGTCACCGATGAGGTGATCGCCGGGCAGGTGCTCAAGTTGTACGAAGCACTCGATCACCACGACGACACGCAAAACGTGTATTCCAACTTCGACATCTCCGAAGAACTCCTCGCCAAGCTCTCCGCTTGATCTCCCCCTCGCCAACCCCTGCGCCCAGGCTTTTTATCGCCGGCACGCTTCCCGCCGGTCATCCATCGTTCTAACGCGAGCCGGTTCGCGGAAGCGGTCTGGCCTTCTCTTACTTTCGCCCTCCCAATCATGACAGCAGACAACCACCCTTCACTCCCTTCGGACGGCATCGCCGCTTCTTCCGAAAACTCCGCGCCCGTCAAGGCTCCGGCTAAAAAGTCGCCCAGCCGCAAGGTCGCCGTGCGGCCCAAGGTGTCTGCCATCGCTCTTGAGGAGGTGACCTCTCCGGCGGAGAAAAAAGCGAAGGTGAGCCGGTCCCGCAGCAAGAAAGTCGAGGCCGAACCGGCGGCGGCCATCGCGCCTCTGTCGGAGAGACCCTTCGAGGGGCCTCAAGCCGTCAAGGTGGCAGAGCGCGCTGCGACACCGGAAATTGTTGCACCTGCCGTGATGACAACGAAGGCCGAGGTGAGTGCAAACAGCAACGCCGAACGCCCTGTTGACGGAGCCGCCCGGGACACAAGCCTGGCCGGGTCAGCCGCTCCGATCGACAACAAAATTCTACCGCAGCCGCTTGCTCCCGAGCCGCAGCCTGTCCGTGCGGAAGCTCCCTCTTTTTCGGAGGCTGGTTCGCCGCGGCCTGATGATTTGGCAGCGAAGTCTGCGCCTGTCCTGAACACGGAAGTGACGCAAGGCAATCAATCCAACGAGGGAATGGCCACCACCAGCAACAATAACCAGGGAGATGAGCGCCGCTTTGAAAGGGGCCAGCCTTTCCAGGGACGCCGGGGCGATCACCGTCAGCAAGGCGGGCGTGGTGATTATCAGGGACGCGGCAACGATCACCAGCAAGGTCGCGGCGATTACCAGAACCGGGGTAATTTCCAGAACCGTGGCGATCACCAGCAACAAGGCCGCGGCGGTCAGCAAGGTTTTCGCCAGCAGGGTGGAGGACAACAAAATCACCAGGCGCAAGGCGGAGGTGGCCAGGGGCAGTATTCCGAGCAGCAGCGTCCAGATCAGCAGTCGCAGCAAGGGGCTGACGGCTTGGTCACCCGAGTAACCGAAACCCAGTACGGGGAAGGCATCATCGAGGTGTCAGGCAAAGGGTTCGGCTTCCTGCGCGAGGCCAAACGCAACTTCGTGCAGACGCCGGCCGACATTTTCGTGACGCCGGAGGTTTGCCGCAAATACAACCTGCGTGATGGGCAATGGATCAAGGGCGAAATCCGCCGCAGCAGCCGCGGCCCGCAGCTTTTCCGTCTCACGGCGCTGAACAACGAAGACCCGGAGAAGTTCCGCAACCTGCCGAACTTCGACGAACTGACCTCGATCAACCCGAAGAAGCGCATCAAGTTGGAAACCGCCGCGGATCGTTACACGACGCGCGTGATGGATCTGATGACGCCCATTGGCAAAGGCCAGCGCGGGCTGATCGTCGCTCCCCCGCGGACGGGTAAGACCACGCTGCTCCAGCACATCGCCGAGGCGGTGGTTAAGAACCACCCGGAGGTGAAGTTGATCATCCTGCTGGTGGACGAACGCCCTGAGGAAGTCACCGAGATCCGGCGCAGCGTGCCGGAAGCGGAGATCATGGCCTCCTCCAACGACAGCGATCTGAAGAGCCACACGCGGATCGCGCAGTTGGCCATCGAGCGCGCCAAACGGCTCGTGGAAGCCGGACAGGACGTATTTATCCTTCTCGATTCGATCACGCGCATGGCACGCGCCTTCAACAACTCGATGAGCGGTGGCGGCCGCGGGACGGCGTCCGGCGGTCTAGCGGTCGGCGCGCTGGAAATTCCACGCAAGCTTTTTGCGGCGGCGCGCAACACCGAGGAAGCCGGCTCGCTGACGATCATGGCCACCGCGCTGATCGAAACCAACAGCAAGATGGACGACGCCATCTTCCAGGAGTTCAAGGGCACGGGTAACATGGAACTGGTGCTGGATCGCAAGATCAGCGATCAGCGCATCTACCCGGCGGTGGACATCTTCCTGTCCGGCACGCGCCGCGAGGAACTATTGTTGCAAAGTTGGGAGCTGGACAAGATCAACGTGATCCGCCGCGGCCTGGCCGGGCACAAGCCAATCGAGGCGATCGAGCGGTTGTTGACCTTCCTCAAGAAGTTCCCGACCAACACGCAGATGCTCGCCAGCCTGCCGGGCTAGAATCGGCGTTTGCCATACCAAATATGAGTTCCAAGCCAGCTCTCCCCTCGGTTGAAGGGCCCATCGACGCGAAGCTCGAAGTTTTGCCGCCGGAAAGCCAGCGGGATTCTCTCCAGAGACCCCGTGAGGCGGCGCTTGCCTGGGTGATCCAGCACTTGATGGACAACCTGTTCCATCTTCCCGGCACCAAAGCGCGGTTCGGGCTCACGCCGCTGCTGGAGCTTATCCCGGGAATTGGCGACGGAGCGTCGGTCGTCGTCTCGGCCATTACGATTGTCGAGGGAGCCCGACGCCGGGTGCCGAAGGTCATCCTGGTACGGATGGGGCTAAACATCGTGCTCAACGGCCTGATCGGCATCCTCCCAATTGTCGGCGAGGCATTTTCCTTCTGGTTCAAGCCGAGCTACCGCAATTATCAACTGCTGCAAAAGCACGCTGCCTTGAGTGGCACGACCGCCGCGCAGAAAGCATCCACGCGGGACTGGACGTTTGTGGTGGGGCTGATCGCACTGCTCTTTATCCTCATGGGAGCGTTCATCGCGGTCGGTGCTTATGTCGTCTATAAATTCTTCCACCTAGCTTGGGGATGAACCGACGATGACCGTCGAGGATCTTTGTGCGGCTTATCCCCGGTTATACCACATGGCGGAAGCTGCGGCGTGGCCCGGCATTCAGCAGCACGGACTGCTCAGTACGACGGCTTTGCTGGACCTGTACGAGGTGCCGGAACCGGAACGATCTTTGATCGAATCCACGCAACGCCCGGATTTCGTGTCGATCGAGCACCCGCGATTGGGTAGCGCGCTGATCCGTGATCAGCGTCCCATGTCCGACGCCGGGTTGAGGCGTGCGCTCACGGACATGAAGCCGAGCGAGTGGTACAAGCTTCTGAACGGCAAAGTCTTCTTCTGGGTCAACGAAGCGCGGCTCGACAAATTGGTTGGCACCTACCGGCACCGGGACAACGTTGTCTTGGTACTCGACACCGCCAAGGTCATGCAGCAACACGCGGCTGCGACGACATTGTGCCCGATCAACTCCGGTTTTACCCGTAGGTTCCCGCAACCGCGCGGAAGCGGCACATTTCGTAAGATCGCTGATTATCCTTTCGCGGAATGGGTTAAGAAGCGCGGCGTCAAGGACGCGATCGCCGAGTGCGCCGTCAGCTATCGGCTGGAAGGTGTCACTGAAACTCTCATCGAATTACGCTCTCACGCCAGCCAGATACGTTAGAGCGTTACGTAAATGGGTCGGCTCTCCGGTTTAGAGCGCGTCTCAATTGAGTGGCCGCACTTTCTTTTCCTGTCATCCTGAGCAGAGTGAGTCCACGAACGCAGTTGAAGGACCTTCCGCCGCCGGAGGCAAATGGGTCATCCGGCGAAGCAAGTCGAACCCGGAAGCGAGCTTTGGCTGCCGCTGACCGGGAGGTCCTTCAACTGCGTTCGTGGACTCACTCTGCTCAGGATGACAGGAAAGGAGCCGCGAAGCCGTTATCTACACACGCTCTCAGGATGACAGAAAAGGAAACTGACCAGCGCGGCTTACTCAAATGAGCGGTGCTCTGGGACGATGGTTCCCACTGCCGCGAACACGTCCTCCTTACCAATCGGACCCCATCGCACAAGCTCAAGAGGTCGGGCTGGCAGCGGGGGAAGCCACCGGCGCTTCGCTGGCTGGCGACGGAGCCGGCAAGGATTCCTGCGCAGCCGGCGGTGCCACGGCCGGAACAAGCGGGGCGGCGGGCGCGCTGGGGGCGTCGCTGCCATCAGGTATCGGAGTGACCATCGCCGCCGGTGCGACCGAAGGGGCCAGGACGGGCTTTGTGTCAGCGGGCAGCGAAGGAACCGATTTCAACAGGCGGAGACTTTCCGTCGCCTGCCGGGCGGCATCGGATTGGGGCGCACCAGCGATGATGTTCTCGTAAACGTGCCGGGCATCCTCCATTTTGCCTTGGGACTTCAGCATGCTTCCCTCGGACAAGGACGCCAGCGATGCCAGATAGCTTTTGCCGTAACCGGTCTCTACTCGTTGGTATAGGCTCCGGGCCTGGTCGAATTTGCCCTGCGACTGCAAAGCGCCCGCCGCGCCGGCCAAGGCGTTGGGAGCCAAGGCATGCTGCGGGTATTTATCGGCAAACTTCTTCCACGTCTCGGCGGCGCCAGCGTAATCCTTGGCGTCCATCTGCAAACGACCGGCCAGGAGGTACGCACCGGCCGCCGCCACGGAACCGTCGTGCCTGGCGATGATCTTCTTGTAATCATCGAGCGTCTTGGCGGAGTCGAGTTCCGCGCTGGCTTCCGCCATCGCCTTGGTGCGGTTGGAGTGGTAAACTTCCGAGCCGATCAAACCCAGGAGAACAATGGCCAGAATTGCAAGGACCGGCAGTTTGTACTTGTCCCAGAATAACTCACCTTCCAGCAGAAGATCGGGCGCAGGTTTAAGAGGCGCTTCCACCAGAACCCCGGAGGGAGCGGTGCTCGGCTGGGGATGACGGGAAATAGGTTCGCTGCTCACTTGGATACTTGAAAACGAAGGTGAAACTCAATGGTCAAGAGGAACCGGCGGACTATCCTCCGACCTCGGCCCGCGCTTCCGCGGCCAGTGGGGTGCTGAGATACCGCTCGCCGGTGGAGCAACCCACGGTGACAATCAGTTTGCCGGCGTTTTCGGGCCGTTGCGCCAGCTGGATGGCCGCAAACACATTGGCACCCGAACTGATCCCAGCGAGGATGCCTTCCTCTTTGGCCAGACGCCGCGCCATCGCGAAAGCTTCGTCATTGGTGACCTGGATTACCTCGTCAACGATGGCCATGTCGAGGTTGTTGGGGACAAAGCCAGCACCGGTGCCCTGGATCTTGTGGGGGCCGGGTTTGATGGGTTCGCCCTTCATGGTCTGGGTGATAACCGGTGAATCGGACGGCTCGACGGCGACCGCCTTAAAGCCGGGCCGGCGGCTCTTCAACACCTCGGCGTTCCCGCTGATGGTGCCACCGGTGCCAACGGCAGCGACCAGGATGTCCACCTTGCCGTCTGTGTCTTCCCAGATTTCCTCCGCCGTGGTGCGGCGATGAACTTCCGGATTGGCCGGGTTGTTGAACTGCTGCGGCATGAAAGCGTCCGGCGTGTTTTGCACGATCTCGGTGGCGCGGGCGATCGCGCCCTTCATGCCCTCGGCTCCCGGTGTGAGCACGAGCTTGGCGCCGAGCATGGCCAGCAGCGTGCGCCGTTCCACGCTCATGGTCTCGGGCATCGTTAGAATACACTTGTAACCCTTGGCCGCGCAGACAAAGGCCAGCGAGATGCCGGTGTTGCCGCTGGTCGGCTCGACGATCACCGTGTTCTTGTTGATCTTGCCGTCGCGCTCCCCGGCTTCGATCATGGCCATGCCGATCCGGTCCTTTACGCTGCCCAGCGGATTGAAGAACTCGCACTTCAAGGCGATCGTTGCGCTCAGGCCGGCGGTGACGTGGTTGAGGCGCACCAGCGGAGTGTGCCCCACGGTCTCGACGATGTTGTTGTAAATCTTGCCGTGGATCATGGGAACGGGGGACAAAAAATGAAGGGCAGGGACGAAAGGAAGTGCAGCTTAATGTAGCGATTCTACCGGTTCAAGGGCCAACGTGTACATCCTGCGCGGCCCGGAAGCGTGACTACTTCCCGCAATCGGAGGCAGGAAGGCGATGAGCATTTGAAATCACGGGAGGCAGTGCTATCTCTCCATCGTTTCACGCCTTCCCGCTCCTGTGAAGGGTGATGCTTCCGAGATTCTCTGCACAACAACCCAATTTATTATGGCTGACCTCATCGCCGCCGCGGATTTGAAGAATTACATGAAGAAGATTCCCGAGTGGGAGTCGGACAAGAAGAAGATCGAGCGCACCTTCGAGTTCGATGAGTTCATGGCCGCCATCGACTTCGTCAACCTCGTGGCCGAGATCGCCGAAGAGCAGGAACATCATCCTGACGTGGAGATCAAGGACAACAAGGTCAAGCTGAGCATCCACACTCAGAGCAAGGCGGGCCTGACCGAGTTGGATTTCCAACTCGCCGAGCGTATCGACACCCTGCACGAAGAATAGTCTTCTGTGGCGGGCATCCGGTCCGCCTAGGTCCTGCACAGCAGCCGGCAGGCTGAAGCCTGCTCCACCGGATCACAGTTGGTCGGGAGCTTCCAGGAAACTGACCACTTTCTGCAACAGCCGGCCGGATCCGCCACCGTCCAGGACACGGTGGTCAAAGCTGAGGGTGATGTCGGCCTCCGTCACAGGGATAAAAGCGCCCGTGGCCTCGTCCCAAAAAGGCGCTTTCCGCCCCGCGCCCAGGCCAAGCATCAGCGACTCTTCGGGTAGGGGGAGGGGAGTTGCCCACACCAGGCCAAAAGGTCCGAAATTTGTCACTGTCGCGGCGGCGTCACCGCTGGCACCGACGGGAAGCTGACGGCGGCGGGCGGCGGCAACGAGTTCCTGGAATGGTCCACCGAGATCCGCGAGAGGAGTCGTATCCACGCCACGGAGGACCGGTACCACCAAGCCGTCGTCTGTTTCGACGGCAAAACCGACGTCGATCGAAGCGGCAGGAACCAGCTTGCGGCCGATCAGACGGCTCACCGCCCCACGTTCCGAAATCAGCGCCAAAGCGAGCGCGCGCATGGCGTAAAGGGTAATCCCGGGCTTCGAGTCCGCCGAAAGGCTGGCACGGTGGGCAAAAAGCGCGTCGAGCCTCACGGTGCGGCCAACGGTGACCAGCGGGCGAGTCCAGCTTCGGCGCATCGAATCGGCAACCGCCAGGCGCATCGCCGAAGCCGGCCGGGGATTGCGAGCTTCCACGGCCGTCAGAAACTTCTCCATGTCATCCGTGGTGACACGTCCGCCGGCACCGGTGCCGGAGACGCCGGCAAGGTCGGCGGCGTTTAGCCCCAACTCGCTCAGGCGTGCCTTTAAACGGGGCGAGAGATAACCCGCACCGCCCATCCTGGCCGGCACCGGCAGCCCGCGGGTGGCGGTTGCCTCTGTTTCGGCCGGAAGCAACCGGACGGAAGGCACGATGTCGGCCAGCATGGGGGAAGCGGTGCGCGGCGAGGCTTCCTCGGAGTGTTGTCCGTTCGGGGCGGGTTGCCCGGGTTCCACCTCGGGCATCGCGGCGGTGCGGCTGCTGTCGGCGTCGTCGCCCGTGGGAGAAGATAATCCCAGGCGCTCGGCTTCCCCGGGAGTGGCTGCGATGAAGCCGAGGGTTGCACCGACCTCGTAGGTTTCCTGCGGTTCGACAAGCAATTCCACCACTTGCCCCGCGCAGGGCGTGGACACCTGGAGCAAAGCCTTTTGCGTCTCGACCTCGATGATCTCCTGATCCGCCGTCACCTGGTCACCGGGTTTGACGGCAATGCGAACAACGGTGGCCTCGGCGATGGACTCGCCGAGTTGCGGCATGATGATCGGCACGCGCAGGGAAGCGGGCGAAATGGGGCGGGGGAACATGGGATCAGAACTTGAGCAGGTCGTGGACGGCGTTCACGATGGCCTTCGCGCCGGGGCGGTGGACGTTCCACAACTCCGGGTGATAAGGCACGGGGGTGTCTTTGGCGTTGAGCCGGCGCGGAGGGGCGTCGAGCAAGGTGAATCCTTCCTGGGCGACCCGGGCGACCACCTCCGCGGTCACACCGCCCCAGGGGTAAGCCTCGCCGACGGCGAGGAGCCGGCCGGTACGCGCCACGCTGCCGAGGATCGTCGCCGTGTCCATCGGTTTGACGGTGCGCAGATCAACGATCTCCAGCTCGATGCCGTCCCCGGTCAGGGTGCCGGCGGCAGCCAGGGCTTCGTGGACCATCGCGCTTTGGGTCACCACGGTCACGTCGCGTCCGGCGCGGGCGATGCGGGCCTTGCCCACAGGGAGATCGCTTTTTGAGCTGGTGGGCAAAGCGTCGGCCTTGAGGTGGAAATACAGGTACTTGTGCTCGCAGAAGATGACCGGATCATCCATCGCCACCGCTTCGAGCATCATGTGGTAGGCGTCCTCCACGGTGGCCGGCGTCATGACGACCAGCCCGGGATAATGGGCGTAAATCGCTTCCATGCTCTGCGAGTGAAAAGGCCCGCTGCCGGCGGTGCCGCCGCTGGGCAGGCGCACGACGATGGGGCAGGCCGTCTGCGTGCGCCAGAACAGGGTGGCGGCGTTGTTGACGATCTGACTGAACCCGACGCTCGAAAAATCCGCGAATTGCATTTCGATGATCGGCCGTGCGCCTTCGATGGCGGCACCGATGGCCATGCCGATTGCGGCGTCCTCACTGATCGGCGAGTCGAGCACGCGTCCCGGGAACTGCTTGGCCAAGCCTTTGGTCGCCTTGAAGGCACCTCCGAACACGCCCACGTCCTGACCGTAGATGAAAACCCGTTCATCGTCCGCCAGTGCCTGGGCTTGGGCTTCCCGGATGGCTTCCAAATAGGTGATGCTCATGGCAACGAAAGAAAAACCGGCGCTGGATGAGCCTACTCGCCGCCTGTCGCATCGAGCAAATCGCGGTTGCTCAAAGCGCTCCAATCTTCCTGCGCAGCGTTGACGGGTTGATCGCGCTGGGCGGTGGCAATGGCAACATCCATCTGGCTGGCCGCCTGCGCCCGCCAGCCGTCGATTTCTGCCGCGGTCGCCCATTCGCGGCTGAGCAGGATCTGGCGCGCGAGGTTCAAACAATCCCCACCGACCGCCGAGGCGCGCAGTTGCGGGTCTACGTAGAAGGCGTCGTCGTGTTCGCCGTGGCCGGTGAGGCGGAGCAGTTTGGCGACGACCATCTGCGGGCCGTAGCCGGAGCGCGCACGCTCGACCGCGTTTTGGAGGGTGTCCAAGCAGGCGCCGAGATCGGTGCCATCGACGGCGTGTCCGTCCACGCCGTAGCCGGCGGCGCGGTCGAGGAGATCGGCACACGCGTATTGGCGGCTCGTCGGCGTGGAATAAGCGTATTGGTTGTTTGCCACCACGAGTACCATCGGCAGCCGCTCGACGGCAGCCAGATTGAAACCCTCGTGGAAGGAGCCCGTCGAGGTGCCGCCATCGCCAATACTGGTGATGCCCACCGAGTCGCCGAGCGTGTCGTTGAGGCGGCGGGCCAGCAAGCCGCCCGCTACCGTCGAGACCATCGTGCCAAGGTGGCTGATCATGGCGTACAGGCCGGTGGCCGGCCGGCCACGGTGGATGTTGCCGTCGCGGGCGCGCATGGGTCCCAGCGGCGAACCGAGGTAGGTGCGCGTGATATCGACCAGTGGTTCGCCAAAAGCGAGCCGGCCGGCCATGTCGCGAATGAGCGGACCAAAAATATCCCCTTCGCGCAAGCAGACGCCGAGCGAAGCGCTCAGGGCTTCCTGGCCGGTGCCCAGGAAAACACCGCCCTGAATTTTACCGGCGCGATAGAGGCTGGCGATCTTTTCCTCGCAAGTGCGGGCGAGTTGCATCCAGCGAAAAGTCTGGACGTAAAGAGCGCGGCCCGGCACCGCAGCCGCGAGGGGGAGCGCAGCAATGGCTTCAGCAGCAGGAACCATTTGCCCACCTTGCCGGGTCCCGTCCTTCCGTGCAAGCGAAAGGTTGCAGCCGCGCCTGCCGTCCAACGAAAATGAACACCGCACGCTCCGGAATGGAATACCACCTGCTTGCAGAAGGATAGTCGCTGCCTTTTACCGGCAGCGCTGCCCCAGCACCGATGCAAGCAGACGCCGTATTCCTGAAACGACGGAGCGATCAGCTCTACAAAATAGAGCGCTTGGCGTCGGCGCGTCTCACGGATCGGATGTTTGCCGTGCTCCTCAGCCTGGAGTGGCTCGCCGGCATCGCCATCGCGGCGTGGTGGGCACCGCGCCTCTCGAGTGGCCGGACCGCCACGACCACCGAGGAGCTGATCGCGGCCGCGCTGCTTGGCGCAGCGGTCGTTGGTCCGGCGATCCTGCTGTGCTTGCAAAAATCGGGCAGTGCCTTGACCCGCCACGTCGTGGCCGCTTCGCAGATGCTTTGGTCGGCGCTGCTCATCCATCTGTGCGGCGGCCGCATCGAGGCGCACTTCCACATTTTCGGCTCGCTGGCCTTTTTGTCCCTCTACCGGGATTGGCGGGTGCTGGTCCTCGCAACCGTCGTCGCGGGTGCGGACCAGTTCCTTCGCGGCACGTACTGGTCGGCATCGATCTACGGCACTTCGGTTGGCACTCCGTGGCGCTGGCTGGAACATGTCGGCTGGATGGTCTTCGAAGATATTTTTCTGATCTACCGTTGCATCAACGGAGACCGGGAGATGCGCGGCATCGTCGAGCGTCAGGCGGAGCTGGAAGATGCCCGCACCAGCGTGGAGCGCGCCGTCAACGAACGGACAGCGCAACTCACGCAGTCCAATCGCGATCTCGCCCGGCAGGTCGGCGAACGCCAGCGCATCGAGCAGGAAATACGCGCTGCCCGGGATGATCTGGACATGAAGGTCCGCGACCGCACGGCCGAGCTGGCCGCCGCGAACCGTGCGCTCAAGCGCCAGATCGAGGAAGGACGCCGCACCAGCGACGAACTGGAACGCAGCGTCCAACTTTACCGTTTTACGAGCGACAGCGTGCCGCAGATCGTCTGGATGGCCGAACCCGATGGCTCCGTCGAGTATTTCAACCGCCGCTTCCACGAGTACACGGGCTTGGCCATCGAGGAGAGCACTGGTTGGAACTGGACGCCCATGCTCCACCCCGACGACGCCGAGCGCAGCCTGAACGACTGGCAGCACTCGGTGCAAACCGGCGAGGTGTACGAGATTGAGTACCGCCTGCGGCGCGGCTCGGACGGAGCTTTCCGCTGGCACCTGGGCCGCGCCCTGCCCATGCGCGCCGCGGATGGCCGGATCGTGAAGTGGTTCGGCACCTGCACGGACATCGACGATCAGAAGCGCGCCCGTGAGGTTACCACCCGCAGCGAGCAGCGTTACCGCTCGCTCGTGGCTGCCAGCGCCCAGCTTGTCTGGCTGACCAACGCCGAGGGCGAGGTAACCGTGGACATGCCCGATTGGCGCACGGCCACCGGCCAGAGCTTCGAGGAAATGAGCGGATTCGGCTGGCTGGATTGCATCCATCCCGACGACCGTGAATCAGCGATCACCCTGTGGCACAGCTCGGTCCACACCGGCCGGTTCTACGAGTTTGAACACCGCATGCGGATGCAGGATGGCGAGTACCGCCACTTCTCGTCGCGCGGCGTGCCGGTGATGGAGAGCAGCGGCCGGGTGCGCGAATGGATCGGCACGTCCACGGACATCAGCGAACGCAAGCAGGCCGAGGAAGTCCTGCGCCGCGCGCAGGAGGAACTCGAGGCGCGCGTGCGGGACCGCACGATCCAGCTCACCGAAACGAACCAGATCCTGCACCAGCAGGTCGTCGAGCGGAAGCAGATCGAGGGCGAGTTGGCCGAGGCGCGCGACGACGCCCTGCGCAGCGCTAGGCTCAAGAGCGAGTTCCTGGCCAACATGAGCCACGAGATCCGCACGCCCATGAACGGCGTCATCGGCATGACCAGCCTGCTCCTGGACACCCCGCTCAACGAGGAGCAGCACGAGTACGTCGAGACGATCCGCGGCAGCAGCGATGCGCTGCTCACGATCATCAACGACATCCTGGATTTCTCCAAGATCGAGGCCGGCAAGCTGGAGTTCGAGGAGGTCGATTTCGATCTGCAGTCCACCGTCGAAGGCGCGGTCGAGTTGCTGGCGGAGAAGGCTCAGGCCAAGACCCTGGACCTCGCCTGTCACGTGCTCGAAGATGTGCCCCGGCTCCTGCGGGGCGACCCCGGCCGGTTGCGCCAGGTGCTGGTCAACCTGGTGGGCAACGCCGTCAAGTTCACCCTGAGCGGGCGGGTGTTGGTCCACGTCGCCAAGCTGGCTGAATCGGTGAACGATACGCAGCTTTGTTTCCAGGTGTCGGACACCGGCATCGGCCTGAGCGAAGAAGCCGCACGGGGATTGTTCCAGGCGTTCGTGCAGGCGGATGGTTCGACCACGCGGAAGTTCGGCGGCACGGGCCTGGGGCTGGCGATCTCGCGCCAGCTCGTCGAGTTGATGGACGGCAAGATCGGCGTGGAGAGCGCACCCGGACAAGGCTCCACCTTCTGGTTTACCGTGCGTTTGCCCAAGCAGCCGGTGGTGCTGGCCGACGAGGAGGTGTCGCCCGAGCCGACGATCAACTTCTCGGCCGCCCACACCCTGATCGTCGGCGCGACCGGCACCGGCGAAGTGTTGCGCGAGCAACTGAGTTCCTGGGGCATGAAGACTCTGGTTTTGACCCAGGCGCTGGATGCCCTGCAAGCCCTGCGCGCCGCGGTGGACGCCGGCAAACCCTACGGCTTTGTGATCGTTGACGCCGCCTTGCCGGACATGGACGGGGCCACGTTGGCGCATTCCATCAAGAGCGATCCGCGGATTGCCGCGACGAAAGTCATCATGCTGCTGGCCCCCGGCCAGCGCCCGGCCCCGCCCGCGCCGGGGGACGCGGTGCTCAAACCGGTGGACGCCTACCTGAACAAGCCGGTCAAGCGTTCGCAATTGCGCGAGCTTTTCCATGCGGGAATGAACGCGAAGCCGCTGCCGACGGTGAAGCGCTCGGGCATGCCGGTCGCCCCGGTCAGTACGCCCTTGCGTCCGGCCAAACGAGGACGCACGCACGTGCTGATCGCCGAAGACAACACGGTCAACCAGAAGGTGCTCATCCGGCAGCTCGAAAAGATCGGCTACAAGGCGGACGCGGTGGCAAACGGGCTCGAAGCCTTGGAAGCCAGTTCCAAGGTGGCCTACGACGTGATCCTCATGGATTGCCAGATGCCCGAGATGGACGGCTTTATGGCCACCAGTCAAATCCGCCGGCGGGAGCGGGCGCACGGCACGCGCATCCCCATCGTCGCCCTGACGGCGAACGCGCTCGAGGGCGACCGAGAGAAATGCCTCGGCTCGGGGATGGATGACTACCTGAGCAAGCCGGTGAAGTTGGAAGCGCTCCAGGCAACCCTCGAGAAATGGACGGGCGCTACCCGCCCGCCTGCCGCCCACGCGGCTGCTGCTGCTTGAGACAGGTGCCCAAGTGCTTATCCGGATATTTTCGGATGTAGCCACGGCGCTCCGCCGCCGTGTCTGGTGCCGGAGCGGACACGGCGGCGGAGCGCCGTGGCTACATCCGTAGTGGAGAGTTAACCGGATAGGCTCTAATATTACAGTAGTAGATCGTTGAGGAACGTCCGGTTTGAGCAAAGAAGCGCCCATCTTTGGCGATATGGAGATAGAAAAGAGCGACATTTGACGCGTTGTTCACCCTTGAGGACCGCCTTTTCCTGATACACTTGTCATCTACCACTGTAATACTAAGCACTACTCCATTGGAAGGGCAATAATATACTTGACTCACCACGCCTTTCATGAGAATTTGTACTCATGCAGGCCGAACTAACCTTCCTCGAAACTCTTCAAGAGGCGGTAATCTTCTTTGCCGATGAGCAAAACGCCTTTGATTTCGTGGTGTCGATGCGCTGGCCTACCGGCGTAGTTTCCTGCCCCGATTGCGGCGAGTCCAGCGTTGCCTTCCTCAAAACTCGCAAGGTCTGGAAGTGCCGTGGTTGCAAGCGCCAATTTTCCGTGAAGGTTGGCACGGTCATGGAAGATAGCCCCATCAAGCTAGACAAGTGGCTCTGCGCTTTCTGGCTCATCGCCAACGCGAAGAACGGCATTAGCAGCTATGAGATTCACCGCGCTTTGGGTGTGACCCAGAAGACTGGTTGGTTCCTGCTTCACCGCATCCGCCTCGCCCTACAGAACGGCACCTTGGAAAAGATGGCTGGCACCGTGGAAGTTGATGAGACTTACATCGGCGGCAAGGCTGCCAACATGCACAAGCATAAGCGCGAAGCCCGCATCAAGGGCCGTGGAGCAACGGGTAAGAATATTGTCATGGGCATCCTTGAGCGCGGCACTGAGAAGAAAGCTTCCAAGGTGCGTCACAAGGTTCTCAAAAGCGCAGACCGGGCGAGCTTGCACGGCGAAATCAGGAAGAACGTGGAGGCGGGTGCCAACGTGTTCACCGATTGCTTGCCCGCTTACTGCCCCATGGACCCTGCTTACTTCCATGCGACCGTTGATCATGCCGTGGAATACGTTCGCGAGAACATTCACACCAACGGTCTTGAGAACTTCTGGGCATTGCTCAAGCGGACGCTCAAGGGCACCTATGTCAGCGTGAATGCTGAACACCTTACGCGCTACCTAGACGAACAATCCTTCCGCTTCAACGAGCGCAAGGACAATCATCAAGGGCGCTTCTTGAAGGCTATCGCCAACATCGTAGGACGTCGCCTGACCTACCTGAAACTCACTACGGGCACCGACTGTCTTCCAGCAATCTAGACGAGGCCCTAAACGCAAAACTTCATAAATCTAAGCTTATGGCTGAGAAGATTGATGAGCATGCAATGCAAAAATTGCTCAATGAATTGAAAGAGTACCGGACTGCTTGCCGGTGGGGCGTTCCTGTACTCATTGCATATGGAATCTTTGACCGCTTCTTCAAAGACGTTCCAACGGAAAGCATTACCATGTGGCTCTTCTGGGCATTAACCGCATGGGTTGTAGGTGAAATCCTAAACAGGATTTATCAAGCTATGCGATTAGTTCAGTTGAATCTAATCGGAATAAACGTTTCTAGGTCTATTTTGGAAGAAAAGATTGAAATACTGAAAAGCAAACTACCATGAATGAACCCGCCTCATCAAACGAACCTGCACCGTCTGCTTTTCAGCGTATGCGAGCACTAGCTGCTCGCATACTCGCTGTACCGAAAGAAGAAGTTGACCGGAGAGAGGCGGAATATCAGAAGCAACGCAAAGAACGGCGCACTAGTGGCAATGCCGTCAGGTAATTCATTAGTGCTTCATTCTGAGGAGATTATAGAAAAGCCGGTCTCCGGAGAACAAACTGCCATTCACCGTTGGAAACGTTCTTTTACAACCCTATCATTGTTAACCAATCAACCCAGGCTTTGCTGGACATAATTTCTCGGTGTTTCGACTCAAGATGGGGACAAAACGTCGCTTTTCCGCTCGTTTTTCTTGCCCGACGGCAAGTGGAAACCTTCCCTGCCAAGAAGTTGGCCCCAACTGGAGAGTTGAATTACCTGACGGCATTGGCACTAGTGGGCGGTCTGGATAAACCTGTCAGACCGCCGCCAGATGAAATCCAACACACGCTCACCAACTTCCGTAATTTGCTTGCCCGTGCCGTCACATTTAGGGCACTCAAGCCACAGCCCGCTGGGAGGGTGACGCCGCCCACCGTTGCCATCACATTTTTCGCATAGAGTCTCTAGGGCGGGGATTTCGTTCGCGTTCATATTACCTTGTCAATGAAGTAATACGTTCATCTATAAATCCGAGCAATGCAAAACTCATCTGCACTGCCGACTCTCGTAGCTTGAATACCATCTCGCCATCCAGCAAAATCGTTTCCGGAGGTGTTAAGTGGCTATATTCAGAAAATGCGGATACTTGTTTTACAAAGTCGTTATCCACTATTCCCGCCTTGTGCGCTAAAATGTTCCTAAAAGCCGCAACGGCCGCAATACGTCCTCCGTCCGTCTCATTGAAAAGTTTGTCCGCTTTCGTCTTATCGAATCCAACACTGTACGTTCTTATGATGTCTTTCAAGGTTTGAAACGAAACTCGCCGGGTATCACGAAGGAACGATCCCAGATGTGTCCGGGCGTCATACTGCAACTCTCGCAAATCCTTGGCTGTGATATTATCATCAGCTTTCTTAATTCCAGGCGAGTTTAACACCAGCTTGATAAACTGGTCAGACCCGTTGTCAACGGCAGACACCCATAGATCAGCAGCGAAAGTTTCAAATGCCGTCCAAGATTGCAGCAAGATGGCCACGAAAACAGCGTCCACACCAATCTGCATTCCTACATCGGCTTTAATGGTGGCATCAATATACGGAATCCCGAGCTTGACGTGTATCGTTTTTGATCCGTCCTCGGTCAGAATCGCATTTTCTTCCGCCGCCAACCTCCTAAAAACAACGCCCCGCTCTGCGGTCGGTTCCCACTCCGATAGTTCTGTGGCTGTCATCTCGGCTTGACCCGTCATGCGGAAGTGAGTCTTACAGATAAGAAGCTGATCCAATCTCGCGTGAGACGCAATCATTGAAGGCATTGCCGCCAGATTCACGGTGGCACGCATGGCTTCCTTGAAGCGATCCAAGCATGGGGTCAAGTACCCGTTTACGGCTACAGGTTCAGGATAGGTTGGGCGATGCTTGCATAATTCCGAAAATTTGAAGTCTCTTGCCATCCGCCCATCCTGACCCATCCCCCGTCCATGTCAAGACATTGGTGAGTCAAGTATATTGTTGCCAAAGTTTTTGGCCCTGGGCAGGCGGAACGTCCGCCCCCGCGAAATTCGACCGGTTGTTCCCGGCCTGAGGCAGAGCGGCCCCCGAGTCTGGACTTTTCACCAAGGAAATTCCTGTATAAGGTAGGCGGGGTGAACCAAATGCCAGGGACTCTGCGGGAGGGAGGAGCTGCCTTTCCCCAGACGCAGTGGAGCATGATCCTACTCGCGGCACAGACTCAGCCAGCGGAGTCGGTGCGGGCCGCGACAGCGGATTTTTGCCAATCCTACTGGCCCGCGATCTATTCTTACCTGCGCCGACATGGGCGCCAGCCGGCGGACGCCCAAGACCTGACGCAGGCGTTTCTAGCCCATTTGCTCGAGGAAAACGCGCTGGTACGGGCGGATCAGGAAAGGGGGCGGCTCCGTTCCTTCGTCCTTGGCGCGTTGAAAATCTTCCTCGCCCGGAGCCGCGAGAAACAACTCGCCGTCAAGCGTGGCGGCGGCCAGCAGTTTGTGTCCTTGATCGAACACTTGGACGAGGTGGAAGCCTCCATCCAAACCGACCGGCAGGAAGATGCCACGGCTTCCTACGACCGCGCCTGGGCGCTCACGCTGACCCGCCGCACCTGGCTGCAACTGCGGGAGGCATACGCCGGGGAGGGCAAACTGAAACTCTTCGACGAACTGGAGCCTTTCATCTTGGCGGGTGAGACCATTCCCCCGCCGCCCGAAACGGCGGCGGCTCGGCTCGGCATCCATCCGACTACTTTTCGCACCTCGCTGCACCGGCTGCGCCAGCGCTACCGGGATACCCTGCGCGCCGAGGTCGCCCAGACGCTCAACAGTCCCGCAGACGTCGATGAGGAATTGCGGTACTTCTACCGGCTGCTCATGGGTTGAAGCGAGCCGGCAGCCTCGCACACGCCGAACCGATCTCCCGCCCATCATGTCCGCGCTCAACCGGCAGGAAACAGACGGCTCATCCCGAAAATTAGACCACGTTTGCGTGCGTTGCGGCCAGCCCTTGGAAGCGCGCACCCCCAACGGCGGTTGCTGGCGGTGTCTGGTCGGGCTGGCGATCTTGGACGACGGTGCGAAACGGACGGTGGCCGCCCCGCCGGAGGATTTGCCGCTCCGCTATGGGCACTTCGAGATCCTGCTCGGGCTGGATGGTTTTCCGTTGGAACTCGGGCGCGGGTCCATGGGGATCACGTACCGGGCGCGCGACTGCAATCTGTTCTCCACGGTGGCCTTGAAGGTGATCACCCACCACGTAGCCGGCCACTCGGCCACCCGGGCGCGCTTTCTGCACGAGGCCCGCCTGACGGCACAGCTCCGGCATCCGAACGTAGCCAGTGTGTTCCACTACGGCGAGCAGGAGGGCGAGTGCTACTACGTCATGGAACTGGTCGAGGGGGAAACGCTCGACGCCCGCGTGCGCCGCAGCGGCCCGCTACCCGTGACGGCGGTCCTGGAGATCGGCCGACAAATCGCACGGGCCCTGTTGGCCGCTGAGGCCAAGGGTTTGGTCCACCGCGATTTGAAACCGTCGAACCTGATGCTGAACACGGTGCCGGGACCACCCGGGTCAGCCGAGATTCTAGTCAAGGTGATTGACTTCGGCTTGGCCAAGGCTCTGGGAGGCAGCGCGCTGGTGCTGGATGCCCAGGACACGCACGCGGGTTTCGCGGGTACGCCTGCCTTTGCCAGTCCCGAGCAGCACCGCGTCCACCGGAGCTTGACGACAGAGAATCTTCCCGTGATCGATTCGCGCTCGGACTTTTACTCGCTGGGCGTGACGCTGTGGAACGCTGCGTGTGGCCGATTGCCCTTTGCGGGCAACACCCTGGCCGAAATTCACCGGCAACAGGTCAACGACCCGTTGCCCACCGGACAGTTGACCGCCGCCGGAGTCCCACCACCCGCCGTGTCCCTCCTGTGCCGGTTGCTCGCCGCCGATCTACGGGACCGGCCACAATCCGCTCGCGAGCTGCTCGCCGAGTTGGAGCGTTGCCAGGAGACGATCCGCGCGCGACGCTGGTGGAAGCCCCGTCGTCGTCCTCGACTGCTCATCCCAAGCGTTTGCCTGCTGGCCGCCTGTGGCTGGGCTGCCTTCGGTTCATCTCACGGCTGGCGGCAGGCAGCAGCACCCGCGCGTCCGGCGGTCGTTGGACAGAAAGCTTCGTTGGCCGTGCTGCCCTTCGCCAACCTCAGTCCGCTGGCCGACAGTGCCTTTTTTGCCGTCGGCATCCACGACGGGATCACGGCGGGCCTGGCCCGGATCTCTGCCCTGCGGATCGTGGGGCCAAACAGCGTACGCTCCTACCTTCCCGGCCCGCGTGATCTCGGCGTCGCCCGGCACGAACTCGGCGTCGGCTACATTCTGGAGGGCAGCATCGGGCGGAACGGCGGCGAGGTTGCCCTTCGGATGAGCCTCTTCGGCCCTTCCGGGGATCAGCCACGTTGGGAAAAATGGTACCATTGCCCGGCAGCCAGCATCTTCAGCGTCCAGAGCGAGGTCTGCCGCAACGTGGCCGGGCAGCTGCAAGCCGAGTTGCTGCCCGAGGAGGGAGCGGATATCAACCAAGCTCCCACGCAAGACCTCACGGCGTACGACCTTTACCTTCGGGCAAGCACAGTGACCGGACTCGTAGCGAACGCGGATGAACTGCGCCAACGCCTGTTGCAGTACATCCCCCTGTTGGAAGCGGTCGTGGCTCGGGACCCCAACTTCGCCATGGCGTATTGCGATCTGGCGGTCGCCCACGATGAACTCTACTACTATGGAAAGTCCGCCAGCGCCGACGAGCGCTCGGTGGACCACCGGACGTTGGCGGAAGGCGCGTTGCAGGAAGCCCGGCGCATTCGACCCAATTCCGGTCAAGTCCATCTCGCGCAGGCCTCCCACTTTTTATTCTTGGACGACAACGCGCACGCGCAAACGGAGATCGAGCTGGCAAGGCGTGAGTTGCCGAACGACGCAAACCTCGAACTCTTCGCCGGGATCATCGCGCAAAATCAAAGCCGCTGGGGCGAAGCGGTCACGGCGTTCAAGCGCGCCATCCTGCTGGAACCCCGGGAGGCCACATACCGCTACCGGCTGGCCACCCTCTACCGGTGCCAACGCGAATACGACGAGTACGACGAAACAATCGCTGGAATCATCGCCATCGTTCCGGAACACGCCGCCGCCGTCCAGCGGTTGATGCGCAGCCTCGGCCCGCTGGAAAAAAGTGGCGACCTTGCCCCCTTGCGCGCGGCCCTTGCACCGTTGAGCGATGCGGACGACCCCGACGCGCGGCTGCGCGATGTTTACGAGTTGGTTCTCAGCCTCTACGAGCGCGATGCCGCCGCCATTACGCGGCGGGTCAACGCGGTTCAACCGTCGCAGCTATCCATGAGCGGCTTTCTGTATCCCAAAGGCTGGTACGAAGGCTGGGCCGCGCGGCTGCGGGGAGATTTGCCCGGGACCGAGGCGGCGTTCGCCGAAGCGCGGTCTGCGCTGCAAGAAGCGGTGGTAGCTGATCCTGCCAACGGTCAGCCCCTGAGCACGCTGGCGGTGCTCGACGCTCTGCTGGGGCACGGGGAACTGGCGGTGCGTGAGGCACGCCGGGCCTGTGAATTGACGCCGCCCGCCAAGTTCTCAGCCGCCGCCCCGGTGGTGCGATGCAACTTGGCCGCCGTTTACGCCTGGACGGGACGCAGCCAGTTGGCCGTTGACACGTTGAACCAGTTGCTGGATCGACCGGCAGGGATTGCTCTGCCTGCCCAACCAACCATCGGCGACCTAAGGTTGAATCCGCAATGGGATCCCTTGCGTCACGACGAGATGTTCATCGCCCTCCTGGCGAGAGCAGCACCTGCCCGGACTTTACATTAGTCTGCTGATCCGCTGGAGGTAAATGGAAGCCCGGGCGAGTGCGGGCAAAAAGATTTTTGTTTGAAAAGCAACAAATCCGGGAACATTCGCCGGAGAAATCCGGGATTGCTTGTCAGTACGCAGATTTGCACTCTTGCGGATGGCAACACAGGGTTTGCAAATGGAGGGAATTGAACCCACCGGCACGGCGAGGCGCGCTCCGGACGTGGTCCGGTGTGCTTCGGTTCCAGCATGACCTCTCGTTAGATAGGCGATCCTTATTCGATCAACGTGGGTTCAGCATTACGATAAATGTAAGCAGGATACGCACCAAGGGAATCATGAAACCGGGAATTGAACTAGAACGGGATGAGTCGGCACTCTTACGACGAGCGCGGCTCTTTGCATCCGGAATCACCGGCACGAACTCCACGGCACTGCGGGCGACCGAGGTGGAACGACCGCGCCTGCGCCGATCACATCCTACTCTGACCATTTGTCTGCCATCCGGAACAATACCTTCGGGCACGGACGAGGTTCCCAACATCTCTCATTGGGGCAGCACAGCGGCGAGCCAGTCCCTCGCTTTGACCCGCCTCTCTTACCAGAGCCACAGCATCCGATCCCACCACCTTCGCCCCCCCCCCGATCTTCGTTCAAAATTCCAAGTAAGCCATGAAAGACATCCACCAAAAGACCACCTCTAAATTCAGCGTAACCCGTGGGTTGCGCGTGTTCTCCCTCTCCGCCCTCGCGCTGACCGTCTCCCTGGTCGCTCCCAGCCGGGCGCAGGACCTCTCCGCTAGCGTCAAAGCGCAGATCGCCGATATCCTCAGCGTCAAGGCCACCTTCACTCCGGCGGAGCGGAAGATGGACTCCCGCCTCGTCTTCGCCCGCCGCAAGGCGCTCGGCGAGAACATTGGCACCGCCGCCATCCCGCTGGTCAAAGCCAGCAAGACCGACACCGTGAAAATTACGGTGGTCAGCAACGGAAAGGCGAACAAGGCATTCCGCAAATTGGTTACCCAACGCGGGGGAGTGGTCAACGCTTTCAAGAACAAGACCGGCCGCGTGGAAGCCACGGTTCCTCTGACCTCCGTGGCCGACTTGGCCGCCGAAGACAGCGTGCGGAGCATTCGGGTCACCCCGCACCCGATCAACCACGTCGGCGCGCTGACCTCGCAGGGCCACGTCGTGGAGAAATCCAAGGCCGTGGGCAAGCAGCTTGGCATCACGGGCAAAGGGGTCACGGTCGGCGTGCTTTCCGACAGTGCCTCGCAGGCGCAGGTGGACGCGCTTATCGCCAGCGGCGATCTCGGGCCGAACTCGAAGGTGATCGCGCCCTACACCGGCGGCGGCAACGGCAATCCCGTGGACTACGCGACCGACGAAGGCGCGGCCATCATGGAAATCGTGCAGGACATGGCCCCGGACGCGACGCTCCTTTTCGCCACGGCCTACTCCACGCCGACGGATTTCGCCAACAACATCCTCGCGCTCCAGCAGGCGGGCGCCCAGATCATCGTCGACGACATAGGCTACTCCGGCGAGGGTCCTTTCCAGGACGACGTGATCGCCCGCGCCGTCAACACCGTGACGGCGGCTGGCGTGCTCTACTTCTCGTCCGCGGGAAATTCGGGCAACGCGGCGCACGGCACCTCCGGCACTTGGGAAGGCGACTTCGTGAACGGCGGCACCTACACCCCGCTCGACGATGACGACAGCAACAAGCCCTACAACGTCGCCCAGATCGGCGCGAACAACTACGACGTGATCAAAATGAACGGCGAACCCTACATCGACATGGAATGGTCCGACCCGCTGGGGGCCAGCGCCAACGACTACGATTTCTTTGCGGTCGATACGGACGGCGTGACCCTTATCGGTTTTTCCGTCACCGTCCAAGACGGCACGCAAGACCCGGTGGAAGAACTCGACAGCCAACTCATCGGCGGCAACTTCGAGGGTCCTGGCGTGGGCCAGTTTCTCGTCATCACGCAGACCGTCGGCGCGGCGGACCGCTTCTTGCGCATCGACACCAACGGCGGCCAACTGGTTACCTCCACCAACGGTGCCACCGCCGGTCACGCGGCGACAGCGGCGGCCTTCGGCGTGGGGGCCACCTTCTGGAACAGCGCCAAGCTCGGCGCCAAGGCCATCAAGGCGGGCAACAGCTACCCGGAGGAGACCTTCAGCTCGGACGGTCCGCGCCGCCTCTTCTACAACCCGGACGGCTCGGCGATCACCCCGGGAAACTTCTCTTCCACCGGCGGCACCGTCCTGCAAAAGCCGGACGCCACGGCGGTGGACGGCGTGAGCGTAGTCACCCTGGGCTTCACGCCCTTCTTCGGCACCTCGGCGGCAGGTCCGCACGCCGCCGGCATCGCCGCGCTGGTCAAGTCGGTGAACCCGGCGCTGACCAACACGCAAATCCGCAACATCCTGACGAGCACCGCCGTGGACAACGAAGCCAGCGGCGTGGATGTCACCGGCGGCTACGGTGTGCTCGACGCGCTGGCAGCCTGCCTCCAGGCCGCCGGGACCATCACGCCTACCCCTGCGCCGCAGTAAGTCTCCGCGCCTTCTCGAACCGAACATCCGCACGCAGCACACACAAATACCATGATGAAACTCACTTCCAAATGCATCGTCACCGGGGCCGCTTGCCTGGCGCTGGCTAGCTTGGGCGGCCCGGCTGCCAGGGCGACCGACCTGCTCAACGATCCGGCGGACTCGATCACCGCCGCGAACTCGACCGTTTTGCTGGGCAACCGTTACAACCCTTTCTTCACCCAGCAAACCTGGGACCCGGCGGTCAACGGCTCAACCAGTTACTTCGGCGTCACGGCCAGAACGAAGAATACGGGCTTCAACTATCTCACTTACACGTTCACCGCCGCCCAACTCGGCGACGGTCAGTACGTGCAGATCAGCTTGGACGAACCGCTGGCCGGGGACTTGTTCGCCTCGGCTTGGACGACCTTCAATGGCCAGTCCAGCCTCGCGAGCGGCGACGGCTGGCTAGGTGACGAAGCAGGAAGGCCGACGGGCAATTATAGTTTCGGCGGCGCCGCACAGGACCCGAAATTCTTCAACGTAACCGTCCCGGCCGGCAGCGGCTTGACGGTGGTGTTGGACACCACAAGTCCCTCCGCCTTGGGAGAACAATACGGCATCGATATCGAAGCGTTCTCCTCGAAGGACTACACCGACGCTGCTCTCGGCGCGGTGCCCGAGCCGTCCACCTGGGCCATGCTGGGCGCGGGGGCATTGCTCGGAGTGGCCGTGGTCCGCCGTCAACGCCGGATTGCCCACAGACGTTCTTAAAAATGATTGAACGGGCGGCAGGGTGCCGCGGTGTTTGAACCAGCCGCGTGCGTCCTGAGCGGTGATGGTGGCCAAGCCCGCCGAAACCGCCGTTTCCACGGTCCCCTGCGTACGTGCTTGCCCGCAAGCCGCGCACACAAAGCGCCCGCCGCTGACCACCGACACCCCGAAGAGTTCGGCAGCCTGGAGGGCCATCCCTTTTCCTGCCACCGCTGCCACCACCTGCTCCCGCCGGACCACCGAGTACACTTTATCAACCCTAGTTTGCCACTGGTTCAACTCTTTTGAAAACGGCCGTGGCCGAGCCGCCGGGCGAGCTCGTCGAGGTTGAACGTCCGGCGCTGGCCGGTCTTCACGTTGCGGAACACGAACTCGTACCAGCCGGGCATCCGCTCGACCTGGTAGCGCGAACGGCCGATCTGCAAAGGTTCGCGGGCGATCACGCGCTGGATGACCCGCTCGTAAGCGGAGCGCGGCAGTGGACGGTGGCGTCGGCGACCCCAATCAATCACCCGGCCGGCGTCCTCATAAGCCGGCGGACGATCGTCAAAGTCGAGCAAAGAGCGAGCCTTGCCTTCAAGCACCTCGCGCAGGTGAACAAAGGTCGCCCGATCCGCGAAGCGCCGAATGCTGGGCTGGAAAACTGCAAAGATTTCGCACGCCATCTGGCGCAGGCTGACGTCCCGGCCATCCATCGTCCGCCAGTCGCGACGGTTAGGATCGGCCAGGAAGGGATTGTGAGAGAAATCGTCGGCGTGCGCGCGCCAACCTTTGCGCGAGCTGTGTTTGCTCGGGCTGAAACCATCCAGCAGCGGCAGGCCCCGGGCGGCCAGTTTGTCCGCCCGGAGTTCCGCTTGCGGCCAGCGGGCGACCTCCGCGATCACGCCGGCCAGAAAAGCCAGCGCGGCGTTCGTCAGAGCGACATCCGGCGTGAAATCAGCCGTGATCTCGATCCGACCCGGACGTGGACGCGCGCCGATGGCGGTGCTGCGGCGGTTGGCCGCCAGCAGCATCATGGGTACCGGCAACAGGTAGCAGAGCAAATAGGCCAGCAGGTGCAGCCGGCGTCCGCCCGCCGGGCCATCCGCAGCAAACAACGAGAAATTATAGTGGGCGCTGAAACCGCGCAGCTTCATTTCCTGTCCGCAGTGAGCCTCCCAGGCATCGATCTGCGTGCGGACGAAGGCGATCTGTTCCCACAACGACCGCACGGCCCGTTGGCAGCCGTGGTCCGCCTCCAGCTCGATCAAGGCCGTGGCGACTTCGATCACTCCGGTGTCGAAATACAGCGCGCCGCCCGACGGCAGATGGCACGACCGCCCCGCCCGCGGGACGATGCGCCCGGCGTGGTGCCGCAACAAGTCGGCGGGACTGCGGAAAACATCCTCGGGCTTTTGCTCGCGGCCATCGACCAGCAGGGTGAATTCGGCTTCCAGACCGACCACGGCTTGCCGCGGCACGGAGCGCGCAAGGGCGGCGGGGGCAAAGGCGGAACGTCTTTCTGCTGTTTTGCGTGGGTTCAAGCGGAAGGGGAAGAGGATCGTGCGGCGACTGGAAGTCGCTCGGAGAAGGGGAGCTAGCCGTAAGCTTTTTCACGCGAAATTTCAAGGCCGGAAGCCCGATCCCTGCGGGATCGGCCGGCGGCGCTTGGCACAAGCGCCTCTACAACGTCTGCCGCGGTACGCGCCCTCACGCCGCCGCCTCGTCGCAGCTCCCCGGGACCAGATGCAGATAGCCGAGGTCGAGGTGCAGGTGATCGTCGCTTTCCCCCGGCTGGTGCCCGTAAGGCAGGGCGTTGACCTCCGGGGCAAGCTCCCGCGCCAGCGCGGCGTATTTCTCGATGGCGGACTGCGTGTTGAGAAACGTGTCTCCGATCCGGTACACGTCCGCCGCGGCGGCCCAGTTGTGCGGGTTGACCGCGCTGGCGCTGAGGCGATGGGCCGGCGAGCGGTAGCCGCCGTTCGCCGCCACAAAGATGGGCTGGCCACCGACGCGGACGCGGAAATCTTCCAGCAGGCGCGCCAGCAAACCGACGGCGCACGGGACGTAATGCGGAAATTCCTCCAGCAGGCGGGAGGCTTCCTGGCAATCGACCACCAGCAACTCGCTCAGCCGGACGTGCGGCGTGAGGAGCAGTTCCCTGGCCTGCGACCAACTGCGCACCTCGTAGAAGAAACGCGGCAAACGGTGGGCCCGTCCGGTGCGGTCGGACACCAACTCGTCGGGGCGGAGCAGGGCGCGAACGTCGGACGGCAGGCGCAAGCCATCGACAACGGGCAGGTCGCGGGCGGTGTTCATACTTTCCGGCGCACGGCGAGGGCGGTGCCAGCGGCTTGCAAATAATCAAAGACGGCGGTGGAAATGGCGGCGACCGCCTTGTTGCGTCCGGTGCCCGTGTTTGGGTTGGGATACTCGGTGAGCACCACCAAGGCATAAGGTGGACGGGCCGGCAGGAAGATCATGCCGGCATCGTGTGAAACGGTGGAAATTTCACCGGTCTTGTGGGCGACCTTTGCCTTGGCGGCGTCCGGCAGGCCGGCCGGGATCATGCCGTTAAACTTTTGCTGGAAAAGAATGTCGAAGAACCGATCGCGGCTGGCGGCGTCCAGCACCCGGGTCTCGTGGATGCGCCGGAACAAGTCCAGCAATCCGGCGGCCGTCACCTGGTTGTTCAACCCTTTGGCAAAGGCGGCTTCATCCTCGACGCCGCGCAGGCAGCGCAACGCGTCCAGGCCGGTCGCTGCCAGCGTTTCGCCGATGAAGGGGACGCCCAGGTGTTCGGCGAGCAGGTTGGTGGCGAGGTTGCTGCTGCGGACGATCATCGTTTCCGCGAGCGCCTGGAGGCTGGCCGTGCGGCCCACCTGTTTGTAAAGCTCGGGGTCACCGTCGCGGTCGGCCTGGAGAAAGAAAGGCTGACCGTCGGCCTGGCTGCGGAAGCGGTTGCGCACGTGCAGGCGATCGGTCAGGCGCACCCGCCCGGCTTCGGTTGCGCGCAGCAGGGCGAGCAGGATGGCCAGCTTGATCGTGCTGGCCGCGTGGAAGACCCGTTGCGCCTGGTAGGAAAAACACAGGTCGCTGCCATAGTCGTACACCGCCACCGCCACCGCGCTCATCTGGGCCTGGGCGCTGATCTCCAGGATCTGGTCGAGCAACGGGCAGGTGACCGGGCGTTTTTCTGGCATGGGTGGCCCAGCATATCGCACTTCGTAAAATTCGCCACGGTGTTGGTGGTTTGTTGTTGGCGTACAGCCTGCCGCCTTTATGCTCCAGCTCTTTTCCGCGTATGCCTCGTGTCCCTTCCCGCGACAGCCAGCACCGAGTACACGACTACCCTTACCTGGTGCAGCGATGGAAGCGCATCGCCCGCGACGCTGGACTGAAGCTCGTGGAACTCGCCCGGGCGGGGGAATACCCGGTTTACCTGCTTGAAACGCGCGGTGCAGCGGACGATCCCGCCGGCCTGTACCTGTCCGCCGGCATCCACGGCGACGAACCGGCTGCCACCGAGGCTCTGGTGCGCTGGGCGGAGTGGCATCTCACCGCCCTGGCCAAAGAGGCGCGGCATCCCCTGCCGCTGGTGATCCTGCCGTGCCTCAATCCCTGGGGACTGGTCAACAACCGGCGCACGGACGAGCGAAATCGCGATCTCAACCGCCTCTTCGACCGTCAGGATGTCTCGCCGGTCGGCGAAATCCGCGACTTTCTCAGAGGACGCCGCTTCGAGCTGGCTGTGACCATGCACGAGGACTACGACGGCCAGGGAGCCTACCTGTACGAACTGGCCCGCCGCCCGCCCGACCTGGGATCGGTGTTACTTAAAGCAGTGTCCAGGTTCGTGCCGCTCGACCCGCGCAAGCGCATCGACCAGCGACCCGCCAAGAACGGCCTGATGCTGCGGCGCGCCAACCTGGCGCGCATTCCTCTGCACCCGGAAGGCATCTATCTTTACCGGAACCAATGCGACCGCGTGTTGACCTTCGAGACACCGAGCGAATTCAGCATTGCGCGCCGGATCGATGCGCAAGTCAGGATGCTGGAGGTGTGCGCCGCCAGCGTGCTGCGCGTCCGGGCAGCGCAACGCCGCGTGAAGCCGGTTGCGGAAATGGGAGGAAAGGGGGAGCGTACGTCACGCCGGCCCCGGTGACGGGAACAAGCGTATTTGCCTTTTCATCCGCTTTCTTTTTCTTCCATGCGCATCCTCTTTCTCGACTGCTTTTCCGGCATCAGCGGCGACATGACCGTCGGCGCGCTCTGCGACCTGGGAGTGAAGCCGTCCACCTTCGAGTGGGAATTATCCAAGCTGGAGATCGGTGATTTTCACATGCACTTCGAACGCCGCAAACGGCAGAACCTCGAAGGCGTTAAGTTCGGCATCCACGACGGTGCGGTCCACACCCACGAGCAGGACGAAGAGCCGGACGAGCACGGTCAGGTGCATGTGCATTCTCATGGCCACGAACATGAGCATGATCACGCCCACGGGCAGGAACACGATCATGCCCACGAACAAGATCATCCGCATGCCCATGTGCATGATCACGAAGAAGGACACGATCATGGGCATCCGCATGAGCACCACGAGCACGAGGAGGAACACGATCATGCCCACGACCACGGTCACAGCCAGGCGCACGAGCACGATCATACCCACGCCCGGCACGGCGGACGCTCTTACCTACAAATCCGCGCCCTGATCGAGGAGAGCGATCTGTCGGACTTCGTCCGCAAACACGCCCTGAGCATCTTTCACCGCATCGCCGTTGCCGAGGCGAAAATCCACGGCGCGACCGTCGAAGAGGTCGGTTTTCACGAGGTGGGTGCCTTGGATTCCATCGCGGATATCATCTGCGCTTGCGTGGGGATCGAGGAACTCGGGGTCGAGAAGATTTTTGTCAGCCCGCTGGCGGATGGCCAGGGCTGGGTGGATTGCGCCCACGGCCGGTTTCCGATCCCGGCGATGGCAACGTTGGAGGTCCTGCGCGGTATCGCTCCCATCGGACAGATCGATGAGCCTTACGAATTCATCACGCCGACCGGTGCGGCCATCGCCGCGGAGTTCGGGGAAAGTTTCGGGGTGATGCCCCGGATGAAGGTGGAGAAGATTGGCTACGGCCTCGGTTCCCGGCAGTTGCCCGACCGTCCCAACGCGCTCCGGGCGGTGCTCGGAGAGCTGGTGGAAGAGGCATCCGCTTCTTCCGCTTACGCGACGGACACCGTAACCCAGATCGAAACCAACATCGACGACCTTTCACCCGAGATCACCGGCGCGCTGCTGGACCGTCTGCTGGCTGCCGGGGCGTTCGACGCGTTTTTCACGCCCGCGCAGATGAAGAAGAATCGTCCTGGTGTCCTGCTCTCCGTTTTGTGCGAACCGGACGCGGTGGAGAAGATGGCCGACCTGATCTTTGCGGAAACCAGCAGCTTTGGTGTCCGTTTGACCGAGAAGAAGCGCCTCAAACTGGAACGGCAAATCGAGAGTGTCGATACCGCCTTTGGACCGATCAGCGTCAAGTTGGGTTTCAAGGAAGGCAAGGTCCTGCAGGTCGCGCCGGAGTTCGAATCCTGCCGCGTGGCGGCGGAACGCGCCGGTCGTCCGTTGCGCGACATCTATGCCGCGGCGATGCACGCCTACGAGCACCAAAGCTGATCGAACCGCCGCGCAGCGGCTGGCTGCGAGTTGTCGCTGCGCTGGTGCCAAGCGCATCTCTCCACCGCGCTCGGCACAAGCGCCAAAAATCTCCGGTTGCTTTCCGTTTAGACCGGAAGGGAGGCAGAGAAATCAGGTGCTTGTACCAAGCGCGATGGAGAGATGCGCTTGGCACCAGCGCAGCGACAACTTCGCGCCATCGAATTTCTTCTCGGTGCGCTGGGGCACGAAAATGGCTTTCTAGCTTGGCTTGGAACAGTTACCCTTTCTTGCTTGATGACAGAGGTTTCATCCACTCAGCAGCCATCCGGTATGTTCCCGCTCGGGCGAGTCCACCACCTCTTCGAGGTGCAAGCCGCTCGGACGCCGGACGCGTGTGCCATCGTCATGGAAGGCGAAGAAACCGTGACCTACCGGGAACTCGATCGGCACGCCAACCGGTTTGCACACCACCTGCGTGGCTTGGGCATTGGCTCCGAGGTCGTCGTCGGCATCTGCCTGGAACGATCGGTCGGCGGCATCGTCAGCCTGCTGGCCGTGCTCAAAGCCGGCGGCGCTTACCTGCCGCTCGATCCTGCCTACCCCGCGGAAAGACTGGCTTACATGCTCGAAAACGCCCGCGCTCCCCTGCTTATCACCGGGCCGGAGGCGTGGCCCCCTGGCGACGCACCGGACTGCCGGCAGATCTCTTACCGTGAATATGCCACCGCTGCCGCTGCCACCATGGAACTCGACGACGTACCGCCAAGCGATCCCGCCGGACCGGCGGTCGATCCATTAGCCTACGTGATCTACACCAGCGGATCGACCGGCAAACCCAAAGGCGTCGCCATGGCGCACGGCGCGCTCTGCAACCTTCTCCACTGGCAGACCCACGCCTGTCCTCTGGCTGCCGGAACTGCGGTCCTGCAGTTTGCCCCTTTGAGCTTCGACGTTTCGTTCCAGGAAATTTTCTCCACGCTGAGTGCGGGCGGTACGCTCGTGCTCGTGCCGGAACCCACCCGCCGGGACCCGCGCGGGTTGCTGCGGCACATGGACGAACAAAACATCGGACGTGTGTTCCTGCCCCCGGTGATGCTCGGCCAACTGGCGGAACACTCCGCCGCGGGCGGCGTGCTGCCGCACGAATTGCGGGAAGTCATCACCGCGGGCGAAGCATTGCGGATCACGCCAGCCGTCGCGGCTTTCTTCACGGCTTTACGCGCGCAGAACGGCCGGTGCGCCCTCCACAATCACTACGGCCCGACCGAGACCCACGTCGCCGCGGCTTATACCTTGCCGGGTAAGCCAGGAACGTGGCCGGCGCTGCCTGCCATCGGCCAGCCGATCGACGGCGCAAAGATTCGCCTGTTGAATGAGGACGGTCGTCCGACCGCGCCCGGCGGGCCGGGTGCGTTGCATCTTGGCGGCGGTTGTCTCGCGCGTGGCTATTTACACAACGCCGAACTGACCGACGCGAAGTTTGCGCGGGACGCCCAGGGTGCTCGTTGGTACCGCACGGGCGATCTCGCCCGGGAGCAGCCGGACGGAAATTTGCAGTTCCTGGGGCGCTCCGACGACCAGGTGAAAATTCACGGCTTCCGTGTCGAACCGGGCGAAATCGAAACGGTCCTCTCGCGCCATCCGGCCATCCGGGAAGTGGCGGTGTGCGCGTTGTCCGGCGATGCCAGCGGCAACCAGGAACTCCTCGCTTGCTTCGTGCCGCGCGACCCTGGAGCCGTGCCGGAGCCGGGCGACCTTCGGCGTTGGATGCTCGGCCAGGTGCCCAACTACCTGGTGCCAGCCCACTTTGCCGTCCTCGAGCGCCTGCCACTTACCCCTAGCGGCAAGGTGGACCGGCGCGCTCTCCAACCGGCCCTCCTTCCCGGACCCGCCCGAATGATCGCCGCCCCACCTCGCACGCCGCTCGAAAAGCTCATCGCGCGGACGTGGGAAGAAGTGCTCGCGCGCCGCCATCCGGGCGTGCGGGACGTGTTCTTCGAGGTGGGTGGCACCTCGCTGCACGCCATGCGGGTCCATACAAAACTGTGTCAGGAGTTGCAGCGGGAGTTTCCGATCACCGCGCTGTTCCAGCATCCCACCATCGAAGCGCTCGCTGCCCACCTGGAGGCGGACAACCGTGCCGCTGACCCGTCGGCCTCGGTCCGCGAACGTGCCCGCCGTCAACAGCAGCAACCCGCCGCGTCATCAGCCGCCGCCATCGCCGCGCGGGCTCGTCTGGCCGGGGTGGCCGGCCAGCGCCCGGGCTGAAGCACTTTCCTGACCCAGAAGAAACTTCATCCATGGAAGGCATCGCGATTATCGGCATGGCCGGGCGTTTTCCCGGCGCGCGCGACGTGGCTCAATTTTGGGACAACCTGAAGAACGGGGTCGAGTCGATCTCCCGCTTTGCCGACGGTGAACTCGCCTGGCCGCCGCTCGCTGCGGCGAACGCCGACGGCACCCAACGCCAGGTCAACGCGCGGGGCATCGTGGCGGACGCCGACCAGTTCGACGCCGCGTTCTTCGGCATCCACGCGCGGGACGCCGAACTCATGGACCCGCAGCAGCGCGTCTTTCTGGAGTGTGCCTGGGAAGCTCTGGAGCACGCCGGCTGCGATCCCGCGTGCTACCCCGGTCTGATCGGGGTATGGGCCGGGGCTAGCTTCAATTCCTACCTGCTCTACAACCTTTGCTCCAACCGCGAATACATCGCGCGCCTGGTCTGCGGCTACCAGCAGACCGGCCCATCGGATTTTCTCGGCAACGATAAGGACTTCCTGGCCACACGCGTTTCGTACAAGCTCAACCTGCGCGGCCCGAGCCTGACGGTGCAAACCGCTTGCTCGACCTCGCTCGTGGCCGTCGCCCAGGCCTGCCAAGCGCTGCTTGCCTACCAGTGCGACATGGCGCTGGCGGGCGGCGTGTCGATCTCATTCCCGCAACGCCGCGCTTACCCTTACCAGGAAGGCGGCATGGCCTCGACGGACGGGCACACCCGCACCTTCGACGCGGACGCCGCCGGGGTCGTCTTCAGCGACGGCGCGGGCTGTGTGACGCTCAAGCGCCTTTCGGACGCGCAGGCCGATGGCGACCAGATTTTCGCGGTCATCAAGGGCACAGCGGTCAACAACGACGGCGCGGGCAAGGTCAGCTTCACCGCGCCGAGCGTGGACGGGCAGGCGGAAGTGATCCAACTCGCGCAGGCGCTTGCGGGAGTCGAGCCGCAAACCGTTTCCTACGTCGAAGCGCACGGCACCGCGACTCCTTTGGGTGACCCCATCGAGCTGGCGGGTCTGACGCAGGCGTTCCGCGCAGGCGGAGCACAAGGCAACAGCTTTTGCGCCATCGGTTCGCTGAAAACCAACGTGGGTCACCTCGAAACGGCCTCGGGCGTGGCGGCGCTCATCAAGACGGCGCTGGCGCTCAAGCACGCGGCCATCCCTCCGAGCCTGCACTTCCGCTCCGCGAACCCGAAGCTGGAGCTGGCGAACAGCCCGTTTTACGTGAATACGCGGCTGCTGCCTTGGGCCCCGTGCGCCGACGGGACGCCGCGGCGCGCCGGGGTCAGCTCCTTCGGCGTGGGCGGCACCAACGCGCACGCTGTCCTCGAAGAAGCTCCCGCCGACGCGCCGTTCGAGCCGTCCGTGCGGGGCGCGCAGCTTTTCGTGCTTTCGGCCAAGACCGGAACGGCGCTGGATGCCGCGACGGCAAACCTCGCGCGGCATTTCCGTGACCATCCGGCGCTCGATCCGGCGGACGCCGCGTTCACCCTGGCGCTGGGCCGACAGCCTTTTGTCCACCGCCGGGTCGTGGCGGCCGGGAGTCTGGCGGATGCAGCCGCGGCGCTGGAAGCGGGCGATCCCAAAAGGGTTTTCACGGGTGTGGGCGCGGGGCGCTGGCCATCGGTAGCTTTCCTCTTTCCGGGTCAGGGATCGCAGGCGGTGAACATGGGGTCGGGTCTGTACCGCGATGAACTCGTGTTCCGCGGCGAGATCGACCGGTGCGCGGAACTGCTCCGGCCATGGCTCGATGGCGTGGATCTTCGCGACGTGCTTTACCCGGCGGATGGTGGGGAAGAGGCGGCGACGGTCCAGCTTAATCAAACGCGATTCACACAGCCGGCTCTGTTCGTCTTCGGGTACGCCTTGGCGAAGCTGTGGATGTCCTGGGGCGTCGCGCCCGCCGCGATGCTCGGGCACAGCGTCGGCGAGTACGTGGCGGCCTGTCTGGCGGGTGTGTTCACGCTGGAGGATGGATTGCGTCTCGTGGCCGAGCGCGCCCGCATGGTGCAAGCCTTGCCCGGCGGCGGGATGCTGGCAGTCCGCTTGCCCGAAGCCGATCTTGCACCGCTGCTGGCCACACACGACGCAGGTCTTTCGCTGGCCGCCGTCAACTCGCCGGCCTTGTGCGTCGTATCCGGCCCGGAGGAAGCACTACTCGTCTTCGAGCGCGAAACGGAGAACCGCCGGGTTGCCACCCGCCGGTTGAACACGTCGCACGCCTTCCATTCCGCGATGTTGGAGCCGGTCGTCGAACCGTTCGCGGCACTCGTTCGCACGGTTCCACTCGCCGCGCCGCGGATCCCGTTTGTTTCCAACGTCACCGGCCGCTTTATCACGGACAACGAGGCAACCGATCCAATGTACTGGGCGAGCCATCTGCGCGAGGCGGTGCGCTTCGCCGACGGAATAGGTGAGATTTTGAAAAGCGGCATCGTCACGGTCCTGCTGGAAGTAGGCCCCGGCCAGGTCCTTGCGCCACTAGCCCGGCAACACCCGACTGTTGGCGAACACCACGCCGTTATTCTTTCCACACTCCAGGACAAACGCGGTGACACCGACGCGACCCTGACAACCCTCGGAAGGATGTGGGTCGAGGGCGTGGAGATCGACTGGAATGCTTTTTACGCCGGTCGCCGTCGCCGTCGTGTGACGCTTCCCACTTACCCATTCGAGAGAAAACGTTTCTGGATCGAACCGGTGGCAGCCGCTGAAGCCGCAGTGAAACCGGCAATGACGAACGCGGTATCGCACGTCCCTCCCGAAGGCGACGACCAGCTTGCTACGACTGTAGAACCCGAAGCCATGCCACACGTAGTAACTCCTCCGGTTTTGGAGCCGCCCGCCCGAAAGGAGGCAATCGTAGAAAAAATCCGGTCAATCCTGAAAACGCTTTCCGGTCAGGATCAATCCTCGGCAGCTCCCAATATCAGCTTTTTGGAATTGGGTTTCGATTCGCTGTTTTTGACGCAGGTCGCCGGGACGTTCCGCAAAGAGTTCGGGGTGAAAGTCACCTTCCGGCAGCTGCTCGAGGATTTCTCCACGATGGACACACTCGCGGCGCACCTCGACACGACGCTGCCACCGGAGGTCATGCGGCCGGCGGCAACGTTGCCGCCGCCTGTTCCCAATCCCGCGCCACCGGCTGCGCCTGTTTCCGACTTGAGTCAACTCAAAAGCCTGCTGGCTCCGGTCGCCTTGCCGCGCTCCGAAACCACCGCCGCTGCGACCGGCGACAGCGTCTTGGAACGAGTGATTCAGGAACAACTCCGGGTCATGGCGCAACAACTCGAAATGCTGCGAGGCAGCCCGATGGCTCCCACGGCATCGAGTGTGCCGGTACCAGCGACTGCGTCACCGGTCATCACGGCGAGCACCGGCAGCCCGGTGCCGACAAGCGCCTCGCCCATGATCCCCGCCAAGGTGGAGGCCAAGGCTTTCGGTCCTTATCGTCCCATTGACAAAGCTCCGGGCGGCGGGTTCACCCCGCGGCAGCAAGAGCACCTGGACGCGTTGATCGCCCGCACCATCGCGCGCACACCGAAATCCAAGCAGCTCACCCAGGAAAATCGCGCCCACTTTTCCGATCCGCGGACGGTTTCCGGGTTCCGCCAGTCCTGGAAAGAGATGGTTTATCCCATCGTCACCGAGCGTTCGGCAGGCTCGCGGCTGTGGGACATCGACGGCCACGAGTACGTCGATCTGACGATGGGTTTCGGCACCAACCTGCTCGGTCACTCGCCCGCGTTCGTCACGACCGCCATCGAAGATCAGCTTAAGCGCGGCGTCGAGGTCGGACCGCAAAGCCCGCTGGCGGGTAAGGTCGCGGCGTTGCTGTGCGAATTGACCGGAGCCGAGCGCGCCGCCTTCACCAACACGGGTTCCGAAGCCGTGCTGGCGGCGGTGCGGCTGGCGCGGACGGTCACGGGCCGCACGCGCATTGCCACCTGCGGCGGTTTTCACGGCATCAACGACGAGGTGCTCGTCCGGGCGAACGTGGTGGACGGCCAGCGGCGCAGCGTACCGGTCGCCCCGGGCATCCCGGAGCACATCGTCTCCGAAGTGCTGGTGGTCGATTACGGCACTGCGGAAGGTCTGGAACTGCTCCGCGCCCACGCGCACGAGCTCGCCGCCATCCTGATCGAACCCGTGCAGAGCCGCCGGCCCGATTTGCAGCCGTGTGAGTTCCTGCACGCCGCGCGCGAGATCGCCACGCAGGGTGGGTGCGCGCTGATCTTCGATGAGGTCATCACCGGCTTCCGCTGCCATCCCGGCGGCGCACAGGCGTACTTCGGCGTTGAAGCTGACCTGGCAACTTGGGGCAAGGTCATGGGCGGAGGGATGCCCGTTGGCGCGCTCACCGGCAAGGCCGAATACATGGATGCGCTCGACGGCGGCGGCTGGCAGTACGGCGACGGGTCATTCCCGGAAACGGGCGTCACGTTCTTCGCGGGGACTTACATCCGCCATCCGCTGACCCTGGCGGCGTCCTGGGCCGTCCTGAACCACCTCAAGCGCGAAGGCGGCGGTCTTCAGCGCCGCCTCAACGAGCGCACCGGCGCGATGGTCGGCGAGTTGAATTGCTTCTTCGAGGCGAGCGGCGTGCCGCTGCACCTGGAGAACTTCGCGTCGATCTTTTACCCGCGTTTCGACGAAGACATCAAGTTCGGCAGCCTGATGTATTTCCACCTGCGCGCCAAGGGCGTACACACTTGGGAGGGGCGGCCGTGTTTTCTCTCCACGGCGCACACGGACGCCGACGTGTCGTTCATCGTCCGCGCGTTCAAGGAGACGATCCGCGAGATGCAGACGGGCGGCTTCCTGCCGGGCGAACCGCTGCCGGAAGAGCCTGCGGAGGATCAAGCCGTCCATCATGTCGCGGCTCCAAATGTTACGCCGACTGTTCCACCGCCGGGTAAGCCGCTGGAATTTTCGCTTTACTACTTCGGCAATTATCCCGCCGCCTACCACGAGGATAAATATCGCCTGATCCTGGAAAGCGCGAAGTTCGCCGACGAGCACGGCTTCTCCGCCGTGTGGCTGCCCGAGCGGCACTTTCACGCGGTGGGCGGATTCTCGCCCAACCCGTCGCTCATCGCCGCCGCGCTGGCGCGGGACACCCGGCGCATTGCCCTGCGCGGGGGCAGCGTCGTGCTGCCGCTGCATCATCCGGTGCGCGTGGCCGAGGAATGGTCGGTCGTGGACAACCTTTCCCACGGCAGGGTAGGTGTCTCCATCGCTTCAGGGTGGCACCCCAACGACTTCATCTTCGCGCCCGAACGCTTCGAGCGCCGCCGCGAGATTTGTCTGGAAGATATTCAGACCATCCAAAAACTCTGGCGGGGCGAGACCCTGCCGATGCGCGCTGGTGCCGGCGGTGACTTCGACGTGAGCCTGTTTCCGCGACCGCTGCAACCGAGCCTGCCGGTGTGGCTGACTTGCATCCACGAGGAATCCTTCGTCAAGGCGGGTGAACTCGGCGTCGGAGTGCTGGGCTACCTCATGAATCAGAGCGTCGAAGAGGTCGCGGCGAAGATCGCCAGGTACCGGGAGGCGCTGGCGCAGCATGGGCACGACCCGGCGAAGGGCCACGTCACCATCCTGGTGCATACTTTCGTGAGCGACGACACGGAAGCCGCCCGGGAAAAGGCGAGGGGACCCTTGCGCGAGTACCTGCGCTCCTTCCTCGACAACAGCCAGAAGCGGCTCGAAAGCCGGAACGGTCCGGTCGATGTCGCCGACGAGGATCTCGAATACCTGTTGGATAAATCCTTTAACGACTACGTTCAGGGCAAGGCGTTGATCGGCACACCCGCGTCGTGCGCCGGCGTCGTGGAACGCTTACGTGAGATCGGCGTGGACGAGATCGGATGCTTCATCGACTTCGGCGTGGATGTGGAATCGGTCCTCGCCAGCCTGCCGATGCTCGACCAACTCCGGGCGCGGTATGCGGCCGGGAGGGACCAGGCTAACGAACAGGCACCCCCGGATCGGACACTGCCTTTGTCCGAGACGCAAAGCGGCTTGTGGGTCCTCGGGCAAACGGACGAGACCGCCTTGCGTGCCTACACGGAATCCACCACCCTGGAATGGAGCGGACCGCTCGACTTGGACGCTTTACACCGAGCGTTGCAAAAGGTCGTCGATCGGCACGAGGCGCTGCGGACCACCATCGGAGCCGACAGCGAAACCCAGATTATACACGGAAAGGTCTTTTTCGATCTGCCGCTGCTCGATCTGTCCGGCGATGTCGCCGCGAACGACGCGGAACGCAGTGCGAGCTTGTCGGCTTGCTGGCAGAACGTGGAAGCGACCCGTTTCGACTTCGAGCACGGGCCGATCTTCCTGGCGCAACTGGTGCGGCTGTCGCCGGAGCACCATTTGCTATCTCTCACCTTCCACCATCTGCTCGGGAACGGACCGTCGTACTTTGCCGTCCTTGATGAAGTGACCGCGCTCTACGAGGTGGAGCGCACGGGTCAAGCCGCCGCGTTGCCCACGCCGATGCAGTTGACAGACTTCGTGGCCTGGCGTGCCGCGGCGGCTCAGGAAACGCAGGCACAGGACGAAGCCTTTTGGCTGGAGCGGTTCGCGGGCGGCGTACCAACGCTGGAACTCCCAACCGACCGGACCCGGCCCGCGTTGCGGACCCACCGGGGTGGAAGGCGCAAGCTGCGCCTGGGACGCCAACTCACCTCCGCGCTGCGCAAGACGGCGGCTGCCGCCCGCGGGTCCCTGTTCATGGTCCTGCTTACCGGGTTCGAGGTGTTGCTGCACCGTCTCAGCGGCCAGAATGACGTGGTCGTTGGTGTCCCATTCGAGGGTGAGGTGCGCGGCCTGCCCGGCGGTGACCGCCTCTTCGCCAACACCACGAACGTCATGCCGTTGCGCAGCCGCGCCGGTGAGGAAACCCACTTTGACGATCTGTTCGCCGCGACGAAGGATTTTGTCTTCGAGGCGAACGAGCACCAGGACTACTTCTTCGGTCGTCTGCTCAAGAAGCTGGGCATCGCGCACGATCCCAGCCGTTCGCCGATGTTCGCGACGTTCTTCAACTACGAGAGCGGCACCTTTGCCCGGCAACTCGACGGTGGTCACTTGCGGGTCACCCTCAACACCGACGATCCTGCGCCGTACCGCGGACCGCGCGATACGTCGATGTTCGAACTCTACTTCAACGTGGCCGAGCAGGACGGCGAACTACTCTGTGAGTGCGACTACAGCACAGACCTTTTGGACGCCCAAACCGTCGAACGCTGGCTGGGTCACTACCGGACGTTGCTGGAGAGCATCGCTTCGCCGGACGGGCCGGCGACTTCCGTCTGGAAGCTGCCGCTTCTCGACGCCGGAGAGCGTCACCGGATGCTCGTCGAATGGAACGACACGGCGGCGGATTTTTCGCTAGAGACCTGCCTGCACGAACTCATCGACGCGCAGATGACGCGCACGCCCGAAGCCACAGCGCTTGTCTTCGAAGGTCGCCAACTCACTTATGGGCAACTCAGGATGCGTTCGAACCAACTCGCCAACCACCTGCGTGGTCTGGGTGTGGGGCCGGAAGTTCTCGTTGGGGTGTGCATGGAGCGTTCTTTCGAGTTGATCGTCGCGTTGCTGGGCGTGTTGAAAGCCGGCGGCGCATACGTCCCGCTGGACGCCGATTACCCTGCCGAACGCCTCACGTTCATGGTTGCCGACGCGCGGCTGCCCGTCGTGCTCACGCAGGCGCACCTGTCGTCCAAGCTGCCGCCGCTCCCGTCTCTCGCCGACGACCGGCAGCCGGTAGTACTCCGCGTGGATGAACAATGGGACCAGTTGCTCGCCGGAGAAAGCACCGTCGCGCCAGTAAGCGGCGTGGACGCGGACAACGCCGCCTACGTCATCTACACCTCGGGTTCCACGGGCCAACCCAAAGGTATAACCAACAACCACCGCAACATCGCCAACCGTCTTCATTGGAAGCAGGCTGCTTACCCGCTCACGCCACAAGACCGGCTTATGCAGAAGACGCCGTTTTCCTTCGATGTCTCGGTGCCCGAGTTTTTCGCACCCTTGATGGCGGGGGCAACGATGATTATCGCCCGGCCCGGGGCGCACGGTGACAGCGGCTACCTGGTCCAGTTGATCCTGGAACAGGGCGTGACGGACATCCATTTCGTCCCGCCGATGCTGGCCCTTTTCCTGGAGGAGAAGAACCTGGGCGAGACGTGCGTCACCCTGCGCAGGGTCAACTGCTCGGGTGAGGCGCTCTCTTCCGCCGCGGTGCAACGATTCTGCCAGGTCTTCGGTGCCGGCGTGGAACTGCTCAACTTATACGGACCGACCGAAGCGGCGGTCGAGGTGACTTGTCATCGCTGCGTCGCGGATGACTGTCGTGGCAACGTGCCAATCGGGCGTCCGGTGAGCAACACGCAGATGTACATCCTGGACTGTCGCGGTGAACCGGTTCCCATCGGCGTGCCCGGCGAATTGCTTATCGGCGGCGTGCAGGTGGCGCGCGGTTACCTGGGCCGCCCGGAACTCACCGCCGAAAAGTTTGTGCCCGATCCCTTCGGACCCCAACCGGACGGCCAATTGTACCGCACGGGCGATCTGGCGCGCTACCTGCCTGACGGCGAGATCGACTTCCTCGGGCGGATGGACTTCCAGGCAAAAATCCGGGGTTTTAGAGTCGAACTCGGTGAGATCGAGACGGTGCTCAACTCACATTCGAACGTGTGCGAGAGCGTCGTGATCGTGCGCGAGGACCGTCCGGGCGACCGGCAGTTGGCCGCTTACCTGGTGTTGGGAGAGGGAACACCGCCGATAAAGGAAGAAGGCGCTGTGACCCTGCACGGGGAGGAAGCGGCGACCTTGCGCGCTCACCTGCGCCAGCGCTTACCCGAGTACATGGTTCCCGCGGCGCTGGTGGCATTACCCGCGCTGCCCTTGCTCACCAACGGCAAGGTGAACCGCCGGGCGCTGCCCGCACCAAACTTCCAGTTCGGTGCCGCCAGCGAGAACACCGAAACGCCCAGCACCCCGCTGGAGAAAAAGCTGATCGAGATCTGGTCGGCCGTTCTCGGACTGGATCACGTCAGTGTCCACAGCAATTTCTTCGAGTCCGGCGGTGACTCACTCCTGGGTCTGAGGATCATCAATCGCCTGCGGGACCTGCTCGGCGAGCATATCTCGCTGGTGATCGTGTTCGAAGCGCCGACCGTCCGGCAGATGGCCGCATTGTTGGAGAAAAACTACGCCGTTGCGGTGCAACGGTCGTGCGGCCTGAGCCGCCCCACTACCGAGAGTGCAGCTTCTAACGAGCCGCGGATCAACGAAGCGGAGATCGCCCGGATGCGCGGCATCATCGGACGAGCACCGGCGTTGCGCGTGAGCCGGCTGGCTGCCGGTGAAGCGAAGAACCCGCGTGCCATCTTCATCTTGAGCCCGATGCGCTCGGGCTCGACGCTGCTCCGCATCATGCTGGCGGGAAACCCGGCGTTGTTCTCGCCGCCGGAGCTGCAGCTTTTGCAGTTCGACACGCTGGCGGAACGGCGCGATGCTTTTTCGGGTTACGACCGGTACATGCAGGAGGGCACTGTCCGCGCCGTGATGCAGAGCCGCCACTGCGGCTTGGAGGAAGCCCAAACCATCATGGCGCAACGGGAAACCTCCGGCGAGGGCACACGGCAATTCTACCAGGAGCTACAGGCGTGGGTCGCCCCGCAGATGCTGGTGGACAAGACACCCGACTACGCCATGGACCTGGAAGTGCTGCGCCGCGCGGAGGAGTGCTTCGAAGGTGCTCTTTACATCCATCTCGTGCGACACCCTCTCGGCATGATCCGTTCCTATGAGGCGGGCCGGTTCATCCTGGAATCGCCGTACCGGGGCCGGCACGATTATTCCGCGCGGCAACTGGCCGAACTCACGTGGCTGATTTCGCACCGCAACATCTCCGAGTTCCTCCAATCGGTTCCCACCGCGCGTCAGCACCGCGTGCGCTTCGAGGATGTGCTCGCCGGTCCGCAGGCCCAGATGGAAGCCTTGAGCGAGTTCCTCGGCGTGAAGTTCGATCTTGGAATGCTTCAGCCGTACGAGAACCAGCAGGCCAAGATGACCGATGGCGTCCACCCGATGTCCAGCCAGGTGGGCGACTTCCGCTTTTACGAGCATGGCGCGCTCAAGCCGGAGACGGCAGACCGCTGGAGAGCGGAGTACACGCAGGATTTCCTCGGCGACCCGACCTGGGAGGCCGCCGCGCGCTTCGGGTACAAGAATCCCTTCGCCGGACAAACGCCACCGAAGGAAATCCCGGCGATGAAGGCGCTGCCTCCCCTGGTGGCGGTTTCCCGCGACGCGCGGCGGGTCAAGCGTTCGGTCTTGAAATGACGGCGGCTGGCAGGAGCTCAGGAACCTCGCCATTGCGCGCGCGCCGATGATCTGGCACCCTCCCGCCTGTGTCACCCTTACAGTCTCCCGATGCGCCGGTAAAACCGCCCGCGCCTGCCGCCAGAGGCAAGACGAGCGCCGCCGGTTCCGCCGGCCTGGTGAGCATCGCGGTCATGTGCAGCCGCGTGCTCGGTTTGGCCCGCGACCAGATTTTCGCCGGCTTCTTCGGGGCCGGCGCGAACACGGATGCCTTCCAGATGGCGTTCCGCGTGCCCAACCTCCTGCGCGACCTGTTCGCGGAAGGTGCGCTTTCCACGGCCTTTATCACGGTGTTCTCCCGCAAGATCGCCAAGGACGGCGACCGCTCCGCCTGGGCGCTGGCGAACAAGGTCGCCACGCTCACCCTGGTGTTCATGAGCGCGGTCAGCCTGCTGGGCATTGTCCTGTCGCCGCAGTTGATCTCGGTTCTGGCCCGCGGGTTTTCACCGGAGAAGGCGGCGCTCACGGTCCAGCTCACGCGGGTGATGTTCCCGTTCATCCTCATGGTGTCGCTCGCAGCGCTGACGATGGGGATGCTCAACGCCAAGGAGGTTTTCGGCGCACCCGCGATGGCCTCCAGCTTTTTCAATTTGGGCTCCATCGTCGGCGGCGTCACACTTTCCTATCTCCTGGAGCCGCAGGCCGACTGGCGTCACCCGCACTTCGGCTCGCGGGCGCTGTTGGGTATGGCGATCGGCACGCTGATCGGCGGCTTTCTGCAATTCGTCGTGCAGTTACCACCGCTGCGCAAAGTGGGCTACCGCTTCAAACCGGATTTTCGCTGGACGAATGACGAGGGCCTGCGCACGATCCTGCGCTTGATGGGACCGGCGGTCATTGCTGCCAGCGCGGTCCAGATCAACGTCGCCGTCAACTCCAGCTTCGCGAGTTTCCAGGGCAACGGCGCGGTTTCCTGGCTCGGCTACGCTTTCCGGCTCATGCAGTTGCCTCTTGGCATCTTCGGGGTGGCCATCGCGACGGTGACCCTGCCGCTGGTGAGTAAGAGCGCGGCCCTGGGCGACATGGTGGGTTTTCGCTCGGTGCTGTCCCGCGCCATGCGGCTGGCGTTTTTCCTCACCATTCCCTCGGCGGTCGGTTTGATCTGCCTGTCACAGCCGATCATCGGGCTGTTGTACGAGCGGGGAAGTTTCCACCACGATTCCACCGTCGCCGTCGCGGCGGCATTGGAATATTACGCACTCGGCTTGGCGGCGTACTCCGGCATCAAGGTGCTCGCCCCGGCCTTCTACGCGCTCGACGCCCGCACCACGCCGATGACGGTGAGCTTCATCGCCATCGCCATCAACGTGCTGCTCAACTCGGTGCTGACGGTCAACCTGGGCTGGGGGTACCGCGGCCTTGCTCTTTCGACGAGCGCGACAGCGGTGATCAATTTTAGTCTGCTCTACATCCTCATGTGGAGACGCATGAAGCGGCTGGAAACCCGTCAGATGTTTTTCACCGTGATCAAGATCCTGAGCGCCAGCGCTTTTCTGGCGGGGGTGTGCGTGCTGGGCGACCGCTACGTGTTGGCCGGGTTCGAGAACTTCTCCCTGCCCGGAAAATGCGCCCGGCTTTTCGTGGTGATCGCTGCCGCCGGCGGTGTTTTCTTTGCGGTGTGCTATGTCCTGCGTCTGGAGGAGATGCGCGAAGCCTTCGCACTCGTGGAGCGGAAGTTCTTCCGCCGCCGCAAGAAGAACCAGCGCAGAACGCCCGGCTCGGCGAGCACTAGATAGAGAAACATCCAGGTTTCTCCTGCCTTCTGCCTTCTGCCTTCTGCCTTCCGCCTTCCGCCTTCCGCCTTCTGCCTTCCGCCTTCTGCCTTCTGCCTTCTGCCTTCTGCCTTCTGCCTTCCTTGCTCCGTCTCACTCCGTGCGTAGCGTGCAGGGATGTATCAAGCCCCCGCTATATACGCTGATCCGGCCTTTGACATGGCTTGCGAGCAGTTTCGACTGATCGCCGACCATCTCAACATCCCCGAGGCCGATCGCGCCCGACTGCTCCTGCCGAAACGCGCTCTCAGCGTCGCCGTGCCCATCCACCGTGACGACGGCAGCGTGAGTGTTTACACCGGCTACCGGGTGCAGCACCACCTCACGATGGGGCCGACGAAGGGCGGCACCCGCTTCGCGCCCAGCGTCAACCTCGGCGAGGTGACGGCGCTCTCCATCTGGATGAGCTGGAAATGTGCCCTGGCCGGTTTGCCGTACGGCGGGGCGAAGGGTGGCATCACGGTCAACCCGCGCGACTTGTCCCACCGCGAACTGGAGGCCCTGAGCCGCCGCTACATGCAGGAGATGATCCCCTTCATCGGGCCGCACACCGACATCATGGGCCCGGACATGGGCACCAACGAGCAGATCATGGCCTGGTTCATGGACACGTACAGCGTGTACGTCGGCCATTCGGTCAACGAGATTGTGACGGGCAAGCCGGTGTTCCTGGGCGGCTCGGCGGGCCGGCGCGAGTCCACCGGACGCGGCGTGGCGTTCCTGGTCGAGCGGGCGTTGGACCTCATGAAGGTCGAGCCCGCCGGCTGCACCGCCATCGTGCAAGGCTACGGCAACGTCGGCTCGGTCGCCGCGGCCAGCCTTTATTACAAGGCCGGGATCAAGATCGTCGGTATTTCGGATGCCTACGCCGCGTTTCACGACCCCAGAGGGATTGACCTACGGGCCATGGAAAAACACGTCGAGAAATATGGGGACCTGTCGAAGTACGGTGCCGCGCCGCGCATCGATCCGGAAGAGATGTTGATCCAAAAATGCGACATCCTTATTCCGGCAGCCGTTGACCGGGTGATCACCGCGAAAAACGCCGGCCAACTGCAATGCCGCATCCTGGCCGAAGCCGCCAACGGCCCCGTCTCACCCGACGCGGACGAGATCCTCGACCAGCGTCAGGATGAGATCCTCGTCATCCCGGACATCTTGTGCAACTCGGGCGGCGTGATCGTCAGCTATTTCGAGTGGGTTCAAGATTTGCAGAACTTCTTCTGGAACGAAACTGAGATCGTTGACCGGCTCTTCCGCATCCTGGAAACGGCCTTCTCGGCGGTCATCAAGCGCAGCAAGGCCGAGAAAATCTCCCATCGGCGCGCGGCTCTGGCCATCGCGGTGGAGCGGGTGTTGAAAGCCAAGCAAACACGCGGGCTGTTCCCGTAAGGATTGCTCCGGTTCGAGGCAACTGCTGTCTCCAACGTCGTGGTTGATGGCCATTCAGTAGATCGTCTTTTCCTTCTCCCGCTTCTCCGGGTTGCTGGAATCGAGGAAATCCGGGTTATCCGAAACTTTGTAGAGCGCACGCCGGCAGGCACCGACCGCCCACGGGGCCATCCGGTCGAACCAGTGCGAGGCGCGGACGTAAACGACGCACGCGGTGATCAAGCGGCCGGTGGCATAGATCGCCACCGCCCCCGCGAGCCAGCCCACCAAGGACGGAGTACTCACACTCGATCCGGCGGGATATTGCAACGCGGCCGCCCAGCACACGACGGCCAGAGGAGCCAGCCCCAGGATTTGCCAGGCCAGGGCGCTTTTGCGCATCGACCAGTAGAAGCGTTCCGGCGGCACCGGCAGACGATCCTGCCCGATGCTCTCGAGTCCGCTGCTGTGGATGGTTTCGTAATAGTAGGTCAAAGCCACCAGCGGGACGGCGGCGAAGCTGACCAGGATCGTCGGAAAGGCCTGCAGCGCGCTGAGGTATTCCCACGCCATGCCCATGAGCCAGCCGATCACGCCGAAGATGAAAAGGATTTCTAGCATAAGGGTCTTGAAGAGAATTCGCTTGTAGAAGCAGCGGAGTTGCAAATACCGGCGCGAAACTGTGGCCCGACGTCGGCTCCTACTTGCCGATACTGCACGAACACTAACAGGACACACCGGCAAATGAACAGCAAACAATGGTTCCCGGCCGCACGCCGCTCCCGTAAGCGTTGCGGACCATGAGCGTGCCCCCGATCATGGCGGCCCGGTACATCATCGTGCGCAGACCGACGCCCAACGCTTCGGGTTCGTCCGCCTGGATGCCGGTGCCATCGTCGATGACGAGCAAACGCCACCTTCTCGCCCGCTGCGCCAGCCGGATCTCGATGTGGCCGGCTCCGCCGTGGCGGTGCGCGTTGGTGACCGCTTCCTGGGCGATGCGGTAGAGATGAGTGGCGACACTACTCGTCCAACGCGCCTCCTCGGGGCAACGCACCGCACACTCCATTCCCAGGTAAGAGATGGTGCGGGCGGCCAGGCCTTCGAGCACGGGGCGGAAGGGCTGGTTCTCCAGGCCGATTTCCACCGGGGTCAACTCGTGAGCCATGGTGCGTGCCTCGGCGGTGGCATCGAGCAGGCAGGCCTCGATCTCAGCGGCCTTTTGCTGAAGCTGCGCCGCGCCGTCCACCGTTTTCAGATCGTTTGCCAGTGCGTGCAGCAGCATCCGGGCACCCGTCAGATGCTGGCAGATTCCCTCGTGCAAAGCGCGCGACAACTCGACGCGCTCCAGTTCCTGGATGGCGAGCAGCTCGGTCTCCAGGTGCCGGGCACGTGCCGGCGCACGCCCGGCCACTGCTGCCGGGGACAGTTGCAGCGTGAGGCTCCCGTCACGGTTGGTATGGCCGGCAAAGCTCTCCCGGCGCAGTTCGATGAGCTGGCAATGGGTCCGCAGGCGCGCCAACAATTCCAGCGGACGGAACGGTTTGAGCAGGAAATCGTCCACGCCTGCCGCCAGCCCTTGCAGGAGTTGTTCGTGGCTATTGACGATGGTCAGCAGGACGACGAGCACCGTCGCCGTGCTCGGGTCGGCACGCAGGCGGCGGGTGAGGGCGATGCCATCGAGCCCGGGCATCATCACGTCGGAAAGGACCAGATCCGGCGTTTGCCTTCGCGCGGCGGCCCAAGCCTGCGCCCCGTCCACAACTGCTTCCACCTCGTACTCCGGGCTGAGGAGTTCATGGAGGAGTTCGCGCGTGGCCGGGTGGTCCTCCGCCAGCAGCAAACGGGGCTTGCGTTGCGCGGGCACGCCACCCGGTGGATGTGCAATGAGACCGTTCACATGAGTTGGGAGAGAGATGGGACCCAAGACGGACCATGGACGGGATCCGTTTGTTCTGCTCCCACAGGGACAACCTAATCGCTGATTTTGGACGAACAGGCTGCTCAAAGCGCGATAAGCGTTGTTTTAGCCTGCCCGCCCCTTTATGTAAGAAGGTTCTTGTCCCTCCCTGAGGGAAAGCGGTGCGACAGCTCCCCCTTTATCATGGCTGCTTCATCTCCTTTGACCGGTATTGACGCGGTGTTGCTCGATCTGGCACCATGGCATCTCCCGAATCTTCGCAGCGCCCGTTACAAAGCTGATGACATCTGCGTTTCGTTAAACGATTTCGCCAGGCGTGACCAACTTTTACTGAGCACGCTCTACCGGAATCTAACCGCCTTGCTTTTCCGCATCGCGAACACCGCAACCGGCGACGGCGAGAAGTGGCGGGCTATCCATCTCTGGGTCAAAGAGAAGTACCTGGACGGGTTGATCGATGAGGTGCGCGAGTTGGGTGTCGCGTCCCACGAACAAAAACTTGACGCAAGGATGGCCAAGGCGATGCACGACCTGCGCGGTGGTGCCCTGAGCGCATTGCTCGGGCGGTTGCAACTCCTCGACCGTTTGCCGCAAACGAGCGAGCAGTTGAAGACGCTCTTCATCCTGACGCGCGATCATCTCAAGATCATGCGTAGCGCCCTCTCGGACCTGGACGAGGCGCGGCACGCCGCTGACCTGCAGCCCAAGAGCCACGCCATGCACCTCATCCTCGACAAGTGGAAGGATTCGGTGGTAGGACCCAAATGGGAGGAACGTCCGGTGCGGATGTCGGTGGATTGCCGGTACGAGGGAGCACTGACCGAGTGCTGTCTGGAGAGTGCGGCCGTGGATCGGATTTTTTACAATCTTGCCAACAATGCTTGCCGTCACGTGGCGGGCAACCGCCTCGACATGGTGATCTTTCCCACCGGCGAGGCCCGGCAGGCCTGCCTGCGCTTTGTGCTGTCCAACATGGTGAGCGAGGCGGACGCGGTCCTGCTCCGTTCCCTGGGGCAAACAGCCGGCGTGGACGGGTCGGACCGGGGAGGCAGTCTGAGCCTGGGCAAACTCTTCGAGCCGGAAGTTTCCTCGACGGGATCGGGCTATGGCTTGACGGTAGTCGCGGACTTTGTGGCGGGAGCCTTCGGGTTGAGCGACCGGCAGGAGGCGTTGCGGGAACGTTACGTCGGCGCGGTTTTGGAAGGACGCACGTTTCGAGTTTGGTTCCACTGGCCGACGGCCAGCAACGATCTACCCCAGAAGCGGGATGACTACCACCAGCCCGACGAGAGCTTGAGCGAACCCTGAGGATGTTTCCGGGTGGTGAGCGTATCTTTTCAGACTTGGCAGTTCAAACGGTTAGCACGATCTTCCCGAATTGTTCCGCGGCCTCCATCGCGGCGAGCGCGGCGTTGCCCTCCGCCAGCGGGAAGACGGTTTCCGCCAGCGGCTCGATCTTGTGCCCGGCGACGAAGCTCGTCATGGCCGCAAAGTCTTCGGGTGATCCCATGGTGGTTCCCAGGATCGACAACTGTTTCCAGAACACCTTGCGCATGGCAAGACCCGGCGCGTCGCCGCGCGTGGCGCCGAAAAAGGCGATTCTTCCGCCCGGAGCCGCCACGTCGATCAACTGGGAAAAGCCTTCGCCCCCGGCACTGTCGATGATCACGTCGAAGCCATCAGCCGCTTGCTCCTTGAGCTGCCTGGCCCAGTCGGCCTGCCGGTAGTTGGCACCCCCGGAGGCTCCGAGTTTGACGGCACGCGCGATTTTCTCTTCCGAACTGCTCGTGACGTGGACCGTGGCCCCGGCGTGGACGGCGAATTGTAAAGCGAAGAGTGCCGCGCCGCCGCCCACGCCGGTAATCAACACGCGCTCGCCCGCGCGCAGGCCCGAACGCGAGAACAACGCGCGGTAAGCGGTCAGACCGGCGAGGGGCAGGGCAGCGGCGCGCCGGACATTCAGGTGGGCGGGCTGCGCGGCAAGCTGCGCCGCCGGGACTTTCACCTTTTCCGCAAACGTGCCGTCGTCCGGCAACCCGAGGATGCGAAAAGTGTCTGCTTGGGCCACCGGGCGGTCGCCCCAACCAATCCCCGGATTGATGATCACCGGCCGGTCCTGCCAGGAAGGATCGACGCCTGGGCCGCATGCCACGACCTCGCCGCAGCCGTCCGACCCGAGGATGGTCGGGAACTTCAAGCCGGCGTACTGACCCTTTTGAATCCACACGTCGCGGTGGTTGAGAGCGGCCGCCTTGATCGCGACCACCACCTCACCGGGGCCGGCGACGGGGTCGGGGACTTCTTTGTATTCCAACGGCTGGTTAACCCCGGCAAGGACGAGCGCTTTCATGCGTCAAGATGCACGCGCCGGCCGGGCTTGCCAAATCTTCGCCGCGTTCGCGGATTGGGAGGGATTGTGGCAGATTACAGGCCCCACCCATGAATTTGATCACTCATCCGGCCGAGATGACCCAGACGGCGGTCGCCTGGAGCAACGCACCGCTGGTTCTGGTGCCCACGATGGGCGCTTTGCACGCCGGGCACCTCGCCCTGGTGGACCTGGCCCGGGAACATGCCGGGGCGGACGGCAAGGTGATGGTGAGCATTTTCGTCAACCCGCTGCAATTCGGCCCGAAGGAAGATCTCAGCCGTTACCCCCGTCCGCTGGAACGCGACCTGGAACTCTGCCGCACGCGGGGGGTGGACGCCGTTTTCCACCCCGAGCCCGCCGACATGTACCCGCCGGGCAGCACGGTGACGGTGAACGAAACCGTGCTCGCCGGCCAGTTGTGCGGGCAGTCGCGTCCGGGGCACTTTCGGGGGGTGTGTACGGTGGTCGCCAAGCTCTTCAATCTTTGCCGGCCCACGGCGGCGATGTTCGGCATGAAGGATTACCAGCAACTGGCCATTATCCGGCAGATGGTGCGCGACTTGAACTTTCCCTTGGAGATCATGGCGGGCGAAACCGTCCGCGAGCCGGACGGATTGGCGTTGAGTTCGCGCAACGTTTACCTGACGGCCGAGGAGCGTGCCCAGGCACCGTCCTTGCGCCAGGCCCTGGAGATCACGCGAGGCTCCGCCGCGGGCGGATCCTGGGATGCCGCCGGCATCAAACGCGGCATCGCCCATCACCTCGAACGCCACGCGCCGCTGGGTAGGATCGATTACATTGAGATCGTCGATGCTCATACCCTGCGGCCCGTGTCCGGCTATCAGCCCGGCGAAACTCTGGTTGCGCTGGCCGTCTTCTTCGGACGCACGCGCCTGATCGACAACATTCTCTTATGAAAAGCTACGATTTTATCATCATCGGCAGCGGCGTGGCGGGGCTGAGCTTCGCGGTCAAGGCGGCCGCCCACGGCACCGTGGCGATCATCACCAAGAACGTCCGCTCGGAATCCAACACGACCTACGCCCAGGGAGGAGTCGCCTGCGTGACCGGGTCGGACGATTCGTTCGAGCTGCACATCAAGGACACGCTGGAAGCCGGCGACGGATTGTGTGACGAGGCGGCCGTGCGCACCGTGATCAGCGAGGGGCCGGCGCGCATCGAGGAGTTGATCCAGATGGGCATCCACTTCGACGAAAGCGAAGTGCCGGAAGACGGCACCTCGTTCAGCCTGGGGCGGGAGGGCGGACATTCCCGGCGCCGGATCCTGCACTCGCGCGATACCACGGGCCGCGAGATCGAGCGCACGCTGCTCAAAGCCGTGGCTGAGCACCCGAACATCGAGGTGCTGGAGCGCCACTTCGCGGTGGACCTGATCACCAGCGCCAAGCTGGGCTTCGCCCAGGAAAACCGCTGCTTGGGGGTGTACGTGCTCAACGAGGCCACCGGTGAAGTTGAAACCTTGCGCACCCTGCGCATGGTCCTCGCGACGGGCGGTTGCGGCAAGGTTTACCTTTACACGACCAACCCGAACATCGCGACCGGCGACGGGGTGGCCGTGGCGTGGCGCGCGGGCGCGGCGGTGGCGAACATGGAGTTCATCCAGTTCCATCCGACCTGCCTGTTCCATCCAGAGGCCCGTTCGTTCCTGATCACCGAGGCGGTGCGCGGGGAAGGGGGCATCCTCAAGAACGCCAAGGGCGAATCCTTCATGGACGGCGTCCACCCGCTGGCTTCGCTGGCCCCGCGCGACATCGTGGCCCGCGCCATCGACGCCGAGATGAAGCGATCCGGCGAAAAATGCGTGTATCTGGACATCACGCACCGTCCAGCCGAGTTCGTGCGCTCGCACTTTCCCAACGTTTATGAGACGTGTTTGAGCTTCGGCATCGACATCACCACGCAGCCGATCCCCGTGGTTCCCGCGGCCCATTACCAGTGCGGCGGTGTGAAAACGGACCTCGACGGCGCGACCAACATCCGCGGGCTGTACGCCATTGGCGAAGTGGCCTGCACCGGGTTGCACGGCGCGAACCGGCTGGCGAGCAACTCGCTGCTGGAGGCCCTGGTGCTGGCGCACCGGGCCTGCGAGCGGTCGCTGCGGCGCGAGCCTTTTAAGGGGGAAATCTTCCAGGCGATCGAACTGCCGGAATGGCGTCCCGGCGAGGTGCAAAACATCGACGAGCGGGTCGTCATCTACCATAACTGGGATGAAATCCGCCGCCTGATGTGGGATTACGTCGGGATCGTGCGCACCGACAAGCGGCTCCAGCGGGCGGCCGCGCGGCTGCGCAACCTCCAGGCGGAAGTGACGGAGTTCTACTGGAACTTCAAGGTCAACACCGATCTGCTGGAGCTGCGCAACCTGGTCACGGTGGCGGCGCTCATCGTGGATTGCGCCGTCAGCCGCAAGGAAAGCCGGGGTCTGCATTTTACGCTCGATTACCCTGAACACGAAAGCCGCCACGCGGTCAAAGACACGCTGCTCCGCCGGTATTGATCACCAAGGATGGTTAAGCAAGTTGGCAGCGATCGTGCTTTACAAAACCCGGCCGCCGGTGCCCGGGGGCATCAATCAAGAACCTCAGCTTGCGTCCTTTCAGCGGAAAGAAACCCCTTGCCAATGCCCTTCATCCAGCCTAAAACCGGCGTCGTGAAGACGATACCCGGCCGTCCCCGGCCCACCCCCATTGTCCACGCCGGGGCGGTTGCGCTGAGTCTGTCGGCGTCGCTGCTGCTTTCGGCAACCCTGTCGGCGCAAGCACCTTACTCCAGCACCGCAGACTTCGCCGAGCACGCCCGGATGTTGCGCGACCAGGCCCTGCTGAAGGTCGAGCCCCAGGTGTTCGTCCCGACGACCAGCGTCACCAGCCCGCGCTTTTTCTCGAAGAGCCCCTGGAAGACCAACATCGTGACCACGGTGTTCTGGATCGGGGAGCGCCCGACCAGGAACAATCCGACACCCAATCACGCCAGCAGTTGGGATCCGTCCTGGGCGGACAACTACGGTGGGTACGATGACCCGGAGCCCACTGGCCGGCGTGGTTTTCTGCCGGCGGCTTTCATCCCGCGCCAGAACCCGTTCTATTGCGCGCTGCCTTACAACGACGTGACCCGCGGCACCACCAAGCCCGAGGCAAAAGTGATCATTCCGTGGTTTCGTCAGGCCTTCGTGCAGGAAGGGCACTCCGTGTGCAAGAGCCATTGGGTGGCGATTCAGCATGGCAGCCGCATTGCCTATGCTCAATGGGAGGATTGCGGTCCGTTTCGAACCGACCATTATCAATATGTGTTCGGCAATGATCGCCCTTTGCCGAACCTGAATCAGGGTGCTGGTCTGGATGTGTCGCCAGCGGTGCGGGATTACATCGGGATGAACGCGACACGGGACGTTTGCTCCTGGCGTTTCGTCGAACCCAGCGAGGTGCCCTCCGGTCCCTGGACGCTTTACGGCGACAATAACACGTTCGTACAAAACAAGACGCGGATGGATCGACGGGTGGAATATACCGGGCAGAATCCCTTGTTCGGGCGGTGATGCACGCCAAGTAACGGCTCCAAACAAGGTAGGGACTCGCTCTCCGAGCGATCCGTGATTTCGCTCGGCCCGACTTTTATCGGCAGCCTTGTTTCCTGCGGCACGCTGAGAAGTCGGATCGCCCGGAGAGCGAGTCCCTACCTTGTTTGGAGCCGTTACTTGGCGTGCACCGGCTCGGTTGCCAGATCGATCCAACGACCGTGCTCGCGGATCAAATCGGTAAGCCGGTCAACGGCCTCACCTTCGGGAATGTTGAACTTTACTGGCTGCTTGCCGACGTAAAGATTCACCTTGCCTGGCGCGCCGCCCACGTAGCCGAAGTCCGCGTCCGCCATCTCGCCCGGACCGTTCACGATGCAGCCCATGATGGCGATCTTTACTCCTTTAAGATGCCCGGTCGCAGAACGGATCTTCGCGGTGGTGTCTTGCAAATTGAACAGCGTCCGGCCACACGACGGGCAGGCGACATAATCGGTCTTGAAGACCCGTGAGCCGGCGGCTTGCAGGATGTTGTAGGCCAGCCTCAGGCTTTGGCCCGGCGCTTCCTCTCCCTGTACCAACACGGCGTCACCGATGCCATCGCACAGCAAAGCACCGACGTTCGTTGCGGCCCTGAGTAGCGTGTGCAGAAAATCCTGCTGTGCGTCAACGGAAGGTGCCAGCACGTCCTTGAGCAAAATAGGGTGCCGCTCCTGCAAACGAGCGGCGAGTTGGCGATAGGCTGCGATCACCGGCAGGTCCAGGCCGTCCCGGACGGCGACCATCTGGGGTTCGGCGGCTTGGTTGATCTGTGCCACCGCCTCGTCGTCACGCGGATCCACCTCGTGGATTTCCGCTTGTTCGAACACGATCTCCGGCTGGAAGTCACCCATGCGATCCAGCTTGTGGGCGATCTTGTCCAGCGTGGATTGCCGCACGACGATACGGGGCACTTCGCCTGTTCCCAGCAGCACATCGCCCCGCCGCACGTGCGCAGACTCGCGCCGGCGATAGGTGAACGAATCGAAAGGCAGCGCACTGGCTTCCGCCGCGGCGTTGAGGTCACCTTCCGCCACGTGGTCACCGGAGGCAGATGCTCCGTCGGCCAGGGGCAGGCCGCACATTCGCACCAGGGCGCGGGCGACGGGAATCTCGTGGATGCTGTCTTCCGTCAGCGAGACGCGCACCGTGTCACCGATGCCGTCGCTCAGCAGCGAGCCGATGCCAATGGCGCTCTTGATGCGGCCGTCCTCGCCGTCGCCGGCCTCGGTGACGCCGAGATGCACCGGGTAATTCCAGTCATCGCCTTCCTTGTCCAGGCGATCCACCAGCAGGCGGTAGGCGGCAATCATCACCTTGGGATTGCTCGCCTTCATCGAGAAAAGGAATTGGTGAAAATTTTGCTCGCGGGCGATCCGGGCGAACTCCAGAGCGCTTTCGACCATGCCCAGCGGCGTGTCGCCGTAGCGGTTCATGATGCGGTCGCTCAACGAGCCGTGGTTGGTGCCGATGCGAATGGAGACCCCACGCTCCTTGCAAAGAACCACCAGCGGGGTGAACCGCTCGCGGATGCGCTCCAATTCCGCCAGGTATTGCTCGTCGGTGTACTCCTTGACGGCAAACTTCTTCGAGTCCGCGAAATTGCCCGGGTTCACCCGGACCTTTTCGACCCACTTGGCCGCTTCCAGCGCCGCGTCCGGCTTGAAGTGGATGTCGGCGACGATGGGTACGTCACAGCCTTGGTCCAGCAGGCCGCGTTTGATCAAAGCCAGGTTGGCGGCATCCTTGATGGTCGGCGCGGTGATCCGCACGATCTCGCAGCCGACCTTTACCAGGTCGAGCGTCTGCTGGATGCTTGCCGCCGTGTCCATCGTGTCGCAGGTGATCATCGACTGCACACGGATCGGGTTCAGACCGCCGATGCCTACCTTGCCGACGGTGACCGCGCGAGTCAGGCGGCGGTAGCGGGGCACAACGGGCATGAGGCGCGAGGAATCTGTCATCGGATACATGGCACTCGGGAAAAGGGTGATCAGGGTTTAGCCGGGCTTGGCGCCGGCGAAGCCGTGGCCGGCTCCCACTCCTGTTTGGCGGCCCGCTTGCCGCGTCCGCCGCTGGCGAGGTCGCCCACGTCGTAGAAGCTGACGTAAGCCATGTACCCCGCGATCAGGAGGAAACACGCCGTCTGCACAACCTCCAGAAGGCGGATGTTCACCGGCTTGCGGCGGATGGCTTCAATCAGCGCCAGGAGGATGTGCCCGCCGTCCAGCACCGGAATAGGCAGCATGTTCAGCAGCGCAAGGTTCACGTTGAGAATGACACTGAACCACAGCGCCAGACGCCAGCCCTGCTCACTTTGCAGGAGCATGAAGTACGTGCGGCCAATGGACAACGGGCCACCCAAGTGCTGAAGCTTGATGTCGGACTTCGGCGAGGCCACTGCTCCGATAGTGTTGATGATGCCGGTGATGCTCCCGCGGATCTGGTCGAGTGGGCTCTCGCGGATCAGGGTGAGCTGTCCGACGCTATCCCATTTGATCCCGTCGGCCTCGTACGCCGGGGCGATCCCGATCAGAGGGTCCTTGGAGGTCTTGCTCAGCTTGGGCGTCACGGTCAACGCAAAGTCCTTGCCACCCCGGCTGACGGTGATCGGAACGGGCTGATCGAGGTGGGAGCCGACCGCATCCTTCAAGTCACGGAACTTGGTGGGCTTCTTTCCGTCAACGGAGATCACAATGTCACCGGCTTTGAGGCCGGCGCTATCCGCCGGGCTGCCTTCCAGCACGCTGCCGATCTTGAAGGGAATCGGGGGCAGCGTCAGCGTCAGCGGCTGCTGCTTGCGCAGGACGCTCAAGGTCAACGGCTGGTCATAGTTGGCCAGTTCGATCTCCGCGTAGGTGTTGACGCTCAGCAGCGGTTGGCCGTTGACGGCGGTGACGGAGTCGTTTTCCTGCAAGCCGGCGGCAGCGGCCGGGCTGCCGGGCTCCACCTTGCCGATCATCGGGGTGTACGCCGGCTGGATCAGCACCTGGCGCAGGTTCTTGCGGTGCCAGCCGCCCTGGCTCTCGGGCGCGGCGGGTTCCGGGTACAGGGTCAGGGTTTGATCACCGCGCTGCACCTTGAAGGGGATCGTTTTTCCCTCGCTGCGCACCACGTACCAGACGACGCTCTCGGTCATGCCCTGGAACTTCTTCACGGCGTGGCCATCGACTTCCAGGATCTTGTCGCCCGCCTTCAACCCGGCGCGTTCGGCGGGTGAATCCGATTCCACGTAGCCGATCACCGTGCTGGTATCCTGCTCGCCCACGGGCCGCTTCACGACGTAAACGACCACGGCAAAGAGGATCGCCAGACCCATCGAGAATACCGGTCCGGCCAGCGCCACGATGATCTTATCCAGCGGCTTGACCGCGGGCAGGGCGTTGCGGTCGTTGATCGACTTGCCTTCCGCCGCTTCCATCGGTGCCATCTGCGGCAGGGCGACAAAGCCGCCGAAGGGGATGGTGCCCAGGCTGTACTGCACGCCGTTGATGGTCCGGGCCCAGATCGGTTTGCCGAACCAGATGCCGAACTTCTCGATGACCAGGCCGCGCCAGCGGGCAGCAAGGAAGTGACCCGTCTCGTGTACCACGATGAGCAGGTTGAAGATCACGATGACTTCAAAAACCAGGAAGACGTAGTACAGGACGTTGCGGACGATTTCCATGTCGGGGAAGGCGGGAGAAAAACTCAGGACGGAAGCAGGGAAGCGGCGTGCTCGCGGGCTGCGGAATCCGCCGCAATTATACTCCCAAGATCGGGATTCGCAACGGACCGGTGCGCCTGCATGACCGCGGCCACCGTCTCCCAGATGCGCGGAAAGGAGATGGAGCCATTCAAGAACGCCGGCACGGCGATCTCGTTGGCGGCGTTGAGCACGGCGGGCAGGGTGCCGCCGACGGTGCCAGCTTCACGCGCCAGGTCCAGCGCGGGAAAATCCTGCGTGCGCGGCGCCTCGAACTCCAGGGCGCGCAGTTTGCCGAAGTCCAGCGGCGGCAGCGTGTTGGCCACGCGCTCCGGCCAGGTGGCGGCGTACTGGATGGGGAAACACATGTCCGAGTGGCTGAGCTGCGCCAGCACGGAACTGTCCACGAACTCAACCATCGAATGAACGATGCTCTGGGGGTGGATGACGACGTCCACCCGGGCCATCGGCACGTCGAAGAGCCAGCGTGCCTCGATCATCTCCAAGCCCTTGTTGAAGAGCGTGGCGGAATCGATGGAAATCTTGCGGCCCATGTCCCAGGTCGGGTGCTTGAGGGCCTGCGCCGGGGTGGCCCGGGCGATCTGCTCGGCGGACCACTGGCGGAAGGGGCCGCCGGACGCGGTGAGGATCAGGCGGCGGACGGTGGCGGGGTCGCGGCCTTCCAGGCACTGGAAAATGGCGTTGTGCTCGCTGTCCACCGGCAGGATGTGCAGACCGCGCCGGGCCGCCTCGCGCATGACGATCTCGCCGGCCATCACGAGGATTTCCTTGCTGGCAACGGCGAGGCTCTTGCCGGCCTCCAGCGCGGCCAGAGCGGGGCGCAGCCCACCCGTGCCGACGATGGCGACCAGCACCAGGTCCGCGGCCACCTCCCGCACCAACTGAACCAGGCCTTCTTCGCCGGTCAGGATCGTCGGCTTGTAACCGGGAGCCAGTCCGGCGCGTAGCTCGGGCAGGTGGGCTTCATCCACCAGACAGAGGGTGCCGGGTCGGAAACGGTTGGCCTGCTCGGCCAATGCCGTGGCACTACGATAGGCCGCGAGGCCGACGAGTTCCACGCGCTCCGGCAGATCGGTCGCCACCTTGGCGGCGCTCTGGCCGATGGAGCCGGTGGCACCGAGAACGATGAGCCTGCGCTTGGTCATACCAGGACGTCGGGGATGAGCCACCGCAGGTAAAAGAACAGTAGCGGGGCGGTGAAGAGAAGGCTGTCGATCAGGTCCAGCACGCCGCCGATGCCCGGCAGCAGCTTGCCGGAATCCTTCATGTTCAGACCGCGTTTGAGGATGGATTCGGCCAGGTCACCGATCACTGCGGCGACGCTGAGCACGAGGCCGAGGATCGTGGCATCCGTGAAACTAAGCAGCCCGAGCTTCACCGGCAGCAGGGCACGCAGGCCGTAGCTCGCGAGCAGGGAGAAGGCAAGCGCGCCGCCGAATCCTTCCCAAGTCTTGCCCGGGCTGATGTGGGGCACCATCTTGTGTTTGCCGATCAAACTGCCGGTAAGATAGGCGCCCATGTCGCTGAACTTCGCCACCGCGATCAGGTACAGGACGAAATACTGGCCCGTCAGCCCGCCGTGGGCGTCGCGGGGCACCAGGAAGATAATCTTGGTGATGAAGTTGAAGAGCCACGGCACGTAGAGCAGGCCGAAGATGGTGTAAGCCATCGTTTCCAGCGGCGGGATGTTTTCCCGGGCCCGGGTGAAAAGCTGCCTTCCGAATACTCCCAGAAGGAAGACGAGCAGGATGCCCATCTCGTAATTGTTCGCGCGCAACGGGGTATCGTTGACGTTCAGCGAATAGAAATTGACGACGAAGAAGAGCACCGCGCAGATCAACCCGAACACGCGGAAATTTGGCAGCCGCTTGTTGTCCAGCATCCCGTAGAACTCCCACAGGCCCGCCATGCCCGTGCAGCCGATGAGCAGAAAGTAGCAAATGGGTTTTCCCGAGAGGAGGACACCGAGCAGGAGGGCCCATAACGCGACCGCGCTCACAGAGCGCCGCAGGAAAACCACCCGCTTGCTGGGTGCCGGCTTGAGCACCGCGGAGGCGACCGTGGGCAGTGGGGTGGGGGGTAAAGCTTCTCCTTCGGTCATCGGCGCGCCCACCATCCCGGAAGGCCGGGTCGATAGCAAGCGCAGATCAAGCTTGAGCCCCGCCGCCGTGCGGCGGCGTGGTCAATCCAGGAATTTACCCGGGTTCAGGATACCCGCCGGATCGAGCGCATCCTTGAGCCGGCGGTGCAGGGCGCGTGCTTCCTCCGGGACGGCCTGCGTCCACCAGCGGCGCTTGGCCAGACCGACCCCGTGTTCTCCGGTGATCGAACCCTGCCAGGCGATCACCTGGGCAAAAAGCTCGTCCAGTGCGTGTTCCATCTTTTCGGCGACGTCCGGCTGGCCGTAGCCGGGCACCATCAGGTTGACGTGGATGTTGCCGTCCCCGGCGTGCCCGAAGCAGGCGACCGGGATGTTGTAACGCGCCTGAATGCCGGCGGCGAAGTCCATCAAATCGACCAGACGACCGCGCGGGACGACGAGGTCTTCGTTGAGTTTCGTCAAACCGGTCGATTTCAAGGATTCGCTGAAAGCGCGGCGCAGGTCCCACAAAGCCTCGCAGTCGTCGTTGAGCGCGGTGCGCGGGTTGATCGCGCCGACGCCCAGCAGCAGCGCACGCAGTTCTTCGATCTCACCGCGCAGCGACGACTCGCGTCCGTCCAGTTCCACGAGCAGATGCGCCTCGCCCGGTGGCACCTTATCCGCTCCGAGAAAGCCGCGCGCCGATTCCAGCGTGAAGCGGTCCGCGATCTCCAGCGCCGCCGGCAGCCAGCCCGCCGCGAATACCGCCTGCACTGCTGCCGCCGCCGCGCGGATGTCCTCAAACCCACACGAGAGCGCCGCCCGTGCCGGCGGCAGGGGCAGCAGCTTGAGCGTGGCCTGGGTGCAGACGCCCAGCATTCCCTCCGACCCGACGAACATGCCGATCAGGTCGAAACCGGTCTTGTTTTTGTGCGTGCGTCCACCGCAACGCACAATGTCGCCGTTGGCCAGCACCATTTCCAGGCCGAGCACGTACTGACGGGTCACGCCGTACTTGAGGCAGCGCGGGCCACCCGCGTTGGTGGCGATGTTCCCGCCGAGACTGCAATTCTTGAGGCTCGCCGGGTCGGGCGGGTAGAACAGGCCCATCGCTCGGGCTCGCGTCTGCAAATCGCCGGTGAGGACGCCGGGTTCCACGACCGCGACGAAATCCCGCTCGTTGATCTCCAGCACCCGGTTCATCCGCGCCAGGGAGAGGGCGATACCGCCCCTCGCTGGAACGCAGCCGCCAACGTAGCCGTAGCCCGCCCCACGCGCCGTGACCGGGATGGCATGCTCGTTGGCGAACCGCAGCACGCGGCTGACCTGCTCCGCCGATTGCGCGAAGACCACTGCTTCCGGCGGGTGGCTGGCAAACCATTTGTCTCCGGCGTGCGCAGTGAGGATCGGCGGCGCGTCCTCGAGGATTTCCTGTGCGTCGCCCAACACGCCGCGCAACTGGTCTGCAAGCGTCATCATAGACCGCTATTATACCATTTTTCCGGGTTGACCGAGCCTCCTCTTTATCTGTCGTCCCCGAGCTACAACTCGCTGCTCGCCTCCAGTTTCTACATGCTCTCTGGAGGAACTGGCAGAAATGCTATCCTGTCCTAAAACCGGATCGCAAACCCGGTAAACGGCTGGTAGTCCGACGCCGCCCGCGTGACGCCGATGTTGCAGCCGGCGTCGATTTCCATGTTGTTACCAATCTGATAAATCAGACCGACATCAACCTGGCCGGTCACCGGCGTGCCGTGTTCGGCGTCCACCACGCTGAAAAATTCCACGTAGCCTTGCAGCGCTTTGAACACCAGGGGATGGCTGAGGACGACGACGTTGGTGAACTCCGCGATGTAATGGGTATCCGCCGAGTTGCGGACGAAACCCACTTCGGTTTCCACCCCAAGCTGGAAGTCCGCCGGGAGCTTGGCGTTGAAAGGCAGGGCAAAGTTGCCCTCCACCGCATCGTTGCCCAATCCGGCGGTGTTGGTCGGGATTTTGAGGCTCGGGAAGATCGCCAGAGCCGTGGTCCCGGTCTCGTTGCCGAACAGGTTGATCTTGGTCAGCAGGGTCAGGTCCCCGAAACCCGACATGACGCTGGTTTGTAGGCGACCGCTCGTGCGGTCGCGGGTGCGGACGTTCAGGTAGCCGTCGTATTGCACGTCGAACTCCGCCCGGTCCACGATCCCGATGCGTACTACCACCGGGGCCGGATTCCACTGGTCGATGCGCACCGGGGCGCGCTCGGGGTTGTGGCTGTCGAGGACGTAGTTGACGAAGTCCATCTCCACCTGCACGTGGCCGGCATCGATAGTGTACGGGCCGTCGGCCAGGGTAGGGCGGTCGGGATTAAAATCACGCAACTCGGATTCCGGCACCGGGTGGAACAGGTTATAGCTGCTCTTGTCCACCGGCGGGGGCTCGGCCGCCGGCTGCTGGGCAGGCTCCCCGGCCAACAGGCCGGCGCAAGGCAGCACGGCCCAACCGAAGAGCAGGGCAACGAGCATTTTTGGGAGCGCGGGGACGTTTCTCATCACATGCCCATGATCTGGTAGCCACCATCGACGTAGATCACCTGGCCGGTGATGCCCGTCGATCCGTCGCTCGCCAGGAAAACACCAGTTTGGCCGATCTCTTCCAGGTTGCACGAACGCCCAAGCGGCGCGCGCTGCTCGTAGTGCTTGAGCATCTGGCCAAAGCCGCTGATGCCGCGCGCGGCCAGGGTGTTCACCGGCCCGGCGCTGATGCAGTTGACGCGGATTTTCTGTTTGCCGAGATCATAGGCCAGGTAACGGGTCGTCGCTTCCAGGCTGGCTTTCGCCACGCCCATGACGTTGTACTTGGGAATGACCTTTTCGCTGCCGTAATAGGTCATCGCCACGATGGAGCCGCCGTCCGTCATCAGCGGGGCCGCCTCGCGCGCCAGGCCCAGCAGCGAGTAGGCGCTGATGTCGTGCGCCATCCGGTAGGCCTCGCGCGTGGTGTTGATGAAGTCACCTTCCAGGGCCTCCTTCGGGGCAAAAGCCACGGAGTGCAGGACCAGGTCCACCTTTTCCGTGTGCGTGCGGACGTTCTTGAAAAACCCGGCGATTTCCTCGTCGCGGCTCACGTCGCACGGATAAAACGGCGTGTCGGCGCCGAGTTCCGCGGTGAGTTCCTCGACGTTGGCTTTGATGCGGTCGCCCTGGTAACTGAAGATCAGCTTGGCCCCCGCGTTGGCCCAGGCCTGGGCGATGGCCCAGGCGATGCTGCGCTTGTTGGCGACGCCAAAGACGAGGCCGGTTTTACCTTCCAGGATGCGGTTGCCGCTGCTCATAAGAAAAAGAAAGAGAAAAAGAAGTGATCGAAACGGGGTGTGTACAGGGAACACCCGGATCATGTGGTGAAAAGCCCGCGCAAGCAAATCCCATCCGCGTGCGGCCGGATCAGACCGGCTCCGGGGGCGGGGGACTGGCCGCGTTGCTGCCACGGGCTTTGCGCCGTGCTTCCTTGGCGACCGCGGCCTTGGTGTCACCCGGATCGGCGATGACTTTGCGCCCCGTCGGGCAGATGGCATGGAACTCACACCCGGCGCAATCGGGCGAACGCGCCGTGCAACGGGCGCGCCCGTGGGCGATGAGCCAATGGCTGAAGATGGTCCAGTGCTCGCGAGGAATGAGCTTGCCCAGATCGGCCTCCACCTTTTCCGGGTCGGTGTGCCTGGTCAGACCCAGGCGCAGGGACAAACGGCCGACGTGGGTATCGACGACCACGCCTTCCTCGCGGTGAAACGCGTTGCCCAGCACCACGTTGGCCGTCTTGCGGCCCACGCCGGGCAGCGCGCGCAGAAGTTCCATCTCGGGCGGGACTTCCCCGCCGTGGCTGGCGACCACCTCCGCGGCCATCAGGCGGAGGTTACGGGCTTTGTTCCGGTAAAAGCCGGTCGTATGCACGAGGCCTTCGAGTTCCTCCTGGGTGATGTCCGCGTAATCCTGTGCCGTGCGGCAACGTTGGAACAACCCGGCGGTCACGATGTTCACCCGTTTATCGGTGCATTGCGCGGACAGGATGGTCGCCACCAGCAACTCCAGCGGGTTGCTGAAATTGAGTTCGCAATGGGCCGCCGGGTAAATGACCGGGAGTTTTTCGACGAGGATGGCCGCGCGTTCCTGACGGGTCATGGGAGGAGATGGCAGCTCTACTCTGGCCTTCTCCGGGGGGCGGGGTCAAACGTCTCGTCGCCCGGCGGAATCACCGCCGGCCCCGACGGACTGCCGACCACCGGTTCCCGGTAGGAACGCTCCGTCGCCAGCGGCGTGGAAGGCGGCGGCCCGAGCAACGCCAGCGTCGCGCCTCGGGCGAGCAGAGGCTGCGCGGCCTGGACCATCGGCACATCGCGGATGTAAACCTGGGCGCCTTTGCCAACGGCTTCGTAAAGGCTGACTACGTCGCGCGACCGCATCCGCACGCAACCGTAGCTCACCGGCCGGCCGATGTTGCGCTCCTCGGGCGTGCCGTGGATGTAAATGAAGCGGTCGTACGCGTGCTCGTTGCCGGCCTCCAGGCCGCGCAGCCACAGGATGCGGGTGACGATGGCATCGCGACCCGGAGCGTCCACCGCGACGACTTCCCCTGTGCGGCGCCGGCTCTTGAGCACGGCACCCAGCGGCGCGCCGTCGCCGATCTTATCGGCGATCTCCAGCGAACCCAGCGGCGTTTCGCCAGTGCCGCCCCGGTCGCCGGTGCCGAACTTGGAGGTGGAGACCAGGTAAACCGCAACGGGCACCCCCTTATCGAGCAGGATCATGCGCTGCTCCGGCACGCTGATGATAATCTGGTGCCGCGTGTCCGCGCAGCCACTGAGGAACAGGAGCGCGCTGCCGCCAGCCACGGCAAGGAGAGCACCCGCACAAAACGCCGAGCACCCGCCGGTGAGGAACCGGCGGGCGCGGGCTGCAAAATTGTCAGAGGTTGAGAGACGGGGCATCGTCTAGCTATTCATCCGACGGTCCCAATCGTACTGCCGGTCCGTGACGATGGTCTCCATGCGCTGGATGCGGCGGTTGAGGCTGTCCAGTTGGCGGTCCAACTGGAGGAGGTCCACCCGGCGGCTGGCCACCCGGGAGGATGGTACCGCCGCCGCCCGCGCCCCGGTTTCCCGGCGTGGCGGATAGATGGATGAAAGATCCAGCTCCGCCTCGTTGCGGCCGTCCCCGGCACCCGCGGGCGGACTCATCAGCATCGCCAGCAGGAGGTAGAAAAATCCCACGGACAGGAGGCTGGCGGTCGGCCCGCTGACCCCGAAGGCTCCCGCGACGCACAGCATGATGCTGATGCCCACGATGCGCGTCCAGCAGATGGACCAGCCGAAGCTTTCCGCGACACCTTTGAAGACCCCGAGCACCTTACCGTTGGAGGCGCGGCGCATAGCGATTTGATATTTCTTAAGTTTTGGGTTCATAATTTTTCCGAAGTGCGGCGTTGCTCGATCAGGATGGTTTCCAGCGCTTCCACCCGGTCTTCCATCTGGGTGAGGGTGCGCTGCAGTTTCTCAAGGACGGCGTTCTCTTCGTCGCTGAGTCCACCCGTGGAGATGGGTGGCGGCGCCTTGGCGGCCCGCGCCGTGAAGGGAGCCATGAGCGCCTTCACGATCAACCAGAGGAAGGTAAAGACGATGGCCACGATGGGAATCGCCAAGGCGTCGTTCCCGCCGGCGTGAGATGATGCTATGAGATGGAGCATAGGCTTAAAGTTTGTTTAGCACTCCGCCTGCGAATGGCACGCCAAAAGCGACAGGCTCGGCGGATTAAACAGGCGGGTAGCTGGTACGACGCGGTGAAGTGCGATGTAGGTGGACGCCGGTTGACGCAGGATCAAGAGGGCTGGGATTGTCCTTCGGCGGGTTTGCCCGATTGCTTGAGGGCGTTCAACTCGCGCTCGATGTCCTCGTCGCGCTCCAACTGGGCGAACTGCTCTTCCAGTGAGGGTTTGCGGCCGTAGTTAATCAGGTCGGCCTCGGCTTCCATGCGCTCGATGCGGCTTTCGAACTGTTCGTAGCGCACCAGCGCGTCGCTGGTTTCCGAGCGGCGGATTTGCTCCTGGGCGCGGGTTTTATGGCGAACCTGGATGTGGCGCTGTACCAGCACGCGCTGCTTTTCGCGCGCGGTCGTCATCTTTTCCTCCAGCTGGGTGATGTCGGTCTGGTAGTTGCGGATCACTTCGTCGAGCTGGACGACTTCCTTTTCGAGCGCGGCGTGGCCTTCGTTGGCGCGGCGCTTTTCCAGCAAGGCCTCGCGGGCCAAGTCCTCGCGGCCCTTGCTGACGGCCAGGCGCGCCTTGTTCTCCCAACTGGCGACGCGGGTGTTAAGTTCATCGAAGCTGCGGCCCACTTTCTTGCGGGCGGCGATGGCACCGGCGCAGGAAGCTTTGAGGTCGATGAGGGTGTCCTCCATTTCCTGGATCATGAGGCGGACCAATTTTTCCGGGTCCTCGGCCTGATCGAGCATGGAGTTGATGTTGGAATTAACGATGTCGCGAAAACGGCTAAAGATGCTCATGGGTGTGGGTGGTTGGGTGGTGATGGATTGTTCGTTATCAGTGATGGGTCGGTGGAAATTAGAAGGCGATCTGCCACATCGCGGCGGCGTAGGCGCCGAGCATCGAAGCGACCAGAATGGCCCGGGCGGTGACTTCCTGCCATTCACTCACCTCGAACTCCGAGCGGCGCAGTTGGCGGCGGGCAGCGCGGTTGACAGCGGCTTCGTTGCAGCGCGCGGTGAGGGGGAAGGATGCCGCCCCCCAGGTGCTGGTCAGTGGACCGGCGGAAACGGCGGCGTTGAGAAACAAGCTGTGGTTCGAGGCGATGGTTTTCATTGGAGATTCTGGTTGCTGCGGTGTGTTTGTGGTCCAACCGGGTCGTTGGTTGTGCTTCGATTGGAACAGAAACCTCTTTAGCAATGCCAATGCCAACTCTGGGATTAGGTTTATAAACTGTTGATTTAGAGAAGGATATAATTTATTAAACGGGCGGATGGTAGTCCTTGTTGCTGGGTGGTCTGGTTGCTATAACCAGAGAGCGGTGAAAATTACCACCATGGATCAACCCTCCGTTGGAAGAACCCCGTCTCCCCGGCCGCAGGCGATGGAAGCTTTCGGAAAATCCGACGTGTACCTGGATTTCCAGCAGCAATTGGCCCGGACGGCCAAGGTCCATCGTCCGGTCCTTCTGATCGGCGAACGCGGCACGGGCAAGGAACTGGCCGCGGCGCGCGTCCACTTTCTCTCACAGCGCTGGGGCGGGCCGCTGGTCCAGCTCAACTGCGCGGCGCTTGCGCCCAGCGTGCTGGAGAGCGAGCTGTTCGGTCACGAGGTCGGCGCGTTCACCGGCGCGGCCCGCCGCCGGGTCGGGCGCTTCGAGGCGGCGCACGGCGGGACGCTCTTTCTCGACGAGATCGGCCAGATGCCGATGGCCTTGCAGGAGAAAATCCTGCGTGTGGTGGAATACGGCAGCTTCGAGCGTGTGGGAGCCAGCGAGGCGGTCCACGTGGACGTGCGGATCGTCGGCGCGACCAACGCCGATTTGCCCGCGATGGCGGCGGAGGGCAAGTTCAAGCCGGACCTGCTGGACCGGCTCAGCTTTGAAGTGTTGTTCGTGCCGGCGTTGCGGGACCGAGGGACAGGGGACATCGACCTGCTGGCACGCCATTTCGCCTCGCGCATGGCCGCGGAACTGGGCCTCGGGGAGGTGCCGGAGTTTACCGACCGGGCTTGGGAAGCTCTGCATGCCTACCCCTGGCCGGGCAACGTACGCGAACTCAAGAACGTCGTCGAACGCTCAATCTGCCGCGCGGAAGGCGGCAGCGTGGATCACGTGATCTTCGATCCGTTCCTGGCCGCGCCGGTCAAGCCGAGGCCGGCGGCCATTGCACCTGGCCCCGCGTCGCTGCCGGCCAACCTGCCGGCGCTCGTCGCCGACCTGGAACGGCGCATGATGGAGCAGGCGCTGGCGCAAACCCGCTACCGTCAGCGCGAGGCCGCCGTGCTCTTGGGGTTGAGCTACGACCAATTTCGCGGCCTGTACCGCAAATTCCAGCCGGCGGGCGGGACGACGGTCGGGCCGGGCAAAAGCGAGGGATGAGCAAAAACATCGAAAAGGACGTTCCCCGTCCGGCGCGTGCCTGATATAGTCGCGTGTTTTATGGCAAAGATCGTTCTTGGCAGGGGCCTGGGCTCTCTCATTCAAACCCGCCCCGCTGCCACCGGTGTTGCCACCAGCGGCCACCCGGCTCTACCGCAGCAACAGCCGGCTCCGGGCGAGATGATCCGGCTCGTGAACCTGGACGAAATCGTGTCCAGTCCACTCCAGCCGCGTCTGGATTTCAAGGCGGAATCCTTGCAGGAACTGGTCGAGTCGATCCGCGAACAGGGCATCATTCAGCCCCTGATTGTCCGCAAGGCGGACGGCAAATACGAACTCATCGCCGGCGAGCGCCGGTGGCGGGCGGCCAAGACCCTGGCGCTCAAGCAAGCGCCCGTGATCGTGCGCGAGGCGACGGACCGCGAGGTGCTGGAGCTGGCGTTGATCGAAAACCTCCAGCGTGCCGACTTGAGCGTCGTGGAAGAGGCCAAGGCCTACGCGCGGCTGGCCAGTGAGTTCAGCCTGCGGCAGGAGGACATCGCGAAGAAAGTCGGCAAGAGCCGCGCCGCGGTGGCCAACGCCATGCGCCTCCTCGACCTGGACCCGCAGGTGCAAACCTGGCTGACCCAGGAACGGCTCAGCGTCGGTCACGCCAAGGTGCTGCTCGGGCTGAAGGTGCCGGAAGACCAGCGCACGATCGCCGAGGTCATCATCCGCCAGCGCAGCACGGTGCGAGCGGCGGAAAAGCTGGTGAGCGAGCACCTGGCCAGGCAGGGCAACCAGCGCACCGGCCCCGGAAGCCGCGCCAACGCCGCGGCCCGCGCCCTGGAACGCCAGATGGACCTGCCCCCGGTCATCCAGCACTTGCAAAACCGGCTGCGCGAACATTTCTCGACCCAGGTCGCGTTGCACCACGGCGACAAGAAAGGCCGGATCGAGATCGAGTATTACGGCAGCGACGATCTCAACCGCATCCTCACCGCTCTCGGCGTGAAGCCGGAGAACATCTAGCCACGGATGGGTGATGAACTCGGTGCTGCACATGCCGGGAGGGACCCGCTCCGCCGGGTCCGTGGCCGTAGCTATCCTGCCAGAAACGGACCCGACGGAGCGGGTCCCTCCCGGCACGTGCAATCCGCTGGCACCCTCATGGGTGGAATGCGGAAAGAAAAAGAGGAAGCAGCACTACGCGAACACTTTCCTTCTTCCCTTCATGCTTCATCCGTGTTTAACCTGTGGCTGGTATTCAGTCCTAAATTATGTCCACCTTTGCCGGCATCATCCTCGGTTTCGTGGTGTGGTTCATCGTCCGCTATCTGTTCGGCGGTTTCTACACCGTCAACCAGAACGAACGCGCGGTGAAGACCAGCTTCGGTCGCGCGCAGCGGCTCGCCGAAGACCGCTCCACGCTCGATCTCACGGAGGCCGAGTTCCTGCGGCCCGACGAGCGCGACCGGTACAATTACCCGCAGGTGCGCATGATCGGACCAGGCGGCCCCTACTTCAAATGGCCGTGGGAAACGATCTACAAGGCGTCGATCTCGACGCAAACCATCAACATGGCGCTGGACCTCGAAGAACCCCGGGCCAACACCGAGGGCACCGTGCTGGAGGCGGTCACCAAGGACCAGCTCAACACGGGATTGACCGGCCAGATCCGCTACCGGGTCAGCGAGAGCAACCTGTACGCGTACCTCTTCGGAGTGAAACGGCCGGTGATCCACATCATGGCCTACTTCGTGAGCATCCTGCGCGAGCGGATCGCCAACTTCGAGGCCAAGCCAATCATCGTCACCGCGGCGGTTGCCGAGGGGACGGAAGCCGCCGGGAACGCCCGGGAACCGGTGCGCCAAGTGACGGGCATCTCCATCAATGATCTGCGCAAGAACCTGCGCGACCTCAACGAGTTCATGGACCACGAGTGCCAGTCGTCCGTGGCGCGCTACGGCATGGTGCTCGACGCCTCGCTCATTACCAGCATCGACCCGCCACAAGAAGTGGAGTCGGCCCTGGCGGCCATCAACACGGCGCACAACCAGGTGTCGAGCGACATCAGCCTGGCCCAGGCGTCCGCGGACCAGAAGATCGTGCAGTCGCGCCGGGCGGTGGAAATCGAAACACTCCGCGCCCAGGCCGAGGTCGAGCCGCTTAAATCGCTCGCCGCGCAACTCGGGGAACTGCGACGCACTAGCCCGGAAGCCCTGGTGGCTTACCTGCGCAACGTGCGGCTGGGGCTTTACGCCAAGGCGCAGCAAATCTTTTTGTCCTCGCACCGCTGATCCTTCCCGCCATGCACTTCCTCACCGCTGCCGTGGCAACCTTTGTGTTGCTGTTCTTCCTCGTGCCGATCTTTTTCGGGATCGTGCGAGTCTTCGGGCTCTACGCCGTGGTGGAGGAGCGCACCTGCCGGGTGTACGTGCTTTTCGGCAAGGTGCTGGGATCCATCAGCGAGCCTGGGCTGCACCTCCTGCCGCTGGTCCTGGGGCCGCGCGCGCTGATCGTCAACTTCTTCGGACGCTGCCACGTGCTGGACCTGCGGTTGGACCAGGAGTACCTGCGCAGCCAGCCCGTCAACAGCGAGGAAGGCGCGCCCATGGGCATCGGCATCTGGTACGAGATGTTCGTGAGCGACCCGGTGGCTTACCTGTTCAACAACACCGACCCGCGCGGGTCGCTGCGCGCCAACATCAGCAACGCCACGGTGCGCTGCCTCTCCAACATGCCGCTGGCCGAGATGCTGGAAAGCCGCCACGCCATGAGCGCCATCGTGCGCGTGGAGGTCTCGCCGAAATCGGCCGTGTGGGGCTACCGGCTGGGTTCGACGTATGTCCGCAAGGTCCACTTCCGCGACGCCGGGATGATCCGCCAGATCGAGGAAAAGGTGGTCAACCGGCTGCGGCAGGTGACCAGCGCCATCCGGCAGGACGGAGCCAACCAGGTGAGCATCATCACCAGTTCGGCAGAACGCGAGGCCGCCATCGAGTTCGCCAAGGCAGCCAGGATGCGGCCGCAGGTGGTCGGGCAGGCCTTGCAGGAGATCAGCCGGGAGCCGGAGGTGGCGGAAGCCTTGTTCCAGATTCTGGAAACCCAGCGGATGCTGGAGTCCCGCGCGCCGTTGACGCTGCTGCCGGCGGGAGCCAGCGGTGAGTTGATCTCCGGGTTGCTCGCTGCAGGGAAAGGGGAGCCTGCGCTGGTGCCTGCGCTGCCGCACGTCTAAGCGCCCTTCCGCAGAGTGCCGGGATCGACACCAACCTTCTCCCACTTGCGCGTCGGGCGGCTCCCGCTGAATATCCGCGGATGCTTGACCTCGCTGCCCTTGGTTGCCGGAACGTTTCCCGAGTTGCGCTGGCCGGTTGCGCGGCGGTTTTGTTCTTCTTTTGCGCGGGGTGCGGTGCTTCCGGCGATCGTGCGTTCGATGAAAAGTTGTGGGAAAAATTTTCGGGCTCGCGTGCCTACGCGCACGTCGAACGAGTGGTAGGATTAGGTCCAAGACCCAGCGGGTCACCCGAGTTGGAGGAAGAAAGGCGTTACATCGAGGATCAGCTTCGCGGCACGGGCTGGAAGGTGGAGCGGCAGCGTTTCACCGATCCGACCCCGCGCGGTCCCATTGAATTCATCAACCTGATCGCTCGCCGTACGGACGTGGACGCCAGCGCGCCGCACGCGATCGTGTGTACGCATTACGACACCAAGTTCTTCGACGCGCAACGCTTCGTCGGCGCGAACGACGGCGGCTCGGGCACCGGGGCGTTGATCGAACTGGCCCGGGTGTTGTCGCTCGATCCCGCGCTGGCGCAAAGCTTCGAACTGGTCTTCTTCGACGGCGAGGAAGCGATCCGCGAGTTTCGGACCGAACAGCCGCCTTTCGACGGCCTGTACGGCAGCCGGCACTACGCGCGGACCTTGCGGGAGGACGACCGTGCCAAACAGTTCCGGCTCGGCGTCTTGTGGGACATGATGGGCGACAGCGAATTGACGATCACGATGCCGCCCGACTCTCCGCCCAAGCTGGCCAGCGGGATTTTTGCGGCGTCGGATGCGCTCGGCACGCGGTCGCATTTTTCCTATTTCCGCGGCGGGCTCCTGGACGACCACGTGCCGCTCAACCAGACGGGCATTCCGACCATCGACCTCATCGATTTCGATTTTCCCGCCTGGCACACACCGGCCGACACGCTCGACAAAGTAAGTCCCACGAGCCTGGAGATCGTGGGCCGGGCGACGTTGTACCATTTGTGCAAGGTGGCCGGCGAACTTCGTTGAGAAAAGTTGCTGGACAAGAGTCACCTCCCGGCATACATAACGGTCCATTCTGCGGACGGAAAGTTGATCTGACCGCAAGAAAATCAAGCACCCGTAGCTCAATTGGATAGAGCATCTGACTACGGATCAGAAGGTTTGAGGTTCGACTCCTCACGGGTGCAGTCCATCTCGCTGAGGGACTTACGCAACGCGAAAAAAGTTCAAGAGATGTGTGCTTGGATACCTGGCTCAAGCCTTGGCTAAAGAAGGATTGATACCACTTCTGGCATGAAGGCGCTGCATCAGGTCTGCGGCCATCAGTGGTAACGGGTGCAGCCCGCGATGAAAGCGCGTTGGGCGCTGAGTTGGGTGCAGCGTGCATCGACTCTGGCGTCAAGGGCGGCCAAGTCGGCGAAGCTTTCATTGGCGAGTGCCTCGCGCAGCGGCGGCCAAAGCCGCTCGGCGGGTTGGAGTTCGGGCGTGCTGGCAGGCAGGTGGATGAGGTGGATGCCTTCGGGGACAACCAGTTCCTTGGACACATGCCAACCTGCCTGGTCCAGTACCAGGAGCACCCGTTTGTCTCTACCCGCGCCGACAACTTGGGCGAACTCGGCGAGCACCGCGCTCATGGCTGGGGTATTGACTCCGCCCAAGAGCCACCATTCGCTTCTGCCGCTGTGCGGATGGACAAACCCATAGACGTACATCCAGGAGTAGCGGTGATCCTCCGCGCAGAGAGGCCGGTGAGCGCGGCCTTGGCGCGCCCACATCCGGGGCACGCGCAGCCCGAAGCCGAGTTGACGCAGGTACACGCAACCCTGCTGTGGGTGGATGGCGCGACGCGTGGCCGCCTGCACCCACAACGCGACCTTGCGCCCGCTCCACAAGCCCCCGCCCAACACGGCAGGCACGGGCGTGTCAATGGTGGCGGCGAGTTCCAGACGTTGCGTTTCTCCCAGCAGCGGACGCGCCCCTCCAGGTCGGCGTTGGTGGCCATCGGCCACCCCTTCGGCTCCCTGCGCGTTGTAGCGGCGCACGATTTCGCGCATCCAACTCTCCGAAAACCCGCACGCCGCGCTGGTCTGCGCGATGTTTTGGCCTTGACCCAACAACCAGAGCGCCTGCCAGCGGCGCGTCTCTTTTGGATCAATGCCCTTGCGCGCTCGTGCCCGCGTCTGTCTTCATCTCCCCAGCACTCAGGTGCGCCGCCAACTCCGCTCGTCTGCTCGCCTTGCGAAGCCATCATAGCAAGCCATCATAGCATAAGTGGTATGATGTATCCCGCCACACGCCAGCGCGGAGTTCGTGGCCTGTATGGAAGACGTGCTGGAGGTCTGCCAGCGCCCCTGCGGTGCGCACTGTCCCAAGGTCAACCTGGACGAGGCCGCCAAGCAGCTACTGAGCGAGGTGCGCGCTCCTTAGCCGATGACCCCCGGACAGCCCAGTCTGCACTCAGGGCGCAGGCACGCGGGATCGGCGGCGGCCGCCGCGTTGACGCTTCTCACGTTGGCGAAGATGGCCTCGGTGGCCGCTGTTTTTTCCGGGCTTGTTTTTGGCCACACTGCGCAAGCGGTAGCCCAGGCGATTGAGGATCGAGTTCATCGTGCGCTCGGCCGGCAGATCTTCCTCGCGCCAGCCTTTCCCCTGGATCAAGGCTCGGCGCACTCAAGCGTGTGTAGGAAAGCGCGCTCTTGAATTGCGAGTCGGCCTGGCTGTGCGGGTCAGCCAGCGCGCGGATATCGGCTTCCAGCCGCGGCTGCTTGCTCTCGGCCTTTTTGTTGCCGCGCGCCTGGAAGTTGTCCAAGCAAGTGATGCCACCGGCGCGCTCGCGCAATCCCAACTCCACGGTGTCGCGGTTCCACCCAAAGTGGCTGCGCGCCCGCCGCGCACTGCCGCCAAGCAACTCCACGGCGACCTTGGCCATGAACGCTCGGCACCGATGCGCGGTCCGCTTGCTTGCCGCCTCGCGAAGCAGGGCTTTGACAACAAAAATTAGCTCTTGGATGGTGGTGCTGCCGGCCTCTTTCACCGCCCAGCCTAGCACCACCTTCTTCTACCTACAGACCGACATTTTATTTGCAGCCGTCAACCTTGGTAGGCGGGAAAATGTTCTGTGGGTGGATGACGCGCCCCGCCGCGCCATTGATTGCATTGCGGCGCAGCCGCCCAATCCATCTGGGTGGCGCTGCGGCGAAGGAAAACCATGGTGCGGCGGAGCGCGTCCATCCACCCACAGAACCTACCCGGCCAGAATAATGGAAACGCATTGACGGTGTGTTGAGCTTGATCCCGCGTGCTTCCTTTTGGTAGAAAGCGGGTCAGACCTCACTGAAGAGGAATTTTGCGTCTGATCCGCTCCCGAAAACATGCTGCGCACCTCCGCCGACCCAAATCCCGCCGACCCGGCGGCGGAGTTGATCAACACGGACGCCGACCCCTTCGCCGATTGGGTCTTCCGTGATCTGTGGCAGCCGCCATTCTGCGTGGGCGAACTCAACGACGCGGCTCTCAAGCGCTTGCTGACCCGGTTCGACCGGCTCGTCGCCGGGCCGCTGCCCCGCCCGGGTCGCCGTCTTGATCACGCCCAGTTAATTGCCTCCCCCCAACCTGGCTACGGCAAGTCGCACCTGCTCGGGCGCGTCTGCGGCACGCTGAAAGGACACGCGACTCTTGTCAGCGTCGCGCCCTTCCACAGCCCGGGCTTGTGCTGGCAGTCCGTGCTCCGCTGCGTCATGCAGGAATTGACCCTGCCCGATCGCAAACCGCAGGATGCTGCCCCTGATCTGTCCACCGCCGCGATCGCCCCCGACGACGACACCCCGACCCAGCTCGACGCTTTTGCCCACGGCGTGCTGGCCCACCTCATGGCCGGCCTGATCGAATCCGGCAGAGCCCGCCACCCCGACCCCGCCGGAGCGGCGGCGTGGCTGCGCGAGCACCCGCTCGAGGCGTTCACGCTGGCCGACCCGGCGCATCCCGGGACGCCATGGCTGCGGGAGGCTTTCGATCTTTTCCACCGCGACATGGAGGGCGCGCTGCATCGCGCCGGCCTGTCGCTGCACTCGTCCGGCTGGCTGCGGGTCCTTTTCCGTTACGCCGCGTCCGGGCCGGAGGAGGAAGCTCGCGACCATTGCCTCGCTTGGCTGAACGGCCAGGCGCTGGAATCCGCGTCGGCTGCCGTGATCGGCCTGCGTGCCGGCGCGCAAACCCCTGCTGAGACCTCCGACCAGATCAACGACGTCTGCTGGCGGCGGCTGCTGGATTTTTGCCAGCTCGCCGCGTTTTATCGTCCGTTCGTGTTCTGCTTCGATGGGATCGAGTCCTACGGGCAATCGCCGGCTCTGGCGCGCTGCTTCGGCATGGTCATCGCGCAAATGCATCTCCTGGCGGCCAACCAGATGATGGTGATCACCGCCAACCAGCAGCCCTGGGAGGAAACCGTTGCCTTCCACATGGAAGCGGCGGACCGGGACCGGTTCTCGCCGCTGCCGCTGGAGGGCATCCGCCGCGTGCAGGCCGTGGAATTGGTGCGCCGCCGCTGCCGTCAGCACGATGTGCCCGCGGCGCAGGTCGAGGCCTTCCTGGAGCCGGATTGGCTCGCCGCCTACTTCCCGACTGAGCGCAACCGTTGGAGCACCCGGCAATTTCTCCAGGCTTGTAGCGCCCGCTGGCAGCAGCCCCAGGAGTGGTGGCAGGGCAATATGTTTACCACACCCGAACCGCCCTTCGATCCGGCGGTGCTGCCGCCGGTGCCGCCATCCTCGCCGGAACTGCCGCCGGTTCCATCCCCGGTCGTTTTGAGTGTGGTAAAGCGGAACGAAACTCCGTCGGCGATCAGCAGCGTGGGGACGCCCGAGTTGATCATCCCTCTGACGCCGACGATGGACGAGCTGTCCCTGGGCGAATGGCACGAGTGCTACACCGCCGATTTGAAGGGACGCCCCGAACGCCTGCTTTACCAGGCCGACACCTTTTCCTGGCTCGTGACGGACGTGGCGAGTGGCCGCGAAGGTTTGACGATCGCCGCCCCGTCCGAAGGGCCGCTCGGCTACCTGCCGGTGACGTGGAACCTTGCCGCTCCCGGGCAGAGCGGCCCCGCCAGCCAGGTGCTCTTCGGCTTCGAGACGGGCGACAATTGGAGACGCTGGCGTTCGATCTTGCGCGAGGTGCAGGACCGTTGCCTGCCGCCACCGCTCTCCTCCGTCGGCCCGATTTCCACCACCTGCAAGGCGGTGTTCCTGCGTACCTCCGAGCAGGCAGCGCTTCCGGCACCCGGCTGGGAGATCGCTGCCGAACTGGAATCCGCCAAAAAGACGTGCTTCGATGTGATCGAGCTGGAACCGGCGTCCGTGGTCGCGCTCTACGCCGGCCGCGCCTTGTACACGGATGCCGTGGTGGGCGAGGTGCCCTATTCCGCCCGGCAGGTGTTGGACTTCCTGCGCACCGAGTTTCAGCCGTTGTGGGAGCGCATCCAGAAGCCGATGCCCGGGGAGCCTCCGCCGGTGTTGAGTGGTGCGGCCGTGGCATTTACCTGAGACGATGGCGTGATGATTCATCCTCTTCGCTCGCGGAAGCGCACGGATTGAGCTAAAGGAGCAGGATGCAGAAGAAGCTTTTCGCCGATCTCGGCCTGTCACCGGAATTGCTCAAGGCCGTCGAGAAGCAAGGATACGAGGAAGCCACGCCCATCCAGAGTGAGACCATTCCGGTGCTCATGACCGGACGCGACGTCGTCGGGCAATCGCAGACGGGTTCGGGCAAAACGGCCGCCTTTGCGATCCCCGCCATCGAGCGGGTGAAGGCGGACCTGCGCGCGCCGCAGGTGCTCATCCTGTGTCCCACGCGGGAGCTGGCCATGCAGGTGGCGGAGGAAGTCTCCAAGCTTGCCTTTTTCAAGCGCGGCGTGCGCGAACTGCCCATCTACGGCGGCGCGTCCTACGAACGGCAATTCCGCGGTCTGCGCGACGGGGCGCAGATCATCATCGGCACTCCGGGCCGGATCATGGACCACTTGAACCGCAAGAGCCTCGCGCTGGACAAAATGGCCGTCATCATCCTCGACGAGGCGGACCGGATGCTCGACATGGGCTTTCGCGATGACATCGAGACGATCCTGGCGCAAGCGCCTGCCGAACGCCAGACGGTGTTCTTCTCGGCGACGCTGCCGGCGGGCATCCGGCACCTGATCACCCGTTACACGCGCGACGCCGCCAACGTGCGCATCGAGTCCAAGGAGATGACGGTGCCCGCCGTCGAGCAGGTCTATTACGAAGTGGACCGCCGCGCCAAAGTGGACGTGCTCTGCCGGATCATCGATTTGGAGGATGTCAAACTGGGCATCATCTTCTGCGCGACCAAGATCATGACCGACGAACTGGCCGAGCACCTTTCCGCCCGCGGCTACAAGGCCGACCGTCTGCACGGCGACATGAGCCAGGCCATGCGCGAGCGGGTGTTGAGCCGCTTCCGCGAGGGGCAGTGCGAGTTTTTGGTCGCCACGGACGTGGCCGCGCGCGGGTTGGACGTGGACGACATCGAGGTCGTCTTCAACTACGATTTGCCGCACGACGGTGAGGATTACGTCCACCGCATTGGCCGGACGGGCCGGGCGGGCAAGGCGGGCAAGGCCGTCACGTTCGTGTCGGGCCGGGAAATCTGGCGGCTGCAAAATTTTCAGCGCTACACCAACAGCAAAATCCGCCGGGTCCGCATTCCCAGCGTGGACGAGGTGGAAGAAAAACGCGCCGAGGCGATGTTCGAGCGTTTGCGCGAGACGCTGGAAAACGGCAGCTACCGCCGGCAGGATGCCGCCATCGACCGATTGCTCGATGCCGGCCACTCGCCCACCGATATTGCTTCCGCTTTGCTTCACCTGATGGCTGGCGGCGACGAAGCTCCGAAAGCCGGTACGTCATCCCCCCGGTCCGCCGTTGCAGGCGCAGAACGACGCCCCATGCCACCGCGCCAGTCTGCGGAGCGGCCACCTGCCGCCGCGCCCGAGGAACCTTCGGAGGAGACGGAACTGGAGGATGAGCTCTCGGGTCCCGCGACTCATCGGCAACCACCGGAGCCGGCGCAACTCAAGCGGAAGTTCGAGCGCGGCCAATCCCGTTTTCTTTCGCCCGTTTCGCATGAACGGGGCAAGGTGCGGCTGGTCTTCAACGTGGGCGAGTTTCACAACATCCGCCCGGGTGACATCGTCGGTGTGATTGCCGGTGTGACCGGGCTGGGCAAGGAAGTGGTTGGAGCGATCAACATCCTCCCCAAGCAATCGCTCGTTGACGTGGCGGAGGAGTGCCAGGAAGAAATCGTCGAGAAGTTGAACGGCATCCGTTTCAAAGGCCGCCGTTTGACGGTGGACGTGGGACGGGAAACCGGGGCGTAAGGCTCACGCAAATCCTTCCGGTTGCAGGGCCGGCGCTTCGCCTGCTTCTGTTCCACACCACACCACGGCAGACGAAACGTCCGCCCTGCAACCGGAAGGCTTGCTTATTTGATCCGTGCTCTGGCATTGTTTCTGGTCGTGGCCACAAAGTTGCCCGTGCGGACACAAATTTGAAAATCCTGCTCGACGCCGCCGGGCTGCTTGCGTTAGTAGAAGCCGGTAATCGAGCCGAGGGATAGTGTCGTGATGCAGGACGACCAAATACACAACGGAGGTTTCCGCTTTCTGTAAGCGCATCGGCAGAAAAAGCCGGTGCCTCGCCGACGCCAGTTCGCGCGTCAGCTGCCTTGTCGTCTCCGTTCCAGCAGGAACGTGTCCATCCCGAAAATTCTCCCACGGCGTTCCGGAGGTCTTTCTTCCGGGCGGCGTGGGATCGTCGCGCCCGCGTGCCGCCCTCCGGCCGATCTCACCGCAAGAACCAACGACAGCGCAAAATCTCTGCTCCCTATGTCCTCCGTCCTTGACCAACCGACCGTGCTCGTCCTCAACCGCTGCTGGCAAGCCATCAACGTGCGTACGCCCGCCGAGGCCTTTTGCCAGATGATGACCAAGGCCGCTGCCGGCCTGGACATCGGACCCGGCAACTCGTTGCGCCCGGTGCGCTGGGACGAATGGCTCTCGCTGCCGGTCCGCGAGCACGACCGCAGCGTGGGCACGATCCGCGGGGCTTTGCGCGTGCCGACGGTGATCGTCCTGGGGCGCTACGACAAGGTGCCGCGCCGCCGCCCGAAGCTTTCCTCGCGTTCGATCCGTACCCGCGACGGCAACCGCTGTCAGTACACCGGACGCGTGCTGGCCCCCGACGAGGGCAGCGTGGATCACATTGTGCCGCGTTCCCGCGGGGGTGACACGAGTTGGGAAAATTGCGTCTGGACTTCCAAGGTGCTCAACGGGCGCAAGGCCGACCGGCTTCCGTCCGAGGCGGGCTTGCAACTGCTCACCACGCCGAAGATGCCGCCCGAACTCCCGGTGACGCTCTTTATCCGCAACGCGCACGGGGTGGGAGATTGGGAGCTGTTCCTGTCGTCCGGTCATTCGTCCGGGACGAACGGCCCCCAGCGTTGAAGTGACACGCGGGTTGTGTCAATGTCGGGGCAACCGGGTTCCGTCCGACCGTCCGGTTGCCAGCCATGAGTGACCTCGCCTACCCCAACGACTTAGCGCGCTTCATCCTGGAGCGTTGGAAGCACGTACACAGCGGGCAGGACAAGGAGGGCATCCCGGACCCCTGGAAAGACGAGGCCCCGCCCAGCGTCGAGGCGCTGGAACGGATCGTCATCATTTGTTTTCAGGCCAGTTTGCTGCGGGAGGAATCCCGTCCGGTGACGTTCCGGGTCATCCTGGCCGAACCCGGCAAGTTCCCGGCCGATCAAGGTCCGCCGGATGGTCTGCACTGCCTGAAATTCCTGCACAACCGCCCGTTCAACCCGCTGGAAGCACGGCGGCTCAGTCCGGCGGCGAACTTCTACCGCTCTTTGATCGGTGTGTGCCTGGACGAACGCCGGGAGATGCCGCGCATGTGGGGCATCCTGCACTCCGGGATGCGCTGGCTGCAGAACGTCCACGGGGGCCGCGGCCGCGTGCAGACGCTGCCGCCCGCGCTGGTCCTGAGTGTCACCGGCCCGGGACGGCTGACCATTGGCTTCGGCTCCGAGGTGATCGCGCGCATGGCCGGTGGGCACATTGAGGGGCCGAGCCTCAACGTGTTCGAGGCGGATTGGATGCACAAGGCTTTCGTGCAATCCCGCACGGAGGTGATCGACATCCACAACCGGCGGCACGAGGAGGCCCAGGCCATCGGCGTGACCATCGATCCGCTGATGATGCGCACCATCGCCCAGCATGCGATCCGGCGGCTCATCTCGGTGTTGCGCAGCGCTCACCACGGCGCGACGATCCTGCTCCTGCCGCCCGAGCTGACCGATGAACTGAGCGGCGTGAACCGGTACATCGACATCAAGTACCGTTTTGCCGACGGCGAGCCGCGCTGGCGTTATCGCACGCTGGTCCTGCGGATCCTCAACCGCATGGCGGAAATGTATTCAGGTGCGCCCGATTTGGTCGGCTGGAAGGAATATGCCGCCAGCAACGACGAGCATCTGGCGGCCCTGGACGAGGCAATTTTCGAAATAGCGTACCTCTTTGCCGGGTGCGCCGAGGTGGACGGAGCGGTGGTGCTCACGAACCGGCTGGAGTTGCTCGGTTTCGGTGGAGAGATCACCGGCGAACTGCCAGGTGTGGTGACCGTCCGCCGGGCGCTGGATTTGGAAGGTGAGCAATACGAAGAGGAGTTCACCGAGAGCGTGGGCACGCGGCATCGGTCAGCCTACCGGCTGTGCCTGGCGGTGCCCGATGCGATTGCCATCATCATCTCGCAAGATGGCACCGTGCGTTTCGCCAAAAATCGCGATGGGGCGGTGACCTATTGGGATCAGGCATCCACGAGTTCGCTGGACGTGTAGGGGCGAGGTAACACTACTCCCCGGAATCAATTCTAGAGCCCTTCCCGTTTGATCAAGCCTGCCGGGAGGGACCCGCTCCGTCGGGTCCGGGGAGCCGTGGCTACACTGCACCGGGCCTGGCCCCGGCTCTGCGGACCCGACGGAGCGGGTCCCTCCCAATTTGTCCAAGGCTTACCCAAACGGGAAGGGCTCTAATTAGTCATCGTGGCAACGGCTGGTCCTCTCGCCGGGTGTTGGACGACCCGGCCATCTCCTCCCGCGGCTCGTCATCCACCGGGGGTTTGTCCATCGTGACGGGTACGGCCGCAGGTACTTCTCCAGGTGGCACCTTGCTGGTTGATGAGGTCGCCACCCCGATGATCTTCTGCGTCTGCGAGAGCGCCGTGCTCGCGATCTTGCGCGCCTTGCGCAGCCAGCGCCGGGCCCAGGCGTACTCGGTGCCGAGGATGGCCAGACCGACCGGCATGACCAACACCGCCGGTCCAGGCGTGACGATCAGGACAGCACCGAAGATCAACACCGTGACGCCGACCACCGTGACGATGACCCGCTTGATGTGCGGCACTTCGTCAACCTTCAGTTTGACGAGCCAGCGGTTGAGCGTGCGGGTAAAGCGGCCTTCGAGTTGAGAGGGAGGCGGATCGACAGGCATGAAAGAATGAGGAGTATGTTTCCAACCAGCAGCGCTGGATATTCGCACGGGGATCGGGTCCGGTCCAGCCTGCCGTTAATGCCGCCGTCCGCTGACCGGGAGGGGGGTAAATCGACCTGGACAAGCCGGCCGGGAACCGTATTGCTAGCATCCATGAACGTTGAACTCCATCCCGGCGACGAAGCGCCTGCCTTGGAGTCGCCGGTGGCCGGGCCGGGGGAGTTCACAGCGGTGTTTGATCTGGCTGCCCTGCGCGGGCAGCGGGTGGCTTTGTGCTTTTATCCTTACGACGACGTCCCCGCCGCCGCCGCGCAACTCACCGCCCTGCGCGACGCCTGGTCCCGGCTGGACGGGAAGGTGCTCCTCTTCGGAGTGAGCCGCGACACCGTGGAAAACCACCGCCGCGTGATCGAGCGGCTGGGCCTTCCTTTTCCGTTGGTCACCGACGAGGAGAACCGGCTCGCCAAAGCCTATGGCATCTGGCTGGGCGAGGGGGGCGGCGACGTGGAGGGCGGTGCGCTGACGGAGCGAGCGACCTTCCTCCTCGGTGCGGATGGCCGCATCGAAACCATCTTGCGCCACGTGCCGGCCGGCGAACACGCGGCACGGCTGCTGGACCTGCTATCCATCTGATGGCTGCGCTTACCGCCGAGGAAAAATCTGTGCGGCGTGCCTACTGGATCACGCTGGCCGGCTCGTTCGTGCTGCGTCTGCTGGTTCTCACCTTGCGCTTTCGCGTCGAAGACCCGGCAAAATTGCGTGCCGTCCGGACCGGTGACCCATACATTTTTGTCTTCTGGCACAACCGGCTCTTGCTGGTGCCCATCGCCTGGAACCGGTTCTTCGCCCGGCATCGCCGGGCCCAGGGCATGGCCTTGACCAGCACCAGCAAGGACGGTGAATTAATCGCGCAGTTCTTGCAGCGCTTTCGCGTCGGTCCGGTGCGTGGTTCGGCCACCCGCCGCGGCTCCGTGGCTTTGCGCGAACTGGTGCGTCTGATGCGCCGCGGGCACGACGCGGGCATCACGCCCGACGGCTCACGCGGACCGCTCTACGAGATCAAGGGCGGGTTGGTGTTGCTGGCCCAATTGGCCGGCCGGCCGGTGTTGCCGATTTCCTTCGAGTATTCGAGCGCGTGGAGGCTGAAAGGCTGGGACCGGTTCTTCATCCCCAAGCCGTTTTCCAAAGTGACGCTCATCGTTGGCGATCTGCACACGGTGAAAAGAACATCGTCGGAAGAAGAGTTCGAGTCCGAGCGCCTGCGCTGCCAGGATGCGATGATGGCGATCGTGCGCGAGCGCTGATGCTTGCCGCGTAGCCGCTCCGCTGCGGTTCAGCGCAACACCTGTTTGGATAACCGCGCCAGTTCACCCACCGACCACGCTTGATAAGGACATCCCTTCGGGGTGTGCGGCGGCTCGGCGTCGGCGAGCTCGGCGAGGTGACCCAGACCGGCATTAGTAGGCAGCACGGCGAGCAGCGGGTCAACGAAACGCGTCCGCGCCTCTAATCGAGCGGCTTCGGTGTCTCCCTGCAACCGCACCCACGCTTCCACGAACGGTCCCAGCAGCCATGGCCAAACGGTCCCCTGGTGGTAAGCGCTGTCGCGTTGCAGCGGCCCGCCGGTGTACTCCGGGCAGTAGCCCGGCTCGCCGCGTGCCAGCGTGCGCAACCCCACAGGCGTCAGCAACTCCCGCTCGACGGTTTGCAACACGGCCCGCGCCTGGGTGACATCCAGCAGCACGAGGGGCAACCCGCCGATGGCAAAGAGTTGGTTGGGCCGCACCCGGTCATCGTTGACGCCCGGCTGACCGTCGCAGTCCACCACGTCGTACAGGCAGTTCCGCTCGGCGTTCCAGAACCTGGCCTCGAAATGCACCCGCGCCCGCTCGTAAGCCAGCCGCCAGCGCGGCGAGTTCGACGCCATCAGAAACAGGGCGTTGAGCCACAGCGCCTGGATCTCGACCGGCTTGCCCGCGCGTGGGGTAATGACCTGGCCGTCGATGACCGCATCCATCCACGTGAGAGCGACACCCGGCTCGCCGGCCAGCAGCAGCCCATCGGCGGGATCGGCGTGGATGCCGTAGCGCGTGCCGTTCGTGAATCCGTCCAGGATGGCCTCGCAAGCCGCGAGCAGTTGGTTGCGTTCACGCGCCGCGCGCTCCATTGCGGCTTCGCCAATGGGGGCGGGTGAGAGCGTCAGGTAATCGTGCGCGGCCATGATAAACCACAGTGAAGCGTCCACCGAGTTGTAGGCAGCGGTCTCGCCGCCGTCTGGAAAGCGGTTGGGCAGCATGCCGGCCGAGACGGAATCCGTCCAGGCCAGCAGGATTTCCCGCGCGGCGTCGAAGCGGCCGGTGGCAAGGCAGAGTCCGCGCAGGGAGATGAAAGTGTCGCGGCCCCAATCGGTGAACCAGGGATAGCCGGCGATGATCGTCAGCCCGCGGGTGCCGCGCACCACGTAGGCGTCCGCCGAGCGATCCAGGAGGCCGGCGGAATTCCCTCGGCGTTTCTGTTCGTCCTGGCGGAGCGTCGGGAGCAATCTCGCGGCGTCGGCAGCGGGCGGCACAGCGGGTGGGATCCCCGGTGCGGGGTCCATCACCGCGCCCAGGACCATGGAAGCGTCCAGGGTCGCGGCGTCGAGTTCGAAGGTAAACACGCCCGGCAGCGCCAGGTCTTCCAGACAGTCCAACCCCCGTTCGCGTTCGGCGGTGTAGAGGAAACGCTGGTACCACGCCGGGTCATGCCGGTAAGTGCCGCTGCTCCAGATGCGGATGAGCGGCAAACCGGGATAAACCTGCCAGGCGGCGTTGCCGCCTTCCTGGCTGACCGGCGTGAAGGCAAACGAGGCGTTTTCGTGGTGCGTAGCGTGGTAGTCCCGGCCGGAGAAGAGCGGGCGCACCTCCAAACGGGCTTTCCCGGTGCCCAGAAGCTTCCACGATAAGGCCGTCAGACCGGTCGCCTGATGCACGAAGATTTCGTGTTCCAGGCGCGTGCCGTCGGGAAGCTGGAAGGTCCACCGCGGCCACGGTTCCAGCCGGAACTCCACGAGGTGGTCCAAACCGCGCGGACTCAGGATGTCCTTGCCGTCAGAGCCGCCGGGATAACGCTGGGTGGAGAGCGGAAAACGGCCCGCCGCCGTCTCGACGAAAGCCTCCAGACCGTTGATCAGGACCATCCGCCTGACCGGCGGATGGGTCGCGGGCAGGAGCAGGGCGTGATAACGGCGGGTCCGGGCGCCGCCCACGGTGCCGGAGGCAAAGCCGCCCCGGCCATCGGTTTCCAGCCATTCGGCATCAAAATTCATACTTCGAGATTCGCAGGGCCGCAGGGTGCGGAATCACGCGAAGACTTACAAGCAGGAACATTGCTCAAGCTTTTCCGCTGGCCACCCGGATGAACGTCAGCAGGATGCGCCAGCCCGCCACGAACGTCCCGCGCAGGGTTCCCGACACCTTGCTCTCGCCCCCACGGCGCACGCGGTGGGCTACGGGCACCTCCAGGATGCGCAGTTTCGCCCGGGCGGCGCGCATCTGCATTTCGAGGTTCCAGCCGTAGGTTTGCTCCTGCATGCCCAGGCGGTCCAGTACGTCCCGGCGGATCGCGCGGAACGGGCACATGTCCGTGTATTTCACCCCGTAGCGCAGCCGGATCAGCGCCCCGGCGGCGTACCCGGCGAAAACTTGCTGGAAATTCATGCTGCCCGGCTCGCGTTTCCCGCGCGTCCGCGAGCCGATGACAAAATCCTGCCTCCCCTCGCGGATCGGGCGGATGAGCTGATCCATCAGTTCGGGGCAATCGCTGCCGTCGCCGTCGAGGAACAGAACGATGCCGCATTGGACCTTGAGTCCGGCCACCCCCGCCGCGCAGGCCCGCCCATACCCACGAACGGGCTGGCTGATCACGCGTGCGCCCGCCGCGCTGGCGTACTCGGCCGTGCGGTCCGTGCTGCCATTGTCCACGACGATGACCTCGTTGGCCTGCCCGGCCACGAGGCATTCCCGCACGACCCCGGGGATCGGCTCCTGCTCGTTGAGGGCGGGAATGATCACCGACACGCTGGCATTGCGGAGATCGGGTGAGTTGACAGGCATAGGATCGGCGAGGTTAACCACAGAGGACACAGAGAGCACAGAGGAAAAAGAGGGATAGAAAAACAGTGCAAGCTAGGTTTTGTCTCTTCAAACAGCCTTCTGCTTCCTCTGTGCTCTCTGTGCCCTCTGTGGTGAAAACTACGCCCGTTGCACCTTGTGGACGATTCCCTTGCTGCGCAGCAGGTTGGCGGCCTCGCTGAAATAATCCTTCACGTCCCCCTGCGAGCGGATCCATTCCAGGTAACGCCCGACGCCGGTCGCGAGGTCCACCTGCGGCTCGTAGCCCGCCTCGCGGATGCGCGCGGTCTCGCTGGTGAGGTAGCGCATCTCGCCCGGCCGGAACTCCCCGTTGACCTCCGGCTTGATGGGGATGTCCAGCGCGGCGGCGATCTGCTCGGCCACCTCGCGGATCGCGACGCCCTTGCCGCTGCCGACGTTGACCGGCAGGCCGTCGAGCTTGTCGCTCACCGCCGCCAGCAGGTTGGCGCGCGCGATGTCTTCCACGAACGAAAAATCGCGCGTCTGCTCGCCGTCCTCGAAGAGCACCGGCGGCAGCCCGTTGAGCAGCCGCGTGCAGAAGATCGCGATCACCCCCGTGTACGGATTGAAGATGGACTGGCGCGGCCCGTAGGTGCAGGAGTACCGCAGCGCCACCGTGGGGATGCCGATCTGCTTGCCCCAGAGCAGCACCAGTTTCTCCTGGTCCACCTTGGTCAACCCGTAAACCGTCTCGCCGCCGATCGGTGCCAGTTCGGGCGTCGGCGCGCTGACCGTGGGTCCGCCGCACATCGGGCAATGCACCGACCAGTCGCCCGTGCGCAACTGTTCCACCGGACGCACGCCGGGGAAGGCCAACCCGTGCTTGGGGCACGTCACCGCGCCCTCGCTGTACACGGCCTGCGAACTGGCGACGACGATCTTCTTGATCGGCAGGTGGTCCTCGCGGATGACTTCCAGCATCTGGGCCGTGCCGAAGCTGTTGACGTGAACGTACTTGGCAATTTCGGGCATGTAGCCCCCGTAAGCGCCCTCGTGGAAAATCACGTCGATGTCCGCCATCGCCGCGCGGATCGTGGCGCGGTCGGTGAGGTCGCCCTGCACGAACTCCGCTCCGGAGTTGATCCAGGGCGGCTTGCCGTCGCGGTGAGTTTGGGGTTCGAGGTTGTCGAGGACCCGAACGGTCCAGCCTTCACGGACGAGGAGGTCGGTGACATGGGAGCCGATCAAACCGGCACCACCGGTCACCAGAGCGCGTTTTGCGTGTGTCATGCGTAGATCATTCGGCGCAAGGTCCGGAGACGGCCCCTCCGTCCGAAAAATCGTCGCCTGTCAGGCGCGTGCGCCGCTTCAGCGGTCGCGCAGCAGGGGAGCACCGCTGCGGGCGCCGCCGTTGCCCCGGCCGTCCGCCAGCGAGGCCATGATGCCGCCGGCCACCGCGATGAGCGCCGTCGTGGCGAAAGCCGCCAGACCGACGGTGAGGATGCGCTGTTCGTTGGCTTCCTCGCGGGCTTCGCGCACGAGTTCCAGGATCGCGAACCGCGTCTCGCGCGCTTCGGTCTCGGACAGGTCGGGCCGATCCAGACGGGTCTTCAACACGCTGATCGCCAGATCAATGGTGTTCTGGACTTTATGCGAGATGCCCGATTGATCCAGCGAGAAGGCTTTGAGCCCTTCCATGAGCACCATGAGCGACGGGTTGAGCAGGCCCATGTAGCCGCGGAACGACTGCTCATCGAGCGTCTTCTTGGTGAAGTAGGCACCGAGAACGACCTTGAGGGTATTCGCCGTTGCTTGCATGGGGTCGGTGATCCCGAGGGCACGGACCTTTTGGATAACGATCTCGTTGCTCATAGCGTGGGGAGTTTAGGACGGTTTCGGCCGGTTGTCATGCGCCGTGTTCGCCTACCTTCCCGCAAGCCATGATGAGGACAGCGGGGTCAGCCCAAGGGCCGCGCCTTCTTCGCCCAGATAGGGTGGGCTGAGTGGTCCTTCTCAAGGTAGAAGCGCATCATGGTCCGATCGTAGGAGAGCCAGGCTTTGGCGCTGGGATGCAGCAGATCGGCGAAGAAAGAACGATCCCCTTCAAAGGCTGAAAAGTCGCTCAGCGCGATCCCGCGACCATCGGCCAGAGCACGGACCCGCTCGTAGTACGCCATCCGCGCCTGGGTGCTGACGTGGAGGGAATCGTAGAAGGTTCCGTTAAAGGGTTGGCTGACGAGGAGCACGTGCGCCCTCAGCCGCCGGATTGTCTGGAGGAGCAAATCGAGATCGGTCCATTCCCTGGAATCACTCAAACGTTGCAGAAACTCCTGGTCGCTCTTTGGGTAAAGACGCAACGGCGAGGCTTCCGTAAGAAAAGCGGGCGGCGGGGTGCCGGGCAAATCCAGACTGAAGGGGGTGGAGATGCCGCGTTGCATCAGAGTGCTCTCGACGTCCCGGTTCAGGCCGGTCCAATCGAGGGGGCCGGAAGGCGAGCAGGCCGGGTCGAAGAGGCTGGCAGAGGACGAGGCGAGCTGCGCCGTGTGGCAACAATCCTGCCAGCGGAAGACTCCCGCTTGTACGAGCAGCAGAGGTCTCGACAGCCAGGATAAGGCAGTCTGCAAAGGTTTGGGAGCGCGGTAGTCGGCCAGTTCCCGCGCCAGGATCGGCGAGATCTCCGCGATGGCGCCTTGCCGGTCCAGCAGCCGCAGAGCAATCTGTTTCTTCAAGGAGGGTTGTACACGCTCGTTGAGGAGAAAGAGACTGGTTTGCACCGGGGAAAAATTCGCCTCGAATTGACGTTGCCGCCGGCTCGCCAACGCTTCCTCGGGAGCGACAAACCAATTCGGCGATAGAAAAATCACCACTTTGCGGCCGTGAATGGATTCACCCAGCGCGGCAAGTTCCTGGAGAATGAACAGGCAACGGTCGCCGGGTTGGCCGATGACGCAGGCTTTGAACCCCGCTTCCGGGTGCGCGCGAAAGAACAGGTCCGCGCGCGTCGGCTCGAAGTTGGACAACTCCGAACTGCCGTAAACGAGGAGAGTGTCAGGCTGTCTGGCGATCCGATGTTGCAAGGCCACCCCGCGGGAGCAGTCCGCGATGTTCAAGGCTGCCAGGGCAGCAGTGTGCGCCTCGATTTGCTTTTCCGCGTGCCGGTAAAAGAGCGCTGCCGCCAGCAGGACAACCGGCAGCGCCGCCAAGGCCGCCCAGAGATAAAGTGTCTGTGCGCGCTTTGCTGCGGGGATGGAGAGAACAGGGGCGGACGGAGGCATTACAACAGGCATAGTCTGCCACGGGTGCTGCCCACCGTAACGCGCAAATTGCGGGCGAGATGCCAGCGGCCGGTTCCATGGCGCCAACGCCCTTCAGCCTGACCAGCCTCAGGGGGACTTCATCCCTAGATCGGCTGCTCTCATCCGGTGCTTTAGCGCACCCGCATCCCAGCTTTTTCGTCCCAACGCAGCGGGGCGGGCATCTTCGGCAGCGGGGATTCCTTGGCCCGATCGATCTTGACGCCGTACTTCCACTCGGGGGGACAGATGGCGATGTACCTCGCGTAGCCGCCGGTGCCGCCGCCGAATTTGGGGTAGCCGATCTCCACCAATGCCCCCATCTCGGGTACCTGGTCCAGATTGGCGACGCCTTCGGCTTGCGTGTAGCCGTTTTGCAGCAACCACGCCTCGCCTTCCAGGTTCGGCGTGGTGTCCGTATCCAGGGGTTCGTGGCCGTGGAAGAGAATGTGCCGCTCCAGGTGCAGGAACTTCAGCGCCTCCAAGCCGACTCCGGGAAAAACGGTCTTCGTGGCCAAAGCCGGGTCGGGCCAGGACTTCGACCAATCCGAACGGACGAACACCACGCTGCCGGGCGGGATCGCCGTGTGCGCGGCCTCCCACGCTTTGATGTCGGCGACTTGCAGCGCGTAACCCGGGTCCTTGGCCACCTGGTCCACGATGGAGATCACCACCAGCGGACGCACGGCAAAAGTCGGCGGCAGCTCGTCGATGGCCGGATAATCCGGGTTCCAATGCGCGGGCGGATCGAGCTGCGTGCCGAGCTGATCGGTCGCGAGACTGTAGCCGCTCGCCTCGAAGCTGTCGGTCTTGTAGTTGTAAACCTTGTTGGTCTTCGGGTCGATGGCGCGGAAGAACGTCGATGCTCCAAAGCCTGCCCACACCGGGATCGACGGCGTGATGGTGTGGGTCATGTCCACGTACTTCGCGTCCTGGAAGTACCGGGTGTAAGCGTCCCAGAGCGGATGCGGCTCTTCTTTCTTCTGCGCAAAACCGGTCCGGGGCGCGAGCGACAGGCAAAAGGCCAACACGATCAAAACGCAACGCTTCGTCATCCCCGGATATTAGCCACGGATAAACGCGGATGGAACACGGATCGCGGAGACGAGGAGATTATTTTTCGTCCGGCCGCGAACAACGCCAGAAAAGCGGCCGGCAGATAGATGAAGGAATTTTGCAGGAACACGTCGCTCGGCTCGTGGTGAATCCAGTTCAGGTACAGCGCGAGCGGCGACACCGTCAGCCAGAACAACCATGGGTAAGGCAGCACCACCAGGAACGGAGCCAGCCAGCAGAAGTACCAGGGATAGCCGGAAGACAGGATCACCGTGAAAATCGTCGCCAGGCACAAGCCTCGGCGCAAGGCGCTGCGTTCGTCGGCATCACGCCGCCAGAAGGTCCACGCGGCGGTGCCGGCGAGCAGCAGAAAGGCCAGCACCCTGAAAACCGTGGGCGGCGAAAGGTGCCAGGGCAGGAGCCATTTTGAAGGCAGCAGGGTCAGCAGGTAAAAGCGGTCACCACTTTGCAGGCCCTCCTCGCTGGCGTACCCGGAGAGATAACCCAGGGTGCCGCGAACACTGTACGTCAGCCAGTAGGGCAGGTAGCCCGCCACGCAAACCGCCGTGAACACCGCGGGCGTCGTCCAGCCATAGCGCCAGCGCCGGTAGAGGGCCGGGATCAACGCTACGGGAAAGAGCTTCGCCAGCACGGCCCCGGCGAGCGCAACGGCGGTGGCGGCAGCGCGTCCGCGACGGTGCAGCAGCAGCACGAGCACCAGCAGCACGTTCATCACAGCATCGACGTGTCCCCCGCAGGCGAACTCCCAGATGGGCAGGGGATTCCAGGCGTACAGCAGCACGCGCTGGGCCGGCAGGCCGAACGCGTTGAGCAGCCGAACCAGCAGAAAGATCGTCGCCGCGTCGCAGAGCACCATCGTCGCGCGCATCCAGCGCGGCGATTCGCTGAGGCGCGTCGTTGCCAGGAAAACCATCTGCGCCGCGGGCGGGTACATGGTAGTGGCGTAGTCGCGGCGATTGATGTGCGGATAAATCTCCTCGTCGCGGTATTTTGCCAGGGCCGGATCGGCCGGCACGTAGCGATAGGGATTGATCCCGGCGGCCTGCATGCGCCCGTCCCACACGTAGCGGTAGAGGTCGGTGGAAAGATAGTTGTCCGCTGTCAGCGCCACCAGCCGGAACAGTGCGGCAAGCACCAACCCGAGCACGAGGAGAAAGCGGGTCGGCGGGGCGCGCAGGACGATCCAGGAAGCCAGGAAGTACGGCACCATCAACGCCAGTGCGCCCCCGGTGAACGTCAGGATGCGTCCATTATTTTGGTCGTGAACTCCCTTGACGCAGAGGACAAGGAAGACGCCACCGAGTGCGCCGACCGCAATCGCAGCCTGGCGGAAAGTGAGGTTCATCGGGCGAACCACGTTTGAAGCGGTTGCTCCAGCGGGAACACGCTACGACTCAGGCCAAACGCGTTCCCGTCCGGCGGGCGCGGACAACTGCGTGTCCAGAAAAGCTCGCGTGCGCGGGGCGGCGAACCCGATCCCGTCGCGGGAACCCGTGTAAAGCTCCTCGCACAACAGGCGCAGAGTCGCGGCGTCGTCCACGTCATACCAGGTAGGCAGGAGGACCGTTTCCAGGCCGATCTCGGCGGCTCGCGCGCGGGTCTGCGGGTCCACCTTCTCGGTGCTCCAGTCGATGTCCTCGAACAACTGCCGGTGCGCCTGCTTGACGCCAATTAAGTAGTAGCCGCCGTCCTCGCTGGGCCCGAGCACCATGCGGTCGCCCGGCTTGGCCAGTTCGGTGACCGCCGTGGCCAACGCGGTCGCGGGCAGGGTGGGGCTGTCGGAATCGATCAGGCACACCGCGCTGTAGCCAAGCTTGAGCAAATCCTCGACGGCACGGAACAGGCGTTCGCCGAAAGTGCCCTCGTATTGGGCCACCAGGCAGAAGCCTTCCGGCAGCAACCCGTCGAAGGCCGACTCCATCCCGACCGGGGTGTACACCGCGACGCCAGCCGCCGGGGCCTCCGCCGGGAGCGTGCGCGTCGCCTCATCGATGTTGGCCGTGGTGTCGCGCAGGAAGCATTCGCTCAGCGCCGCTGCTTCCACGTGCGTCAACGGCGGGACGAGCCGGGTCTTGCTCGCGCCGGGACGGGGAGCCTTGATCATCATGGCCAGTGCGCAACCGGCGCGCGGCAGGCTGGCCGGCGGGCTTTGCGGGTCTAAAACGGGGTAGGTGGTTTTCATCCGGGCGGGTGTTTCGTCGGCGGCTCGGGCAGCCGGGACCACGTTCTAGATGACGAAATCCTCGTTGTCCAAGCCCGAAGCGGGCAGCGGCGCGGGATTGGGGCCGGCGGGAGCGTTTTTCTCGCAGAGCGTGTACTGGTAGTAAGCGTCCTGCCACCGCCACACCGAACGCCAGGGTTGGGTCATCATCAGCGCACCGAACGCTTCGGGCGGGATCACCGCGGCGTGCGCCGGCTCGCGGTAGGGCCGTACCTGGTAGTTGCCGAAGAGGGCCATCAGGTGCGCGAGCAGCCACATCATCCGCAACGGCACGGCGGTGCGCAGCTTCGAGCAGGGCTCCGCGATGAAGCACCGGCCGCCCGGACGGAGGACGCGGTGCATCTCGGCCAGGGCTTGCTCGCGCTGCTGCAGCACCGTGAACAGGCGCGAGGCCACGAGGGCGTCCACCGACCCGCTCTCGAACTTGAGCGCCAGCGCGTCGGCTTCCTCGAAATGACAGTTTTCCAGTTGCCGCTTGCGCGCGTTGCGGCGGGCGCGGCGGAGCTGCTGGCGGGAGCGATCCACGCCCAGCACCTTGAGTCCGCGGTAGCGCTCCGCGAAACGGCAGGAGTAGAAGCCGGGGCCGCAGCCCAGTTCCACGAGAAGCTGGCTGCCGGGTGGCGGCGCACCCTGCGGCCAGAGCGCCGCGGCGATCCCGTCCGTGTCGTCACGGAAAAGGTACTCCCGGAAGAACGCGTAGATCCAGGCGTGATGCTCGAAGAGGCTGTCCGCTTCCTGCGCAACTTCGGCGAGCTCGGGCGGCAGGACGTGAGGTGGCGGCGAGTCGATTGGAAGCATCAGTCAGGATAAATCTTCAGAGCGTAGATTCGGCTGATAGACGTGGGATGGGCGGATGAATATTCATCTAGGATTGCCCGGCAGCGTTTTAACGTCAGATGCCCGCCCGATGCAATTTATTCTGTTGTCTCACGCAGCATGCTTACAGCGCTGCTGCCGGCAGGTATCTGGCGGAGCGAGGAAGACCCGTGACTTCCATCCCGGCATCAGGTAAACTTCTTCGCAATCGCATCATGGCTCACGCATCCTCGCCTCCCCACGACCACGACGCGCCGCTGGCGAAGCTTTCCCTGGATGATCTCGTCGCCGTGCTCAAACGCGGCGGCATGCGCATGACGGCCAACCGCCACCACATCCTGCGGGCGCTCCTCGCCGCGGACGCGCCGCTGAGCCTGGAGGAAATTCAGACGGGTGCCGAGCGGCTGGGAAGCCGCCCCGACTTCGCCACGGTGTTCCGGCTGATGCTCGTGCTCGAAAAGCTCAAACTTGCCCACAAGGTCAACCTCGGGCGCTCCATGAGCCACTACGAATTGCTTGATCCGCAAAAGCACCACGACCATCTGGTTTGCGTGGATTGCGGCAAGGTCACGCTCATCGAAGACCGCTGCCCGGTGGAGAAACTCGAGCGCAAGCTGGCCAGGGACTACGGGTACTCAGGAATAAAACACTCGCTGGAATTCTTCGGCCACTGTTTTGAGTGCACGCACCCGGCGTAGGCCGCCAGGCATCCGCGCCGAGCCAAATCCCTTGGAAAACCGTCCCCGGATGGCTTACGATGGTGCGTTATTGGAACCCCGATCCCTCCGTCCGAGAAGACCCCGCGCATGGAAAGTACCGCCGAGCTAAAGGAAACCCTGAAAAAGCTGATCGTTGACCGTCTCAACCTGGTGGATATCACCCCGCAGGACATCGGCGACGACCTGCCGCTCTTCAAAACCGGCCTCGGCCTGGATTCCATCGACGCGCTGGAGCTAACCCTCACAGTGGAAAAGGAATACGGCGTCAAGGTCGCCAACAGCGAGCAGGCCCTGCAAGCTTTCCAGAGTGTCAGCACGCTGGCGGCGTTCGTGGAAGCGCGGCGCTCCTGAGCCGCTGCGCATTACTTTTTGAAAGTTGATCATCAGGACCCCGCCTGAATATGGTAAAGTCCTGTTAATGAGTTCGACGCTCCTTGCTCCCGAATCGGCGGTTGTCTCTGCGCCTGCGAACCCCATTTCTCTCCCCGCCGCCCGGCCTGGCCGGCCCCCGACCCCGGTGGTTGCATTGTCGGCCATCGGCTGCCTGACGGCATTGGGCGATGCCACCACCACCACCGACGCTTTGCTGCGCGGCGAACGCGCCCTGAAGTTCCTGCCCGTGCTGGGCAACGAAGGCGGCGACGCCGTCCCGTTGGCTCTTTGCAACGATTGGCAGAACGATCCGGCGGCTGAGACCCCGCGCTGGAGCGAGGCGCTCTTTCAAATGCTCGACGGCGTGCCGGATCGCCCTTGGGGCACGGCCCGGTTCCCGATTTTCATCACGAGCAGCAATTTCGGCATCGACAACCTTTTTGCCCACCACCGGGATCACTCGGCGGCGCGCCTGCCTTACATCCTGCCGCAGCGCCTGACCGCTTTCATCTGCCGCCGGATGGGTTGGGGTGAAAACGTCACGCACTTTTCGCATGCCTGCGTGTCGTCCAACCTCGGCTTGCTGTACGCTTCACGCCAGGTCACTGCTGGCCTGGCGGAGGAGGCGCTGGTGGTTTCCTACGATTTCCTGAGCCCCTTCGTGGCGGCGGGTTTTCACGCCATGAAAATCCTTATCGGCGAAATGCCCGCGCCTTACGCCGAGCGCGCGTTCGGTGCCATCGGCCTGGGTGACGGGGCCGCCTTTGCCGTCGTGGCGCGTGCGTCCGGATCGAGGCGGACGGGCGGAGGCTTCCGCTTGGAAGCGCAGGAAGGCTGCAACGAGATGTACCACTTCACCGGCAACCACCCGGACGGCGCGGGCATGGCCGAACTGGGCGCGGCGATGCGCTCCGCCAGCGGCGGCCGCCCGGTGTGGATCAAGGGCCACGGCACCGGCACCATCGAAGCGGGCCGGTTGGAGGCGCGCCACATGGCGGAATGCTTCCCCGGTGCGCCATTGGTGAGTTGGAAGGGGGCGCTGGGCCACACGCTGGGCAGTTGCTGCCTGATCGAGATGGCACTCGTCGTCGAGAGCGTCCGCCGGGGACGCGCCCCGGGCACTGTCGGCTCCATCGGACCGTGCTACAGCGCCGAGGTGGCCGCGGAGCCTTTCGACATCGGCAGCTACGACGGCGTGGTCCTCAACTCTTACGCCTTCGGCGGTGCGCATTACGCGCAACTGCTCAGTTATGATTAAGCGCTATATCGCGCGCGCCGTGGGCGAAGGGCCCTACCAGGACACGATGCCGGACGAACGTGTCCGCGCATGGACGAAGAACTTCGCCCCCAACGCCGCCCGGCGCATGACCCGCCTGGGTCTCATGCTCGGCGCGGCCCTGCGCGACTTTCCCATTGGGCCGGAAGACGCGGTCGTTTACGCCACCACGTTCGCGGAGACGATCGCCACGGAGCGTTACCTGGACAGCTTTCCCGCCGCCAGTCCGCTGCTCTTCCAGACGAGCATCCACCCCAGCGCCATCGAGCAGGTGCTCATCAACCGCGTTTGCCCGGTGCGCGAGTTGACGCCGCTGGCCGGCCAGCGCCACCTTGCCGCGCAGGCCGCGCTCATTGCGCTGCTGACGCCCGGTCCCCGCGTCCTGCTCACCGGCGGCGAGGAGATCGGCACGTGGCTGCGCGAGCTTTCCGCCGCTTCCAACGTCGGCTTCGCCTTTGCCCTGGACCTCGTCGAGAGCCGGGAGGGCGCGGTCGGCGAAATGTGCTGGCGCGAGGACGGGGTATCCGGCGTGCCGCTGGCGGAGACCGATCCCGGCCAATCCTCCGGGTTGGAGGAGATGTTCCGCGCGATCCACGAACGCCGGGCGTTGCGCCTGTCCGGGCCAGCCGGAGGCGAGATCAGCTTGCGTTGGCTGTAGTTTTCGGCTTTAACCCCGGAAGTCATGTCTCCTGCCACCCGCGCCGTCTGGCTGCTCGCCTCGCTGGGGGCTTGTGCCGTGATGGTGCGTTTCGCGCAGCGGACGTGGCAAACCGTCCAGCGTCGGCGGGGCGGCAACGGGCAAGCACCCCCCGCGGACCGCAATCCCGGTCCTCCGGGCGGCTACCATTTCATCGGCTGGTCGCTGCGGCGGATGCCCGATTGGTTCAACCGTCTAGGGATGCGGGTGGGCACCAGCCTTTGCCTCTGGACCCTGCCGAAGCAGCGCGCGGGTTCCCGCGAATACCTGCGGCTCGTCCTGGGCCGGGAGCCCACCTGGAACGAGCTGTGGGAACATTTCTTCGCTTTCACCGAGTACCTGCTGCTGCGCATGACCATCTCCCAGGGGGCCGACCCCGCGGTGTGCTTCGCGCCCGGCCACGGCGACGAGCTGCGGGCCTGGATCGCCGGTGGCTGCCCGGCCCTTTACGGCACGATGCACCTGGGCCGCTCGGATCTGGTCGGTTTCTTCCTGGGCCACCTCGGCGGGCGCGTCCACATGATCCGCAAGCGGGTGGGTAACTCCGAAGACACCCGCCGGCTGGCCCAACGCTTCGCGCGCAGCGTCACCTTCATCTGGATCAACGACTGGAGCCGGCTCATCCTGGCGATGAACGACGCTTTGCGCGCGGGGCATTCGCTGGCCATGCAATGCGACCGGCCGGAGTACAGCTCCAAGCACGAGGGTTTCCGGTTCCTCGGGAAGCGGCGCGTGTTTCCCTTCACGATCTACCACCTGGCCATCATGCACGGGATGCCGGTGGTGCTTTCCTACGCCGTGCCGCACGCGCAAAACCCGCTGCTCACCGTGGTCCACGTGCCGCCGATGTTTTATCCAAGCGAGGCTCTGACCCGGGCGGAGAATTTCCTGGCCGCGCACGCCCACTTCCAGGCGTTCCTGGACGAGGTCGAAGCCCTCTTGAAGCGGCAGCCTTACCTGTGGTTTAATTTTACCCCCATGAACCCGCCATGCTCTCCGGCGCCCAAAGCCGCCGCTGCCGGGTCGGCCCGCCGTGTGGGCAGCGGCGCATTGACCTAGAGCGCCCGGGTCCTTTCTCTTTCCCCGTCCCCCGGCATGGACCCTCGACCCGCCACGTCACTGCCTTTGCCCACCGTGCCTGCGACCCGGACACGGGAGGAGAAGCGGCGCACGTTCCCGCGTCTGGTCTGGGATGTCGCACGGATGTTCCTGTTCGGTTTCCCCCTCTATGGTGCGCTGGGGTTGCTGGTGTACCTCGGCCTGCTGCTGACGGCTCTGCCGCTGCCCGGCCGCCTGCGCAAGCGGTACACCCGGCACGTTATCCATCGCGCGATCGCCTTCTGGGCGGGAGCGATGGAGAAAGCCGGCATTCTCAAGATCGATTTCGAGGCGCTGGAACTTCTGCGCGGACTGCACGGGGTGATCATCGCCCCGAACCATCCCAGCGTGCTCGACGCGACTTTGTTCCTGGCCCGGCTGCCACAGATCACCTGCCTGATGAAGAAGAGCATCCTGAGCAATCCGTTCATGGGCGGCTCGGCCCGCTTGGCCGGCTACTTGCGCAATGATCACGGACCGGAGTTCATCCGGCGCGGGCGCGACGCGTTGCGGGCGGGGGAGAATCTGCTGATTTTTCCCGAGGGAACGCGCACGGTCCAGCCGCCGGTCAACGGCTTCAAGAAAGGGTTTGCGCTGATCGCCACGCTGGCCGACGCACCGATCCAGACCGTGTTGATCGACATGCCGGTGTTCTTCCTGGGCAAGCGGTGGCCGCTCTGGCGCATCCCGCATCTGCCGGTGCATTACACCGTCCGGCCAGGCCGTGTATTTCAGCCCCGCCCCGGCCTGTCGGCCAAAGCGCTGGGCGACGAACTGGAAGCGTATTTCCGGGAGCAACTGGAGGCTGTGGGGGAGGGAGTAGGCTCGAAGGGGTTGTAATAGCTTGTCATTTCCCAAATCACTTTGAATGGGAAACGAATGGATTCAGAATCGGAAGGCTTGACCGGCAATCAGGACGATTCTGACCGGAGTAGCTACTGGCAGCTTGTGCCACGCGGGTGGTGTCACGAACTCAACTCATCACCGCGAAATGGCACGTTGATTTGTGGGACGAGTTTTTGGCACAGTCCCGCGCCTCTGGGGATATATTTTTCTCAGAGGGCGTATCCTCAGGTCAAGTATCGGAGGTTTTTGGCACAACAAGTCTTAGGAATCACCACACCGCTCTGTGGCAGATATTTAATCCTCCTGCGAACTCGTGTCGCTTTAAAGGGCCGTGTAACCGCCGTCTGCCATGACGAGTGCCCCCGTGATGAAGCTGGCCGACGACGACGCCAGGAACGCAATCGCCTCGGCGATCTCGGTGGGCTGAGCAACGCGGCCTAGCGCGTGCACGTGCCCGTAACTGGCGAGCGTTTGGCGGCTGTCGGCGACGATGCCTTCGAGGATGTCGGTTTCCACCACCCCGGGTGCGAGTGCGTTGGCACGGATGCCTTGGCCACCGAACTCCACGGCGATGACCTTGGTCAACTGCGTGATGGCTCCTTTACTGGCGGCGTACACGGCTGTTTCCTTCATGCCCACGGCGGCCACGATGGAAACGACGTTGACGATTACCCCCCGCCCACCACGGGCATCTGCCTCGCGGGTGGTCATCACCCGCAACGCCTCGCGTGACATCAGGAACGTGCCGCGCGCGTTGACGGCCATGATGTTGTCCCAATCTCCCACGCTCATGTCGAGCAAGCCCTTGTTCATCGTGCGTCCAGCGTTGTTGACGAGGATGTCCAGCGTGCCGAAGCGCTCGACGGCCAGCGCCACCGCGCCGCGCGCCGTTTCCTCGTAGGCATTATCGCCCCGGAACGTGGCGACATCTTCCGCCGCCAGCGCTTTGACTTCGTCGAGGATGTCGGCGGCGACGATCCGCGCGCCGCGTTCACGCAGCACGTGCACCGTTTCCCGCCCGATGCCGCGGGCAGCTCCGGTGACCAGCGCCACCTTGCCGCTCAGATCCCAGCCTTGTGGAATGTTCATCTTTGATAAGAAGCTGTCGGTTGTGGTTTGAAGTTCTCGTTGCTTACTGCGCTCCTTCGGGAAAGTCGGTTCCGGTGGTCGTGGTCTCCCAGCGCGCGATTTCAGCGGCGGTAGCATCGAGCTTGGCGCGAGCGCGTCCGAACGCGTCCGAGCCGAGCAGCAGGTGCAGGGGCGGTTCGTCCGCCTGGACAGCGGCAATGATGGCCTGTGCCCCGCGTGCCGGGTCGCCCATCTGCTTACCGGCGATCTCGTCCAGGTGGGCGAGCGCCTTGCCTACGGTCGCCTCGTAGGCCGGGACCGTCGCCTGGCTGCGCCGGATCGATCCCTCCGCCAGGAAAGCGGTGCGGAACCCGCCTGGAGCCACGGCCGTCACCTTGATGCCGAGCACACCCACTTCCTGCGCCAAGCTGATGGACAAGCCTTCCAACGCCGACTTGGCGGCGGCGTAGAGGCCGGAACTCGCCATCGGCGCGCGGCCGGCGATGCTGGTGACGTTGACGATGTGCCCGTGCCCTTGTGCACGCAGCAGCGGCAACACCGCTTGGATCACGCGCAACGGGCCGAAGAAGTTGACCGCGAACACGTGCGCGGCTTCCTCATCGGTCGCTTCCTCAATACTGCCGAGCAGGCCGTAACCCGCGTTGTTGACCACGACATCCAACCGACCTTGCAGGGCGTGAGCCTGCTCGACGACACGACGGGTTTGGCTGGCGTCGGTGACTTCCAGCGGCAGTACGTGCAGTTTGCCGCCGCCGACGGCGAGGTCTGCCTTGCCACTGCGCGTCGTGCCGACAACCGTGCCCCCGCCTTTCAGCACCGCCTCGGCCAGGGCGCAGCCCAGTCCAGTGGAGATGCCGGTGATGAACCACACCCGATCTTTGATCTTTTGCATGGACCCACGCTAGCGGCCCTTTTCACGCCTGGCTCTCGCCCGCTTGCGCCGCCTGTTGAGATTTTGCGCAAAATGTCCGGTGGCATCGTCCGCCGCTCAATGTTCGCCGCGGTACTCACTCGGCGTGACACCTACCTCCCGGCGGAAGATTTGCGCGAAGTGGCTCGGGTTGGTGTAGCCGATTTCCAGCCCGACTTCAATGATGCTCCTTGTCGACTCGCGCAGGAGTCGGCGAGCCTGCGCCATCCGCAGGTGAATCAAATATTGCGAGGGCGAAAGGCCCGTCGTCCTTTTGAAAAGCCGAGAAAAGTGGAACGCGCTGTAACCAGCTTCCTCCGCCAGCTTCACCAACGGGACTCCATCGGCCAGATGAGCTTCGAGCAGAGCGATGATCTTGCGCAACGCGAAGGCGGGCAGCCCGCCGCGGGCTCCGTGTCTGCCGCCCGGCTCCGGATAGGTGCGCACGAGATGCACGGCGAGGCTCTGCGCAATGCCTTGGATAAAGAGCGCGCTGGGACAAGGACGCGAGAGCAATTCGGAGCGCAGTTGCTCCAGGAAGGCAGACAAAACGGGGTCGCGCGCGCCGAAGACTTCGCGCAGCCGCGGAACTTCCGCGACACCCAGAAGCTCCTCGTGGGCACGGGCCAGAACAGGTAAACTGATGTACGCGTGCAGGGTTTCCAGATTCTCCGGGCTGGTCACCCTCCAACGCAGCTCGTATGGCGTGGGTGAGGTGGTCAGGAAGAACTCCCCGGCGCTCACGGTGCGGCCGGTCCAGGCACCGCCGTCGCGCTCTTCCACCAGCGCGCTGCCCGACAAGATCCAGACGATGAGCGGTTCCGCAACCGCCGGCACCAGGAGGCAGTCTTCCACGCGCTGCCGTGCGTAAATTTCCACGAGGATGTCAGACCAGGATGACCCGGTGCCAGCGGCCAGCAGGACGCCGGGCACCTGCTGCCCGAAAGCTTCGGCGGAGGTTTTTGCGCGGGGAACAGGCGAGTGACGTTTGGAAGCCAACGGTTCTCCATCGCTAGCAGCGGACAGACAAGCTGCCAAGAAGTTCCGGGCCTTCCGCTAGGTAGAGTCAAATGCCCTCGCTTTGGCCCTTCGTAGCAAACTCGAACGGCTCGAACGGAGCTTGCGTCAAGAGGAGGCCCTTCGTCATCCGATTGAATCTGCGACTCTCTGGCAGAATTTGTTCGACGAGACAATTGTCACAAAACGGTCTTTTACTGCACCAACGGCTGATCTCGGATCATCGTCTCACCAAAGGAGGTTTTCTGCGGTGGTGACGCTGGTCCAGGAAACTCGACCGTGCGTTAGCAAGCGAAGATGTGCAAGAAGGGCTCTTCGCCAAGCATCCATGCAGCGCGTACGGCCAGCTTGTCATCGCGAAGGGCAGCAGGCACCCGAACTTTGCCGTTAGCGCGGCTTGCAGGTTGCCGATACGCTGGTCGATGTTGTCGAAATCTGCTGTGCTTCTCAGCGCGGGGTGTCCGGACCCAGGGAGCCGCACCGCCAGACAGAGCGCTTTGCTCCACCCGATGAGTTGCACCGCGCCAGCACCATCAAACTTCTGAAACACCAATGACACTTATGAAAACGCTTCGTCTTGGCTCCAATGGACCACAGGTGTCGGCCCTGGGCCTGGGTTGCAGCGGCCTGTCGCAACCGAAATCCAGGAACGAGGAGGCGGGTTTGGCGACGATCCAGGCTGCCCTGGACGCCGGGATCAGCTATCTGGACACCGCCGACTTCTACGGCATGGGCTACAGCGAGGCCCTGATCGGCCGCGCACTCAAGGGAC
>CAXTOP010000013.1:0-93205 GCA_964245965.1 uncultured Chthoniobacterales bacterium
GGGTCATCAACATCGTCGGAGTCAAAGGGCTGGTGGGGGCCTTTGGCCGGCTCTTGCGTGCCAGAAAACAGCCTGTACGGCGTCGCTGGACCCGCTTGAGGAAGCTCTACCTGCTCAAAGGCGTTTTGAGCAGAAGGGGCGAAGGAAACTTCGCCGCCGTTGCTTTGTCGGCGTGAGCGAAGCAAGCGAGAAGCGTTTTCACACAACCTCCACCGTTTTTTGACACAAAAGGTCAACATTGCCTCCATATTTCGGCAAAATGCTTCGTGGTGTTTTCCAGTGTGTAGGTGCGGAACTTCTGCACATACAGCCCACGTGCGACGGCGGCCACCAACACATTGGACCATGAGGCTGGCGTCGTCACCACATGCATTGATGATCAGCGGCGCACCAGGCGAGAAAACAGCCCGACCTTCCGCATGAGTTATCGAGACCCATCGTGAAACTGTAGGAAGCGTAGGCAAATAGTGTGCGGCTGGCGCGTTGAGCCCACGGTCCTCCTGCACATGGTAGAGAAAAACGATCAACGGACCGCGATGTCGGGTCGGAGGTTTTCGCGTACTGTGCTCGACTACGCTTGTAAAACAGAAGCGATGGTGGCCTTGATCTCCCAACACAATTGATTGGATCGGTGATCCTGCGTTCCAGATAAGTCGCTTTGCATGAAAAGATCCGACGGGCGCCAAACCTCCCGCGACATCGCTGCAGCTGCGGGCGTTTCCCAGGCCACGGTGTCCAACGTGCTCAACCGGCCGGAGATTGTGGCTGAGGAGACCCGCGAGCGCGTTCACGCGGCCATCCGACAGATGAATTTTGTGGTCAATGATTCGGCGCGCACTCTGCGCGCGGGGCGCTCTCGGACCATCGGGGTAATTGCGCTCGATCTGACCAATCCTTTTTGGGGAGAGGTCACACGCGGGGTCAGCGATGCGGCTGCCGCCAGGGGCTACACCGTGTTGCTCGGCTCGTCGGGCGAAACGGCCGCCGGGGAAGAAAACCTGCTGCGGACCTTCGAGGAACACCGCGTCAATGGCGTACTGGTCTCCGCGGTTGACATGCAGTCAGCCGCCATCCACTCGCTCAATCGCCACGGCATCACAGTGGTGCTCCTGGACGAACCCGACATAACCGGACGGTACAGTTCCGTCTCGCTTGACCAAGCGGCGGGGGCGCGGTTGATCGGCGAGCACCTTTTGACCGAAGGGCATCGTCGAATCGGCTTCCTCAACGTGTCGCACGAGATCTGGTGGTCGCGCGAACGCCTGCGCGGGCTGCGTGAAGCGGTGCTGGCTGCTAACCAGGATCCCGGGAAAGTGATCATCGAACTTACTATCGCCACAATGACCGCGCAGGCCGCCGAACCGGCCGTCAGCGAACTGCTCACCCGCGCGCCCGATGTGACGGCCGTGGTGTGCGTCAACGATATGGCGGCGCTCGGGGTCCTCAAGCGTCTGCGCGATCTCAAGATGGCCGTCCCAAGGGATATGTCGGTGGTCGGCTTCGACGACAGCTACTTCGCCGCGCTCCTCTCGCCCGCGCTGACCACCGTACGGCAGCAGCCATACCTGCTCGGCAAGACCGCTGCTGGCTTGATCATCGACCACAACCCTGCCAAACCCACTGAAACAGTTGTGTACCAGCCCAAATTAGTTGTTAGAGAATCCACGTGCCGCCGCACAGGCGGGAAGAAGGATGACCCTGCCACAGAGGAACGGCGAACCTGCCGAAAATTTCCCGAAAAATCTCGTTGACGTCCGAGGACGCAGTTTTTATTCTACGGATTGTTACGTATTAACTCGTTGGCGTAGCATTCCCCCCGGAAAAACGCAGCGCCCGCAAAATCTACACTCTTTTCGTGTGGTGTGCGGCGATCCCCCTTCCGTGAGGCTGCTGGTCAATGATTGATACGTATCAACTCCCTAGGACCATCCGATATGAACCACCATCCCTCCAAGAAACTTTGTCTCCTGTTCACCGTTGCCGGAGCCGCTTTGGCCGTCGCCTGTCTTCAACCCGCCGCCGCCGAAGAGGCGAGCAAATTCCAAAAGAAGGAGCCGCTCATCATCGGCTACACGGCGCAGGATCTCGCCAACCCCTACTGGCAGAATTACTCCGCGGGCGTCAAGGCGCAGGCGGACAAGGAAACCATCAAGGTCGTGGTGGCCGACGCCAAGGCTTCTCAGCAAGCCCAAGTCTCGGGTAGCCGTAATCTCATCAGCCAGAATATCAGCGCTCTGATCGTCTCGCCCGTCGAGCCTTCGGCACTGCCGGGCACGGTCACAGCCGCGCACAACGCGCACATCCCGGTCGTCATCGGCGACGTGGGCGCGAGTGGAGGATATGACGCCTTCATCCAGTCCGACAACCGTGCCGGTGGGGCGCTCGCGGCCGACTACATGGCCAAGCGGCTCGGCACGGGTGACGTGAACATCGCCGTCATCGACTTGCATCCTGGTTCCACGGTGGGCACCGACCGCGTTGGCGGGTTCAAGGACCAGCTCAAGAAGTACCCAAACATCCACATTGTCTCGCAGCTCAACGGCAACGACGCGATCAAGGAAGCGCACGACGCCACCGCCAACGCCTTGGCGAAGAACCCCGATATCAAGGGCATCTACGCCGCCAACGACAACGAGGCACAGGGGGCCATCGCCGCCATCCAGGAAGCCGGTAAGAACCCGAAGGATTTCATCATCATCGGCTTCGACGGCAACGCCGGCTCGGTCGCGGCCATCGGCAACGGCACGCAGACGGCTACGGTCGCGCAGGACCCTTTCGGCCAAGGCCAATTAGCGGTGAAGCTCTCCATGCAGTTGCTTCGCGGCGAGAAGCTGGCCTACACGGACGAGCCCAAGAAGACCGTCCAGCTCGCCGTCCAGTTGATTGAAGCGAACAACCTCGCCCAGTTCAAGGAAGCGCGCGCGGGCCAGAAGTAATCGGCCCCGATCGAGGCGCGACATCTTCCAATCTGGCGAGGAAGCGATCCATGACGCCGACCCTCCAACACGATGGTTCCCCGGCCGGCAAGGAACTGCTGGCCGCGCGGGACATCGCCAAGGACTTTTCCGGCGTGGCCGCTCTCAAAGGCGTCTCGTTGAGCCTCGGAGCCGGGGAGATCCACGCCTTGGTGGGTGAGAACGGCGCGGGCAAGAGCACGCTCATCAACATTCTCGCCGGCCTCTTGCAACCGTCGGCGGGTTCATTGCTCATCGACGGCCAATCGGTGCGGTTCACCGGGCCGCAGGCGTCGCAGCAGGCTGGCATCAGCGTCATCAGCCAGGAGTTCCGACTGGTGCCGCAGTTGACCGTGGCGGAGAACATCTTCCTCGGCCACGAACCGCGCCGGGCTGGCCTGATTGACCGCAGGGCGTCGCGGCAGCTCACCCGCGATCCGCTGCGGGAACTCGGCCTGGACATCTCGCCTGACCGGCGGGTGGCGAGTCTCACGGTTGGCGACCAGCAGCTCGTCGAGATCGCCCGCGCGCTCACCCGCGAGTTCCGCGTTCTCATCATGGACGAACCGACGGCCGCGCTCAGCGAGGTGGAGGCGGACCGTTTGCTCTCGCTGGTCGAGCGCCTGCGCAAGCGCGGCAAGGCCGTTCTGTACGTGTCTCACCGCCTGCCGGAGGTGTTCCGTGTGTCGGACCGTATTTCGGTGCTGCGCGACGGGCAGATGGTCGCCTCGCTGGTCAAGGCGCAGTCGAGCATCGACGAGGTGGTGACGCACATGCTCGGGCGTGAGTTGGAGCCTCACTCCGGGGGGAAGGCCGCTCCTGCGCCGTTGGGGAACGGGCGTGGGAGCGGCGACGCGCTGGCGGTGACAGGTCTGCGCTGCAAGGGGCTGATCGCGCCGGTGGATCTGCGCGTCGCGCCTGGGGAGGTCGTCGGTGTCGCCGGGCTGGTCGGCTCGGGACGTTCCGAACTGATGCGGGCGCTTTTCGGGGTCATCCCCGCCACGTCGAACTCGTTCGCGGTAAGAGGCCGCGAGGTGCGTCCGCGCGACCCATCGGACGCTATCGACAAGGGCATCTTCATGCTCAGCGAGGACCGGAAAGCGGAGGGGATCGTGCCGCTGTTATCGGTTCTCGACAACGTGGTCGTCGCCCAACGCACCTGGGGCCGCTTTTTGTTGGACCGCAAGCGCGACCAGGAAAGCTACACGTCCATGAAGGCGCGCATGCGCATCCGCGCCAGCGATCCGGGCCTGCTCATCACCAGCCTGAGCGGCGGCAACCAGCAGAAGGCGCTGCTTGGCCGCGCCCTGCTGTCCAGATGCCAAGTGCTCCTGCTCAATGAGCCGACCCGCGGCGTGGATGTCGGTGCCAAGGTGGATATCTACAAGTTGATCCGTGAACTCGCCACCACCGGCGTAGGGGTCGTCGTGAGTTCCTCCGAGGCAGCCGAGCTGGTGGCGGTCGTGGACCGCTGCATCACGCTCTACGCCGGTGCGCCAGTAGGGGAACTGGCGGGCGCACGACTCACGGAAGAAGACATCGTCGCCGGCATCTTGGGCCGGGCCAGCACCGCCAGCGGCGTGTCCGCATCGGCAGCAGGAGAGGACCAGCAACCATGAGCGTTCGACAAGCAACCGAGACCAACGTCGCGACGGAGCAGCGGCGGCGGGCTGAACTGGCGGCCGACCGCGCGGCGCAACGCGAGGCGCTCGTGGACCGCGGGGCCATCGCGGGGCCGTTCATCGTCATCGCAATCTTGGCCATCATCCTCGTGCCGGGATTTCTGTCGGCGGCCAACGTGCAGAGCGTGCTCGTCAACGCGGCCATCGTCGCCATCGTCGGCTTCGGCATGACCCTGGCCATCGTCATCCGCGGCCTCGACCTGTCGGTGGGTGCGCTGGCGGCGCTGACCTCCTGTGTGGGCGCGGCGGCTATCAACCATCTCGGCGTCGCGCTCGGAGTGGGCGTGACGTTGCTGCTGGGATTGACCTTCGGGTTGGTCAACGGCGGGCTGATCATGCTCTTGCGCGTGCCCGCGTTCGTGGCCACCCTCGCCACGATGGGCATCGCACACGGAGCGGCTCTGCTCTTCACCAACGGCGAGCGCGTGCGCCTGCAGTCGGAGGGTTTCCGCCAGCTCGCCATCTACCGGCTGGCCGGTGTCCCGCTTCCCTTCCTCATCGCCGTGGTGTTGTGCGCGGCGTTTTACGTTCTTTTGGAGCGCACGCCCTTTGGCCGCCACGCTTGCGCGGTCGGCGGCAATCCCGGCGCGGCCCGGGAAGCGGGCCTCAACGCCAAGAGGACCGGGATGATCGTGTATGCGATGTCAGGCTTGGCTTCCGCCTTCGCCGGCCTCTTGCTGGCCGCGCAGCTCGGCACCGTTGATGCCACTCCCATCGAGGGTTTGGAATTACAGGCCATCGCTATCGCCGTGCTTGGCGGCACGAGCATCGCGGGCGGCGCGGGGAACCTGCCCGGCAGCCTCGCCGCCTCGCTGTTGCTGGCGATGATCTCCTCTTCCCTTAACTTGCGCAACATCCCGGGTTACTACCAGTACCTCGCCCTTGGCCTCCTTCTGCTGCTGGCGTTGGGGCTGGACACGGTCCGCGGCCGGATTCGCACCGCGCTCACCAACGGATAACGGACGATGAGCCCCTCCACGAACCCGCCCGCCGCCACGGAGGCGGAAGTTGCCGTCACCCCCGCCCGGCACGGCCCGTCGCCGACGGACCTCCTATGGCGCTACGCGCTCCAAATCTTTACGGTTCTGGCGCTGGTCGTGATCGGTATCCTCGTGCCAAACTTCCGTCAGCCCTCGAATTTGCAGGACGTGGCTTTGCAGGCGTCCTTCGCCGGGCTTTCCGCCGCCGGGATGACCCTGCTCCTCACCGGCGGAATGATCGACCTCTCGGTCGCCGGGATCATCGCTCTGACGGCGGTCGCGCTCACCAACCTGCTCGAACACGTACCGCTCCTCCTGGCAGTGGTGCTGTCGCTCGGGCTCGGCGCGGCGCTTGGCCTCGTCAACGGCCTGCTTGTCACCAAGCTGCGCTTCCCGCCTTTCATCGCCACCTACGCGATGCTCAACGTGTATCTCGCCGCGGCCTTCATCTGGACGCACGCCGCGACGCTGGCGCTAAGTAACGAAACCTTCCTCAGTCTGACTTCCAGCGAGATCCTCGGGCTGCCGACGATGTTCCTGCTCATGCTGCTCGGCGCGGCGGCGTGCGCGTTTCTGCTGCATCGCACGCGTTTCGGGCGCAACCTGCGCGCCATCGGCAGCAGCGAGGCGGCCAGCCGCATGGCCGGGCTAGCGGTGGACCGCACCCGCGTTGAGGCCTTCATCCTCTTCGGCCTGCTCACCGCCGCCGCCGGCGTCGGACTCGCTTCGCTGCTTTCCTCGGCGTCGGCGAACATGTCCATCGGCTTTGAGTTGAACGTGGTCGCCGTGGCGGTCGTGGGCGGCACCAGCCTCCAAGGCGGGAGCGGCACGCTGCTCGGCACGGTGACGGGCGCGATCCTGTTCGCGGCGATGGACAACGCACTGAACCTTTTCAACGTCTCGTCGTACTGGCAGTACGTGGCGGCGGGGGTCGTGCTCGCCATAGCGTTGGTGGCCGCCAGCCGCCGCGAACCGGCGGGCGGACGGGGCAAGGCATGAAACTCTTCGGCCGAGAGTACACCCGGAGCGAGTTGCTCGACGCCGTCGGCGACCCCGAGCAACTCGGCGGAGCCTCGCCGGGAACGTTGACCGAGGGCGCTGCTAACGGCATGAGAACCATCACCGTGCGCAGCCCAGGCGGCCTATCCTTCGTCTGCTTACCCGACCGCGGGTTGGACATCGGCTGGGCGGATTACCAAGGGATGCCGCTCGCTTGGCGCTCGCCGGTCGGGGACGTAGGGGCAGCCTACGCTGAACACACAAATCAGGAATGGTTGCGGACCTTCGGCGGCGGGTTGGTCACAACCTGCGGGCTGGCGACTGTGGGCCAGCCCGGCGTTGACCAAGGGGAGATGTTGGGCCTGCACGGACGCTGCTCGTCCACGCCTGCCCGGGAGGTGCGCTGGTCCACGGACTGGTCGGGCAACGAGCGGGTCGTCACGATCTCGGGTCGCATACGCGAGGGGACCGCGGTTGGTCCGGTACTGGAGATGCATCGCACGATCACAGCGAGCCTGGGGCAAGGTCTTCTGCGCATCGACGACGTGGTGACGAACCTCGGCATCGCGCCCGCGCCGCATATGTTCCGCTACCACGTCAACCTCGGCTTCCCGTTCATCGATCACGAGAGCCGACTCAAATATACCGCTGCCACCGTCGATTCGCGCGACCCGCTTCCGCCCGGCACCATCGAAGGTTGGAACCAAATCTCGCCGCCGTCCGCGCCGCTAGCGGAGCAGGTGTTCGTCGCCGTCGGTGAACGATCTGCCGAGGCTGCAGCCGAGGTGGTCAACCCAGTTCCGCGTCCGTCGCTGCGTCTGCGTTGGTCCGGGGACACGCTGCCCTTGCTCCTGGTTTGGAAGCAGCCCACCCGGCGCACCTACGTCACCGCGCTGGAACCATCCAACTGCCGGGACGAAGGCCGGGCCGCCGCGAGGGCCGCGGACACTCTCGTGGAACTGCAAGAAGGCGAGGAGCGGCGCTACTGGCTCGAACTCGGCCTAGAAACGCCCGCGGCAGGAGGCAAAACAACGGAGCAACGACCATGAAACCAGACGCAACCCAGACCCGTCAGCAACTTGAACAAACCATCGCAGAACACGGCGGCATCCTGCGCCTCGACCCAGCTTTCGTGGCGCGCGATTGGCTGCCGCCCGGCCGCCGGCTGGGGCTGGCCGATCATGAATACGATCTCGGCGAGCGTGGGTTCATCTGCGAACGTTGGCTGGCTTCGACAACCCATGCGGACAACGTGCGCGGCCCCGAAGACGAAGGCATCAGCTACATCAGATCGGCGGACGGTGGGCGGCTTAACCTCGCCGACGCCATTGAGGCCGCGCCCGGCCTCCTCATGGGCAAGGACTACGCGGCCACGCACGAAGGGTTGGGGAGACTGGCCAAGATCTTTGACTTCGGCGCGCGCATTCCCTACCACATTCATCCCCCGGCCGACCAAGCGGCATTGGTCGGCCGACGCTCGAAGGACGAGGCGTATTACTTCCCACCCGGCGTGGACATGGGAGCGCATCCTGAGACGTTCTTCGGCGTTCACCCGTACATCGCGCGCGGACCGCGAGAGGCCGCGCTCCTGCCGTACCTGGAACGTTGGAACGACGACGCCATCTTGCAATGTGCCTTTGCCTACCAGCAGGTCGCCGACGAGGGCTTCTACATCGACTCGGGCATCCTGCACGCGCCAGGCACGGCGCTGACCATCGAGTTGCAGGAAGACTCGGACACGCTCGCCATGTTCCAAGCGTTGAACGCCGGCACGATCATCAGCAAGCACTTGTTGTTCAAGGATGTCAGCGAGGCGGATCGAGCCGCGCTCGGTGAACGCGCCGTGCTGCGCTGGGTGGATTGGGAGGCCAACGGCGACCCGGAGTTTTACCAGCGCCGGCGCATCGCGCCGACTCCTTCGTTGACCGCCGACGGGGTGGAAGAAGCCTGGATTTTTTGCGGAACACCCAAGTTTAGCGGCAAGCGGCTGCGGCTTGCACCCGGCGCGCGGGTCGCCTCGCAGGAACGCGGCGTGTACAACCTGCTGGTGTGGCGCGGCCGCGGCACGGTCGCCGGGGTGGACGTGCAAAGCGGTCGGCCGGGCGACGATGAACTGCTCCTGACCCACGGGGCGGCCACGCGCCCACACGAGATCGTCAACACCGGGCAGGACGAGCTTTTCATCGTTAAGTTCTTCGGCCCGGACATAAATCCTGACGTGCCGCCCGCGGGCGTCCCATCATAGATTGCTATGACGAGCAGCACGCTGGCTGACCGGATGTTACAGCCCGTGAACCGCAACCAGCGAGAGCGTCCCGCGAAACCTCCCTTACTTGGCACAAGGAACTGCCGGCGGGGGAGGTTGCAGACGCAGAAGCAACTCGGCCTGCTGCCCGTGCGGACTTGAAACGACTATAGGCAGCTTCGTGCCCGGACGGATCGCCCCTGGCCGGCTTCGTGATCAGCCCAGGGCTCCCAGGACGGCTTTGGGTTCCACGTCCGGCGAGCAGGAGCACGCGTGGCTTCGCCGATCCCGCTCGGTGATCACGGCGATCTTGCCTTCGATGTTCGACCTGGAGAAATTCCGCCTTTCTCTCGTCGATCGAAAGAGGCGCGCGCGGCTTCGATGTCGTTGCGATGCGTAAACGCCCACGAAGCCAGGGCGGTGACGGGGACCAGGACCTTGCGTCCCAGCTCGGTCAGCTCGTAATCCACCCGTGGTGGGCTGCTCGGAGTCACCATGCGCGTCAGGTAGCCATCGCGTTCCAAACTGCGGAGCGTGGTGGTGAGAACTTTCTGCGAGATGGAACCCAGGCTGCGCTTGAGTTCGCTAAAGCGCATGGTCCGGCGGGAGAGCATGTGGATGACCAGGATCGACCACTTGTCCCCGACCCTGGCCAGCACTTCACCGATGGAGTGGCAGACTTCCGCAGTAAGATCCTCCCAGCCTAGAGTGCTGCAGGCGGCGGGAACCTTGAGGTGACCAGGTTTCATGAAGGTGCCGTCTTGCGCACGGCGAACGGTTACTCATAGTACGCAGGTATGCAACGGATACCAACGACGAAGGAGCGAGGGACGGAACACAAAGATGCCATGCACGCTGAAGCCGGGAGCAGGACCGTCCTGGTCACGGGTGGGTCGGGCTACGTGGGTGGCTGGATGATCGTGGCTTTGCTCCAGCGTGGTTACCGCGTCCGCACCACGCTGCGCAGCTTGACGCGGGAAGCGGAGGTGCGCGCCGCCGTCGCCACGGAGGTGGACCCGGGGGACCGGTTGTCGTTCTTCGCGGCGGACCTGTTGGGTGATCCGGGTTGGAAGGAGGCGGCCGAGGGTTGCCACGCGGTCATGCACGTGGCCTCACCCCTGGGCCAGGGGATGCCGAAGGGAGCGGACCTTGTTACTCCCGCCCGGGAGGGAACGCTCCGGATTTTGCAGGCCGCGGCGCGCGCCGGGGTGCGGCGGGTGGTGATCACCTCTTCCGTGGTGGCGGCCCAGCCCCCGCTGGATTCCGGCCAAAGCGCGCGGGGGAAAACGGACGAAACCGTTTGGACGGACCCCGCAGAAGCCAAGCTCAGCGAGTATGCACGCTCAAAGACGCTGGCCGAAAGTGCGGCCTGGGAGTTCGTCCAGCGTTCGCCAAGCGGCATGACGCTCTCGACGGTGTTGCCAGGCATGATCCTCGGACCGGTCATGGCAAAAAGTGTGTCCGGCTCGGTGGAAGTGGTGTCTCGGATGCTAACAGGAAGGTTTCCTTTGATCCCCCGGATCGGGTTTGGCACCATTGATATCCGCGATCTGACGGACCTGCACCTGCGGGCGATGGAAACGCCCGCCGCCACTGGCCAGCGGTTCATCGCCGTCAGCGACTTCCTTTGGATGGCCGACACGGCCAGGATTCTGCGCGAGCATCTCGGGGTGCGCGCAAGGAAGGTTCCCACCCGCGCGCTGCCCGATTTCGTACTGCGTCTGGCGGCCCTGTTCAGTGCGGATGCGCGGTTCATGGCTCCCTTGCTGGGTGTCCGCCGAGAGTTCAGCACGGCCAAGGCCCAAACGCTGCTCGGCTGGCACCCGCGCCCGGCCCCACAGGCGGTGTTGGATTGCGCCGAGAGTCTCCTCTCCCGGGGGCTTGCGTAGCAGGCGAGCGTAGCAACCCGACGACCGCAAGAACCGGGTGAGCGTCGCTGTCGGCTACCGGCAGACTGCCACCATGCACGCACCGCCGCCGTCTTTCCGCCTTGCCTGCCTTGCCTGCCGAAGGTTTTCTCCCGCTCTTCGATTTGCCCGAGGTGGAGCTGGCCGCGCGTGGCGCTCGCCGACAGATCGTTGCCGCTTACCCCGGCACGCTTTGCCGCGTCAGCCTGAGGGATGCGGCGGTCGGCACGCCGAAGGGCTCTCGGTGTTCTATCGGGCGGCGTATTGCTGCACGAAGGCGGGGTAGCGATCCCCGACGATGGCACCGGGCGCAAAGGCCTGGTCGAGGGCGGCCAGTTCGTGGGGAGCAAACTCGACGCTGAGGCTCTCAACGTTCTCGGCCAGGCGCGCCGGTCGGCTCAGGCCGATCAGCGGCAGGATGTCTTCGCCCCGGGTGAGCAGCCAGGCGACCGCGAGTTGGGCCGGCGTCCTGCCCTTGCGAGCGGCCATCTCCTTTAGAAAAGAAACGGTGGCGACGTTGCGTTGGAGGGCTTCACCTTGCAAGCGGGGCGGGGTGAGGCGGGTCGCGCCACCTGCGGGTTCACTGGTTACTGCCCCGCTCAGCAGACCGTCCGCGAGCACCCGGTAGGCGACGATCCCCACGCCCAGTTCCCGCGCGGTCGGCAGGATCTCCGCTTCGATGAAACGGCACGCCAGCGAATACTCGATCTCCAGCGCGCTGACGGGATGGACGGCGTGCGCGCGGCGCAGCAGGTCCGCTCCCACCTCGGAGACGCCCAGGTAGCGCACCTTGCCTTCCTGGATGAGTTCGGCCACCGCGCCGATGGTCTCCTCGTAGGGCACTGCCGGATCGGCGCGGCACGGCTGGTAGAGGTCGATCACGTCCACGCCGAGACGCTGCAGCGAGTACGCGGCGAAGTTCTTGACCGAGTTGGGCCGACCCTCCAGCGCTCCCGTAGGCGACATCATCATGCCGAACTTCACGCTCAGGAACGCATCATCGCGCCGGCGTCCCTTGAGTGCGCGGCCGATCAGGGCCTCGCTGTAGCCCATGCCGTAGAAGTCAGCGGTGTCCAGGTAGCTGATCCCGGCATCCAGTGCGGCCTGGATGGTCGCCAGGCCCGCCTCCTCGTTCCTGGATTTTGGCTGCGACAGGCCGCTGCAACCCAGGCCCAGCGTCGAAACCTGTGGTCCATTCTTGCCAAGACGATGCGTTTTCATGGTCCAAAGTCGCACAAACGCGAGCAAACGTGAAAAAGCAATCTCTTGCTTCGAAACGATGGGCTTCCCCTCGTTCCCAGGTTGTCCTTGGGAATGCCTTGTCTGCGAAGTGATCCTTCGTCGGCTAGCCGCCACCGGGCAGTGTAGCAAGCCGAAGGGGTCAAGCAAGCCGAAGGGGTCAAGCAAGCCGAAGGGGTCAAGCAAGCCGAAGGGGTCAGTCCGCGCATGTGTGCAAAACCTGCTGCACTTACCACTTTGTTCCCGAGGTTTTGCACACATGCGCGGACTGACCCCTTCGGCTCCTCTCTACCACCGGACCCCCGCGTTTGGCTGCTGGACCTGTTGCGCGAGCGCCTGGAGTTGCACGGCACCAAACTCGGCTGCAACCAGGGAGCGTGCGGCGCGTGTACCGTGTTGGTGGACGGCAGTGAACGCATCCTCTCCTGCCTCGCGCTGGCGGCACAATACGAGGGCCGTGCGATCACCACGATCGAGGGGTTGGCGGACGACGGCACGCTCCATCCCTTGCAGCAGGCGTTTATCGAATGCGACGGTTTCCAGTGCGGCTACTGCACGCCGGGGCAGGTTTGCTCGGCCCTCGGTGTGCATGAAAGGGGTCAGTCAACGTCTCTTGACTGCTTCGGAGCAACTCAGCGGAAGATGGGTGGCAGTGAACGGCCTCTTGTCGAGAGACGTTGACTGACCCCCTTGATCCCACGGGCTAACATTCAACGCCGATCCCCTTGGCTATCGGGTCGCCGCCGCCAAGGCTTTCTGAAGCCACCCTTTGTTGAAGCGAACGCAGTATGCCGGCGTGCCGGTCTGGAAGCGCCAACCCTCAGACAGTGGACCTGCGTCGACCGGGTCGAAACCAAATTGATCGTAAAGGTCGGCCACGATTTTCTTCGCGGCGGGGTCGTCGCCCGCCAGCGGCAAGGCGCGCCGATCAAAGGAGCCGGCCGGCTGCCCGTCCCGGTCGAAGTGCGTCATGATGATGGCGTTAAACGCTTTCACCACCTTGGATTTCGGCAGGTGCGCCGCCAGCAGCTCGCTGCTGGTCGTCGTCCCGGCATCCAGTTCGGGGATGACGGCATCCCGATCTGGATAATAGTTGTTCGCGTCGATGACGATCTTGCCGGCCAGCGGCTCGACCGGCACGACCTGGTAGTGTTTCAAGGGAACGGCTACTACGACCACATCCCCGAAGCGGGCCGCTTCTTCGATCGTGCCGGCCTCGCAGCCGATGATCATGGTCTCACTGGAAAGGGTTTGTGGGCCGCGCGAGTTGCTGATCATCGCTTTGTGACCGCTTTTGACGGCGGCCGTGGCAAGGGAACGCCCCACGTACCCGGCACCGAGGATGCTGATTTTCATGATGGAATTTTGTCGTTTTGGGTGAGCTGAAAGTGGATGTAATTTGATGACCCGACGCTTTAAGATGGCGGCGATCTCGTCGCTCGGGAAGGGCCGGCACTCTCAAAGACTTGCCTGATTCTATCAGCGTGCCTAATAGTGGTTGTCATGACCGAAGTTCAAAAAGCGGGGGGCCGGCTGGCGCGCGCGATGAGCCCGCTGGTTCCTTCGGCTGGCATCCAGGCGTCCCGGCTACCCGGCGTGAGTTTCCAGCGCACCACGCACCGGCAGGAGCGTCGTCCAGCGGTGTACGAGCCGAGCATCAAGATCTTGGCGCAAGGAAGCATCCGTAGCTATCTGGGTCAGGAGGTTCTGCGCTTCGACGCGGACAACTACCTGGTGCTCGCCGTGCCAATGCCGATGGAATGCGAAGTGGAAGCCAGTCTGGCCGAGCCGCTGGTGTTCATGTCGATTGATCTCGACTGGCCGACCATCGGCGGCTTGCTGACCGAGACAGGACGATCCATTGACGTGGCTGAACCGGTGCCGAAGGCACTCTGTGCTTCCCCGCTGACGGCAGAACTGCGTGAGGTGACATTACGCCTGCTGCGCTGCCTTGGCTCTGCGGTGGAGGCGCGGGTGCTCGGCCCGGCAATCGTACGCGAGATTTTCTACCGTGTGCTTTTAGGAGAACAGGCCGACACGCTGCGCGCCGCTGCGGCTCATCACGGCGGCTTCACCCGGGTGGGTCGAGCGTTGTGGCTTATCCATCGCGATTATGCGAGATGCCCGACCGTTGCATCTCTTGCCCGCGAGGCGGGCATGAGCGTGCCAACCTTCCACCGCCATTTCAAGGCGGTGACGGCCGCCAGTCCCCAGCGTTATGTCCAGACGATTCGCCTGCACAAGGCGCGCTCGCTCATGGCGAACCAGCATCTGGGGGTCGCCGCCGCCGGGGCTCAGGTTGGCTACGAGAGTGCGTCGCAGTTCAGCCGCGAGTTCCGGCATTTGTTTGGCTGCAGTCCCAGCGCTGACGCCAAGACCGCCCTTTCCCAGACTTAGTACTACTCCGTTAGTTGTTCGTAGAGGAAGAACGCACGGCAGTAAGTGCAGTCGTGTTTGGCGATAGGCGCGAGTAGTCGCTGCAACGCGCGGCGGATTGCGGGGATCGTGATCAGTCTTGGCGCAGGGACAGACTTTTTCCGAGGCGGGCCTTTGCTTGGCCCGGCGCTGTTCGAGCGTCAGGAAGCCGAAGGCGAGCCTCACCAGGGCCGCGTGATGGTGGAAGCCGCGCCAGAGTGGATCAAGGGGGTCAGTCAACGTCTCTCGACAAGAGGCCGTTCACTGCCAACCCGTCTTATGCTGAGTTGCTCCGAAGCAGTCAAGATTTTCCGGCTTTGCTGCACATAGACTCCAAATGGGCGTATGACCTGGCTTCAGAACTTGTAAGTAAAAAACTCCGTATGAGGCTTACAACGGTTCGTGTAAAGAAAAACGCTACTGGATTGGCTCAACTTGGATCAACTTGCCTAATTCCAAATTCCTGGACGCCGCTTTCCTGATCCAAGGAGTCCTATCGGTTTTAATGATTTGTTGCAGGGTCTCAGCGGGCGCGGCTAATCTAAGTTCCGTAAGTGCCTTGATCGCGTGACCTCTCACGCTTACGTCCGAAAGTAATTTTATTAGATTAGGCCCGTATTTAGCATTGCCGAATTTTCCTAACATGAGGACAAAGTTCTGTCTTCCTTTTCCAAGCCTACCGTCGCCTATAATGCGGGATAGATATTCAGGCAGCACGTTCGCGTCAGCATCATGACTTCCTTCCAAGAATTTTCGGACTTCCTCGCTCAAATTCCAGAGTGAAGTTTCGTAGCTCAACCAGTCTGGAGCACCCGCCACCCCTATCATCGAAACACCTTTGTAATTAGCGAAAGAGAACTCTGCTATGACAAGCAACGCTTCGCCAAGCATTACAAAATCGAGTTTGGCGGGAGGTTTACCCTTCAATTTCGCAACAATCTCTTTGGCTTGATCAAAGGTCATTGGTTTAGCGGTGCACTCCTGTGAGGGAATTAGGGGTCAGGCTGCGATTCTTGACAAAAAGTCACTCTCGGCCACCTAACAACTTGTGAACCTTGTCAAGAATCGCAGTCTGACCCCTAATTCCGAAAACACTTTTTACAGCCATAAAGTGTCTCCTTTCTAAGGATTGTGGAAAAACTCTTGAATCATCATCCCTAGATCAATAAGAAATCCTTCAGGCTGGTCAGCTCTCGTGTAAAAGGGGTCTGTTCTGGTTATTGACAACAAGAAGGGCAAGTTGTTATCAGTAACCAGAACAGACCCCTTTGATCTTCTCGGACTTCTACTTCGGTATATTGTCTAGTATCTCTAGACTTTATAGTCGCTAGATTCGGGGCGATCTGCTAGACAGAGGGCATGAACATCGAAGTCGCTCTGCGTAAACCGAAGGTTCTGCGTGCGCTCACCAGCCTGGACGCCGACGAGTTTGCCCGGCTCCTGGACGCTTTCGAGCAGAGTTTGGCCGAGCGGCGCACGCAGGTCAACCGCTTCGGGCAGCAGCGCCAGCGTGCCTTTGGAGCCACGGGCAACCTGGGGGCGCTCCCAACTCCTGCCCGGCGGCTCTTCTTCGTGCTCTTCTACTTCAAGTGCTATCCCCTGCAAGAAGTCATGGGCGTGCTCTTTGGCTTGAGCCAGCCGCAGGTGTGCCTGTGGGTTGGACGGCTGACACCTCTGGTCAGCGCCGCGCTGGGACGTGAGTTGCTCCTGCCCGCCCGGCGGCCGGCTGATCTGGAGAAGCTCTTGGAGGAGGTGCCCGAGCTGCGGGTGCTCTTGACCATCGATGGCACCGAGCGGCCTATCCGCCGCCCCAAAGACAAGCAGCGCAAGAAAGACGACTACAGCGGCAAGAAGAAAGCCCACCGCAAAAAGAACCTCCTGATCTCGAGCGGCAGTGAGAAGCGCGTGGTCTACCTGGGACCAACCAGCCCCGGCAGCGTGCACGACAAAAAGCTCGCTGACGAGAGCGGGCTCATCTTTCCGCCCGACTCTCTGGTGCTCCAGGACACGGGCTTTCAGGGCTACACCCCACCGGGTGGCTGCGCCATTCTGCAACCGAAGAAGAAACCGCGGGGCCGCGAACTCCACCCGCTCCAAAAGACCATCAACCAGCTCATCAGCCAAGTGCGCGTGGGCGTCGAACACGCCATCAGCGGAGTGAAACGTTGCCGCATCGTGGCGGACACTTTTGCGCAACCTGCGTAGCGGCTTCGTGGACGAGGTCATGGAAGTAGCCAGCGGCTTGCACATCCTGCGCGTGGCCGCCCGGAGCTAAAAAGAAAGCAGTCCTACCCGGCCACATCCCTCAACCATCCTTAGCGACTATAAAGTCTTCTCTATACTTAGGATTTTCTTGCACCATAGTTCCTAATAGCTCCACAAGTTTGGCTCTTTGAGAATAACTAAAATCGGCATACTTGTCTAGCAGCGCCGTAACGCAGTCAACGTTGTTAAGCATCGACCGGAGTAACAACCGAAACCACTTAGGCAATTTTATCAACCCCAGTTCAATCTCCTGTATAAGTACGGTGACATATACATCGTTTGGGAAACGTTCACAAGCCTCTACTAGTTCATACTGAACTCCACCAACTTCTTCATCCTGGAAGCACTTTAACATTCTTCTTAGTAGCCTTGGGTCGTTTGTCTCCGGCAGCAATTGAGCAGATTGGATGAAGTTAGATACTGCCTCTTCGGAGTCCAGCTTAGAATTCTCCTCTAGCATACTGCAGAGAAGATGTTCGCGATCAGTCATCAGATTTTGTTCAGCTTAATACAACTTACTCTAGACAAGGCAACCATAAAATCAGGTCTCTTCTATGCAAATTACTTAATTTGGGTAGGGAAGTTTTGGGGTCACGTCTAAACTATTTGACACAATCCCTTCCTTGCGGCTGCGGGTCAAAGATCAGCAAAATGTCAAAAAGTTTAGACGTGACCCCGGATTTTCTTGTAGACGTGACCCCGGATTTTCTTGCATCTCATGGCGTTGCTCAAAGCCGGCAAACTGCGCCTGGACCTACCTGCTCTCTCACTCACTTAAAACAGCGAAGAGCCAATAATTCTCACGTCTTGAGCTTCTGATCGGCTCCTCGCAAGTCGTAGTGCTTTATAGTCGCAACTGGCGTATTGTTCAACATCATATAGTTGTCTAGCGATTTCCGACAATATCAGAGGATGTGCATCTATGATACTGTCATTGGTTGAGTTTACTTCAAGGCTCAAAGATCTGTATAAATAATTATCAAGTAGAGCAAGCACCATATCAGATACTAAATACACTTCAGCATACGCGTTGCCTTCAATAGTACGCGCGAAACCGTAATAGATATTTAGGCCTTGAAGACAGTCTTCATATTCACTCGTTGGCCCACTAGTTGACACAACAAGTTCTGCCAAGTAGTGAGAGAGAACTGGCCGGTTTTTCGAGTAGATTAACCAATCCCAAAGATCTTCAAGCCACAATTTAACTCGGCCAAGTGCATCAACCGGATGCAACGCCAACCCTTCATCATATATCCATGGCCACAGCCTTTGACAGCAGGCTATCCCAAATCCAAACATCGCAGTTGGCGGAAGCCTTGCTAGCTGTTGTACTATCTTTGCAGAGTGGATGACTACTACCCTTTCCATAGAGTTTATTTCCGACTTTGTTTATCATTATTGTCGCTGGCATTACCCGTCATATTTAGTACGCCAGCCGCCTTTTGACTTTGTTCACAATCAGGACACGCGAAATGAGACGAATATTGCATTGCACCTTTAGCTGAATCGCCAGCTGAGTTAATTGCTCTTGCTTCTGAATGGTGGCCATTTGGCTCGTTGTCGTTGCTCTGCTTTCCACTTGCATATGACACATTACCAGCACCGAATATTTTTTCTGCTTCCGCTCGTGCTTTTGGGACAGGTTTGCCAGTAACCTGACTTAATATTATATTTCCTTCAACAGTCACCATTAAAGTCATTGGATTTAGATCTCCGTAGAAAGAAGTGCCGTAAGCAGCGTCGTGGATTTGGTCAATCGCCTTTTGGTAATCGATTCTTGCGGATTGATCTGGCTTGACAATCTCAGCGGAGTTATTCAGGCGAATATCTCCTTCGTGCAAGCCACTGTTTGTGTATGGAGCACTTAAAGTAAACGCCAAACCCTCAGCAGCGTCTTGTAGCTGTCGGTATTCTTGTTGACTGATCTCTTGTCCAAATATTGGTAGTCCAAGCGAGTGACGTACTGGATTAGACTCGTAATTCCCTTTGCCATCTCCTCCGTCAACAGCAGCTATTGCATTCAAGATCCCGTCTGACAATGTGGCGGCACCGTATCCAAGAAGTATCCCGGCTGTTTTAGCACCATATACAAGATCTTTTTCGGCTTGGAATGGTTCTTCATTTCTTTTGGTGGGTCGTAGTCGTTCCAATCCCTCTGGATCAAAGCTGGTCCAAGGATTTTGTCTTACATAACTATATAGGTTGGGACCATCCACCATGCCCATCGGATCACGGGTGATGAACACACCGGTCGCCAGGTCGCGGTAGCGCAAGCCCTCGTCGAGCAAGCCCGTGGGATCTTCCTCCTTGGTGTTGGCGCGCTGCACGTCCGGAGTCGATCCATACTGGGCGGTGCGAGTGCCGAACGCCTCGTAGCTGGCCTGGTAGGTCACCACGCCGCTTGCGTCGGTCTTGGCGATCACGTCGCCGCGGTTATCGTAGTGGTCGTAACTGGCCGCGCCACTCCGCAGGCTGTAGAGCAGGCCGCCCACCCCGCCACCCATGCTGGGTCCCCGCAGATACTCCGCCGAGAGCGTGGTGCCGTCAGCGGCGGGTGAGCCTCCAGCGTTGACGGCGTTGGTCCCCGGCTTTGGCACCGCCTGGCTGTTGCCATCGGTTGCGGAGGCCGTGTACTCCTCGACGCTCAACCCGTCGCTGTAACTCTGCCAGGTCGAGGTGACGGTCGCGCCCGGTACGCCACCAATGGTGCGGGTGCTCTGCTGGAGCACACGCCGTCCCCTGTAATCGTACGCATAGGCGTAGCTCTGACTGGTGGTGTGGTTCGTGCCCTTTGCTCCCACAGTGGGCAGCGCCACTGACACCAGCCGGTTCTCCACGTCGTAGCTGTAGCTGGTCAACTGGGACCCAGCGTTGCTGGTCGTGCGGTTGCCGTCCAGATCGTAGGCGTAGGTCGTGCCGCCAAAGGCGGTGAGCTGGTTGAGCGCGTTGTAGGTGGAAGCCAGCGCGGTGCCGCCGTCCACGGTCTTGGAGGTGCGGTTATGCGCCGCGTCGTAGCCGTAGGTCGTCGTGTGGGTAGCCCCGCCGCTGGTCACGGCCTCGCTGGTGAGCCGGTCGGCCCCATCGTAGCCCATCGCCACCGTGCGCGTCGGGATGGCCGTGCCGGAGTACTCCTGGTTGGAACGCACGTTGCCGCCGGCATCGTACGTGTAGGCCGAATGGTAAAGCTCCGCTCCCCCACCCGCGTTGCCCTGGATGCGGCTGACCCGGTTGAGCGCATCGAAGCTGGAAACGACGGTCTCACTGTTGCCCAAGGTTTTTTGCAGGGCGTTGCCATCGAGATCGTAGGCGTAGGTGGTCGCCCGGCCGCCCTCGGCAAAGGAGGTCATGCGCCCCAGATCGTCGTACTGACAAACGACCGTGCGGCTGGTTCCCCCGTAGGTGGTCTGCCGCCGCCGGCTGGCCAGATCGTAGGTGTAAGCGTGGGTCAACCCGAAGGAGGTCTCCGTCTGCACCCGGTTGAGCGCGTCGAAGGTGTAGGCCACGTCACGGGTGGCATCCCCGTTGTTGGGCAGGGTGACCGAGAGGACGTTGCCCACCGCGTCGAGCGAGTAGGTGCGGTCGTCCTGCGTCGAGTCCGGGTAGGTCAAGCTGGTCAGCCGGTTGCGCGCGTCGTAGCCGTAGGTCGTCACCTGGCTCAAGGCGTCGGTGCGCTGAGTCTTGTTGAGCGCATCGTAGGCGAACACCGTGGCCTTGCCGGCGGCGTCGGTGACCTTGGTGTTGCGGTTCAAACCGTCGAAGGCGAAGAGGGTCGTCTGCTGCTTGCCGTCTTGGACGCTCGTCTTGTTGCCCACGGCGTCGTAGCCGTTGGTCACCATGTCGTTCTCCGCGTCGGTGGTCGTCGCGAGCCGGTTGAGTTCGTCGTAGGTGTTGACGGTCGTGTGGGCGTTCGGGTCCGTGAGCCGCAGCACGTTGCCGGCAAGATCATAAACCGTCGTCGTGACAGGGCGCACAGCCGTGGTGCTGCCCGCCACCAACACTGGAGGAGCGGTGACCTGAACCGCGCGGTTGGCCCAATCGTAGGCGGTCTCCGTGCGGTCGCCGCGCGCATCCACGCCGGCCGTTTTATTGCCCACCAAATCGTACTCCCAGGAGAGATGCGGGCGCTGGGTCTGACCGCTGACCGCGTCCAGCACGGCGGGACGATCCTCGGCGGTCTTGCGGTTGCGCGCGTCGTAGCCGAAATCCCAGCGGTGGTTGAGCGGATCGATGCTGGCGACGGCGTTACCGCTTGCATCATAGAGGGTCTGCGTGACGGGTTGAGCCTGGGTGTTGGTGCCCGTGCCGTCGTCCACCGCCGTGCCGAGGGTTTTCACCAGCCGGCCCGCCCCGTCGTACTGCATGTCCGTGGCCCGGAGCAGCTCGTCCACCATCCGGTACTTGAGTCCCGTGCCCGTGTAGAGCATCTGCTGGGTCTTCGTGTCGGCGAAGGTGACCTGCACGGGACGGTTGAGCGCGTCGTAGGCCGTGGTGGTGACATGGCCCAGAGGATCGGTTTCGCCCGTGGCGTTGCCCACGGCGTCGTAGGCGTGCTGCACCTTGGACACCAGCGCGGGCGATTGGCTCTGGTCGGTGAGCGTGTGGCTCACGGGCCGGTAGAGCGCGTCGTAGACCATGTCGATGGTCACGTTGCGCGGATCGACCGTGTGCGTGGGCTTCCAACTGGAGCTATCGAACGCGCTCGCCCCGGCGTTGCTGCCGTAGGCGAAGGTCGTGGTCTGGTTGCGCGCGTCGGTCGTGCCGGTCAGACGCTGCAGGCCGTCGTACACCATGCTGGTGGCATGGTTGTTGGCGTCGGTGGCGCTGGTCTTTGAGCCCACCGCGTTGTAGGCAGCTTTGGTGGTGATGGTGGTTCCATCCGCCAGCGCGCGGCTGGTCTGGGTCACGCGGTTGAGTCCGTCGTAGGTAAAGAGCGTGGCGTGTCCGTTCTCGTCGGTTTCGCTCGTCTTGTTGCCGCGCGGATCGTAAACGTAGGTGCGCTTGCTCGCCGCCGCCGGGGTGCCCGCGGCGGGATAGTCCGTCTCGATCAGGCGGTTCTGGTTGCTGTAAACGAAGCCGGTGACGTTCTGGCGCGGGTCGGTCACCCGCGTCTTGTTGTTGTTGGAGTCGTAGAGGTAGCTCGTCGTCAGGTTCTGGTGGGTGGAGTCACCCGGGTCCACCACCTCGCTCTGCAAGCGTCCGAACGCGTCGGGCGAGTCGATGGTCACCAGGTCGGTGCTCAGAGCCGGCGGCGTCCACGTGGGATCGCCCGAGAGCAGCTTGAGCGTGTGCTTGGTCAAGAAGTGGGCGAAGCGGCCGTCGGCGTACTCCAGCAGGGTGGTCTGCACCACGGTGCCGTCGGGAGCGGCGACCTGTTCCTGGGTGCGCTCGTCCAGCGCGTTCAAGGTGTAGGTGGTCACCCGCCCGGCGTCGTCGGTGCTGCGGGTCATGGTGCGGAAATTGCCGCCGTACTGGAAGCTCTTGACGTGGTTCTGCGTGGAGCCGTCGGCGTTGGCGGTGGCTGGCGCGCTCTGCTGGGTCGGATCGGCGTAGCGGCTGATCGGGTAGGTGAGGTGCAGGTTGGCGAAGGCGGCCTTGTCGGCCAAAGGCGCCCACGCGTCGCCGTACACGTAGGAGGTCACGTTGCCGCTGAAATCCTTGACGCTGGAAAGCGCCAGGCCCGCGCTCAGGTCGAAGGTGAACACCTCCTGCCCGAGCCTGGTGACGCTTCCTTCCGTATAGGAAAGCGTGGTCGGATTGCTCGTATCGTCGCCGAAGGTGACGTCGCTGCCCTGGTAGTGGGTCACCACCATCTCGGGGAAGGAAACCAGCCGCGGCTTGCTGACCGGGTTCTGGGGCAGGGCGTTCTTGAGGAACGGCTTGAAGCTGTCGTTTAGCTCCATGACCGAAGGCTGCACCGCCGCCGTGCTGCCCGAGAAGTTGTAGAGCCGCCCGTTGCCCTGCGCGCCGCTGAGGTGGGCGTCGACAACAAAGGTCGCACGATGGCCGTAGAAGATGGGCGCGAAGTTGCCTTGTGCGTCCGTGTAGGGCCGCAACGCCAGGTAGGAATGGTTGGCGAAGGTAGTGCTTCCCAGGGAATCGGGCAGATCGACCTGCGCCACGTTGCGCGGGTTGCCGTTCTCCGTGTAGTCCTGCTGGGTGCTGGCGAGGTAGGCCTTGCGGCTGGTGTCGAAGGCGTAGGTGAGCGTGTAGGTCTTGTTGTCGGGATCGGTGATGCCCGCCAGCTCGCAGTGGTAGGCGGGCGTCAACTGCGCCGTGGTCTTGGCGGCCGGCACGGGCGCGGCATCGTCCTCGGTGGCAGTGCTAAAGACGTAGGCCGTGGTCGGCCTAGAGCCGCTGGGCATGGGCGGTGCCTGCACGGAAGCCAGCGTGCTGTAGGTCGAGGTGGCGGGGTAGGACGGGATGCTGTTGGTCTGGGCGTCCGGCGGGAGCGAGGAGTTATCACTCTTGTAGGCGTAGTTGTAAACCTTGCCGTTGGGATCGGTCACCGACTGCACCAGTCCGTTGGCGCTGGTGATGGAGAGCGACTGGAGCGAGGTGCCATTCGCGCTGGCGCTGATCTGGGAAGGGATCAGCGGGCTGCTCGCATCACTGAAGGCGCAGCTCAGCTTGACACCGAAGCGATCCTGCACGCTGTCGAGCCGGGCGAAGCGGTGGGTTTCCCGCACGGGCGTGGCACCGGAATTGATGCGGTCGCCGGGCAGCGGGCTGACTAGGGCGGGGATCGTCGCGTCGGAGAACTGGAGCGAGGTGCCGTACTTGCGCGTGAACGTGTACGGGGTGCCGCCGGCGTTGGTGCTGGTGCCGGTCAGCGTGGCCTGGTAGCCGTCCTGATCGTGCTGGGAGTGAGGCAGCGGAAAGTAGCTCTTGTTGCCGTTGGAATCGTAGAGGACGACGAAGCGGTACACGCTGCCCTGCTCGTCGGTGACGTAGGCGTAATCGGCTGCCAAGGCAGCGGTTGGGCCGCTGTTCTGATCCTGGAAGATGAAGTGGATGCTGGCAGCCAGGTTGGAACTCCAGCCCAGGCCGAAAGGCCGGTCGGGACGTTCGTCGGGGCGCAGACCGTTGCGCGCGTTCCAAACTTCGGGTTGAGCGCTACGGCGTACCGTCAGGCTCAACTGATCGGTGGGCAGCGGGACGTAAACCTCGGTGGTGTCGTGGTGGAGGGTCAGATTGAGCGCGTCGATGAAGCTCTCCTCGCTCTGCTCGTCGCTCTCGCTGCGCCGTTGCGGCTTCTCGTCGGGCATGGGCCGGCCGTTGAGGGCGATCTTGCGGTAGCGCGTGCCCGAAGCGTCGTCTTCGCTCAAGGGAAAGACGGGCGCGCCGGGAACCACGGCGCTGAGCAGCACCTGATCGTGAAAGTACTCTCCGTAGGCGTTGGGACCGTTGGCGTTGCCGCCACCATTGAAGGCGAAGATAGCCTTGAGGGGGATGGAAGTTCCGCCCAGAGCCTCGACGTAGAAGAGCAAGACAGAATGACCCGAGGCCAGTCCGAGGCTGGTTGCTTCGTAGTAGACGGGGCTGGTCGAGGTGCTGGGCAGCAGCGCATTGCCGTTGGTGCGCGGGGTGTTCGGGTCCTGGATGTTCCAGAGTTTGATGCTGCCGGCGTCGAACTCGAAACGGATCCTGATCTTGCTGTACTCAAGAGTGTCGGGGGAAACTTCCAGTACGACGGGCACGAGGTTAGTCGTGTTGCTGCCAATGGAGACCTTCTTGGCGCTGGTCTCCTCGACCGCCTCTTGGGCGGCAGAGCGGGAGGGCAGCCCGGTGCCCACGTCGTTGGTGCTGTCCACGTCCAGATCGAAGTTCACCGCCCAGAGCCGGGCGTCCTGGAAGTTCGTGCTCGGGGCGACCAACTGCTGGGTCGGTGTCGTCGTCGGTGAGTACGGCATCGAGGAATTGCCGGTGGTCTGGAAGGTACTCTCATTCCAGATGCCACCGTCGTCGTTGGTCAGGTAGTAGCCCTTGCCCGCGCTGAAGATGAGCAGGTTGGCCAGATGTGCAGTGTCGTTGTCGGGTGATCCCCAAACGCGCCCCGCTATCACTGGCCAATAAGGACCATTACCAGCAAAGGTCAGTTTCAGAGGGAACTCGCTTCCCAGCGCGATGGGCATATCCGACGGGCTGCCGCTGGCACCCGTGGACCCGAGATAAGTGCCGCCGGAGAAGGCGGTGGATGTTTTAACTATCGTTTGCGTGATCGTGGCAACCGGGCTGCCGGCAGGACCAATGGAAAGGTTGATTGCGGGCAGCGTCGGTGGCGTCGAACCGGAATAGTTGGGCCACTTGCCATTGAAGAACATCCTCACTTTCGCTTGCGGCGCGTCGGGTGAGGCGCTCAGGCTGTTGGCACCCACCGGAGCACTGCTAGCGCTTGCTGCGCTCGCCATCTTCTGTCGGCTAGCGACGGTTGCCCTAGCCGCCTTGCCGCCGGGTGAAGGAAGACTCAGCCGTGTGGGCGAGAGACTGCCGTCGTCGGCCGGTGCCGCCGCGCCATCTGCCCGCGTCGCGGTGTCGAGTATGGCTCCCTGCGCATCGCCCCACGCCCAGATCGCTCCGTCCGCCGTGCGCGCCGCCAGGCTATGAAGCGCGCCCGCACCGATCCGGTCCACCTGGCTCAGGCCAGGGACCAACACCGGGGTCGCGTGCGCCAGATTATCATCGGTGCCGAGCTGTCCCGCCTGGTTGGCACCCCACGCCATCACGGAACCATCCGCCTCCAGCGCCAGGGAGTGACCCTGGCCGGCCGCGATTCCGACCACCTTTTCCAAACCGGCCACCTCGACGGGCTGCGCGCTCAACGCCTCGCTGCCACCATCACCCAGTTTGCCCGCCGTGTTGTCACCCCACGCCCACACCGTGCCGTCGCTCTTGAGGGCCAGACCGTGGTCGCTGCCGGCCGCCAGGGAAGTTACATCGCTCAACGCGGCCACCTGCACCGGGGCTGCTACCATCCCGCCCGCCTGGCCGTTGCCGAGCTGGCCATGTTCGTCGTCACCCCACGCCCACACCGTGCCGTCGGCACGCAAGGCCAAGGTGTAGTTCTCACCGGCTGCCACCGTGACCACATCGTCCAACCCGACGAGTTTGGTGGGCACCTCCAGTTGCGGGGAAATCGTGCCGACGCCGAGCTGACCGTGATCGTTCCGTCCCCACGTCCACACGTTGCCTTCGCTATCCAGGGCAACGCTGTGTCCCCCGCCGGCCGCGGCGGATACGATGTTACTGAGTCCCTGGATCTGAGCAGGCAAAGTGGCGTCGCCACTGCTCACCGTCCGCGGGCCGAGTTGCCCCCAGGTGTTGTCGCCCAGAGACCACACGCCGCCGTCGGCAGTCACGACCAACGCGTGCTGGCTGCCCACACCCAGAGCAACCGGAACGCCGCTGATCCTGGCGATGGTCCGGGTGCTGGTAGGTTGGCCATCTTGCAACGGCCCGAAGCTCAAGAGCGAGCCATCGGGAACGATGGCCAGAGAAAAACTCGTGCCGCCGTGCACGGTGAGCCGAGTGCTGCTGCTGCTTGCTGGAGGTGCCGCTGTGGTGGTAGTGGATTGCGCCCGGGCCACGCCGCCACGCTCACCTAACGGGAGGACCAAAGCCGCCAAGCTTGCTGCCACGAGCAGCCACGAATGGGTAAAGGAGCGACGGCCAGTGCGGGAAGTAGGAAGCTTTGACATAGCTTCAGGGTTGCTGGTGCGAACTCGAAGAAAGTGCGTCCGGTGAGAGGAGATTTGCCTGGTGCCCGGCTGGCGTACTTCAGGTGATCTGGGACCCGATGTTCAAGGGGTTTGTATGGGTGGACTTGGAGGACGCAGGGTTTGGTACTACGTGGTTTTTAGGTAAACTCCCTAAAATGTACAAGGAGAAAAATGGCATGTCGTTGGATTAATTATAAACCCTTTAACATGAGTGATATGCCGAAGTAAAAGGCTTAACAAACGGTCATGCTTGTTCCCCAAAAAGGGTCGTGCTTGTTCCCCACACAGGATTTCGCGTGTGCGAAATTCAATCCTTATCGCTGGCGCGGCCATGAAAAGCGACGGGGCAAAAATAATACGACCCAATTTTAGGAGAGCATGCGAAAGGGGTCAGTCAACGTCTCTTGACTGCTTCGGAGCAACTCAGCGGAGGATGGGTGGCAGTGAACGGCCTCTTGTCGAGAGACGTTGACTGACCCCCTTGATCCACCCGCCGCGCTTATTCAACGAAATTCCTGCGCGCAGCGGCACGACTGCGGACCTTTGCGGGGCACGCCACCCTATAGCTTGCGCCTATGGGTGGTGAGCAGAGGAAGCATTGGTTACAGCTTCTCGAAAGAGTAACCGTTCCGGCAACCATTGACCGTCGAGACAGATCATACGTTTGTTTTAAATGAACGATTGCTTGAATGAGCAACCATTCCGATTCTTCCGCTCCGTTTGGTGAGGACAGCCGTCCTCGCACGCGTTCGGCGGTGCTCGACGCGGCCGAGCGGCTTTTTTCCGAGCGCGGCGTCGACGGCGTGTCCGTACGCGACATCACCGCCTCGGCAGGGGCAAACCTCGGGGCCGTCCACTACCATTTCAGGAGCAAGGATGGCCTCGTGATGGAGGTTTTCGGGCGGCGCTTGCAACCAATGAACCGCGCCCGCATCGCGCGGCTCGACGCGTTGGAAAAAGCGGCTGGCAACTGGCCCGTGAACTTATCGCAGATCGTCGAAGCCCTGGTCCGTCCCAGCCTGCAGATGGAGTCGGACCTGCCGAACCGTGATGAGGCGGTCCTGCGCCTGCTCGGCCGGTGTTTCGCCGAGCTGAATCCCGAACTCAAGAAGTTCGTCGACGAGCAGTTCGCGGAGGTGGCCGGGCGCTTCGATGCCGCGTTCTTGCGGGCGGTTCCGGGACTATCGCCGGGGGAACTCTTCTGGAGGATGAGTTTCTTCATCGGCGCGCTTCACCAGGGTCAGGATGTGTGGCTGCGCTTCGAGCGCTACTCACACCAAGCCGCGAACGCGGCGGTGGCCCGACCCGACCGGGAGGAACTTATCCGGCAGATCACCACTTTCGTTACCGCCGGGATGCGCGCGCCCTCGCCCGCAAAGTCTCGAAGGGTTTCCGGACGCGCATCCGTCCGCCGCTCGCCTGGCAAATCGACCCTACGCAAGCCATGAAGCCATTCATCCCTTTCAAAGCGTCCCTCCCGCGCCAGCGTTTTTTCGGCCTCCAGCCGGTGCGGGTGCTGCTTTACTTTGCCCTGGCCGGCATCCTTCTGCCGGGCTGCGAGCGCAAACCGGCAGGAGGTCCGCCCGGTGCGGCAGGCGGTCCGGGCGGTCCCCCCATCGGCCCGGCGGAGGTCGGCGTGCTCACGATTGCCACGGCCCCGGTCACGCTGACGCAGGACCTGCCCGGGCTGACCTCCGCGTTCCGCGTGGCGGCGGTGGACGCCCGGGTCACCGGCACCCTGCAAAAACGTTTCTTCAACGAGGGCGGCAACGTCCGGGAAGGCGAGGTGCTTTACCAGATCGACCCGGCACCCTATGCCGCGGCTCTCAAAACCGCGCAGGGCACGCTGGCCCGGGCGCAGGCCAACGTCATCTCCTCGCAGGCGCAGGAGGAGCGTTACCAAAAGCTCATGGCCGCCCACGCGATCAGCAAGCAGGACTACGACAACGCGCTGGGCTCGCTGCGCGGCTACCAGGGCGACGTGCTCTCCGACCAGGGAAGTCTGGAGACCGCGCAGATCAACCTCGACTACACGCGGGTGGTCTCGCCCGTGACCGGACGCACCGGCATTTCCCAGGTCACCGAGGGCGCTTACGTGCAGGCGAACACCACCCTGCTCGTCACCGTCCAGGAACTCGACCGCATCTACGTGGACGTGGTCCAGGCCAGCGGCGACGTGCTGCGGCTGCGGCGCGACCTGGCCAGCGGCAAGCTCCGGGGCGACGGCGCGGGCCGCGCGCGGGTGAAACTCATCCTCGAAGACGGCAGCGAGTACGCGCCGGAAGGCACGCTGGAACTCTCCGACGTGACCGTCAGCGCCACGACGAGCAGCGTCACCGTCCGCGCCATCTTCCCCAATCCGCACGAGGAACTGCTGCCGGGCCTGTTCGTGCGCGCCCGGCTGGAGCAAGGCAGCAACCCCGACGCGATCCTCGTCCCGCAGCTCGCGGTGACGCACAACACCAAGGGCGAGCCGACGGCCCTGATCGTCGGCGAGGGCAACAAAGCCGAGTTGCGCGTCCTCCACACGGGCGACGCGGTCGGCAACCAGTGGCTCGTCTCCGACGGACTGAAGCCCGGCGACCGTCTGATCGTGGACAACCTCCAGAAGGTGCAGCCCGGCGCGCCCGTCAAGCCGATGCCGGCCAAGCTGTCCCCGGCCTACGTGGCCGCCGCGCCGCGTTGAAGGCGCAACGTATTCGCACCGAGGGAAGCCACCGCCATGTCCAGATTCTTCATTGACCGGCCCGTTTTCGCCTGGGTCATCGCCATCATCCTGATGGTCGTGGGCGCGCTGTCGATCACGAGCCTGCCCGTGGCGCAATACCCGAGCATCGCGCCGCCGGCGATCTCGATCACCGCCACCTACCCCGGCGCGTCGGCCGAGACGCTGGAGGCCACCGTCACGCAGATCATCGAGCAAAACCTCAACGGCCTGGATCACCTGCGCTACATCAGCTCGACCAGCCAGTCCTCGGGCACCGTCACCATCACCGTCACCTTCGATGTCGGCACGAACCCCGACACCGCGCAGGTGCAGGTGCAAAACAAGGTCGCCCTGGCCAGCACGCTGCTCCCGGCCGCCGTGCAGGTCGAGGGGGTCGTCGTGGTCAAGGCCGTGCAAAATTTCCTGATCGTCATCGGCTTCGTGTCCGAGGACGGCTCGCTCTCATCGGCGGACCTGAGTGATTTCGAGGTCGGCACGATCAAGGACCCGGTCAGCCGGCTGCCGGGCGTGGGAGACATCGAGGCTTTCGGCGCCCAGTACGCCATGCGGATCTGGCTCGATCCCAACAAGCTCTACCAATACCAGATCACCACGGGCGACGTGACGACGGCCATCACGGCGCAGAACGTCCAGGTGACCTCCGGCTCGCTCGGGGCCAATCCGTCGGTCAAGGGACAGCTTCTCAACGCGACCATCAAGGCGCAGACCCTGCTGGTGACACCCGAGCAGTTCGGCCAGATCCTGCTGCGGGTCAACGCCGACGGATCGAGCGTGTTCCTGCGCGATGTCGCGCGCATCGCCCTCGGCAGCGAGAACTACGACCAGAACGCCCGCTTCAACGGCAAGCCCGCCGCCGGCATGGCCATCAAACCCGCGAGCGGAGCCAACGCGCTCGCGACGGTCGCCGCCATCAAGAAAAAGATGGCGGACATGGCCCCCATTTTTCCACCGGGCGTCCGGGTCATCTATCCCTACGACACCACCCCCTTCGTGCGTTTGTCGATCTACGAGGTGATCAAGACGCTTGTGGAGGCGGTCGTCCTGGTGTTCCTGGTGATGTTTCTTTTCCTGCAAAACTGGCGCGCGACCCTCATCCCGACGATTGCGGTGCCCGTCGTGCTGCTGGGCACGTTCGGCGTCATGGCCGCCGTGGGCTATTCGATCAACACGCTGACGCTCTTCGGCCTGGTGCTGGCCATCGGGCTGCTCGTCGACGACGCCATCGTCGTCGTGGAAAACGTCGAGCGGCTGATGGAAGAGGAAGGCATTTCTCCGAAGGAGGCCGCGCGCAAGTCCATGGACCAGATCTCCGGCGCGCTGGTCGGCATCGGCCTCGTGCTGTGCGCGGCCTTCGGACCGATGGCGTTTTTCAGCGGGTCGAGCGGCGTGATCTTCCGGCAGTTTTCCGTCACGATGGTCTCCGCCGTCGTGCTCTCGGTCATCGTGGCGTTGGTGCTCACCCCGGCGCTGTGCGCGACGTTGCTCCAGCCGGTCCCGAAAGGCGGCAACGCGAAGAAGCGCGGCTTCTTCGGCTGGTTCAACCGGGTGTTCGACCGCGCGGCCGATGGCTACACGAGCTTCGTCGGCGTCATGCTCCGGCACATCGTCGGGCCGCTGGTCGTTTATGCGATCATCGCCGCCGCCGCCGTGTTCCTTTACATCCGGCTCCCCTCTGGATTTCTGCCCGACGAGGATCAGGGCGTGCTCTTTGCCGCCGCGCAGCTCCCGGCAGGCGCCACGACCGAGCAGGGGGAGGCCGTCCTGGAGAAGATGGAGCGTCACTTCCTCGTGGACGAAAAGAAGTCGGTGGAAAGCATCTTCGGAGTGACCGGGTTCTCCTTCGCCGGCACCGGACAAAACCAGGTCTTTGCCTTCATCTCGCTCAAGGATTGGAATGAGCGCACCGCCCCCGACCAGAAACTTGCGGCCATCGTGGGCCGGGCCTCGGCGGCCTTCGCGCAGTTCAAGGACGCTTTCGCGCTCGTCTTTCCGCCGCCGGCGGTGATCGAGCTGGGCAACGCCACGGGTTTTGATTTCGAGTTGATCGACAACGCCAACCAGGGGCACGCCGCCCTGATGAACGCACGCAACCAGATGCTCGGCCTGATCGCGCACGACCCCGACCTGGCCAAGGTGCGTCCCAACGGCCTGGAGGACACCCCGCAATACCAGGTGGAGTTTGACCAGGACAAAGCCATCTCGCTGGGCGTGGCCCTGGCCGACATCAACTCGGCGCTAGCCACGGACTGGGGCGGCACCTACGTCAACAATTTCATCGACAAGGGGCGCGTGAAGAAAGTGTTCGTACAGGGCGACGCCCCCTTCCGCATGTCGCCCGACGACCTGAAGCGTTGGTACGTGCGCAACGGCCAACTGGGCATGGTGCCTTTCGCCGCGTTCACCCACGCGAATTGGACGTTGGGATCGCCGAGGCTGGAGCGGTTCAACGGTTCGCCTTCCATCGAAATGCTCGGCGAACCCGCGCCGGGAAAAAGCTCCGGGCAGGCCATCACCGCGATGGAGAGTATCGCCAGGGAGTTGCCGTCCGGCTACGGGACCGCGTGGACGGGCCTTTCGTTCGAGGAACTCGCGGGCGGCTCGCAGGAACTGACACTCTACGGCGTGGCGGTGCTCATCGTGTTCCTGAGCCTCGCGGCGTTGTACGAAAGCTGGGCAATCCCGCTGGCTGTCATGATGGATTTCACCCTGGGCGCGCTGGGCGTGCTGTTTTTCACCCAACTGCGCGGGTTTGCCAACGGCATTTACTTCAAGATCGGGCTGCTGACCATCATGGGATTGTCGGCGAAGAACGCGATCCTGGTCATCGAGTTCGCCAAGGAAGACTTTGATCGTGGCAAGAGCCTAGTCGACGCGGCGCTGCACGCCGTCCGGCAGCGGCTGCGCCCCATCCTGATGACCTCGCTCGCCTTCGGTCTCGGCGTCCTGCCGCTAGCGATTAGCACCGGCGCGGGCTCCGGCGGACAGAACGCCATCGGCACGGGCATCGTCGGCGGCACGGTGACGACCACGGTGCTGGGGCTGTTCTTCGTGCCGCTGTATTTCGTCACCGTGCTGGGCTTGTTCCGGGTGAAGCCGACCCGTCCGCCGGATGCACCCGGACAGTCGACCCCGGCAGCCCCGCCGCAGGAGCCGCCGGAAGAAACAGTTTCCCATGTGTAAGTATCCGCTGTTCGGTTTTGTGGTGGCGGCGTTCGCTTTGGCCGGCTGCACGCTGATCCCGAAATATGATCGACCCGCTGCGCCCGTGTCCGCGCGGTTTCCGGATGGAGACAACCATCCGGGTGACGCGTCGGACATCCGCTGGCGCGACTTTTTCGCCGATCCACGCCTGAAACGGCTCGTGGAATTGACGCTGGAAAACAACCGCGACCTGCGCGTCGCCGCCCTCAACGTCGCGGAGAACCAGGCGTTGTACCGCGTCCAGCGGGCGGCGCTTTTCCCCACCGTCAGCGCGGGCGGCGAGTACACCCGCACCCACGCCGCCGACGTGACCTCCAATTTGTACACCGCGAACGTGGTCACGACGGCCTACGAGGTCGATCTCTTCGGCCGCGTGCGCAGCCTCAGCCGGCAGGCGCTGGAAACCTACTTCGCCAGCGACGAAACCCGCCGCAGCACGGAGATTTCGCTGGTCGCGCAGGTGGCCACGCAATACCTCACCTTGCGCGAGGAGGAAGAGGAACTCAGACTCGCCCGCCAGACGCTCGTCGCCGTGCAGGGGTCCTACGACTTGAACAAAAAGGAATACGACGTCGGCACCGCCACCGAACTCGACCTCGCGACCGCCGCCGCCCAGGTGCAGACCGCGCGCGTCAACATCTTCAACTACGAACGGCTCACCGATCAGGCCCGCAACTACCTCGTGCTCCTGGTCGGCTGCCCGCTGCCCGCCGACCTGCCGCCGGGCCGCTCCCTGGCGGGGCAGGGCACCTTCACCGACCTGCCCGCCGGCCTGCCTTCGGACCTCATCGCCCGCCGCCCGGACATCCTCGCCGCCGAACACACGCTCCTCTCCGCCAATGCGAACATCGGTGCGGCGCGGGCGGCTTTCTTCCCGGTCATCACGCTCACGGGATCGGGCGGCAACACCAGCGTCCAGTTATCCCAGCTCTTCAACCACGCCTCCTTCGTCGCCAGCGTCTCGCCGCAGATCAGCATTCCCATCTTCAACGGCCTGAGCAACGTGGCGACCCTCGACGCCGCCAGGGTGAGCAAGCGCATCGAGATCGCCAATTACGAAAAAGCGATCCAGACCGCCTTCCGCGAAGTGGCCGACGCGCTCGTCGCCCGCGGCCGTTACACCCGGCAGGTCGGCGCGCAGGAACTTCTGGTGGCCGCCGAGCAGCGCCGCTACGACTTGTCCAACCTGCGTTACCGGGAGGGGATCGACGCTTACCTGACGGTTCTCACCGCCCAGCAGGATCTTTACTCCGCGCAGAACACCCTCATCAGCACGCGCGCCGACCGCCTGGCGAATTTGATCACGCTCTACAAAGCCTTGGGCGGCGGCTGGCGTTAGCGGCGGTCCCGCTGCTTGCGCCCGTGATGACGACTACCTCGTCACGAACTGCGGATAGGACATTTATCGCGGGTGTGTTGATGCTTGATTTCCAATAGACTCAGTCGGCCTGGGTGAGCAGGGACTCGGCGTGATACTCAACGGTCGGAGAAGGATCATAGAAGACCTGCGTCGCGTCGCGTCACTTGCCAGAGCCGCCGCACGGGGGCGGCCCCGAGCCGGCTTTGCAGTGTCAGGCGGCAGACGCTTTGAACCCCGTCGCTGCCTCCGCGGCGCGGACCAGCATGGCCGGATCAGACACGCCCTGGTTGTCCCGGCGGGGGGTGTAAGGTGCCTCCAGGCTCGCCGCCTCGTCGTCCGTCAGGGTGATCGAAAGCGCCGCGACCGCATCGTCGATGTGCCTGGTCTTGAGCGCGCCTACGATGGGCGCGGCCACGACGGGAGTGCGCCGCAGCCAAGCAAAAGCGACCTGCGCCTGGCTGACGCCACGTTCCGCCGCAACCGTACCGACCGCCTCAACGATTTTCTGATCGCTTTCCGCCGTGGTCTTGTCGGCGTAGGGCAGCTCTGCTTCCGAGCGGGCTGTGGTCTCGCTCCACGGTCGAGCCAGGCGGCCACGCGCCAGCGGACTATAGACGACGGTCTGCACGCCTTCGTCGGCGCAGAGCGGCAGCATTTCGTGTTTTTCTTCGCGGGCGAGCAAATTGTACGTGTCCTGCATCGACACGAAGCGCGTCCAGCCGTTGGCTTTTTGCAGATGCAGCGCCTTGCTGAACTCCCAGGCCATCATGGAGGAGGCACCGAGGTAGCGCACCTTGCCCATCTTCACGAGGTCATGCAGCGCCTCCAGCGTCTCTTCCCAGAGCGTCCGCTGGTCGCGGCGATGGATCTGGTAGAGATCGACGTAGTCGATGCCAAGCCGCCGCAGGCTGTGGTCGATCTCCGTCATGATCGCCTTGCGGGACAAGCCGAGAGCGTTGGGGCCATTGCGCGTGGGGGCGCTGAGCTTGGTGGCGATGACCACCGCGTCGCGATGGGTAAAATCCTTCAACGCCCTGCCCAGGATCTCCTCGCTCGACCCGTTCGAATACAAGTTGGCGGTGTCGAAGAAGTTGATCCCGGCTTCGACCGCATGGCGGATCAGCGGGCGGCTGGCCTCTTCGTCGAGCGACCAGGGAGGGTAGGCACGGGATGATTCACCAAAGCCCATGCAGCCGATGCAGATGGGGGAGACGTCGAGGCCGGTGCGGCCGAGCTTGATGTATTGCATACTTCTTCCTCAAGATGTAACGGTGGAAACGGAGACTTCTCCGATTGATCCAACTATCCGGAGAACTCTCCGTTTAGTCAACAAAGAAATGGCCGACGACGAAAGACTGCGAGCAGATGCACAGGCCAACCGGAACCGCCTTCTGGAGGTGGCGCGTGACGCGCTGGCCGCGAACCCGGGAGCATCTCTCAACGCTATCGCCAAGGCGGCGGGGGTCGGCGCGGGCACGCTCTACCGTCACTTTCCAAGCCGCGCGGCTCTGGTGCTGGGCGTGTACCGAAAGGAAGTTGACGCGCTGGTTGACCTTGCACCAAGGCTGCTCGCTGAGCACCCGCCGCTCCGCGCCTTCCGGCTCTGGTGCGACCGGCTCGCCCGATTTGGCAGGGTGAAGCACGGGGTGGCTGACCTGCTCCATGCGGTGATCTCGGATCAGGATTTTCAGGCAACCTACTGGCCGATGGTGGGTGCGGTCCGCCAGCTGATGGATGCCTGTGAAGGCTCAGGCGACATCCTTCCGGGAACCAACCCCGAGGATTTCCTGCACCTCATGCAATTCCTTTGGCAAACCCCTCCCAGCTCGATTGGAGAAGCGCGGGCGAAGAGAATTCTCACCCTGATCTTTCGCGGCCTGGGTGCCAAAGAGTAGCTTTCCGTCGCGGGGCATCCCCGCGGTCGATTGGGACATTGCATCTTACTTGCCGCCTGATCGGGTCTCGACCCTGGTCAAGTCACCACTCACCAGAGCCGACGAGCTTCCCTGACGTACAATTTTTTCCGGTTTCTGAGGGGACCCCACGTGGGATGCCAGCGGCTTCGAGGTCTGCTTCAAGCTCCGGGCTGCTCCACGAAATAGCGCAAGGCCGGGGCGATGAAGTCGGTCCGCTCCCAGGTCGGGTGCTGTGCGCGCACCTGCGCTTCGAGTTGGCGCACAGTTTCCGCGCCGAGGGCCTTGCCTGCGCCGGAGGCGGCCGCCAGTTGGCGGGTGTCTTCCAGGTAGGTGCGCACCTGCTCGGCGATCTCTGTGCCGCCCAGGTTGCCGTGGCCGGGCACGACGATGCGAGGGGCTTGGGCGGCGATCTTCGTCAGAGCCGTTTGCCAGGTCCGCACGTTGATGTCCGCCGCTTCAATGAGCGGAGGAAAGAACGGCACGATGGGAAACATGCGTTCTTCGATGAGGTCGCCGGCGAACGTCACCTTTTGGTCGGGGATGGTGATGACCTGATCGCCCGGACTGTGAGCGGTGCCCAAGGTCCAGAACTCCACTTGGCGCCCGCCGAGATCCAGGGAAGCATGGTCGCCGTCGTAAACGTCGTCGGCCAGCGTGACCTTGACCCCATCAAGAAGAGAACCGTGGTCGGGTGGCAGCATCGTACGGAACCCCGCCAGCAACTTTTCGCCGTTGTGTGCCAGGTAGTCGCGCTGGAGTTTGTTGTAGTAGATTCTGGCCTGCCCCTGGAACACCTGCGCGCCGAAGGTGTGTTCGGGGTGCGCGTGCGTCACTGTCAGGATCAGGTCGCGCCGGCCCGCGATGGCTCGCGCGGCGTCCAACACGTTGCGCCCGCTCTCGGGATTGAAGCCGCCGTCGATGACGAGCACCGCTTTGCTGCCCTCCACGATGCCGATGTTCGGCACGAGGGGAGTGCGCTTGTCGGGAATGATCCAGATGCCGTCGGCGATCCGGCAGGGGAAGCGTGCATCCACGATGGGCAAAGGCGGCTGGCTCACGGTGGGGAGCGCGGGAGCATCCGCCGCCTGCGCGGGAGTGGCGGTCCAGAGCGGCAAACCCCCGACGGTGCCCGCTGCCCCCAGCCGCAGGAAGGCCCGCCGGTCCAACTTCGAGCCAGACAGGTTCTCTGCGCCGTGGGTTTGCGTGGTGTGCTGGCCTTGCTGTTTCATGGAAAGTAAATCGGTCGAACAATGCACCTTGCCTACGAACAAGCTTACGGCGGCCCTCTACCACCAGCAAGTAGGTATCAGTTGATGATCTCTTCACAAACCGAGCAGGTGGGGGAAAAGCGTTCTTGTCATTCCGCAGATCGTTTTTAGTCGAGTTGGCAGCGTGAAAGGCGGAAAGGTTGGAGCCACCATCGCCAAGCCCGTACCGGGAGAAGCCGGCGACGGGAAGAATCTCCGGGGTACGACCGCCAACTTCGGGGCCGGAGCCTTTTTCTGAATTTGCGCCCTCTGTCCGCTGGTGAGCTGGGCCATGTCGAACATCGCCTGCCACGCCGTCAGCGCACCCAGCGGCACGGCCGCCGTGTTCACGAAGTCGAGGCGGGCGGGTTGGAGCGCCATATCGGCTGCCTTGGCAATCGCGTACTCGGCAAAGCCGCCTGACTTGATGATACCATAGACCGTGTCACCTGCTTCGAGGTGCTCGACACCATCACCAACTTTCTCCACGGTGCCGGTGATTTCTCCTCCGAGACGGATGGGCAGGGTCAGGCCCATGCGCTGGCCCGCGCCGTCGCGGATCTTCCAATCCACGGGGTTGACTCCGGCGGCGTGGATCTTGATCAACACCTCGCCGGCCTGCGGCTCGGGACATTCGACATCGATGTACTGGATCACGCCGTTGTTGCCGTACTCGTTGATGACCACTGCCTTCATTGCTCGATTCATGTTCAATGCGTGGTAAGTTTGTTCCTGTGGGGTTCACCGCGACTATCCGCCTGCAATCAGACCTCGAAAAGTAGTGACTTGATACCGGTAGGACGACTAACAGGATGAGCACGGCCACCAGCAGTTAATCGTTGGGATAAGTTTGTGCATGCCATGCAACTCCCCGACACAACATCCGCAGAGGCTTTCGGGCAGCGACGCACCTGCGCCCGCCCAAGTCCGCTGCGGCGGAGAGCTGGTGCGAACAGCGCTTAAGCGTGGCGCGTTATACCGAAACGCCCGCCCGGCGCACGCCGCATCATGCCATCCTGGATGGTCAGAGCATCAAGAGCGCGGCGGCAGGAGAAGCGGAGTGGCAGGGTGTTCACGGTTGGATCACGGTCGCTTTGAAGGCACCACCGCGGGCAGCGGCGTACGCCACGGCTTCATTGGCGTGATCCAGATCAAATGCCGTCACCTTGAAATGGTCTAAGCTCAGCAGTCCGGACCGGACCAGGTTGATCAGGCGGGTGTTCGCCTCGGGCGGGTACATCCACTGGCCGATGATCGTGACGCAGTTGCGCATGATCCACGGGTAGGATAGCGCCAGGTCATCACCCCCCAACATGCCCACCCCTCCCATCAGTACGACCCGGCCGTACTCCCGCACCGTCATGGCGGCAGCCCGCACGGCGGACGCCGGGGCCGAGGGAGGCAGCAGGTCAAGCACACAATCGATTGGACCCGGTGCCGCTCCCCTCATCCGCTCGCGGTTCTCCTTCTCGTCGCCGGTGAGCTTGACGGTGCGAAGGCGCGGTCCAAAACGACGGGTCAATTCCTCCAGCATCACTTCGTTCCGGCCCGGCGCAATCACGCAGCCCGCCCCCATCGCCAGGGCGACCGCGATGGCGGCGCTGCCGAAGTTGCCGGTGGCCCCGCTGACCAGAAGCGTCTCTCCCGCCAGCAGGTTCGCCGCGAGCAGGCCGCCGTAGGGTACGAGCAGCAGGTGCAGCGCACACCACTTTCCCGCTTGCGCCGGATCGATGGCTCCAATGGGAAAGACGTTCTCCGTTGGAACCATCATCCGTTCGGCAAAAGCGCCGTGGTGAAAATACCTTTGCAAGCGCAGGCCGACTTCTTCAAAATGGCTGTTTTCATGGTGACGGGAGTAGTTGGATTGGCACGACAGTCGCAGGCTTTCCTGTCGCAACAAGGACTGGGATTATCCTGGGATTGCCTGGTCCCTCCCTGGCAGTAAGATCAGTGCCATGGCGGATTCCAGTCACAGCGAACTCGGTAATTTTCTGCGCCTGCGGCGAGAGAAGCTCAGCCCCAAGGATGTCGGTCTTCCCAGCGGGTGCCGGCGCCGCACGCCGGGCCTCCGGCGTGAGGAAGTGGCTGAACTCGCAGACATCGGCATCGACTGGTACATCCGCTTGGAACAGGGACGCGGCGTCCACCCCTCGCTGCCCACGGTGGATGCTCTGGCGCGTGCGCTGCGTTTGAACAAGGCGGAACACACCCATTTACTGGTGTTGGCGCGGCCCGTTGAGCGGCGCGCCTGGTCGCGCGAGGACGTCCCGGAGGCCGTCCGGCGTTTGGTCAAGGGCTTCAAGCAGCCTGCTTATGTCACTGGCCGCCGCTGGGACGTCCTGGCGTGGAATGCGGCGGCAGCCAGGGTCTTCACGGACTTCGGCCGCCTCGCTGCGGAGGATCGTAACATTCTCCTCTACATGCTCACTAACCCAGCTACCCGGAGGCTCTTTGGAGCGGGCTGGGCCGACGAGGCGAAACGCATGGTGGCCCAGTTTCGGACCGCGTACGATCTTTGGGCCGGTGATCCGGCGTTCGTTGGCCTGGTGGAGCGTCTTCGGGCAGGCAGCGCGGAGTTCGTCATCTGGTGGGAGGCACACGATATCTGCAGAAGCGGCACGACCGGCAAAAAACAGTTGCACCATCCCAAACGAGGCTTGCTGCATTTTGAGTATGCTACCTTTCAGTCCAACGATGATCCTGCCTTGAAGCTCGCCATTTATATGCCGCTGTGACCTTCTTGCCCGTGGCTGAACCGGCGGCCAAGAACTGCTCTGTGCAGTCTGGCGGCGATGTCCATTCTTTCCTTGGTGCGGTCACTTTGCTGACCCGTAACGCAGAACCCCGGCAGGAGGGGAAAAGCCTTCTTGTCATTCCCCAGATCGGCTCTGTCCCAACCGGTAGCGTTCAACCAGTATCGCCAGCCGGGTCATGCCCAGCCAGAGCGTTGGCCAGCCCGGCAGTCCGTTTGACCGGCGGCTTGCGACCGGTGGCGGTCGGTCTCTTTCAACACGTCGATGAACGCCCGCAAGGCTGACGGCACGTGGCGGCGACCAGGATAAAAGAGCGTCAGGCCCGGGATCGGCGGGCACCAGTCGGCCAGCACCGGCACGAGCGTCCCGGCTTCCAGAGAGCCGCGGGCGAAAAACTCCAACACGTACGCGATGCCCAGTCCATCGACCGCCGCGAGGACCATGAGTTGGTTGTCGTCGAGGGTCAGCGCGCCCGGCACGTCGGCGGCGGTTTCCTGGCCGCGCTTGCTGAACTCCCAGCGGTAGAGCCGGCCGCTCGGGACCCGGTGGCGGATGCAGCGGTGGCGGCGCAGGTCGTCGGGGGTGCGCGGGGCGGGCTGGCGTGCCAGGTAGCCGGGGGACGCCACGGCGAGGAAGCGTACGTCGCCACCGAACGGAACGGCGATCATGTCCAGAGGCACGTCCTCGGCGAGGCGGATGCCGGCGTCAAATCCTTCGGCCACGATGTCCGCCAACCGGCCATCGGTCACCAGGTCGAGCTGTACGTCCGGGTACTTCGACAGGAAAGACGGGATCACCTCTCGCAACAGCCCTTGCACCGCGCTCTTGTAGGCGTGGATGCGCAGGGTTCCCGCCGGGGCGCCGCGTGCCCCGGCGAGGGTGTCGAGGGCGGCGGCCAGATCCTGTAGGACCGGCCGGACACCGCTGAGCAAGCGGGTGCCGGCCTCCGTCAGAGAGACGCTACGCGTCGTCCGGTTGAGCAGCCGCACGCCGAGGCGTTGCTCCAGGCTCCGCAGCGCGTGGCTCAAGCCCGAACGCGAGACGCCGAGGGCATCGGCCGCTTGGCGGAAGCTGCGGTGTTCGGCCACGGCGGCGAAAGCGGCGAGTTCGTCCAGGGTCGGTTTGTTCATTGGTGAAGATTCCTCACCAACCCATTCGACGCTAGCGGGCTTGTGTCACCAATCGGTGCCGGCGACGCTAGAAAGATGAACGACGACAGCAGAGCAAAGACCTGGCTGATCACCGGCGCATCCTCTGGCCTTGGCCGGGCCATGACCGAACAACTTCTGGAGCGCGGCGACCGAGTCGCGGCCACGGCGCGGCGCGAAGACGCGCTGGCCGACCTCCAGCAAAGATATCGGGAGGGTCTCAGCGTGACGCGGCTCGACCTTGCCGACACCGGCAGCATTCGCGCGGCGGTGGCAGAAGCGTTCGCGCGTTGGGAGCGGATTGCTGTCGTCGTCAGCAACGCCGCCTATGGCTTGGTCGGCGCGGCGGAAGAACTCACCGACGCGCAGATCGAACGGCAGATCGCGGTGAACCTAACCGGCACGATCCAGTTCATCCGCGCGGTGCTGCCGCCCTTGCGGCGGCAGGGCGGCGGGCGGGTCGTGCAGGTTTCGTCCGAAGGCGGCCAGGTGGTCTACCCGGCCTTCAGTCTGTATCATGCCACCAAGTGGGGCATCGAAGGCTTTGTGGAGAGCGTGGCGAAGGAAGTGGAACCCTTCGGCATCGATTTTCTCATCGCCGAACCCGGCCCCACGGCCACCAACTTCGGCGCGGGTATCGAACTGGCTCCGCCTGTCGCCGCCTACGCGGACACGCCCGCCGGTGCGGTGCGGCGGCTGGTCGAGGAGCGCACCTTCGAAGCAAAGGGCGACGCCGGGCGCACGGTCCGCGCCATCATTGCGGCAGCCGACAGCATCAAGCCGCCGTTCCGGCTGCCGCTTGGCAGCACCGCCTACGAAAACCTGACGCGGGAACTCGCCCGTCGGCTGGCCGAGATCGAGGCGCAGCGGGAGGTCGCCTTTTCGGCCGACCGAACCTGAACTTGCCACCCACCACGCCGAAACCAATCCTTCTCGTCACGCTGTTCACCGGGGCCTTCTTTGCCGCTGCCGGGTTCGTCCAGGCCGGCCCGCCCAACAAAATGGTGGGCACTTGGCGCATGGTCTCGGCGCAGATCGACCCGGACAGCAGGAACCTGCCCGCCTACGGCCCCGCGCCGAATAGCCTGCTCGTCTTCACCGCGGATGGCACTTTATCGAGGTGCTCACCGACTCGACCGGGCGTGCCATTCGGGTCAGTCAACGTCTCTTGACTGCTTCGAGCAACTCAGTGGAAGACGGGTAACAGCGAACGGCTTCTTGTCGATAGATGTTGACTGACCCCTTTTTCCTTCTTGCAAAAGCGTTTGTAGGTCGAGCGGTTCTGTCACCATAGCCAGCGTTCCCGCCGCCGTGAGCGGCCAGGCGTCCAGCGGGCGGTCGCAGTACAGTTCCACGCCGTTGTCGTCGGGATCACGCAGGTAGAGGGCCTCGCTGACGCCGTGGTCAGAGGCTCCTTCTAAGGGCACTTTGGCGTCGATCAACCGCCGCAAGGCATCGGCCAGTTCGGCTCGTGTGGGGTAGAGGATAGCCACATGGTACAAGCCCGTGGCTCGCGCCGGCGGCGGAGCACCTCCGAGGCTTTCCCAGGTGTTCAGGCCGAGGTGGTGATGGTACCCGCCCGCCGAAAGGAACACGGCGGAATGGCCAACGCGGACGGTGACCTCAAAGCCGAGCACGTCGCGGTAGAAGCGAAGGGAGCGTTCCAGGTCGGACACCTTGAGGTGGACGTGGCCGATCCGGGCCAAGGGATGGATGGGTTTCATGGCGGCAGTCACTGGTTCGGTGGCGCGCAGGCAAGTTTTACCTTTGCCCGCCGGGCTACCGCGAACACGCCTCTGTTGTCACTGTGCCCGGAAGAAAAAGATGAGGACCAGGAGGCTGGTCAGGCAGCGGCAGGGAACAGTTTCGCCACGGCGGCCAGGTGCGGGTGCAGGAAGGTTTCCCGGTCCACCTCGCCATGGTTGACCTTCGAGGCTCCGCCTGCCACGTAGTCCTGGACATCGGTCACGCCCAGAAACCCGAAGAACGTGCGCAGATACGGCTCGACAAAGTTGTACGAGGCCATCGCGGTGCCCGGACCATACACCCCGCCCGATGCCACCAGGAAGGTGGCCTTCTTGTCCTTGAGGATGCCGGTGGGCCGGCCGTCCACGAAGCCAAAGGTTTTGCCCGGACGCGCCACTTGGTCGATCCAGAGCCGCAAGCTGGCGGCAATCGTGAAGTTGTGCATGGGCACGCCCACGACGTACTCGTCGGCCTCGTGCAATTCGGCCACGAGCGTGTCAGACAGAGCGAGCGCCGCCCGCTGCTCCGGGGTACGGGCTTCCTCGGGGGTGAAGGAAGCGCCCACCCATTGGGCCGTGATCACCGGCGGCGGTTCCGCGCTCAGGTCACGCGTGATGACCTTCCCGTCAGGGTGCTGGCGCTGCCAGTTCTGCACGAACCCTTCGCTGAGGTGGCGGGAGATGGAAGCATCCCCGAGCGGACTGGAATCAATGTGGAGCAAGGTAGGCATATGTCGTGTTTGCAACGATAATCGTCAAAATAACACCTGTTGTCAAAAGAAAATCGACACTCGTTGCTTATGGCACTGACAAGAGGCTTTCTTGATGTAGATATAATGCTCCATGTCTCGGCCCCCTAAAACGATGGACCCGCGGGTCCGGCGCACCCGTCAGCTCTTGCACGATGCCTTAGAACGGCTGCTAGAGACCAAGGACTTCGAGGCCGTCTCCATCCAGGAAATCGCCGACGCGGCCACGCTCAACCGGGCGACTTTCTACGACCACTACCCCGATAAGGCGACGCTGCTGAGATGCCACGTGGCGATCCGCTTCCAGGCGCTGCTAGATGCGCGCGGCGTCCAATTCGACGGGTCTTGCGGCTCGGCGCTGCGGGCGATTGCGCTGGGCGTGTGCGACTATCTGGCCGGATTGACGATGGGCAAAGGCGGAGAGCGTCGGCCGCTTGATCCCCACCTGGAATCCGCCGTGAGCACCGTGGTCAAAAACCTGATCCTGGATGGCCTCAGAGACCACACGGCCAACCAGGCGGTGCCTTTGGAGATGGCGGCGGCGACGGTGAGTTGGGCGATCTACGGGGGAGCCAAAGAATGGCTGGAGACGGCGGAGCGCGCTTCTTCCGAGTCGGCGGCGACCACCATCCTGGCTCTGGTGAAGCCCATCCTTGCGGTCCTGGCGGAGGAACCGCCGGTCGATGCCGTGGCAGAGGAGTTCGCGGGCGGAGCAGAAAGACTTGCGATCAGCGATCCCTGCGAGTGAAAGGGGTCAATCAGCGTCTCTTGACTGCTTCGAGCAACTCAGTGGAAGATGGATAGCAGTGAACGGCTTCTTGTCGATAGATGTTGACTGACCCTTTTTTCCACCTTTTCCCACTGAAACTAATCTATTCAAGTTCGAGGGCGTAAGCCGAGGATGAGGCGTTCGATGACCTCGCCAACCAAGGTATCCAGAGGCACCTTCTTGAACTCGCCTTTCGCGGAAAGGGCGATCAGCCCCTGCACGGAGGCATACCCAACCAAACCGATGCGCGCAGGATCGCCCGGGACGACCTCGCCCCGAGCCTGACCGGCGGTGAAGAGGTCCATCGCCATCGAGAACGCCTGTTCACTGGCCGCCAACAAGGCGGCGGGGGCGTCAGGACGATGTTTTGCCTCCAGCATCAAAGCGAACAACGCAGGATGCTTCAAAGCAAAATTGACATGGGCACGAGCCAATTGGGTTAAACGCTCGTCGAAACCTTGCCCATGGTCCTTGGCCGCGCGGGCCAGGGCAGCGCCGAGCCGCTCGAAACCGCGTTGCGCGAGCGAGTCCAGGAGCGCCTGCTTGTCGGCGAAATGGCGGCGCGGCGAGGCGTGGCTGACGCCCAACGCGCGGCTGAGTTCACGCAGGGTGAGACTGCCCGCCCCGACTGCCTCCACGGTTCGCTCCGCAGCCTCCAGGAGTGCTTCGCGCAGGTTGCCATGGTGGTAGGGGCCGGGGGGCACTTTCATGCGCGCGAATCTACACGAGGAGCAGCGAAATCGCCGGATGTTTCTTTTGACAACAATGTTTTCTTTGTAAACATTGGCTTTCCATCCATCACGCAAACCCGACCTGAAGCATGAAACTATCCGACAAGACCATCCTGATTACCGGTGGCACCAGTGGCATCGGCCTCGAACTGGCGCGGCAACTCCTGTCGCGCGGCAACACGGTCCTCGTCACAGGCCGCAACCAGGAAAAGCTGGACGCGGCCCGGCAGGCAATACCCGGACTGCACACTTTCAAAAGTGACGCCAGCGATCCCGCCGCTATCGCCGCATTGCATCGCAGCATCGTGGCACAGTTCCCCGCGCTCGATACCCTGGTAAACAACGCCGGGATCATGCGCAACCTGAACCTCAACGAAGCGCGAGATCTGACCGACGTGACCCGTGAGATCGACATCAACTTGAGCGGGCCACTCCAGATGATCCAGCAATTCCTGCCGCACCTGAAAACCCGTCCGGGCGCGCTAATCGTCAACGTCTCATCCGGGTTGGCCTTTATTCCCTTGCCGATGTCCCCGGTTTACTGCGCTGCCAAGGCCGCTCTACACTCGTACACACAATCTCTGCGAGTGCAGTTGCAGAGCACGGGCGTGACGGTCATCGAACTAGCCCCGCCCGGCACTGAGACGGCGCTGTTTCGGGGCGTGGCGGCGGGAGAACACAAGGGGCCGAAGCCGATGGACGTGACCGTGCTCGTCAAGAAAGCCATTGCCGGGATCGAGGCGGGCCAGTTGGAGATCCGCCCCGGCCTCGCCAACGTGCTCAAGATGATGAGCCGGGTCGCACCGGCGTTCATGCTCAAGCAGATGGCCAAGATGTCGCGGGCCAACGAGTGATGCTGATTGCATGCGGCGCGAAGGGGGTCAGTCAACGTCTCTTGACTGCTTCGAGCAACTCAGTGGAAGACGGGTAGCAGTGAACGGCCTCTTGTCGAGAGACGTTGACTGACCTTTTTCCCTCGGGCCTCGGCGTGCCCTCTGGGCTTTCGGGGTGCGAAACACCCTGTGCAAAAATCTACGCTAACAGTCCATACCTATCGCCCGTGAGTTCCCGTGCCCTTCAAAGAAAGAGGGAGCTAAGTCAACAGCGGTTTAAAGAAAGCCCGGTAATAAAACCCGGGCTTCCGTTTGCCGGACACCTTGGGCAAACTTTTGTAAGGCTTGGCAGGTTGTGTTTGCCCCGGAAGATTGGAGATTCCTGAATGGCGTCTCGGCAAAACACGGTGGATTTTTTGTTGGAGCAGACGGCAGGTGCAGGGTCTGTTTCGGCCAAAAAGATGTTTGGGGAATACGGCTTGTACTGCAACGAGAAGCTAGTGGCACTGGTGTGTGACGATCAGCTCTTCGTGAAACCGACCGATGCCGGCAAAGGATTCATCGGCGACTTTATCGAAGGATGCCCGTACCCGGGAGCGAAACCCTGCCTTCTCATTCCCGGCGAAAAATGGGACGACCGTGAGTGGTTGACCCAGCTGGTAAAGCTTTCTACGGCTGCGCTGTCGTCCTCGAAGAAGCAAAAATCTGGCAGCAAAGCCGCCGTCAGCTCGAATCCCGGGTGAAATGCCGCTCTGGAAGATTCAGGCCATCGGCAACGAGTCCCTGAGATCCTCTGCTTCCACACCGGTCGCAGTGCTGCGTGGTGCTCGAACCCGGTGTCATGTACCGCTTGCGCCACTTCCACGGCCTCATCACCGATCCTTTATCATGACGGTCATCTTCTTCGAGACGCATGTACGTGCTCCGACTGGACGCTGTTTCGATCTCGCGCGCAGCGTGCCGTTACACGTGGATTCGTCCCGGGCCATCGGCGCACGGGCGGTGGGCGGACGGTGTCACGGGTTGTCCGACGAGGGAGACGAAACCGTGTGGTCCGCTCGCTTCTGCGGACTGCGTTTTCGCCTGGCGACACGGATCGTCAGTTTCGCGTCTCCGACCCGCTTCGATGACCGTCTCACGCGCGGCCTGCTGCGGCGGTTCGAGCACGTTTACCGCTTCCAACCCTTGCCGGACGGCGGATGCGCCATGTCGGACGAACTCACCGTCGAAGCCCCGTTCGGCCCGCTCGGCCGGCTGGTGGAACGGCTGTACCTGACGCGCCGGATGCGCCAACTCGTCCGGCAGCGTCTGGAGCACATCAAAGCGGTGGCTGAAAGCGAGGAGTGGCAGCAGTATCTTCCATCTGCATGAAGATCATCGTTCCCGGGGGCAGCGGACAAGTCGGACAAATGCTCGCGCGGACTTTCGTGCGCGATGGGCACGAGGTCGTCATCTTGGGCCGACGCCCGCAGCAAGGCGTCCGAGGTGCCCGGGTCGTGGCATGGGACGCGCACACCCTCGGTGACTGGACCGCCGAATTGGAAGGCGCCGAAGCGGTCATCAACCTCGCAGGCCGCAGCGTCAACTGCCGGTACAACCCCGCCAACCGCCAGGAGATCATCTCGTCGCGGGTGGAATCTACCCGTATCATCGGGCAGGCAATTTCCCGGTTGGGCGATCCGCCGCGCGTGTGGCTGCAAGCGAGCACGGCGACGATCTACGCCCACCGCTACGACGCGCCCAACGACGAGGCGACCGGCCTCCTCGGCGGCCACGAGCCAAACCTGCCCGACACGTGGCGTTTCAGCTACGACGTGTGCCGCGCCTGGGAAAGCACGGCGGCAGAGTTCAGCGGCCTGGCCGGCACACGGCAGGTACTCTTGCGCTCGGCCATTACGATGAGTCCGGACCGGGGCGGCGCGTTCGATGTGCTGCTGGGTTTGGTCAGGCACGGTTTGGGTGGACAAGACGGCGGCGGGCGGCAGTTCGTCTCGTGGATCCACGAGACGGATTTTGTGCGCGCGGTGTACCGGCTGATCGAGGACGGCACGTTTTCCGGTCCGGTGAACCTGGCCGCGCTGCACCCGCTGCCCAACCGGGAGTTCATGCGCGCGTTTCGGCAGGCTTGGGGCATCCGCCTCGGCCTACCGGCCGCGCGCTGGATGCTGGAAGTCGGCGCGGTGTTCCTGCGCACGGAAACCGAGTTGATCCTCAAGAGCCGCCGCGTCGTGCCCGGACGACTGTTGGAAGCGGGATTTTTGTTCGAGTATCCCACGTGGGCGGAGGCGGCGAGCGAACTTTGCGCGCGCTGGCGAGGATGGCACGCGCGCTGAATGCTGTTCACTTGTAATTGCCCACCCTACTTTGAATGGGTCAGGCGTGAAAGGAATGAGTCAACGTCTCTTTGACTGCTTCGAGCAACTCAGCGGAAGACGGGTGGCAGAGCGGCTTCTTGTCGAGAGACGTTAACTGACCACTCTCTCTTTTTATATCCCAAAGAACGAGCTTGATGCTGGTGGAGTGTGGATCAGAATTGGGGGTCAGGCTGCGATTCATGACAGAACTTCTCCTTCTTGGTTAAAAGCCTCGCGGAGTGTGGATCAGAATTGGGGATCAGAATTGGGGGTCAGGCTGCGATTCATGACAGAACTTCTCCTTCTTGGTTAAAAGCCTCGCGAGTTTTGTCAGCGGCTTAGATGTATAAGCACCCGGCAGCCCCCTCCCTGTCTGCGGTTGACTTGCAAGCAACGGGGCCGTCTAGTCCAAATACCTGCCAACGCGCGGACCACCGGGCCATCTTTCCGAGGAGACCGCGCGAACGTTCTTCGAAACCTCCAAACTGCCGTTCCAATGTATCAACCTTTTGTCCCTCTACTCGCCGGTCTGATTGGTACGCTTGTCATGTCGCTACTCCAACTGCTGCCCGTTGGATTGGGGCGCACTCGCGTGGACATCATCCGGGCCACCGGCGCGTACCTAACGCATGATCGTGAAACTGCTTTTGTACCCGGGCTGGTCGTACACTTCCTGGCGGGAATCTTCTTTGCCTATTGCTATTACTATAGCTTTGTCTTCATGGGCGGCGGTTTTTCGCTGAACGCAGCGACTGGCTTGTTTGTGGGAGCCGTGCATGGGGTGGTGGTGATGCTTGTCGTGGCCATCGCGGTCCTGGAACATCATCCTTTAGATCGTTACCATGACCGCAGCCCCATGACGGCGCTCTCGCAGGTGCTCGCCCACGCGGTTTATGGGTTGACCGTCGGTATCGTGTGTCACACGCTCGCCCCGATGGTTGTCCTCCCGTAAACGTCGCATCACGAGAACTTCCGCAGGAGTGAGGCACCGTCCCGGAGGGCCGGGCCGCTCCGAGTGATAAATCTCTCCCTTTGCAAAGCCGCCCGTTGTGGACCGGCGCCGATTTGCTCTGCTCGCTGCGCTGTGCGACCACCGGGAACGAGGTTCCCCGGCCTGCCGGTGCCGTCGTTCTCCTCTCCGGAACGCCGCAGGCACTCCGGCGTTAATGCCCGCTGATGCGAGTGGACTAAGCAGGCGGGAAAATCTTCCGGGGTGGATGGCGCGCTCCGCCGCGCCATTAGAGCCCTTCCCGTTTGATAAAGCCTGCCGGGAGGGACCCGCTCCGTCGGGTCCGGGGAGCCGGGGCTATGCCCGGTGCCGTGTAGCCCCGGCTCCCCGGACCCGACGGAGCGGGTCCCTCCCAATCTGTCCAAGGCTTACCCAAACGGGAAGGGCTCTAGTCATCCTGCGGCGCAGCCGCCCGATCTCTCTGGGCGGCGCTGCCGCAACAAAGTAATGGCGCGGCGGAGCGCGCCATCCACCCACAGAAGCTACCTTGTTGAAGTAACAGGCCGCTTTGGTCAGGGAGCCATCGCCTGCTGGCTGATCTTAACCGGCTTGGACGGGCACACGCCGTCGTGCCCCACTTTGTCCGGCCGTCGGCACGGCGGCGCGTGCCTGTCCAGCCGCCTGTGGCGAGGCGACCGTCACATGAAAGAGATCTGCTGGAGCGCGCCTCGATTGGATCAGCCTTTTCCTGTCATCGTTCGGCTGCGTTACCCTCCGCTCAGGGGGACAGCGTTTGCGGAGACTTACGGCTTACTCAATCGAGCTGCGCTCTAAGTATAAGTTAAAGGGTCGTTCCGTGCATGGGTGCAAAAGCTTTCGATCGCGGCTTTTCTGCGCTCATGCATGGACTGACCCGTTCGACACGCGGACTGACTCTCTTGACACGAAAGCTTGTCCTCGACCTTCCGATGGCTGGTTCGCGTTTCTGTTTGATCCGCCTGGGACAACAGAAAACACCTGAAACTTTCCGGATCCTTTTTCATCCGACAGGCGTTTACTCATTGTTCGTGGGTACAATCGTCCTCCGATTCCCTAAAAGCCTCGAACGCTTCCACTCGCTGTATGAAAACCCCGGGGAAAATCAAAGCCGGCACTTCCTGGCCGGAAGTGCTGCGGTGCGCCAAATCCATCCTGCCCGAAGCGTGGGGTGGCCCGCAGGAGACTCTCCTGAATCTGATCGGCGGCGAATGGCGCGAGTCCGGCCACCCGCGTATGGCCACCTCGCCCCTGGATGGTTCCCCGCTGGGGCCTTACCCAATGATTGATCTGGAAGCCGCGCAGGAAGCTGTCACGCTCTCCGCACAGGAGGCCGGCGAGTGGGCCTCGACAGACTTGAGCGAGCGCAAACGCCGCGTCGTGGAATGCCTCGAACATTTACGAAAACATCGCGAACTGCTCGCGCTCCTGCTCGTCTGGGAAATCGGAAAACCCTACCGCCAGTCGATGGCCAGCGTGGACCGCTGCATCACCGGCGTGGAATGGTACGTGGAAAACATCGATGAAATGCTCGGCGACCGAAAACCACTGGGCCTGGTCTCCAACGTGGCTTCGTGGAATTATCCGCTTTCGGTGTTGGTCCACGCGCTGCTCGTGCAGATGCTTTGCGGCAATTCCGTGATCGCCAAAACACCGACCGACGGCGGGATTTTCTCCCTCACCTTGTCGCTCGGTCTCGCGCGGAAGTGCGGACTGCCGGTTTCGCTCGTGAGCGGGAGCGGCGGCCGGCTCTCCGAGGCGCTCGTCAGGAATGACGCCATCGCCGGACTCGCCTTCGTCGGCGGCAAAACCAGCGGCGGCGAAATCGCCGCCAGCCTCTACGATCGCGACAAGCGCTACATGTTGGAGATGGAAGGGGTGAACACCTACGGCATCTGGGGCTTTGGTCATTTTGCCAGCCTGGCGCAGCAACTGAAGAAAGGCTTCGAGTACGGCAAACAACGCTGCACTGCCTACCCGCGCTACGTGATCCAGCGCGACCTCCTGCCAAAGTTTCTCGCGAGTTATCTGCCCATGGTGCAGTCGCTGCGCGTGGGCCATCCACTGCTCGTCCAAAATGACGATGACCCTCTGCCGGACGTCGATTTCGGCCCGCTGATCAACCGCGCCAAGGTCGATGAACTGAACGTCCGCATCAGCGCCGCCAAGGGACGCGGGGCACTCAGTCTTTACGAAGGTGAGTTGCAGGAAGACCTGTTCCTGCCCGGCCAGGAAATCGCCGCGTACCTGGCACCTTCCGTGTTAATCAACCTCCCCCGCAGTTGCGATTTGTATCATAGCGAGCCCTTCGGACCAATTGATAGCATCGTCGTCGTTGACACCATCGAGGAAATGATTTCGGAGATGAACATCTCCGGCGGAGCGCTGGTTTCCTCCCTGGCAACCGATGATCCCGCCGTGGCAAAGGAAGTCGGGGCGCAGGTGCGTTCCTTCAAATTTGGAGTCAACCAAATCCGCAGCCGGGGCGACAAGGAGGAACCCTTCGGTGGCACCGGCGGGTCGTGGAAGGGATGTTTCGTCGGCGGAAAATACCTCGTCGAGGCCGTCACCACCGGCGCGCCCGGTGAACGTTTGCACGGCGTCTTCCCCGATTACAGTCTCATTCCCGAAGCGCGCTAGATTTGGCCAGGACGCTTTTCACCGTCCCAACCCCGGGCTGTTCTACACCAACCTTCAGAATCGTTTGAGTCCGGCCCCAGCCCCGAATCATTCTAATCTTACGCCTTTGTCCATCAACGGGTCCCTTCTTCTTCGCCCGTGACTCGCCTCCAAATCATCGAGCGTTCCTATGATTTGCTGCTTTCCGAGCGAACCCGTGCACGGTTCGAGCGGATCATTCTCAACGTCGCGATCATCGGCTTCATCATTCATTTGCTGCTGATATTTCTGGCCCAGCTGCATTGCCTTCCAGTCAGCGCGGAAGCCGAACTGCTCACCAATTCCATCGCGGCGGTTTACACGCCCTTTTCCTTCGTTCTGGTTTACGAGGTTTATCTGCTGGTCTATTACCTCCCGCAGTCGATCACCACGTACATCAGCAAGCAATACGAGATCATCACGCTGATCATCATCCGGCGGTTGTTCAAGGATCTCGCCGCGATTGAAATCTCGGCCGACTGGTTCAAGATCCACGGCGATCTGCGGCTGACTTATGACATCCTCGCTTCGCTTGTGCTTTTCTACCTGCTGCTCCTTTTCATCACCCAGGGCGGTAAACGCCACGCACAGCCGCTGCCGGAAGGCCCGCCGTCCACCTCGCTCGCCCGGTTCATCCTCTTCAAGAAGATCCTTGCCACCCTGCTTATTCCCATCCTCTTTTGTCTCGCCAGCTACACGCTCGTGCAGTGGACCCTCGGCGTGATTGTTCCGTCCAGCAGTCTCGGGATTTCCTTTAAGAATCTGAACAACGTATTCTTCGATCAGTTCTTCAGCGTTCTTATCGTCGTTGACGTGGTCCTGCTGCTGAACTCACTTTTCTTGACCAACGACTTCCACAAAGTCATCCGCAACTCCGGATTTATCATTTCCACGATTCTCATTCGGCTTTCGTTTTCCGTTGAGGGACTGATCAGCACGATTCTGATCGTCGCGTCAGTCGTCTTCGGGCTGCTGATTCTCCTGATTTACAATCAATACGAGAAAGCGGCGCTCGGAAACTTCGGGCATTGAAACCTGCGTTCAAAGGTTCCAGCCGGCGTTCTGCCGCACCCGAGCCGCTTCCGCAGCGAAACAGGGCTCACCGATCCATCCAACACCGCCACCCGGGGTGGAGCATTGATGAAGTGGCTGCGTCCTTCGCCGGTGGCTGCCTCGGCATGAACAACCCTCAGCGCATGTCAAAAGGGATCGGTTCTGAGGATTGAAAGTGGGTGATCAAGACGGAGCGATTTGCGGAGGAGAATTATCAATGCTCAGAACCGACCCCTTCGATGCACGTTTCCTCGTTTCTTTCCTAGGGGCGTAAACGAGGAAACGAACCGCCAACAGCTTCTCGATGGGTGCGTTGTCGCTGCCAGGTGGATGGTTTACCTCCACCCTCGGGAAGCAGATCGGTTGGAATACTTGCATTAAGTGCAGTGTTCTCCCTCTTTTCATCCTCGTCGGAAGCCGTTATCCTACGGCATCCGCCGGAGAGAGAGAACAAGGTATCCGCTCGTCGGAACATCGAACGATTCCAGAAAGCCGGCGTAGGCACGCATCCGTTCCGGTTCCAAACGCTCCGCATAATCGTCGAGGAGACGTTTGACCGGTGCGGTCGTCTCGGACTCGGAAGCACGAAAATTGTTCGTGTACGGTCCGAAGGCTTCTCGCACGCGCCGATCCAGTTCGTCCTTGGCGTCGTTTTTATCAGTTTCTTCCACGGCTTTGCTGAGTGAAGTCCCAGAGAAATAGCCGTCAGCAAGATACTCAAGAATCAGTGCGTCGAATCTTCCCGGCTGCAAGCCTATCTTCCCGGCTCGGAGAAAGAACTCTTCTTCGGACTTCGATAATTCTTTGTCGTCCTCCTTCCGACTCCAAAAATTTCTCATCCAAGTATCCGTGACCAGTTGGCTTGTCAACGGAAGGGGCGTGACATAGTAAACAAAATAGCCTGTAGGCAGCAAGGTCGGGTTTTGCTAGGATCAGCGGCATGAAGATGGAGGTGGTATTTCGCCGGCCCAAGCTCTTGCGGGCGCTGACTTCACTCGGCCCGCAGGAGTTCGCCCGGCTGGAGGAGGCTTTAGAAGCGCCGTTGGCTTCCGAGCGGCTGGAGCGCACCCACAATGGAGCCAAACGGCAGCGGGCGTACGGGGCGCGCAACCTGGGCAGGCTACCTGCCACCCGCGAGAAGCTTTTGTTTATCCTCTTCTGCTTCAAAGCTTACCCCGTGCAGACAGTCATGGGCGTGTTCTTTGACTTGAGCCAGCCGCAGGTGTGCCTGTGGGTCAAGAAGCTCACTCCGCTACTCACCCGCGTGCCCGGGGCCGAGTGGCTCTTGCCTGCGCGCCAGCCCGCAGACCTGGAGCGCGTGCTTGCCGAGACTCCCGAGCTTTTGTTGATCCTCGATGGAGCCGAGCGGCCCATCCGCCGGCCCAAGGATAAACAAGCCTGGAAGGATGATTACAGCGGCAAGAAAAAGGCCCGCCGCAAGAAGAACCTGCTGGCGGCCACGGGCGGCAAGCGCGTGGTGTACTTGGGACCTGCCAGCCCCGGCAGCGTGCACGACAAGAAGCTCGCCGGCGAGAGCGGCCTGAGGTTTCCGCCGGGCAGCATGGTGTGCAAGGACACGGGCTTCCAGGGCCACGTGCCGCCGGGGGTCATCAGCTACGCACCCACCAAAAAGCCCCGGGGCCGTGAACTCTTGCCAGCTCAGAAGAAACGCAACGCCCTGATCAGCCGCTACCGGGCAGGCGCGAAGCACGTCATCGCAGGCGTGAAGCGCTGTCGTATCGTTCTGGACACCTTTCGCAGTTGGCGCGCGGGCTTCGTGGATGCCGTCGTGGAAGTGGCCAGTGGGCTGCACAACCTGCGCGTGACCACCCGCGGCTGCACTCTGGCAAGCTGAAAAGTTCCCCGCGAAAGTCTCTGCGAGAACTTGTGCTGACCATCCAATACTACAGACTATATTGTTTATTGGGATGCGCGCTCAGGATGACAGAAGAGGAGCCGCGAAGCCGTTATCTATACGCGCTCTCAGAATGACAGAAAAGGAACTGACCGGCGCGGCTTACTCAAATGAGCGGTGCTCTAACGTGATCCTCCGGACCGGTTGGAAAGTTCCGGTCGTCGTTTTTATCTTCGTCGGACAGGGGCGTCCGATTAGCGTACACGCTTTGTGGTCATGAGATTCCTTGCCGTTGCCATTTGCCTGCGGTTCATTTTCGTGGTGGCGCTACTAGCCCCCTGCGGTCGTGCGCTGGCCGTCGAGTACAGTACGGTCGAGGTGGCGGGCAAACGGGTCACGGTCTGCCGCGTGGACCTTCGCGCGGAGCGTCTCCAACTTTTTCACCATGACGACGCCGGGCAGCCGTTCCGGCATTTCGGGAACCTCACGTCCTGGCTCCAGGGACGCGGCCGGAAGCTCGTTTTCGCCATGAACGCGGGCATGTACCAGCCCGACCTGTCGCCGGTTGGCCTGTTCGTCGCCGCCGGGCAGGAACTTGCTCTGCTCAACGTGGCCAATGGAAGTGGTAATTTCTTCCTGAAACCCAACGGGGTCTTCGCGGTCACCGCCGCCGGGGCGCGGGTGGTCGAGTCGTCGGAGTACCCAAAGCTGGGCGAGGGAATTTTGCTGGCGACACAATCCGGCCCGCTGCTGGTGCGCGGTGGCCAGATCCACCCTGCTTTCAACGCCCGTTCGGAATCCCGTTTGCGGCGCAACGGCGTCGGTGTCTCCTCGGCGGCGAGCGTCGTCTTTGCCATCAGTGAGGACCCGGTGAACTTTTACGAGTTCGCCACGCTGTTTCGCGATCAACTTCACTGTCCCGACGCGCTGTATCTGGATGGGGCGATCTCCAGCCTCCACGCCACCGCGCTCGGGCGGGACGATTCCCGGGCGGACCTGGGGCCGATCATCGCGGTGACGGAGTGATCGGTCGCCAGAGAGGATTCATGGCCTGGCCGCACCGCTTGATGAATGGGCGCAGGCTCGTGCTGGCCCTGCTGTGTTTGGCGGGAATGGCCGGCTGCGGTCCACCTCCTTTCTCACGCGGGACGCGGCCCATGGAAAAATCTTTCTGGGTCTGGAACCGCTCTGAGCCGCTGACGAGCCCCGAAGCCGAGGCGTTGCGCCGCGGCGGGGTACGCCGCCTTTACTGGCAGGCGGGCGAGCTGACAGCGGCGTCCGGTGGCAGCCTGACCCTGGCACGGACCGCCCCGCCTTCGTCTTTGCGCCCGCTTCCCGGCGGACCCGAGATCGTGCCGGTGGTCCGGGTGGCCACCGGCGTCCGCACCCCGGAAGCGTTCACGGGTGAGGCGCTCGGCCGCGCCTTGCGCCCGGTGGTGGACGCCGCGCCGGGCCGGGCGGTGCAACTGGACTTCGATTGCCCCAACCGGCTGCTGCCCGCCTACGCCGCGCGCCTGCGCACCGCGCGGCAGGTCGCCGACATCCACCATCTGACGATCACGGCCCTGGCAAGCTGGAGCAACGCCCCGGGCCGGTCGGCGCTCTGGTCGGTGGCGGACGAGATTTTCCCGATGCTCTACGACACGGAACCCGACGCCGCGCCCGCGGTCCCGGGCGAGTGCCGCCCCGGTCCGCTGTTGGACCAGGCCCGGCTCCGCGCGTGGCTCGCGGCTTGGCGGCGCTGCCCGATCCCCTGGCACACGGGGCTACCGACGTTCGCGCGGGTCACGGTGTACGACGCGGCCGCCCGCCCGCAGGGGCACCTGCGCGCGTGGGCGTGGGACGACGTGATTTACAACCCTGTGCTGGTGGGTCTGGATCAACCTTTTCCGCCCGGTACGAACGTCCTCCAGGCCCGGCGCGCCACGCGGCTGTTGGGCAGCCGGGTCGAAGCGGGAGGTTGTGTCGCGGTGCGCCGTCCGGCGGCGGGCGACCTGCTCGCCGCGATCCGCGCGGCGGACACAGCGAGTGCGCAGGGGGTGGCGTTCTTCCGGTTACCCGATCCGCCGGACGAAGGGTCGGCGGGCGGCTTCTCCCTCGCGCAAACCCTCGCCATGGCCGCCGGGCAGAACCCAGCTTCCCACCTAACCCTCCGATGGGATGCCGCCACGGGTTCGGGCCGGCTGGTGCTCGTCAACGATGCGGACGCCGACCTGCCGCCCCGGCTGGACGGACCCTCCGCCTCGGCCCGCGGCTACCGGCTGGAGGTGCAATCGCCCGATGCGTTCGTCTGGCGGGAAGCGTTGCCGGGGGATTTCCATTCCCTGGCCGCGCAGGCAGTCCCAGCTGCGGGTGACGCCGCCGCAACGCGGAATGCCCCGGCCGTGGCGATTCCGCTCGCCACCCGTTTGACGTTTTGCTTCAGTGGCTTGCCCGCGCACGCCTCCCTGGTGACAGGGTTGATCCAACTTTCACCCGACACTGATCCCGCCACGCTGCGTTACCGGCTGCCCGACCTCGGAACGCCGGGAACCGATCCTTCCTGGCAAGCCCTGCGATAGCTGACAATGATGAACTCAGTCTTGCTTTTTCCGCTTCCGGGAGGGACCTGCTCCGTCGGGTCCGAGGAGCCGTGGCAACACGGTGCCTGGGCATTGCCCCGGCTCTTACGGACCCGACGGAGCGGGTCCCTCCCGGCACATGTAAACTGGTGCATGGCGGTCCCGATCGCCGCGCTGCTTTTCCTGCTCCCGGCCCGCGCTCGCGCCACGGGTGGCGAAGATGTGTCGGCTCCTTCCGCGCTGCCGTTCTACCTTTCCCGGCTGCCCGCGAAAAGCCCTTCGCAAATCTTCCTGGAAACCACGCCCCGTCCACCAGGCAAGCCCACGGATTTCCATGCCCGCCTGCTCGCTCTGGCGACAGCCGCAGAAGCCGGCCACGAGCCGCCTGCCGCGCTGGCGTCCACCGTCGATGATCTGCTTGTTCAAGCCCGCCTGGACCCGAACAACGCCGCCGTGCTCTGCAACCTGCTCAACGACGCGCACGATCTGTTCGCCTCCACGCCGCCCGTCGTCGGCAAACCCGCCGCCGAATACCTCCGCTGGCGAGTTCAGCACGCCGAATCGTTCGGGCTGTTCTGGACGGAAAAGAAGTTTTCCGCTGACGCTGACGCGGATAACGACCAGACCAAGAAACTTACCCAACAGCTTCTCACGGAGATCAAGCGCAACGTGGACAATCCTGCCCAGCGTTCCCTGCGTGTGCATTGGCTGTATCTGCAAGGCGCGCTCTCCCGGGACGCCGCTACTTTCGAGCAGGTCGTCAAGGAGTTCCCGGATCATCCACGGGCCGAGTCCGCGCGCTTCATGCTGGCACGGTTCGAGTTAGTGGCTTATCGCGCCAACGCCAACGCCAACGACGAACCTGACGCCGAAACGAAACAGGCGGCTGAGGACGCGCGTGGCCAGGCTCGCGGTGTGTTCGAGGACTACCTGCGCCGGTATCCCGCAGGCCGTTTCATCGCCGACGTGCCCGGCTGGCTGGGGGCCATCGCCTACGACGGCGGCGATTATCTCGGCGCGCTGGACCTTTACCTGCGGCAGGCGGACATCCCCGGCCATCCGGAGGTGCTCAAATCGGCGGGCTTCATGTGCGAACGCTGCCTCTCGCGCCTCTCCGCCACCGGCGATCAGACGGCTCTGGACCGCGTGGCAGCACGCCCCAAGCTCGCCATGAGCCTGATCTATCTCGTCGTCAATTCCTCCGAGAGCGACGACTACAACGGCAAGTACGAAACGCCCGCCGAGGTCGCCAAGTGGCGGCGCACGCTGCTACCGCGCCTCGCCGCCGCCGTGACCGCGCACAAGGACGCCTATCAGACAGGCGATTGGCAGGGCCGCTACCTCGCCATCCTCGCCCAAGCCGCCAGTGGTGCAGGCGACCAGAAGAAGGCGCTCGCCCTCTGCGATATGGGCAAAGACGATCTCACCAAACTCGACGATCTGGCCTTTATCCGGCTGGCCGCCCTGCAACGCAGCGGCGACCTGCGCGCGGCCATCGACGCCGGGCGCGACTTTCTTACCCGCTTTCCGCAGAGCGTGCTGGCGCGCGGGGCCATGCTGCGGGTGGCGCTGGCGCTACGCGACGATCACCAGGCGGGTGCGGCCGTGATGGAACTGCTCAAGCTCCAGCGCGCGGCTGGAGCAAAGCGAGCCGCCGGTCAGCCCCCGACTCCGCCCGACAACGGAGATACCGACATCGAGAAGTTTGGTCCCGCGGACGATGACCCCATCCATTACCCGGAAACCGAGGTGGGCCTTGCCGCGTCGGACAGTGTTTTGACCCACGATCCTTCCGGCGCGGAGTACAACCAGACGGAGCAGATCATCGACGCCCTGCTCAACTTTGCCCCGCTGCCCGAACTCGCCGCCGTTCTCCCGGCGGGTGATCTCGACGGGGCTTTCGTCCTCAAACTCCGGGCGATCCTGGCGCAGCGCTTCCTGGCGGAAGAGGAAAATTTCGCTCGCGCCCGGGAGTTCGTCACGCCCGCGCAGTGGAGCGTGGCGGCGGCGGCGGCTGTGGAAAAAGCCGCCGCGGCTGCCAAAGCGCATCCTACCGATTCGGCGGCGTTGCAAGCACTCGGCGACGCCTGGGCGGCGGCCCGGGGCAAGCTGGTGTTTGCTCCGCTCGAAACGGAAGGTGAGCGCAACGCGATCTTCAGCGCAGGCGGGGAGGAGGGAGCCGACGCGGACGGCCTGCGTCTGGTAAACGCTCACGCCCTGGGCATCGCGGGTGAACTCGGAGCAGCCATCGAAAAGCGCGACGAACTGCGCCACGCCCGAGACTGGTGGCTGCGCGCGGCGGACGCTGCCCCGGCGGGTTCGCCCACCCGGGCGCACGCCCTGTGGCTGGCCCTCAAAGCCATGCCCGCGCTTGCCGCCGCCTCGCCCGCCCTGACCGTCCGCGCCGCCATCACGGACGCCCACGGCGCGTCGCGCCAGCTTTACGAACGCCTGCGGCGGGAATGCCCCACCTCGCGCGAGGCGCGCGAGTTCGCCGTGTACTACGATTTTCCCGCCCCGTCGAAACCCGCCGACGAGGAGGCCGCTCCGCCGCCCAACCAGGAGGACTACGAATCAACGGACGAACTGCAAGACCCGGAGTACGCCGTCTCCGATCATGGCGCGTTCACGCCAAAGAAAAAAGCTGACCCCTTTCAAGATGGTCAGGACGGCGACTTCTATCTCACCAAGGTGGCGGCGCTGCGCCTGAGCCGATCGATGCCTGATCCGGAGCGACTCGCCTCGGACGTAACTCTTCTGCGCGGATCTATCCATGCTCGCCTCGCTTCGCCCAACGGCACCTACCTGCAAAATTGTCTGGACGATTTGGACGACTTTCTGAAGGAGGACCGCGCCAAGTTGACCCTAGCGGCGGTCCACCGTTATGTCGACCTGCGGATCGAGAGCCTGGCCGTGGAATCCTGGGGTAACGTCAGCAATGGAGGGGTAGCCAAAGCCGTCGGCCTGACGCTCGGGCATGATGACGAGAGCGATGAATCCAGTGACCAGCCCCTCGGCCAAGGCAAGGGCGTGGACGACCAGGTCTTCAACGACATCCGCGCCGCTTACAAGCAGCCGGAACTCGCGCCCTTCAAGGATTACCTCGATTTCCTGGCCATCGCCGTGGTCGCCAACCACCGGATCACCGTCCCCGTGCCGGGCCAGGAGAAAGACGGCCAACCGCTGACCTACACCTCCCGCGATTACCCAAAATTGGAAAAGCTCACGGAAACCTTCCTCCACGAGCAACCGCACAGCCGCAAACGCGAGGCCGCGCGGCTGCTGTACGCCCGGGCCATTTATGACGCCTCCCGGCCGCGGCTGGTCCAGCAGTTCGCCGTCTGGCCGCAGAGCGGCACGTTCGCCAGCCGGGTGATCCCCACGTACCAGAGGGTCGAGCCGTTCGACCCGACCCGGCTCGGGGCCGCCCTCAACGCCTACGACAAGGAATTTCCCCAAGGCCGCTACACCGCCGACATCCGCAACCTGCGCGGCTTGCTGGCCTGGCGCACGCAAGATTGGAAGATCGCGCTCGATCTGACGCTGAAAACCCTGGGCGACAAGGACGCGCCCGATCTCCAGCCGGAAGCGGCGTTGCGGCTGGCGAACATTTTCTCCGACGGCCTGACTGACGACACGGAACGCGCCCACCTCGTCGCCGCGATCCGCGCACAGCCCGGAGCGCCGGAGAAATTGCGCGCTTACCTACAAGTGTGCGGCGAGCCGTTGCGTTCGCTCAAGAGCTGGCTGCTGGAAGCCTCGAGGGTGTTTCACTGATGCGAGCGATTCGATGGTGCGCTTTTTGCCTGGCGCTGCTCTGCGGCGCTCTGCCGTTGCGTGGCCTGGCGCAAACCGCCGCGCCGGGTGTCAGGATTGATCCGGCACGGACCGTGGCGGCGGCCCGGCGGCAGATCGGCGTCACCACAGGTTACGATGCTGAATACCATCTCCTGGCGTACCCCGGCGGGGACGTGCCGATGAACACAGGCGTCTGCACGGACGTGGTCACCCGGGCATTGCGCGAGCAAGGCATCGACTTGCAACAGGCCGTCCATGAGGACATGAAGCGGCATTTCGCCGAGTACCCGCACCAGTGGGGCTTGAAATCCCCTGACCCGAACATTGACCACCGACGCGTGCCCAACCTGATGACCTACTTCCGGCGGCAGGGTTGGGAGCGGCCGGTCACCGCGCAAGGCGGCGACTACCAACCCGGCGACGTAGTCACCTGGAACCTCGGCGGCGGGACCACGCACATCGGGATCGTTTCCGACGCCGCGGGCCGCACGGCTCCGACCGTGGTCCACAACATCGGGGCGGGCACGCGGGAGGAAGACGTCCTGTTTGCCTACAAGCTTACCGGGCATTACCGCCCGGCGATCGTTAAATGACGCGGCGCTGGCTTCTGTTCGAGGCTCCTTCCAAGACAAACACTCTGTTTGTAGGGCGGGCGCTCTGCCTGCCGTTTACAGCCATTTGCAAAATGAGCGAGCCGCCGAGCGTGAAGGCACCCGCCGCGTAGCGGCTTCGTACCAAGGTAGGGACGGCTCTCCGAGCCGTGCGTGGTTTCGCCTGGTCCGGTCTTGATGGGCGGCTTTGGAGAGTACCGAACGCTGAAAAGTCGGATGGCTCGGAGAGCCGTCCCTACCTTGGTACGAAGCCGTTGCACGGCAGGCGGAGCGCCCGCCCTACAAACAGAAGGCTTGCTCGTTTGATTGGTGCTCCCGCTTTTGGCCGGGGGCACGACACGTGCGTTCAGGGCGGGACGACCGTAGGCGCACCGTCGATCCGCCGGAAGGATTTGTACTGGTCGAACGCCAGCACAGCCGTCCAGAGCAACGCCACACCGAGCCAGAGGATCAGCGTCCCCTTCCGGCCCCCTATTGCCCGACACACGACGATGAACAACGCGATGGCATCCAGGATGAAAAACACCGCCTGCACCGGCGCGAGATAAACCAGCCAGTAAAATGCGTCGCCCGGACCACCCGGGGTCCCTTCCTCACCGGGGCGCACCCACAACGTCGAGGCGAAAAAGAGGTACGCCGCCATCCCGATGGCGTTCAACAGGAACCAGATCGAGGCCGGGCGAAGCAGGAAAGGCATGGGGCGACCTCAAAGAACTTACGGCTGGCGTCAACGTGCGGCGGCAGCCGCGCCCGGATTCAGGCCAGCCTGCCATCGCCGGAGCGCGGCAGCGGCAGCGGGACGACCGGCAGAGGCGGGATCGAGCGTCCGGCGAACACCGCCACCAGGAGCAACACGTAAACGACCGCGTGCAGCGTGTTCCACAGGAGCGAGAGACTGGTCAGCACGTACCCGACCTCGGCGCGGGTCTCGTGGCTCTCCATCATCCACCGCTGGGACATCACTTCCCCGACGGGGATGATCAGGCCCAGAACCACGGCGAGGCCAAAACCCAGGAGCGCCCACGTCGAGCCTCGGGGTGCCTGGCGACGCCGCGCGAGCACCACCAGGCACCCGGCCAACGCGACCAGCAACGCCGGCATCTGCACGAGGTAGCGCCCGAACCAATAAATGAGCAGGCTGGTGTCATCGTTCATGGACGGATTCTACGGTTGGCGAAACGGGCGCGTCGAGAGATCGTTTCGGTTCCATCTATCCCTTGGTGCGACTTTCAACGTGAAACCGTGGGGTCATTTTCTTGCAGCCACGAGTCGAGCGCTTCCTGGCCGAAGCGGCGCGTGGACCCGGCGGGCCTCCTGGCCACAACGGCTTGCATCCGGCGAAGGGGTTCGACAAAGTCCGCCGCATGGCCGGGAAATTCCCCGGCGAGATTGGCAGCGGTCACGCAGTCCCCGTCGAACGTTTCGGCGGGCAGAGCCGGGTCCCCGGCGACCCGGATGTCCATGGATGCCACCGTGGCATTGAGTGCTTCCTGTACCGGGGCGATCAACTCGACCGGCAGCGCATCGACGCTCCCCCCAAGGAAGCGGAGTGCAGCGTTGCGCCCCTGCTCGTCCGTGCCACGCAGCAACGCCGAGAGTTCTGCCGTCAGTCGGGGCCGGGCCCGGATCGCGTGCCTGGCTTGGAAAGCTACCTCAAAGGTGTCTGCCTGCAAAAAAGGCAGCCAGCGCTCCAACGGATCATCCGGGCGCAACCGCGCCAGCTCGGCCAGGCCCTGCCGTACCCGTGCCTCTTCTTCTGCATGCACCGCCATCAGCTCGCTCCGGATCTGTTGCCGGATGGCGTACTCGCGCTGGTTGATCGCCACACCCGTCAGCCCACCAGCCAGCACGCACAACGCGAGGAGACCGCGCCAGGTCCAGGACGGCGTCACCGTCAGATCGTGGACCTGCCCCCGCACCGCCAAAAGGCCGATCACCACCAGCGGTACGGCCACCACCATCAGCACCGCCAGAAGGCGAAGCGCGGGCGACACCGGATCGACCGGCTTATCCACCGTGGCCAGACAGGCCAGGGACACCAGTCCCAGGAGAGCGTGCGCGCCCAGCACGACGAACGCGCGTCCCCCGCGGTGCCGGAAGATCCAACAGAAGTCCCCGTCCGTCAGCAGATCGTTGAGCACGAACGCCAGGCAAAGCCAGCGCACGGTGCAAAGCCTGAGCCAAGGGAACGCATGCACGTTCCCGAAGATTCCCGGCAGATGCAGGTTCGCGGGCGCAAACGGAACCAGCATCAAAAGGGTCAGCAACCCGGCCAGGATCAGCGGATAGCGTTTGAGCGGAGGCATGAGGTGACCACGGGAGAAAGCGCAAGGTGCGGGTCGATCATAGCACGGCCACGCGGGGGAGGAACAGTCCTCACCATCACACGCAGGACGCGGACGGCCGGTCGGGAGAGCGGTCATGCGTCCTGGTCGGGACTGCGCCAAAGGAGGGCCGCCGCTCCCACGAAAACGGCCCCCATCAGAAAGTTCATGAGCGTGAAGCCCCACAGCGCCCCCACGGTGTTGATGACCGGATCAGCCGGGTCCTGCGGATCGTAGAGCACCTCCACCTTGTCCCCGACCCGGTAGCCCCAGATCATCCCGCCCTGCGGGTACTCGATGACTTTGCCCGCTGTGGTGGTGAAACGAACCTCCGGGTGCGCTCCGCCGGCGTTGAGCCGCACGACCGATCCCGGAGCGGAGGCCGCGTGGGCCACGAAGCGGCGGGTGGCGGCTGCCCAATACAGGTCGCCCGCCATGAGCCCCACGCCCACCAGCGTGAAAACGAGGGCCTTGAGTATCCTCAGCGGGGGAGTTTCCTGTGCCGGCTTTGTCATAAGCAAGAGGTGTCCGCGGTCGTTTGATTGGCGTTTTCTCGGATCTGCGCGACGTCCACGCGCCAGTCCTGCCATTCCTCCGGCAGCCGCACGGGGATCGACCAACCCAGTTGCAGGTAACGCCGCCAGCGCCGCCACCACGGCCGGGGTGGCGGTCCACCGCAGAGGATGCGCCGCTCCAGCCAGTCGGAATCGAAGCCCGCCCATTCGCCCGCCACCAGCGAGAGGTTGAAGGAACAGGCGGGATACACTTCCTCGCGCAGGATGGCGTCCAGTTCTTCCAGCGAGTAGGGCGAGGCGGCCAGGTCCCGGGTGTGGCCCGCGCGGAAGAGGGCGGTGTCCGTGTCCAGGAACAGGTCGGAAAACGCCAGCCACACCGGACGGCGCTGTGCAAGATCGGCAAGGGCGGGCCGCATGGGAGAAAAGGTCGCCCACCCGCGGCACGATTGCCAGTTCCACACTGGCCTGCCCGTGGCTGGTGTGCGCTTCGCATAGAAGCGTGGACGGGTTATATTGGACAGGTGACCCCTCCGGATTTCGGCAGGCTTCAGCGCAGCAGACCCAGGATTAGCACGGCCCAGTACGTCACCGCCAGCGCGAAAAACAGACCCGTGAGCAGGATGTGCCCCGCCACGAACTGCGCGCCCTTGGGCCAGTCCGAGTGCTCGTAATAAAGAAAGTCCACGCCGATGCGCGCCGTCCAGTACACGGCGATGAACACCGCCAGAGCCGTCGCCGACCGTTCGCCGCGCAGCAATTCGCCGTGCAGGTAGAAGGTCAGCGTGCCGAAGGCCGCGATGGTCAGGACGGTGAACCCGCCATAGACGTACATCAGCTTGCGGTTGAAAGGGGTGAGTTTGGGCAGGTCCTCCTTCCAGCCCAGGCGCGCGGGCACCTGGAAACTGGCCCCGAGCACGCAAAAATGCCCCAGCCCGGCCAGCCAGAGCGCGAGGTTGAGCAGGTGGTCGCAGGTGGTCAGCATGGAAGCGGGGAGTCAAAGGGCATGGATGGCGTGCAGGAACGGCAGGATGACCCTTCGCACGAACGGCGGATGGAACAACCAGAACGCCGGGCCCGCCACGACCAGCCACGTCCACAGCCGCCCCTGCCACCGTCCGCGCCAGCGCGCCAGCGGCAGGCCCCGGGCGTGCTCGGCCAGCAGCCCCGCCCCTTGCAGGAGAAAGTACGCGGTCGGCAAACCGTAGCCGCCCCGCGCGGGCAGCGAGATGACCAGATCATGGACCAACCCGGAAAAGAGAAAGAGCGTCAGGGTCGCCCGCCGCGCCCCGTAGCGCGCCCGCAAGCGCACGAACCACAACCCGAACACCAGGTCGCGGAAGCCCGAATTCCAGCGTTTGCCCCAGAACTCGCCCAGCGACGCCGAGAGCACCGGGGCGCGCATGAGCGGTTGCGCGTTGACGCCCTGCCGCTGCCAGAAACGCGCGAGCAAATCAAAGGAGCCGAAGTGCAGCAGGAAAATCAACCCCACCATGCCCAGCCAGCCCGAGCACAGGCCGCCCCCGGCCTGCCGCGCCGCCAGCCACAACAAAGCCGCACCGAGCAGGGTCTTGAGGCCAGCCCATCCCCAGGAACGCGCCGCCGGGCGGGGCGGGGTTGGCCCGGCCAGAAAGCTCCGCGCGTCCATGCCCGGCCAAAGGAGCAGATAAGCCGGGGCGCGCCACCCGGCCGCCGGCGGCACCCCGCCGGCCAGAGCCTGTGTAAGTGTCGCCCATTTGAAGCCGGCGAAAAGGGCAACCGAGAGCGCCCACATCCACAGCCACGCCGGCAACCAGGGACCGGCGGCGAGTGCCGCCGCCAGCAACACCGCCATCGGCAGCCAGGTGTTTCGCCGCTGCCTTGAACGTCGCGCAACCGCCTCCCGGCCACTCATCTTCGTGGATGCATGCACAGAGATAGGTAACTGGTGAAAGCGCGTCGGGCGATGCAATTTCGACCCGACCGGAAACCATTTCGCCTTAATCCTCCCAATGAAACAGGGCATCGAACTGCCGGAAAGGCAGATCGGTGAGGATCGTCGGCACCTGGAGGGCCTCCGGCAGCGCCACCGCGAGGTCCTGCCGGTGCAGGACAAAGACCAGAAAGCTCAGAGTAAACGAGCGCGGTCGCATCGGCGCGAAGGGCGATCCGTTCACGGAGTTCCATCCGAGGCAGGATGGACCGGCCCCGGGGATTTCGCGCGGGGACGCAGGGCTCGGAACACCACGACAAAGCAGACCGCGCCCGCCCAGGCACCTGCCTTCGTCGAACGCCGCGGGATCGCACGTTGCACGGCGTGATGCCACTCCGGACTGCCATCGTCCGGGCCGTGGCCGTCTCCGTCACTAACATCAACGGCCACATACCCGGCACCGTACAAGGCATGCAGGGTGAAATAGGTCGCCAGGACAACCGTCAAGGCCGCCAGGACGGCAAGCGCCGTGCGTTGAACCATGAGCATTATTTATCCTCCGGTAATCCTGTGGATATCAACGCAAGACCATGCCGCACCTCCTTCAGCCACGGTGATTTCAAGGCGTCTCGGCTCCGCCGGATGAAGGACGCAGGGTTTGCAGCGCGGCGCTGATCACCGGGTGGCGCAGGACGGCTGCCCACGGAGGCGGGTCGAACCCGTACATCTGCGCCCGCAACGCCGCTCCCGCCAGGTCGGACGCTTCGGAGCTTTCCGCCGGCGCGGGTGGACGGCTTGACCGCTGCCGCGCCATTTCCGTGCGGCTCGCCGCCAGCGGGTAAATCTCGGCGGGGGGCGGGAGCCGGTGGGCAGCCGCTTGTTCCAGCGCCGGCCAAAGAGCCTTCAAGTCGTTGACGCCGGATGGATCGGGACCGGTGTTGCGGTGACGCCGGTGAGGATCGAGCCGCAGGATCTGGACGGCGGCCTGATCCCGGTCCGAGGGATCGCCCGTCACGACGCCAAGCCGTTCCCAGGCGTAGAGATAATCCGGGTCCAGCCGCACGGCCTCCCGGAACTCGCCCGCCGCTTCGATGTCGCGGCCTTGCGCGGTCCGCAGAGCACCCAGCAAATAGTGCGCGTGCGGGTTGCCGGGCTCTCGCGTGGTGCGCTCGCTGAACACGCGCTCGGCGATGGCTCGCGTCCAGGCGCTCTCGAAGACCTGGCCGTTGGCGGGGCTGAGGATCGCCACCCGGCTGGAACTCGCCGGCAGCAGTTCATCCGCCCGCGAGAAATGCGCCGACGCCTCCTCGAACCGGCCCAGCGCCGCGAGCCGGGCCGCGTAGCTGTACTGTAAAAAGCCAAAGTCCGGGTCGATACCGACCGCCTGCGCGTAAAGCCCGACCGCCCGCGTGGGCAATCCCACCCCGCTCAGGGCATCCGCTTCCGCTGCAAGATGGACCGCTTCGACGAACCGGCGCGCCCCGGCGGCCCCTGGCAAGTCGCCCGCGTGCTCCAGGATGTCGCCGAGCACGGCATGGGCCAGGGGGCGATCCGCCGGTCCGCCGTCGCCATCGGTGGGATCGACCGCCAGAGCCTGCCGGATGGATTTTTCCGCCTCCTCGGGGCGACGCTGCTGCCACTGCAAAATGCCGCGCCAGAGCAACGGTTGGGCGTCGAAAGGATCGGCGAGAGCCAGCGCGTTGAGGCGGGCTTCCGCTTGCTCGGGCGGAAGGAGTTCGAGCAGCAAGGTATAAACGGGGTGAAGCGCGTCGCGGTCCAGCGCGTGATCCAGGCTGGCGTTGACCACCCGCAAGGCGGCGCCAGCGTGGCCGGTTTTCTGCAAGGCGCGGGCCGCCTGCCCGTCGAACGCCGTCATGGGGCCGGCGACCAGGCCCGCCACGTCGCCGGTCTCCCAGGAGGACGCGTGGTCGAGCAGAGCCACGACGTCGGCGTAGCGCCCGGCCCGCGCGTACAGGTCCACGAGGATTTCCAGGGCGTTGCGGGTTTCGAAAGAGCCGGTTTCCGCGAACATTTCCGGCGTCATTTCGCCGCGCCGGTGCGCCGCGGTCTGCGCGCTTCTCGCCAGGTTGTCCAACAGCAAGCCTTCCAGTTCCGGGCCGCGTCCCGCCGCAACAGGGCTTCCGCCCGCACTTCGCCCACGCGCGCAACCAGTTCGGGGAGTACCAGCGGGGTCGTGCGCAGGTTCTGCTGCGCGGTGGCGACGGCAGAGGTGGCGGCTTGGGATTCGAGCCGCGCGAGTCCGTCTTCCAGGTCCCTGAGCTTGCCGGCGGTGTCGATCGTGGCGTCATGGAAAATCCGCTGCAAACCGGGGAGGGCTTCGCGGTCCTGACCGCGCTCCGGGTTGTCCTCGGCTTCCACCTGCCGCCCGAACGCGGCGAGCGCCCGGCGGACCGCGTCCGGGTTGCCTCGCAGCGTCCCCGTGACGACCCGCAGCAACGGCGTGGAGAAATCAGACGATCCTTTCGCTGCCTCCGGGCGGGTGGCGGCTTGCGCGTCGAGCGCGTCCCAGACGGCGGGCGGCGGCAGCACCCGGAACAAATCCGTCAGGTGCGAGGTGGCGTCGCCGCTGCCCACGTCGTCGGAAAAAGGACCCGGCAGGTGGAGAGCGCGGTCAAACAAGGTCAGCCACTGCTTGGCCGCTTCCGCAGCAGGCAGCGTGGGGGTACGGGCGCGGTAGGCGCGGAGGTCTTCCCGCCACCGGCTCACCAGATCCGCGGCCGCCGGGAGGGTGCCGGCGGCATTCTGGCTCGCGAGGGCGGCGGCCTGCCGGAGCACGGCATCCGCCCCCCGGTAGTCCTCGGCGCGAGAAATTGCCGGATGGCACGCCAGCCCCAGGACCAAGGCGGCAACGGAACCTGGAAACGTTTTCATGGATGGAAAAGGGACAATGCAACAGACTGCAAGGGAAAGGATGAGACTAGCTACTTCTCGCCCTTTTCACAATCCATGAGCCGCCCTTCTGCCAAGGGCAGGGCGACGGTCCCCGTTGCCGTGGCGATCTCCCTCTTTGGCAACGGGGACCGTCGCCTTACCATCAGAGAGCGATCGCTCAATCCTTTCGAAAATGGCTGCATTGGGAGTAAACAGAGGTTCAACGGGACCGGGATCTGCTGCTGATGCACCCCGCCCCTGATGAAAATTCACCTGCTTCTCCTTCCGGCGATCCTTGCTTGGTTACTCGCCGCCGCGCCGGGCCGTGCCCGGCAGGCGACCGTCACCGTTGACACCTCGTCCGCCGGGCGGCAGCAGGTGATCGATGGTTTCGGGACGTGCCTCTCCGGCACGGAGGGGCAGCAGGGTTGGTGGCAGGGTTTGTACTTTGACGATTTGCGCTGTTCGCTGCTGCGGGTGGACCTGACGCCGCAGTTCGTGTCTCCCTACGCGGATTTTACCTACAACTCGCCGTGGTTTCACAATCACCCCGCGCTGCCCGGACCTGACGGCAACAACGCGCGCACCTACACCTCGGCGGCGGACTACACGCGGGCCTGGACGTTCGCACTCAACGGGCAGAACGTGACCCAGCAGGCCGCAATCGCCGTGATGGGGCCGGACATCGACAAGAACGCCGCGTCTTTTGACTTTGGCGGGTTACAGACGGCGGGCCTGGTGGCGCAGTTGGGACAGGCGAAGCGGGCGCAGCTGGGCGATTTCAAGCTGTTCGGGTCGCTGTGGTCGCCCGCGCCGTGGGTGAAGGTGAGTTCGGGGAACACCATCGGTGGACAGGGCGGAGTGCTGCCGGTCAACGGGACGGCGTGGCCGTTTGTCTGGGCGGGGAATTTCGCCGGCGGACGGCTGGACACGTCGGACACGCCGCTGGCGGTATTCGACGACCGCAGCCAGGGCGGGACGGGGCCGACGAGCGCGCTGACGCAATTCGCGCGCTGCACGGCGGCTTATCTGCGCAGGTTTCAGAACCGATATGGGGTGCGGTTTTATGCAATCAGCGTGCAGAACGAGGTGAACTTCGAGGAGTTCTACAACAGCTGCACCTACCCGCTTTCCTCGCAGTACATCGCCGCGCTCAAGCGGCTGCGGGCGGAGTTGGACAAATATCCCGATCTGGCAGGGATCAGATTGGAAGGGCCGGAGGATTTGCTGGGTGGAGATGCCTACGCGCTGTGGCAGTACGGCGGGGGCAACACGGCCATCCACAAGAACTTGCAGTATCTGCAGAACGTTGCCGCCGACCCGCAGGCCGCCGCGGCGCTGAGTTTCATGTCGATCCACGGGTACGCGCCGGACGGCGTGAGCAGCGCGGGCGCGGACCCGGCGAGCTGGAACTGGTGGGCCAACGGTTGGGCGGCCAGCCCGGCGGCGGGCGTGCCCGCGAACGTGCAAGGATTCGCGGGCTACGGGAAGAAATCGTGGATGACCGAGACCAGCGGGGAAGACACTGCCTGGCTGTCACCCGCCAGCGGGTTTCCCAACGCGGGCGCGTTTTCCATCGCGCTGAAACTGCACCAGGCGCTGACGGTGGGCCGGGAAAGTGGCTGGGCGTATTGGCAGTTCACCGACGGGAACGCGGTCGGCACGCAGACGCTGACGGACGCGACGGCGCTGGCCACGTCACCCAAATATGTCGCGGCGAAGCATTTCTTCGCGTGCGTGCGGCCCGGGGCCGTGCGGGTGAACGCGGCGGTGAGCACCACGGCCAGCGCGGCATTGCTGGCGAGCGCGTACGTGCAGGACACGGATTATTCGCTGGCGCTGGTGCTGGTCAATCCCGCGGCAGAGGCGGTGAACGCCACGGTGGCGGTGCCGGAGTATCCGCAGGGTTTAAGTTCGTTCCAGAGCTACACGTCGAGCGACGGGAGCTACTGGCAGAACGCCAAGGTGGGCGTGAACAACGGGCAAGCGGCGGTGAGCGTGCCGGGCTACGGCGTCGTGACGTTGTACGGCATCGGGTTGAACGGGGATGCGTCGAGCGCCGTGGGCGTGCCGACGGAGAGCGTGGGCGCGGACGGGCGGTTGCAGATCGTGTTCCGGCGGGATGCGAGCCGGGGGGAGCTGACTTATACGGTAGAGGGCTGCAGCGACCTGGCGGCGGGCGCTTGGAGCGCCTTGGCGACGAGCGCGGGCGGGGCGGCGTTCGTCCCGGTGGGAGGTGCCACCGTGAGCGAGGCCGGGGACGGGAACGTGAAGACGGTGACGGTGCGAGACGCGGCGCAGCCGGGTGGCGGCAGGCGGTTTTTACGGGTACGGGTGATGGAGTGAGGAAGAAGGCGGAGACCATCCAAGGGTTTACCTTTGCGAGCAGCACATCTTCCCAGCAACCATGCGACGTGGCGTGGTCTTTGTTTCCGCGGAGGATGGTGGATCAAGCAGAGCTTGCGTGTACATGAGGCAGGACGGGTGCAATGCTCCGGAAAACGCGATGCTGGACACTTTGATGGTGGCCAAGGTCCCGTTCGGCTACAGTAACAACTAACCCCTGCAAAAACAACGATCTGACCAATGGTGCCAGCGTCTGGCTGCCCCCGGTGGTCGGCCCCATGGTCGGCGGCCTGCTGGGCACCCTGGCTTATGACCTGATGATCGGTCGTCCGCTGATGCGCTTCCACGCCGTCACCGAGCCGGCCGCCGGCATGGACCCAAGCCACGTCGAGCCTCGCGCCAACGCCACCGCCGAAGCGGAGTCCCACTCCGTACGTCTTTGATCCGGCCGCTTCGATTTCTACATCCCACCTCTCTCCTCTCCCCCATGTCTCAATACATCCTTGCCCTCGACCAGGGCACCACGAGTTCCCGCGCCATCGTCTTCGACCGCGAAGGCAACATGCTCTCGGTCTCGCAACGCGAGTTCGAGCAGATCTTCTCCCAGCCCGGCTGGGTGGAGCACGACGCCAACGAGATCTGGTCCACCCAGGTGGGTGTCGCCACCGAGGCCATCGCCCGCTTGGGCGTGCGCCCCAGCGACATTGCCGCCATCGGCATCACCAACCAGCGCGAGACGACCATCGTCTGGAACCGCAAGACGGGTCAGCCCATCCATCACGCCATCGTCTGGCAGGACCGCCGCACGGCCGGGTTCTGTGACAAACTGCGTTCGGCCGGCCACGCCGCAACCTTCCAGAAAAAGACCGGTCTCGTCATCGACGCTTATTTCAGCGGCACCAAGGTGCGCTGGATGCTCGACCACGTGCCGGGCGCACGGCAAGCGGCCGACCGGGGGGAACTCGCCTTCGGCACGGTGGACTCCTGGCTGTTGTGGAAGCTCACCCAGGGCAAACTCCATGTCACCGACGTGACCAACGCCTCACGCACGCTGCTCTTCAACCTCCATACCCTCGCGTGGGACGATGAGCTGCTCGGCCTCCTGGACATTCCCCGTTCCATGCTGCCCGAGGTGCGTTCCTCGTCCGAGGTGTACGGCCACACGGACGAGTCTGCTTTCGGCCACGCCATCCCCATCGCGGGCATCGCGGGCGACCAGCACGCGGCGACCTTCGGCCAGGCCGCCTTGCAGCGCGGCATGGCCAAGAACACCTACGGCACGGGCTGCTTCATGCTCATGAACCTGGGCCGCGAAGCCATCTCCTCGCAGAACAAGCTGCTGACCACGGTGGCCTGGAAGATCGGCGACCGGGTGGACTACGCGTTCGAGGGCAGCGTGTTCGTGGGCGGAGCGGTCATCCAGTGGCTGCGTGACGGCCTGAAGTTCTTCCGCACGGCGGAGGAGAGCGAGGCGCTTGCCGGCACCGTCCAGGACAGCGCGGGCGTGTACCTGGTCCCGGCCTTCGCCGGGTTGGGTGCCCCGTACTGGGATAGTTATGCGCGCGGCACGATGGTCGGCCTGACGCGCGGCACGAGCACCGGGCACATCACCCGCGCCGCGCTGGAAGCCATCGCCTACCAGAGCGCCGAACTGCTCGAAGCCATGCAGAAAGATTCCGGGCTGCCGCTCTCGGAGTTGCGCGTGGACGGCGGCGCGTGCCGCAACAACCTGCTCATGCAGATCCAGGCCGACGTGGTGGGCGTGCCCGTGGTCCGGCCGAAGGTCACGGAGACCACTGCTCTCGGGGCGGCTTATCTCGCGGGGCTGGCGGTCGGGTACTGGGATAGCATCGAGGAAATCGGCAGCCAGTGGAAAGCCGACCGGCGCTTCGAACCGACCTTGAGCGCCGACGAACGCGAGAGCAAGCTGGCGGGCTGGAAACGCGCCGTCGAGCGTTCCCGGCAGTGGGTGGAAGCCTAGCCAGCCGGCCACCTGCGGCGGCTCCTGCCTACGCCTCACCGCGTCCGCGGGCGCCGCCCTTTTCATGTGTACTAAGTTTCGACAACAAAGTACCTCGATGCGAGCTCCGGGGTGGATGGCGCGCTCCGCCGCGCCATTGTTTCCCATTGCGGCAAAGCCGCCCAGATGGATTGGGCGGCTACGCCGCAGGGCAACCAATGGCGCGGCGGAGCGCACCATCCACCCCGGAACATTTTCCCGCCTGCTTGGTGTTCATGGGCAAGCATTGGAGATTTTCCGCAAGTCACGTAAACTTCCGTGGTAGGAACCCGGCATGATACCTGCCTGAGGCATTTTATAATCCACAAAAACTCGCAGCTTTAACCGTTCCTCTCTTACGAGGATCAAAGCTCCCTTTTTAGCTGAACCCTTTCTCATGGATGCCAAGCAAACCCTGCCCGCTGTTTCTTCGCGCGCGGACCTCCTGACCACGCTCCGCGAACCCGCCCTATGGGACCTCATCGTCATCGGCGGGGGAGCAACCGGCCTCGGCACCGCGCTCGACGCCGCGGCGCGTGGCCACAAAACTCTGCTGCTCGAAGGCGCCGACTTTGCCAACGGCACTTCCTCACGGTCGACCAAGCTTGTCCACGGCGGCGTGCGCTACCTTGCGCAGGGCAACATCCACCTGGTACGGGAAGCTTTGCGCGAACGCGGCCTGCTGCGCCGCAACGCGCCGCACCTGGTCCACGACATGAGTTTCGTGATCCCGGCTTACACCTGGTGGTCCAAGCCCTTCTACGGCATCGGCCTGACCATGTATGATTTGCTCGCGGGCCGGCTCGGCTTCGGCCGCTGCAGGCTCCTGGGCAAGTCGGCGGCGCTCGAACACACGCCCACGCTCAAACCGCAAGGACTGCGCGGTGGGGTGTTGTACCATGACGGGCAGTTCGACGATGCGCGGCTGGCCGTGACGCTCCTGCGGACGTTGCAGGATCAGGGGGGCACCGCCCTCAACTACGTGACCGTCCGCGGCCTCCTCAAGGAAGCGGGTAAGGTGGCCGGCGTGACGGCGCGCGACGTGGAGACCGGCGAGGAGTTCTCCTTGCGTGCCCGCGCGGTCGTCAACGCGACGGGGGTGTTTGTCGATGCCATCCGCCGCCTGGACGAACCCGGGGTCAAAGACATGCTCTCACCCAGCCAGGGCATTCACCTGGTCGTGGACCGCCGCTTCCAGCCGGGCAACTCCGCGGTGATGATCCCCAAGACCGAGGACGGCCGCGTCCTGTTCGCCGTGCCCTGGCACGGCAAGGTCGTCCTCGGCACCACGGACACCCCCGTGGAACACGTCGCCCTGGAGCCGCGTCCGCTCGAAGAAGAGATCGAGTTCGTGCTGCGGACGGCGCGGCAGTACCTCGTGCCTGCGCCCGGAAGAAGGGATGTGCTGAGCGTTTACGTGGGCCAGCGTCCGCTGGTCAAAGCCGAGAAGGCCACGAACACCGACGGGGTGGGATCGACGGCCGCCATTTCGCGCGACCACATCATCCGGGTGTCCCAAGCGGGGCTCATCACGGTCACCGGCGGCAAGTGGACGACCTACCGTAAGATGGGCGAGGACTGCGTGGACCAGGCGGTGAAGCTGGCCGGACTGGCCAAACGCCCTACCCGCACGCCCGGCCTGCGCCTGCACGGTTGGAGCGACCAGACCGACGGCAGCTTCCAGGACGTGTACGGCAGCGACCTCGCCGCCGTTCAAGCACTGCCCGGGGCATCCAACCACCTGCACCCCAGGCTGCCGCTGACCGAGGCGGAGGTGCGCTGGGCCGCGCGCTACGAACTGGCCCGCACGGTCGAGGACATGCTCTCGCGGCGCTCGCGGGCGCTGCTGCTCGACGCGGGCGCAAGCCTCGCCGTCGCGACGCAAGTGGCCGAAATTCTGGCCGAGGAACTCGGGCGCGACGCCGCCTGGGTCCAGGCGCAGACGGATCATTACGAACAACTCGCCCGCGGCTATTTGCTCAGTTAACCCCCATCCCCCCCAAACATGAAGAAACTCACCAACCGACCCGAAGACGTTGTCGTCGAAGCCCTGCGCGGCATGGAGGCGGCCCACGGCGACCTGCTCGCCGTCCACTACGACCCGCACTACATCACGCGCCGCCTCCAACCCGTGAAGCCCAAAGTGGGGATCCTCTCCGGGGGAGGCAGCGGGCATGAGCCCATGCACGGCGGGTTCGTGGGCCTGGGGATGCTCGACGCCGCCTGCCCGGGCGCGGTGTTTACCAGTCCCACCCCCGACCAGATGCTGGCCGCCACCCAGGCCATCAACGGCGGCCAGGGCGTGCTGCACATCGTCAAGAACTACACGGGCGACGTGATGAACTTCGACCTGGCCGCGGAACTGGCCCGCGGCGAGGACATCCCGGTGGAGAGCGTCGTCATCGACGACGACGTGGCGGTCAAGGACAGCCTGTACACGGCGGGCCGGCGCGGTGTCGGCACGACCGTGATCGCGGAAAAGATCGTCGGCGCCGCGGCCGAGGCCGGGCGTTCCCTGGCCGAGGTGAAGGCCCTCTGCGAGCGGGTCAACGCCCACGGCCGCAGCATGGGCCTCGCGCTGACCAGTTGCACGGTGCCGCACGCGGGCAAGCCGACCTTCGAACTCCCCGAATACGAGATGGAGCTGGGCGTCGGCATCCACGGTGAGCCCGGACGCAAGCGCTTACCGCTCGCTCCGGCGGACGAGATCGTCGGGATGCTGCTGACGCCGATCCTGGAAGACCTGCCATTTCAGTCAGGCGACGAGGTGCTCCTCTTCGTCAACGGCATGGGCGGCACCCCGCTGCTGGAACAATACATCGTGTACCGCAAGGCGGAGGAACTCGCCCGCGCGCACGGCTTGAAGGTGACGCGCCGCCTGGTGGGTTCTTACATCACCAGCCTGGAAATGGCGGGCACGTCCATCACCCTCGTGAAGATGGACGCCGAGATGACACATTTTTGGGATGCGCCCGTGTTGACCCCGGCCCTGCGCTGGGGAATGTGATCGTCACGCGACCGGCCACCCCGATTTTTGGTGGACGGGCGGGTTCTTCCGTCCACCTTTGTTGGAAGCCTTCCATCTCCCCTATGTCCACTCCGCTCTCCCCGGCCGTATTGAGGGATTGGCTGCGCCGGACCGCCGCCGTCTTCTCCAGCCAACGCGCCTACCTGACACAGCTCGATTCCGACGTTGGCGACGGCGACCACGGTGCCAACCTCGCCCGCGGTTTTGAAGCGATCCTCGCCAAACTGCCGGGCTGGGAAGGCGCTGATCCCGCCACGCTCTTCAAGAACGTGGCCATGACGCTGATCAGCACGGTCGGCGGTGCCAGTGGACCGCTGTACGGCAGCTTCTTTCTGGACGCCTCCAAAGCCGCCGCCGGCAAGGAGGCCCTACGGTTGGCGGACTGGACTCCTGTTTTCGAAGCCGGGTTGCGCGGGGTCCAGAACCGGGGCAAAGCGGCGGTGGGCGACAAGACGATGCTCGACGCCCTGACCCCGGCGTTGGCGGTGTTGCAAGCGGCGGCTCCGGACGCTTCGCTCGCCGAAGCCTTGCGTCTTTCCGCGGACGCGGCCCGGCAAGGGGCGGAGACGACCGTGCCCATGACGGCGCGCAAGGGGCGCGCCAGTTACCTGGGCGAGCGGAGCATCGGTCATCTCGACCCGGGTGCGGTGTCCACCAGCCTGTTGCTTGCCGCGTTGGCGGACGCAGCGGCGGAGAACTAGAGCGCGTCTCCATCGAGTAAGCTGCGCTTTCTTTTTGCTGTCATCTTGAGCGCAGTGAGGAACGAACGCAGTGAGCCAGAAGGATCTTCCGGCTGTCGGCAGACACCGTGGCTAGCCTGCCGGCGGTCGGAAGGTCCTTCGACTCTCGCTCGCGGACTCGCTGCCGCTCAGGATGACAGAGCAAGAAACTGACCGGCGAGGCCTACGCCAATGAGCTGTGATCTAGAGCCCTTCCCGTTTGGGTAAGCCTTGGACAAATTGGGAGGGACCCGCTCCGTCGGGTCCGCAGAGCCGGGGCTAGGCCCGGTGCCGTGTAGCCGGGGCTAGGCCCGGTGCCGTGTAGCCACGGCTCCCCGGACCCGACGGAGCGGGTCCCTCCCGGCAGGCTTTATTAAACGGGAAGGGCTCTAGCGGTCCGCGGTGGGTGCCTAGCAACCGATGACGCGCCTGCCGTGGCGTGTTAGAGTCGTCTCACCGCACGCCGGCTGCCACTCCCCTGCATATCTAACCCATCATGGTCGGCTTGATCCTCGTTTCGCATAGTCGGCCTCTGGCCTCGGCTCTCAAAGACATGCTCGACCGGTTGTACGCCGGGAAAGTGCCGGTCGCCGTGGCGGCCGGGGCCGGTGACGACAGTGGGGAACTCGGTACCGACGCCACGGCCATCATGGCCGCCGTGGCGGAACTGGATGCCCCCAATGGCGTGCTGGTGCTGCTTGACCTCGGCAGCGCGGTGCTCAGCGCAGAGCTGGCCTTGGAGTTGCTTGACGACGAGACTCGCAACCGGGTGGCGCTCTGCGCGGCTCCGCTGGTGGAAGGCGCGGTGGCCGCGGCCGCGCAATGCAGCATCGGTGCCTCGTTGGCGGAGGTGCAAGCGGAGGCCGAGCAGGCGCTCTCCCAGAAGCAGCAGCACCTGGCTCCGGCGGCGGTGAGTAGTCCTGGCCGTCAGCCTGCCCCACCTTCCTTGCTCCCGGCGGGCGGGGCAACAGCGACGTTGGACCTGCGGGTCGATAATCCGCACGGCCTGCACGCGCGGCCCGCCATGCGGATCGTGCAGGCGATGGCCAGGTTCCGGAGCCAGGTGCAAATAGAAAACCTGCGCACGGGCGCGTCCTCCGCCTCCGCGCGCAGCCTCGTCTCCATCAACTGTCTCGACGCGCGCGCGGGCGACACGATCCGCGCGAGTGCGTCCGGCGAAGATGCCGCGGCCGCTTTGGCCGCGCTTGCCGCCTTGCACGCCGAGCACTTCGGCGACGCGATGGAAGATGCGGCCGCGGTCCCGCCGGTGGCGGGGGTTCCTCCCCCGGCACCACCCGCCCATGACGACCGCGCAGGCGTCTTGCGCGGGCAATCCCTGAGCGACGGCATCGGGATCGGCCGCCTGGTCTTCGCCAGCCGGACCGCCGTGGTGCTTCCCGCACCGACCTCCCCGGTCGATGCCGCGGCGGAGGCCGCACGGCTGGACGCCGCTTTGACGGCCGTCCGCCACCAACTCGGCCAGCAGGCTGCCGCGCTGGCAAGCCGGGTGGGCGGCGAGCATGCCGCGATCCTGGAGGCGCACCAGGCGTTATCAGAAGACCCAACGCTGGTCGCCGGGTCGGAAGCTCTGATCAGGAACGAAGGATTGCCCGCGGCCCACGCCTGGCAACGAACGGTCGCCGCTGCCGCCGCCGCGTACCGTGCGCTGCCCGACGCACTTCTGCGCGAGCGCGCCGGTGACGTAGAAGATCTGGGCCTCCAGGTCTTGCAGGCGTTGGGCGTGGCCTCCTCGTTGCAGATTGATCTGGCCGGCGAAGAGGTTTTGTTGGTGGTGCCGACTCTCCTGCCCAGCGAGCTCGCCACCCTGGACCTGCGCCGGGTGCGCGGGGTGATCGCCGAAACGATCGGCCAGACCAGCCATGCCGCGATCCTGCTGCGCGCGGCCGGCGTGCCCGTGGTCGAGGGAATCACGGCCCAACGTCTGCGCGAGAGCGGCAACGTCCATGGACCGGCGGCCATGGACGGAGCCAGCGGTGAGATCTGGCTGGCACCCGACGAACAAACTTACGCTGCCCTGCGACAGCGCCTCGCCGTGCTGCACACCAGCCAGGAAACGGGGGACCAGACCCCTCCGGCTCTCTGCACCAGGGAGGGCCGGCGGATCGAACTGGCGGCCAACGTCGGCGGCCTGGCCGACGCGGTGGCGGCCCGCAAGTACCGCGCGGAAGCCATCGGGTTGCTGCGCACCGAATTTCTTTTTCTCGACCGCTCGGAACGTCCGGGGGAACAGGAACAACTGGAAACTTTACTCGCCGTTTCGAATGGTTTTGCCCGCGAACTGCCGTTGACGGTCCGCACGCTTGACATCGGCGGAGACAAGCCGGTGCCTTACCTGCCGACCGTCCCGGAGTCCAACCCGTTTTTGGGTGTAAGGGGTTTGCGGCTGACCTTGCGGCACGAAGAGTTGTTCCTGACCCACCTTCGGGCCATCCTGCGCGCGGCGCACGAGCGCCGGTTCCGGATCATGTTCCCGATGGTGACCGAAGTGGCGGAAATCCGTGCCGCCCGGCTGCTATTGACCAAAGCCCACGAGCAGCTCGCCTGGGATCACCTGCCGCACGCCTGGCCGATCGAGACCGGCATGATGGTGGAGGTGCCAGCCGCCGCTTTGAACGCGTTTCTCTTCGCGCCGGAAGTCGATTTTTTCAGCATCGGAACCAACGATCTGACGCAGTACACCCTGGCCGCGGAGCGCGGCCATCCTTTGCTGACGAACCTGGCGGATGCCCTGCACCCTGGGGTGCTGCGTTTGATTGCAAAAGTGGCCGGCGCAGCCAAACGCCGCGGGATCTGGGCAGGCGTCTGCGGCGAGGCGGCCGCCGACCCCGTTGCGGCGGCGGTGTTTGTCGGGTTGGGCATCACCGAACTGAGTGTGGGGGTGGGTGCCCTGTCGAAAACTCGTCGTCTCGTGGGCGACCTGGACTATCCGAAGGCGAGAGCATTTGCCCGCCGCTGCCTGCGCATGGCGTCGGTGGATGAGATGCGCCATCTGTGCAACACGGCTCAGGTACTTTCATCCGGGTCGGGCAACTCGGAACCATCGATCCTTCCCCGAGCGTAAGTTCTTTTGGTCCTCTGCCTACCAGCGGCGTGCGTGTTCGATCCCTAGAGTGCGTCTCCATCGGGTAAGCTGCGCTTTCTTTTTGCTGTCATCCTGAGCGCAGTGAGTCCGCGAACGCAGCCGAAGGACCTTCCGGCCGTCGGCAGACACCACGGCTTGCCTACCGGCGGTCGGAAGGTCCTTCGACTCTCGCTCGCGGACTCGCTCCCGCTCAGGAGGACAGAGTAAGAAACGGACCGGCGCGGCCTACTTAAATGGGCTGTGCTCTAGGCAGGGGCAAGAGCAAATTTTCCTGCGACGGCGATCGCCAAGCCGAAGAAGATCAGGAGGCAAAAAGCAATTGGTAGTCCCGCAAACGATGCCAGAGCTCCGACGAGAGGGGGACCACAGAGAAAACCGGTGTACCCCAGGGTACTGACCGTGGCGATGCCTGGTCCGGCACCATGCTCGTGCGCCCGGCTGGCCGCGCCGAAAATAATCGGGACCAAGTTGGAAATCCCGAAGCCAACGATCATAAAACCCAGCAGGATCGCAGGCCAATTCCGTACCAGCGTGGCAAGAGCCGTCCCCGTCACCATCAGGGCCGCACTCACACGGAGTGCGGTGAGCGTCCCCCAGCGGCCCAGCATGTAATCCCCCGCGAAACGCCCGCCAGCCATACAGATGGAAAACGCCGCGAATGCCACCGGCGCGGTCGCCAGCGAAACGTGGGCAACCACGTGTCCGTACACCGCACTCCAGTCCAACAGCACCCCTTCGCTGAAGAGAGCGAGGAAAGCCATCGCCCCCAATCCCAACAGGCGGCCGTTGGGCAGCGAAAATCTCTTTGGCGCTGGGGATGCCGCCGCTGCCTTCACGTCGGGCAATAAGCGGCCGGCGGTTGTCAGAGTCATCAGCACGAGCAGCGCGGACATTGCTCCCAGCAGAAACGTGAGTCCCAGGCCCTGATGCAAGGCAAAGCTCAGCACGGAGGCGGACAGCAGGCCGCCCAAACTCCAGAACCCGTTGAGGGAAGAGATGATGGGCTTGCCGAGGGCCGTCTCGACCGTGATCCCCTGGGCGTTCATCGAAATATCAAGCAGCCCCTTGCACGTGCCGAACAAAACGGCGGCAGCGATCAGCAGCGGAAAGTTTGGGGCCAGCATCAATCCGACGAGGGAAGCCGGGAACGCAAGCGCGGCCGGAAAGCACACCGAGCGGCTGCCGCGGGAAACCACCAATCTGCCCGAGATCGGCATGGAGATCATCGCGCCGACAACCAAACCGGCGAGCGCACCACTTAAGTTCCCGGCGGAGAGGGCAAACTTCTGCTGAAAAGAGGGAATCAAGGCGGCCCAGGTGCCGAAGGCCATCCCGTCGGCCAGGAAGAGAGTCGAGACGGCCACCCGGGCTCCCGCCAGGCGATTGAGCGGGCGGAAAGCAGAGACCGTCCGGTCGGACAGCAATTCCGCGGCCATTTTGGCTTCGTTCATCACGGCAGGTTCGAGGCACCGTGATCATTCTTCCAATGACATCTTCTGATCGGATCCATATCCTGCAGGAATGGAATTGACCGAAATCCGTTCGTTTTTGATCCTGGCCGAGCAATTGAATTTTGGCCGGGCGGCCCGCCTTTTACATTTCAGCCAGCCTGCCCTGAGCAAACAAATCCGCCGCCTGGAAGAAGAACTGGGCGCGCCGCTGTTCACGCGCGGACGGCTCGGCGCGCAACTCACCGCCGTCGGGCAGCAGTTTCTCGGCGGGGCCCGGACCCTCGTGGCGGACAGTGACCGTTTGCTCGCGCTCACCCGTTTGACGGCGCGCGGGGAACTGGGCCGCCTGCGGATCGGTTTTGGATTTCACACCCTGGACCTGGTGCCGCGTTTGATCGTGCGCCTGCGGCGCAGCCTGCCCGAGGTCGAGATCACCCTGCGCGATATGTCCACCAAGGAGCAGCTCGACGCCTTGCGGACGGATCGCATCGACCTCGGCTTCGTGCGCCTGCCGGTGGACAACGGCGAGTTGCAGACGCTGCCGGTGATCAAGGATCGGCTCATGCTGGTTTCGGGCCTTTCCATGAACCTGCCCGCGAAAATTTCCTTGTCCGCTTGTCGCGAGTTCCCCTTCGTGTTGATCTCGCGCGAACGCTCCCCGAGCATGCGGCAGCACGTGCTCAACCTTTGCGAGAAGTACGACTTCCATCCGCAGATCGTGCAGGAGGTGCCCGAAGCCACCACCGCCCTGGCGTTGGTCCGGGCTGGGTTGGGCATCGCGATGTTCTCCGAGTCCTATGGCACCACGCGCCAGCCCGGCGTTCGCTTCCATCCGCTGGAGGTTCCCGAAGCGGCCTGGTCGGTGGGCGCAGCCTGGCGCAAAAACGATGGCAACCCGATCCTGCACCGGTTTCTTGCCATGATAAAACCCGAGATGAACAAACGGCGCACGTAGAGCACGATGCCGTTAAGACGGGCGGCAAACGGGAGTCACCACGAACTGCGCCCCGGCCAGGATCGCCGCGCGGCAGGTTTCCGTGTCCAACACGGTGCCCACACCCATCAGCGCCCGGCCGCCGAAGCGTTTGCTGGCGTCGGCGATGGTGGCAATCGCATCGGGCGAGGTCATGGTGATCTCCAGGCTCGTCACCCCACCCGCCAGCAGGGCCTCGCAGATGGGGATGAGCGCGGCCGCGGAGCCGACCCGGATCACGGCAACGATGCCAGGATCGAGCAGGCGGGTGATAATTTGAGCTTTGGTCATTTTGCCTCGGTCAGGACGGGTCTGATCAGTCGCACCGGCCGGCTGGCATCACCGCTGCCGGGTCCAGAGTCCGGCTTGGAGCAATACCGCCACCAGGATGATCACGCCCTTGACGACTTGCTGATGGTAACCCGGCACGTTCATGAGGTTCATGATGTTGCCGATCACCCCGAGAATCACCACGCCGAGCAGGGCGTTGAAGGCGGTGCCGCGGCCACCCATGAGACTCGCGCCACCGATCACCACCGCCGCGATGGCGTCGAGTTCCATCCCGGTGGCCAGCACGGGCGAACCCACCCCGGAACGGGCGGTGTCCACGATGCCGGCCAGCGCCGCCAGGGCACCCGAGATGACGTACACGGCAAACACGTAGCGGCCCACCCGGATACCGGACAACCGCACCGCCTCCGCGTTGCTGCCGATAGCGGTCACCAAGCGTCCAAAAGCCGTGAAGTGCAGGACAAACCAGCAAACCGCGAACACTCCCAACAGCAACACCACCGGCTGCGCGACGCCATAGAAATAGCCGCGCCCGAATTGCGTGAGCGCTTCGCCCGATTGCTGGATAAAAACGGGCTGTCCCTTGGACACGATCAAAGCCGCGCCCCGCGCAATCGTCAACATGCCCAGCGTGACCACGAAGGGCGGCATTTTCCGCCCGGCGACAAGGAAGCCCGAAATAGCCCCCATCATGCCGCCCGCCAACACCGCGAGCGGCAGGGCGTAACGCAAAAGGAACCTCCTGCGCCAGCCAATGGGCCGAGAGCACACTGCCGAACGCGGCCACGGAACCGACCGACAAATCAATGCCGCCCGTCAGGATCACCAGCAACATTCCCATGCTCGCAATGCCGACGGAGGCGTTTTGCCGCAGCACGTTGCCGAGGTTGCGCGACGTGAGGAAGGAATCGGAGAAAAAGCTGGCTCCGATGATCAGCAGCAGGCAGATCGACGCCGTGCTGTAACGATTCAGAAGACGCAGGAAACCGGTCCAGCGCGACTGTTGGCGGCTGCCGACCGCCACCGGTGTGACCGGCGGGATGCCGAGAGCGACGGCGGTGGTTTGTTCGGGGTTGACCATAAAAGGGAAACGTGGGAGAACGTTGTTCAGCCGACAGCGGCAAGGGTCGTTTCCTGCTCTCGGCTGAGCAGAGCAAACCGCATGATGTTTGCCTCGGAGAAATCCTCCCTGGCGAGCTCTCCGGCGACCCGGCCCTGGCTCATCACCAGGATGCGGTCGCTCATGCCGATCACCTCCAGCAGATCCGACGAGATGAGGAGAATACCGAGTCCTTGCAGGGCCAGTTCGTCGATCAGGCGGTAGATCTCCGCCTTGGCGCCCACGTCAACCCCGCGCGTGGGTTCGTCGAGGATGATCACGCGGCACCCCGCCTCGAACCACTGGAGAGCACAACCTTCTGCTGGTTGCCGCTCGAAAGGGAGTCCACCGCGGCGTCCATGTCGCGGGCCTTGACCGCGAGACGGCGGATCAGCCGGCCAACCATGTCGCTTTCGGCTTTGCGTTTGATGATGCCGAGCCACGTGGTCAGGCGTTTGAGCACCGGCGTTGTGGTGCTCTGACGGATGGACAGGGAAGTGATCACGCCCTGGCCCTTCCGGTCTTCCGGCACCAGGCCGATCCCGGCACGGCCCCCCCCGCGGGGCGAGCGGATCGATTGCAGCCGGTCGTCCAGCGTCACGCGGCCGTGTTCCACCCGGTCCACGCCGAAGATGGCTCGCGCCATTTCCGTGCGTCCACTGCCCACCAGCCCGGCCACCCCCAGGACTTCACCGGCACGCAGTTCGAACGAGACATCGAAGACCTTGGGTGACGAGCGCAGGCTTTCCACCCGGAGCACCGGATCGGCGATCTGGCGCTGTGATTGCGGGAACAGCGTGGTAACACGGCGGCCCACCATCAGATCGATCAATCGATGCACGTCGATCTCCGCCGGTGCCACCGTGGCGACCGTGCGACCGTCCTTTAGAACGGTGATCGTGTCGGCCACCTCGAAGATTTCTTCCAACCGATGAGAACTGTAGATGGCGCTGACCCTTTTTTGGGAGAGGCTGCGGACGATCCCCAGCAGCCGGCGGGCATCTTGCGGCGCGAGCACCGCCGTTGGTTCGTCCAGCACCAGAATGCGCACGTCGCGCGAGATCGCCTTGGCGATTTCGACCACCTGCTGATACGCCACGGGCAGATCGCCAACCAAAGCATCCGGGTCAAGGTCGAACCCGATCTCGCGTAAAAGGGCCCGGGAGCGTTCGTGCAAACGGCGGCGGTTGACGATCCTCCCCAATTCTCCTAGGAAAATGTTCTCGGCGACACTCAGGTGCGGTGCGAGCGCCAACTCCTGATAAATGCCCGAAATGCCCAGCTCACGAGAAACGTGCGGGCTGGCAATCTCAACCTTCTGTCCACCGATGCGGATTTCACCACCGTCGCGCTGGTACGCGCCGGAGAGGATTTTCATCAAGGTGCTCTTGCCCGCGCCGTTCTCGCCGAGGAGAGCATGCACTTCTCCCCGGCGCACGGCAAAGGACGCCCCTTCCGGAGCGTGGATGCCCCCGAAACGCTTGGAGATGTTCAGCATCTCCAGGCCGTAAGCAGGCGCCACTGCTTCCATAGCGGTTTACGTGACGGACAAATCCTGCCAAGTCCGGGGGGTCGAAGCGAGGCCAGGCCTAGAAAACGGCGTTGGGCTTGTAGTACTTCGCCACGTTATCCTTGGTGATGGCCAACGGTTCGGTCAAGGTCTGCTTGGGGTAGTTGGAAGGCAGCTTGCCTTGGGCAGCTTTGGCACCAATATCGACGGCCATGCGGCCGATCTCGGAGGGATCATTTCGCCCGGTGGTGCCGTACTTTCCGTCCATGATGAGTTTGAGCGCCTCTCTCTGACCGTCGGCAGCCGCAAAGATCAGCACGTCCTTCTTCCCCGCTCCTTCCAAAGCACGCATGGCGCCCAGGTTCATGCTGTCGTTCTCACCCAGGATGACGTTGATTTCGGGATGCGCCGTCAACAAATCTTCGGCGGCTTTGAGCCTCCCTTCCTGCGACCAGGCGCCGCGCAATTGAGAGGGATGGACGCCGGAGAAAAGATCGAAGTGGCTAGGCACCTCTCCGTTGAAACGGTGCCTGCCGCGCACGAAACCCTATAAACAAACGACCGCGGCGAGCACCGCTTCCTGGGGTACATCCTGCGGATAGAATCCCTGGTGCTCTACCATTCCGGCGATTCGGTGATGTACCCCGGCCTTGAGGAGCTGATTGCCGCTCAGGCGATCGAGGTGACATTGCTGCCGATCAACGGCCGTGGCAAAGGGGGTCGCGGGGAACTTTACCTTCCAGGAAGCCGCTGACCTTTGCCGCGCCACCGGGATTTCTTACCTGATTCCCCACCACTCTGGCATGTTCGCTTTCAACACGGTGGATCGGCAGGAGGTGGCTGCCTTGGCCGCCTCCACGGCAGTGCCCTATTGTCTGGTGCCCGAACCCGATCAGCATTGGATCTTTGCTGGGACCGGTCACCGCGCCTAGTTTCTCTGTTCGGCTTGCCATGGAGATTCGATGTACTCGGCAGCGGTTGCCTATCGGAAGCGGCACGCGTGGGAAGAAGGGAAACAAAGGGGGAAGCAAAGCCAGAACCAAGGTCTAGCTATTCAGGGACAAAGGGAGGCTTGGAAAATCTTGGCCCAGCGGCGGCGCACCGGCCAGATCGCACCGCTCGGTCGCCGGGGCGGGCGTGCGCCCAAGATCCTCAAAACGCACCTGCGCCACCTGCGCGCTCTGGTGCGTCAGCAACCCGACCTGACGTTGGTGGAGTTGCGCGCGGCCAGCAGACTGCGCTGTTCGCTCGCGGCGATCCACCGCGCCCTGGTCAAGCTGGGATTGACGTACAGAAAAAGACGCTCCGCGCCAGCGAGCAGGATCGCCCCGACCTAGCGCACGCGCGCCGGACCTGGCGGCAGCGGCAGCGCCGAAAGGGTTTTGATCCTACCCGGCTGGTCTTCCTGGATGAAGCGGAAGCCAAGACGAACATGACCCGCCGGCGCGGGCGGGCTCCCCGTGGAACGCGTCTGCACGCCAAGGCTCCGCACGGCCACTGGAAGACGACCATGATCTCCAGTGTGCGTCTGGACGGTTCAACGGCTTGCATGACCATCGAAGGGGCCACCGGCACGCTGGTCTTTCGCGAGTACGTGCGCCAAGTGCTTGCTCCCACCCTGCGGCCCGGTGACGTGGTGGTCATGGACAACCTGCGCCCGCACAAAAGCGCCGAAACCTTGGTGCTCATCGAAGCCGCCGGAGCCAGCGTGCGCTTTTTGCCTGCCTACTCGCCCGACCTAAACCCCACCTGAGAAAATGTGGAGCAAGGTCAAAAACAGCCGGCGCGCCACCGAAGCACGCACCCTGCCCGAACTGGAACGCGCCATCGACTCAGCCCTGCAAAGCGTCACCGCCCAGGACGCCGCTGGCTGGTTCCAGTCCTGCGGCTACACGCAAAAGTAAAACGCTCTAGGTAAACGTTTGGCATAGGGGGGATGTTGGTTGGCGCGGCCGGAGTGCGGCCACGCACCCACACCTCTATCTAACCAGACACGCTTGTCGAACTTTGCGTGCGATCCAAATTGACACTGGATCCGCATCTTCATACTCTGGGCTCGTATGACCCCCCTAAAAAACCTGTTCCTCCTCCCTGGACTAGCTTCGCTGGTCCTTTCCACCGCCGCTGCGTTCCTGCCGCTGAACGCGGCCCAGGCCGCCGACAAGCAATTGACCATTGCGGTCATCCCCAAAGGCACCACCCACGAGTTTTGGAAATCCATCCATGCCGGGGCCATCAAAGCCCAGCGCGAGATGGAATCCGGTGGCACCAAGATCGAGCTGATCTGGAAGGGCCCGTTGCGCGAAGACGACCGCGAGCAGCAGATCCAGGTGGTCGAGAATTTCACCGGACGCCAGGTCAGCGGCATCGTCCTCGCCCCGCTGGACAACCAGGCGCTGGTTGACCCGGTCGAAACCGCGGTGGCCGCGAAGATCCCGGTGGTCATCATTGATTCCAGCCTCAAGACCGACCAGACCACTTCGTTTGTCTCCACGGACAATTACCAGGGCGGAGTGCAGGGAGCGGAGCGGCTCGGCACCTTGTTGGGCGGCAAGGGCAACGTGCTCCTGCTCCGCTACGAGCAGGGATCGGCCAGCACGGAGGACCGTGAAGCCGGATTCCTGGACACCATCAAAAAGAACTATCCGGAGATCAAGATGGTCTCCTCCGATCAGCACGCGGGCGCGACACGCGACACCGCTTACGCCGCTTCGCAGAACGTGTTGAACCGCTTCGGCTCCCAGCTCCAGGGCATTTTCACCCCGAACGAATCCGCCACCGCCGGGATGGTTCTGGCCCTGCGCGACGCCGGTCTGGCCGGCGGCAAGGTCAAGCTCGTGGGCTTTGATGCCTCGACCCCGTTGCAGGAAGCCATGAAGGCGGGCGATCTGCAGGGCCTGGTGGTGCAGGACCCGTTCAACATGGGTTACCTCGGCGTGATGACCCTGATCAAAAGCATCAAAGGCGAGAAGGTGGAGAAGCGCGTGGCGACGCCCATCGCCGTCGTCACGCCCGAGAACATGGCGGATTCCAAGATGGCGGAGCTGCTCAATCCTCCGCTCGGCAAATACCTCAACGAATAACCGGCCGTTCCCACCCGGTCAGGTTTTCTCCCCTTGCCCGGCGTCGCGCTGACGCCGGGCACCATCCCCCTTCCCCCCGCCGCGTGCCATGCTGCTGAAGCTGCGCGACATCCAGAAGCGCTTCGGGCCGACCCACGCTCTCCGCGGCGTCAGCCTGGACTTGGAGCGCGGGGAAACCCGTGCGCTCATTGGTGAGAACGGCGCGGGCAAGAGCACGCTGATGAAGGTGCTCAGCGGCGCGTACCAGCCGGACGGGGGGACGGTCGAGCTGGAGGGCAAGCCGTTCCAGCCCGGCGATCCCGCCCAGGCGCTGCGCGGCGGCGTGGCGATGATTTATCAGGAACTCAACCTCGCCCCGCACCTTTCCGCCGAGGAGAATATCGCCCTGGGGGTGGAACCGGCCCGCCTGGGCTGGATCAACCGCCGCAAGCGGCGCGAACTCGCCCGGGCGGCGTTGGAGGAACTCGGGGCTAGCCATATCCCGTTGCAGGTGCCGGTCGCCCGCCTTCCCATCGCCGCGCAGCAGATGGTGGAAATCGCGCGCGCGATCGCCAGCCGGCCGAAGGTGCTCATCATGGACGAGCCGACTTCCAGCCTGACCCAGGCGGACACGGCCCGCCTTTTTGAGGTCATCGAGCGGCTGGCGGCACGCGGCGTGGGCATCATTTACATCAGTCACTTCCTGGAAGAATCGCGCCGGGTGTGCCGCACTTTCACCGTGCTGCGCGACGGGTCCACGGTGGCGGACGGTTTGCTGGCCAGCGCCGACCGGGCAACCCTCATCCACCACATGGTGGGCCGCGACCTGAAAGAGATCTATCCCCGCATCCCCCACACGCGGGGCCGGCCTCTGCTCGAACTGCGCGGTGTGGTCCCGCCCCGCAAGAGTGGCCCGGTGAGCCTGACGCTGCACGCGGGGGAAATCTTCGGGCTGGCGGGTCTGGTCGGCGCGGGCCGGACGGAGACGCTCCGCGCGTGCTTCGGCCTGGACGCCATGGAGGGAGGCGAGGTGCGGCTCCTCGATGGAGCCGGCGGCACCGGGACCGGTGCCAGCGCGTCGCCCCACCGGCGTCTGGCCCAACGGTGCGGCATGTTGAGCGAGAACCGCAAAGAGGAAGGGCTCCTGCTCGGACGGAGCATCGCCGACAACATGACCCTGACCAAACTGGGTTTGCTCGGCCGCCTCGGTTGGGTGTCCAAGCGCCGCCAACTCGCCGCCGCGGCCCATTGGATTCAACAGGTGGGATGCCGCACGGCCGGTCCCTCCCAGCCCATCGGTCAACTTTCCGGCGGCAACCAACAAAAAGTCGCCTTTGGCCGCTTGCTCTACCACGATGCCAGCCTGTTCCTGCTCGACGAACCGGCGCGAGGTATCGACATCGGCTCCAAAGCGCAGCTTTTTGAGATGATGGGCCATCTCGCGGCGCAACAGGCAGGCATCCTTTTCGCCAGTTCCTACCTCCCCGAGTTGCTGGGCATCTGCGATACTATCGGCGTCATGTGCCGCGGCGCCCTGGTGGAGGTTCGCCCCGCCGACCGCTGGACCGAGGACGAGATTATTTCGGCGGCGGTGGGACTGGATTCTTCCTTGCCGGCACAAGCAGCGTCCACCGAATAACCTTCCGCTCCCTCACCTTTCTCCCTCCCTTCCTTCCTATGGCCGCCACCCTTTCTCCTGCTCCCGCCGTGGTGTCAGCCCCGAGGCCGTGGCGGGTTCCCGCGGGCGTCACCCGGTTCCTGGACACTGCGGGTCCTTTGATCGCCTTGCTCGTCGTCGTCGGGTTGATCTGCTTGAAAGCCGATACCCGCGCGGCCTTTCTCACGGTGGCGAACTGGAAATTCATCGCCGTGCAAACGGTGATCGTGGCCACGGCCGCGCTGGGCATGACCATCATCATCATCAGCGGCGGCATCGATCTTTCCGTCGGCTCCAGCGTAGCGCTTTGCTCGGTGGCCGGGGCGCTGTTCCTGCACGGCGGGGGCTCGCCTGTCGGCGCGATCCTGCTGGCGGTGGCGTGCGGAGGATGCATCGGGTTGATCAACGGTGTGCTGGTGACGACGTTGCGGCTCGCGCCTTTTATCGTCACTTTGGGAATGCTCGGAATCGCCCGGGGTTCGGCAAAATACTTGGCGCACGAACAGACCGTGCAAGTGCCACGCACCTGGCTCAACAGCATGATGTCTCCCTTTCCCACCCCCTCCTGGTTGGTGGTGGCTCCGGGAGTTTGGGTGCTGCTCGGCTTCGCCGTGCTGACGTATTTCCTGCTGGAGAACACGATCTTCGGCCGGCGGGTGTTCGCCATCGGCTCGAACGAGTCTGCCGCCCGGCTTTGCGGGGTGCGGGTCAACATCCTCAAACCCGTGATCTACACGGTGGGCGGCCTTTTCTTCGGTCTGTCCGGGGCGATGCAGTTGGCGCGCCTGCGTCAGGGTGACCCGACCTCCGCCGCCGGGCTGGAACTCGACGTCATCGCGGCGGTGGTCATCGGGGGAGCCAGCCTGAACGGAGGCACCGGCGGGGTGGTCGGTTCGATCATGGGAGCATTGATCATGGCCGTCCTGCGCAACGGCTCCCAGCAGATGGGCCTGCCCACCTACGTCCAGGAGATCATCATCGGCGCGGTCATCGTGTTGGCCGTGGCGTTGGACCGGGTGCGTCATCGCGGCGAGGTCACGCTTTGAAGCCTGTTTAGAGCCCTTCCCGTTTCATAAAGCCTGCCGGGAGGGACCCGCTCCGTCGGGTCCGGGGAGCCGGGGCTACACGGCACCGGGCCTAGCCCCGGCTCTGCGGACCCGACGGAGCGGGTCCCTCCCAATTTGTCCAAGGCTTACCCAAACGGGAAAGGCTCTAGATGGAAAAGCGGCAGCCTGCCCCGCAAGATCGAAGAGACCCAGCGGCGAAGTCGGTGCGATACTCACAGCGTTGATGAATACCCCACCCGACCTGCCCGCTGCGACGATCCCTCCTCCCACCACCGAAACGCTGCGGCCGCTGCCGTTCCTCACGCTGGTCATGATGGCGGGCGCCTGCGCGGCCACGGTCGCCAACGTTTACTACAACCAGCCGCTCCTCAGTGACTTTGCCGTGTACTTCCGCACCAGCATCGACCACGCCGGCTCGGTGGCGACCGCCACCCAGGTCGGCTACGGGACCGGGCTCCTATTTTTCATCCCGCTGGGCGACGTGCTGGAACGCCGCACCGTGGTGCTCTGCCTGGCGTATTCCTGCGCCGCGCTGCTTGTGGCGGCGGCTCTTTCGACCTCGCTGTGGATGCTCATCGCCACCCAACTGCTCGTCGGCCTGACGGCGGTCAGCGCGCAACTCCTGATCCCGCTTGCCGTGGACCTTTCGCCCTCGGCGGACCGGGGCCGGACCGTCGGGTTGCTGATGACCGGGGTGCTCTGCGGCATCCTCCTGGCCCGCACGCTCGGCGGCTTCATCGGCGACCACTTCGGCTGGCGGGCCATGTTCTGGCTGGCTTCGGGAGCCATGCTGCTCACCGGGGTGATGCTCCAGGCCATGCTCCCCCACCGCAAGCCCACGCTCCAGATTTCCTACGCCCGGTTGATGCACTCGCTGTGGGGTTTGTTCCGCGACCAGCCGGTCGTGCGCAACGTTTCGCTGGTCAGCGCGGCGAGCTTTGCCGCGTTCTGCGCGTTCTGGGCGGTGCTGTCCTTTCTGATGCGCGACCGCTTCCATCTCGGCGCCACCGAGGCGGGATTGTTCGGCATCGTCGGCCTGGTCGGCGCCTTGTGCGCCCCGTACGCCGGGAAGTTATCGGACCGCCGGGGACCTGCCTTCACCCTGACCATCGCGATGGTCATCTCCGTGCTGTCTTTCGTGCAAATGTGGTTGTGGGCCAGCATCGTCGGACTGGTCGTCGGTGTGCTGGTGCTTGATCTGGGCGTGCAATCCGCCCAGGTCGCCGCGCAAACCGAGGTCATGACGCTGCTGCCGGAAGCCCGCAATCGTCTCAATACGATTTACATGGTGCTGCGCTACGTCGGCGGGGCGGCGGGGAGCACGATCGGCACTCTCGCCTACGCCCGGACCGGGTGGAACGGCACCTGTGTCGCCTGCATCCTGGTCCTCGTGGCCGGGACCGCTATCCACCTTTTCGGCCGGCGGCCGCCATCGGACCCGCAAGTTGGCGCGGCGGTGGACCTCAACTGAGCGGAAGCCGCGGCGGCGCGGAAAAGTTCCGCGGGGGATGGAACAAAGCTTGTCGCGCGCGGGAGTCAGTTTCTTTTCTGTCCTCCTGAGAGGGCGGATAGATAATGAAGTCTTTGTTCCTTGGTTTGTCATCCTGAGAGCGCGTACAGATAATGCCTTCGCGGCTCCTTGTTTGTCATCCTGAGCGCAGTGAGTCTGCGAACGCAGTCGAAGGACCTTCCGGCCGGCGGCAGCCAGAGGTCCTTCCAGTCTGAAGCTTGCCCTGCTGGAGACCCACTTGCCTCCGGCGGCAGAAGGTCCTTCGACTCTCGTTCGCGGACTCACTGCGCTCA